>DATEEP010000129.1:0-34128 GCA_035281095.1 Novosphingobium sp. | reverse complement strand
CATCCAGGCAATAGAAACTGATGGGGTTACCGCCGGAGTCGACGACCTGGACGTACTGCGTGTATTCGGCCTGATGCATCGCCGTGAACGTCACCAGCTTGCCGTCGGGGATGTACTCCAGGGATTGGGGGTCCGACCATTTGATGCCTGCCATAATGGAATCTCCTTATCTTGTTTGGCTTCCAGGATTGGATGAGGCGCCGCTGCCGCCTTCACCGGCGGTCATGCCGCTGGCTCCACGGGACCGATGCGCATGGCATTGCTTACCGCAACAGTGTCGTCGAGCAGTTTGTGGATCGTGATTCGACGGAAGTGCCGTCGTCTTGGATTCAAGCATCTGCGTCTTAGCGCATCGCCAGCTACTACGCTGTCAGGCGGAAGCTGCGGCCAAGTTCTTTGATCGATGCTTGATAGGTCTCACAGAATTCGGCTTCTATTTCGCGTCAATGCGACTTGACTCACAAAAGCATCAGTAGCCGATGAATGAGAAGTTTCGTGCGCACAGTCGCCAGATCGGCGCTGATGCTTCAACGCAACTGAGGCAGTTGAACCAGTCCGCGCGCTGAGGCGCCGCGAGCGAAAGACTCGTGTCGTGATCGCAGATCGGTGGATAGAGGTGGCGGCTGGCGGGCCGAAAGCCCGCAGGCGGCACGAGTGGGGCCGTGCCGCCAGCACGCCTTGATCAGTCCCCGCAGTGACACGCGGCCGCCATCTTTCCGGTACCCGGCGGCGGTGTAGCCGCCGCCATAATTGTTCCAGGGGCGTTGAGCTTCGGTACCAGCCAGCCTCCACCGCAGCGGCGATGCGTCGTCGTCTTTCAGTCCGAATACGGCTCGGGATTGGCTAGCGCATCGCCGCGGTGATCGGGCTGAGCGGGGTCGTTGCGATAGTAATGCCGTGAATGCTGCGGGCGTTAACTACAATGCGCGCGGCGTAAACTCAAATTCGTTTGCATTTGACGCTGCGCAAGGTCTTACTGGAACTAGACCTGTTGCCACGCCTGACCCTAACAACAACGCCTTGGGAAACAACCTTACAACTGGAGTGCCGTTCGAACCAAAGGGGCCTAATCAGTGAAACGCGCTATCAATGGATTGCTGTTGGCATTTTTCAGTATCTACTCGGCCTCTTGCCAGAGGCATGGACCTGCCGAGGCTGCGACTGAAGGAATTAGAGTCGGAGAAACTCGTGCCAACGTCGAACTTCTACTGAAAGGCCGCGGCATAAAGTTCGAGTTCAGACCTCCGCTGGCCGACACCTCGACATTCCCGACTGAAATTATTCAAGAGGAGGCGCTCGAATCGCCTACCCTCACTTTTTTCGTTTTCGAGCCACCAGTGGATGCGATCACGAAAATTACGAGAATAATCGTCGTGTTCGATCAAAATGGTCGCGTTGATCGAATCATAACCCAAGAAAGTAACCTCGGCTTGTAGGGAAACAAAGGGGCCGCAATTAAGTCGATCCCATCACGCAACAAGCCCGCCACTCGGCGGGCTTGTTGCCCGCGATCTGCCGAATCGGCGGCACCTGCACTTCCGCGTGGCCCGACGGCACGACAATCTGGCAGCGCACTCGAGGTGATGGGAACGGGGTAATAGTTAAGGACACGAACAAATATGCAGGCTCGTGGACTGGCCTTGCCAAAGGCGGCATTCTTAAAGTTAACTTTTCAGTCCTCAATAAATCAGCCTCAAATTTGGGCCAAAGGGGACAAGACTTCATGGTTGCGGCAACGACTACCCATGAGGGCTGGCATGGGCGGTGGGAGCAACTGAGTCGTGCGGCGGGTACCTACGAGCTTGGTAGCAGAAGTTTCCATACAGATGACGAACGTCATGCAAGCATCTCTGAGGCCGTTCTGGCTCAGGGTCTTAGGTTCGACCACCCACAAGATTTTGGGACTCGAAAAGGAGGCTTCGACATGGGAAAAATCGAGGATCAAGCTGCCAGTTCGGTACGCGAAACGTGCCGTTATGGATGCGGACCATGAAGACCAAAACAAGATTAGGACTATCAGGCATTTTTGCCGCAGGCGTGATATGCCTTAGCTCGTGCGATTACGATGCTAACGAGGTATCTGCGCAAGCTGATTTCGACACCCTGACACGTGATGGACGCTTATTGAATGGGAAGGATATCGCGATAGCCGCGTGCCTTCGCGCGAACCCTCACGGGATGGAGATAATCAACTGCTCTTCTACAAAAATCGGGATTCCGCTTGAACCGACTGACAAGTTGATGCGCTCAACCTATCCGCGTTTCTATGAAATGGCGCTGCGTTCACAGGTCGAATCAAAGCCCCCGCCGAAAGTTTACTTGTGCGGAGCGTTCCATCTTGCTTCGCAGGGGGATGGACGATGGATTGTCGTAGATTCGATGAGCGGCAGCGGCTTTCCCATCGAATGCCGAGGAAAGAAAGGCAAAGATCGTTGATCCATGGTCGCCAAGGACAGCGGCGAAGCGGCGCGAATGTTGGCCCGGCATCTTTCAGTGGCCAGGATAACCTTTGAGGTGGGGCTAAAAGGCGACCGTGATGCCTGCGCGTTCCCATCCGTGAAGAGACTAGTTTGGACCTGGGAGCCTCGGGCATATCTAAATCGCACCTAGCCCCGCTTGGAAAGCCGGGTGTCTCACCGAAGACTATGTGCTCTGGTGAAGATCGATCACATTTGCAGGAACTGCATGCGCAGCTCTAGTTGCCATCTCTGGTTTCGGAGAGCGGTTTTGTGTTTCGATTGCAGTGTTGATCGCCGAAAAACTCGCAAATAGTCCACGGCTAAGCTATTGATTCGTAAGGCCCGAATTTTCAGACCTTCGGTTCCGAGACCACAGGTAGGGAGAAGACAGAGGACTGACTGGCGAATTTTTCGCCAAACCGCGTTTTTCGCCGGTTCTCCGGAACCACGGCTTACGCTGAAACCCACTAAAATGAGGGTGTTTCTCGACCCGCGGTGCGGGAGATAAACGCGATTGGAGAAGCAGTGGTGGAGCCACGGGAACCGGGTTCAAACCCTCTTGATGGGCCAATGAGGGCCGTTGGGGGTCATTGGGGGCTCCTGGGGGGAGACCATCAAACCACCGTAGTTTAGCGAACAAGTCCGCAACCCGGCACCGACGGCAAGGCTGCATGGGATTGGCAGCCCGCCCAACGACTGCAGACCCGACAAGTCAGTCCTCCAGACAAGGTCCGGCGCTCCGACGGCCGCTAGGGGCCTGCCCTGTCGCCCTCTTTCCCCTGCCGCTTTGCGCGAGGCCGGACCGGCTCTCGGTTGGCGCTGCTTACAGCCTGGCGGCCTCACGACGCCGCCACCCCCGCCTCGTTGGTGCGCAGGGCAAGGACGCACGTTTGGGTGGCCAGCACGGGCCAAGGCAGACGGCGGCCGGGAGGCCTCAAGCGAGCGACGAAGTGCAGGTTGCTCGTCGTCGAGAGGATGCCGGATGGGACGAAGCCAAATGAATGCTTCAGGGTGCCCGATGGCCGGTCGCAGCCGCTGAGATCGGCCGGCGCAGAATGCGCTTATGCCCGCAACACGACCTCCATCACGGTATCGGTGGCACCGGTGGCGTCCCCGGGACATCCACCATTGGAAGCCGGGCGACCCCAACCCGGGCGACGAGATCTGGTTCCTTCGCTTCGACACGTATGACCTTGCCAAGATCCTTGCACTCGGCAACGGACAGTGGCTCGTGACCGTCTACGCCTGGTGCGGACTGGATCAGCGTAAGCACGCTGTCGCCGACTCGGAGGCCCAGGCGCGGCGCTGGTGCGAAAGATGGGCCGCAAAGAACGATGACTTCTTGCGAGACAGGTTCCCGCTTGCCTTCGTACGCCCCCTTGGAGAGACCCATGACGCCCGAAACCTTGACGCTTCTCAGCGGGAGCCTTAAAGCCCTTGAGCGACATGCAGTCGAAGCCGCTCTCCTGCACCCCGATGACGCCGAGTTCTGGCCCGTGTTCGCTTGCTATGCGGACCCGATTGTCGAGCTAGCCGGTATCGATGGCGATGCCCACGAATATGTATGCGCTCGGATCGATGAGCTCCTGATCGCTCTAGGCAAAATGGACCCGGCGGAGCGCCAGACATGATCAGGCTGCCGCGGCAAACTGATGTTCGTAGTAGGGACGTTCGCGATCGTCGAGGATGGCATGCAGGGCGGCCAGGTTCTCGGGGTCTGGCTGCAACCACGCGTCCACGTTTTCTGGTCTGATCGGAATTACGCACCGATCGTGCCCAGCGGCGGCAACTTCGGGCGGCGGGTCGTCGGTGATGAACGCGAACGACTGTAGGTCTGGCTCGTCAGGCTCGCCGGCACTGGCACCATCCCAGTGCGACCATATGCAAGCGATCAGCATCGTCTTGCCGGTGTCCGGCACGAATTCGAGGATCACGTCCTCCCGCTTCTCGCCTGGACGCAGCTCTCGCCCTTCCATGTTGTGTCGCCAGACATGCTCGAAGAAGGTGTCAGCAATTACAATGCCGTGGCTGTTTCCAAATTGCTTTCGCCAGAAGCGTTCCAGGTTGTCACGTCGAGCGTTGTAAGTGCCCGACATCCGCTTTTGCTTGGTTACCCGGTCAATCACCCAGTCGCTGGTCGATGGCGCGCCCGCCTTTCGGCACTGGAAGCGCATCATCTTGACTACTCGCTGGCCGTTCTCCCATACGATGATCGGCGCGGTTGACTGCGGGAAGATGCGGGCGGTCTCCGCTGCGGCACTCGGCTTCGTGAGCAACTTCAGCATCGCGGCCGACGACTCAATCTTCGCCGTCGCTTTGCGGACTTCCTCCTGAGCGGTCTTGGTGATCTTCTTAGCCAGCTTTCGTTCGTTCTCCTCCAGGCGGGCAAGCTGCTTCGCCAGCTCAGCCTCGTATTCCGGGATCTGCCTGGCCGTCCAATCCTCGATGGCCTGGCCGATCTGCGCCTTCGCCTCGGTCCCAGGACCGCGGAACCAAGCGCGGATGGCAGAAGGCATCTTCTTAATCCAATCGCCCCCCATCTGCTCCCAGTACTCAGCGACGTACTGGTCAAGCGAGAGGATCGCCCCGAACTCCTTTACGTACTCCCGGTACTCGGCTCGGACCTTTGCGGAATAGCACATGGCTGGTCTCCGGCTGGATCTGGCCAGATCTTACGCCCAGCGACTCAAAAATGTGACTGGCGCCCGGCTACCATATGTCGCCCATGCCGATCTGCATCTCCCGATTCCCCTGCCGACTTAAGAGCACCAGCAAGGCCAACTTCTATGCGGACGGCGAAGCCGTAGCCGCCCTGATCGAGGAGCGAGAGGCCGATGAATGGGGGGAGCCTTCGCGCCTGGTCCACCGCAAGCTGCTCCGTGTCGAGGGACCCTTTGGGGACACCTGGGCCGACATGCATCGATCAAAGCAGTCCGAATGGCGTCTGGTCCTGGGGCCAAGAATCGGCGGCCTGAGTAGGGATCGATCCAGTAGCTCGATGGCTTCAAGTTGACGGAAGTGGAGGGAGGAACTGCATTGACCGTTGGGCATTCTGTCGAGACGGAAACAAGCCGATTGCTCGGAACTTGTTCTTTTACGTGCATTGAAGCGAGCATGAACTCAACTCGCCGCTGCAGTGTGGCGCTCAAGTAGAACGGCCAAAGAAAAAACGAGGACAGGCTCAGCCCATCCTCGTTCGTTGTGCGTTACGTCTGCGGCACGACCTAGCCGAGAAGCGGCTGTCTAGAGCACGCGTCAGAGCTCGCAGTCGTTGAGGAGCGGGGTACCGATAACTTCCCCGGCACCAACGCAACTAACCGTGATCGACTGTCCTTTAGCGAGAGTGGCGGCAACATCCTTTGTCAGGCCGGTCGCGTGAACTGATTCAAAGTCGCTCACTCGGAGCGAAAGAACCGGCTCGTCTGAAACGTCCGAGGTAATGTCCGCAATTGTTCCAGACACCTTCAGCGGCTTTCCTTTGTATAGCTGATCAGCTGCGATCTCGTTCGCGGCGTAAGCCTTATGGAGAGTTCCCGCTTCAACTGCAATTCGGTCAGCGGCTTCAGCTGAAGAAACCTCGGCCGCTGGAGAATGGGCGTCAGCCGCATACTTGCCTTCGCCGGCCGCACCCAATGCGCCGACCGTACCCGCAAAGATCGCCACGCCGACGAAATAAACAATCGGCGAAGCAATCAGCGATGCCAGGAGCTGCCATAGTCCGGCGAAGGCGCCACGCTTGGACATCGCGACGATGGCGAGGATAAAGGCGACAAGATTAAGCGGCCAGCCGATGAAAAGTCCGATGCCGGGAATCGGCACTAGGAAAGTAACCCAGGCAATCGCCAAGCAGACCCAGGCGGCGCGGCCAGCGGTATTCGGTATCGAAGTGGGTAGAGCTGCAGGTGCATTCATGCGATCGGTCCTTGCGGGCTGTAATTGTATGGCCCGCCTACCGGCGCGGCCCCCTGTAGGCGCGTTGAGCGCCAGCTACATTCTAGACCACTAGTCACACCTGGTACCTGACCGAGTTGGCTCTGAGTGGTGCACAAGTCCTTGCACCAATCTACGAGAGCCTCACAACAGCGGCGGTCCGGACCCATTATTGGGCAGCCAATCAGGAGTCGACATGCCCCCAGAGATTACGAGCTAGACCCTCGCTGCTCACTAGATGTCGACATCTGGCTAAGACGCCCACCTATAGATTTCTGGTGTCATCCGGGACCATATAGATCACCTGCAAGAAGCCAGTTCCATCATTTCCATACTGGGTAAAAGAGTATCTGATGATAGTTTCACCGCTCAGCCATTTCGTTGTTTGGTCCACGCCGAGGATCCCCTTCTGCTCCTCATCTGACACCGGCTTGCCATATTTCGCTAGAAGCCCATCCTTTACTTTGAGGGCAGCGACTCTTGCGGCAGTCCCATTGGGCCTCTCGACGGGCTTAAGGAAGACTCGGTCGACCTTCCCGTCTTTGAAGTAGAAAGTTGCTTTGAAGTCGAGATCCGCCAACTGGAATCCGTCGAGTTCAAGGAGCCCGATCATCGCTCCGCCCGCGAGCGTTGACGGCCGGGATGGTTCGTTCGCATCAGGAACCAACATCTTGACTTGCTCGATCGTAGTACCAGCTTGAACATCACGCCATAGCACCTGACAGCCAGCACTCAGCGGCAACAAAAACAAGGCGAGTGCAATTGACAGCCTTTTCATCCTACCCCCCCTTTGAAGATCCCAAGTTCAGATCAGCACATCCACGCGTTGCTGGGAGACATACGAACCACGCCTAGGAACGAAAATCAAGCCAGCTCTCCAAGTAGAACACCGTAGCGAGGAGATTGAGAATCACTGAACAAATGCACATCCGCAACCAGCTGACCCAGGTTCTTGTCAGGAAGAACAGCAACCCGATGGAGTTGGTCCGCATATCTCGTGATTGGATAGGTCAATGTCCCAACATAATCGCCGATGTTTGCGTTGACGCCAAGGATTGCCTGGCGTACTGGAGACGGGTTCCTTATGAGGGATAGAGCGCCAGTTGCTGCGGCCATCGCATATCCAACCTTCGCAATCATCCGGGCGAATGAAACAGGATGAGTGCCAACATACGGCTTGATGGCAGTCGCATTCAGCGCCTGCAACACTTCGTTCGGATTGGGACCAAATGAGACAGTCACAATCCCTGCCAAGTCGATTCCCGGCTTTGATGCGGCTCCAACCGCCAACCTTGCAGGGGCAAAGTCGGGGAATGGGACAAGGATAGGGAACTGTTCAACAGGCAAGTGAACTATCTCTTCTAGACCA
Organism: Novosphingobium sp.; assembly: GCA_035281095.1. Lineage (GTDB taxonomy): Bacteria > Pseudomonadota > Alphaproteobacteria > Sphingomonadales > Sphingomonadaceae > Novosphingobium. Next base: position 26,370 of record DATEEP010000129.1, on the reverse strand, counting down.
CCTCGCTCAATCGTAAGCGGATAGGACGACGGCGCGTGACGGTGCCCCCGTCTTGAGCTTAGAGCTCGAAGAACCCGAACGGGCCATAGTTCTCCACGCAGGACGGTCCGCTCCACCCTGCTGGTTTCTCTTGAACACAAGGCGCAGCTAGACTCCGGCAAAACAAACGTCCCCCCGAGTCCGAACGGAATAATGTGCTCCGTGGTTAGATTCTCAGTTGCATCGCAATAGATGCATCGCCCGAATGGCGGGTAGCGTTTGTGTTCAGCTTTGAACAACGACGGGTATGCGTCAGCCACTGAGGGATCTCCGAGACCTAGCTAGGCGCGCTTCCGCACCTTCGCAGAAGCATTAGCTCAGGTATTGCTTGACGACAGACTGCTGACTAAACAGATGTGCTTCTGCTGCTAACCCTTTCGGGAATAGATTGCCAAAACTCGCGGGGAAACCCCGATTCCATTTGGGAGCGTTCCCACCAGTCTGGATTAACCGACTCGACCAAGCGGCGTTGCCAACGGTATGGCCAACGCCGGATCTCAGCCGCGCGCGTGCGCGCTTCCGTGTACGTCTCCATTCGTTCATACCACACCAAGCAGAAGGCGGCTAAGTGGCGATCGCCCGACGCCGCGACTCGCTTGCGATGGGTTTCGCGAACCTCCAGCATCACATCATCGAATAGGCCGCCTACCCCGACCACATACGGGCCGCGGCGCTGGTCGGCCAACAGGTAGACCATCCAAGATGCGGTGGTCAGGCTCATCTAACGTTCTTCTCGACCTATTGCCAAGGGTTTCGACCGCCGCGGCTCCCCCAGAAAACTAATGCGACTATCGCAACTGACCAAAAGACCGCGCCTGACACGAATGCTAGAAGGACGCCAAGCGGCCAGCCGAAGAGCCAAATCGTGAGTGGCGCGCAGAGACATGAGAATAATAGAAACCAGGAACGCAATGACATTCTCAGTTGCATTCGACATCTCCAATCGATTTTTGCCAGCAGCTTCCGTTGCCGGCATCGCAAGGCTATTTTTTGCGCTCGACCCACTCAAGGTCGCGACTACATTTTCGGTCCTCGGCTCGGATCATCCGGCGCGCGCTGCGCGGCTTCTGCCAATTGCTGATCGCGCTGCTGATTGAACGACTGGGTTTCGCGCAAGGTGTGTTGCATCGGCGGGGCTGGATCGATGACCGAGACACCGGCATGGTAGCCGGGGATCTGCGCCCCTACCCAAAGCTTCCCGTTGGCGACGCCGACGGGCCCGATGCTCTCCGCGTCCGGGATACCGTTGCGTTTGGCCGCTAGCATCACCGCCGCCACCGCTTCGTCTGGCACGTCAGCCGATACCTTTCCACGAATCTTCGCGAACATCGCCTTATCCGCAGAAGATAGGCCCGACAGGTCCGGACTCGCTGTCGACCGTTCTGGAATAGCCTTGCCGGCAGCATCCCCGTTCTGCGCGTACCGCTGCTCGCGCGCGGTTGACTGGCTTTCGTTAGGCGCCACCGGAGGCTCTGGTCTGATAGCGGCAGCTTCGTTCGGACGCCCACTGGGCGGCGACGCAGCCATCGCTGCCGCGGCCGGCTCGGCGACGCGGCCGTCGCGCGCCGAGGCCGGTTCCGCTGGGTTCGGTGCCTTCTCGGCAGTGAGTGCTTCTACCTCTGACTTTTCGGCCTTCTGCGTTTCAATCTTGGCCTGCTGGGCTAACGCAAGTGCCTGAACGGTATCCGGGTCGACACGCCCGGTATCGGGTAGGCCATGGTCGCGCTGCAGCTGACGGACAGCATGCTCAGTCGCGGCGTCGAAGTGCCCCCGCTCTGGGATCGGATTCTCCTCAGTTCCGCGATAACCGACGCGCTGCAAACGGAACTGCAGCATCTCGACGTCATCACCTCGGTCGCCGCGCCGCAAGGTGCCGTCGTCCGGTACGGACGCGGCCTCTGCCGCCACAGGCGGTGTGACTTGAGGGGCGGGTTGGGAAGGCGTCGGTGTCGGCACGTCCGGCGCTGGCGCGGGGTGTAGTGTGGGCACCTGCTGCGCCGGCGGCTTAGCGACCAGGACGTCCGGCTTAACTGGCTCAGCCAACGCCACCGTAACCGGCGCGGGCTCGACCTGTTTCGGTGCTGATGGCGATTCCGGTTCGGCCAACGCACGGCTGTTCCGTGCATCGCGAACTGGTGAGGCTGTCGTCAGAGGGACGACCGGAGGGGCGGCGGCGGTGCGCTGCGCGCCGTCCAGAGATTCGGCGGGTGTATGCCCATCTTCTGTACGGTTCTGACCCCGCTGCGGCTCCTTCGGCTTCTCCACTGCGATCTCAGCAATCGCGGGCTTGGTTGGCGCGGGTGATGGCGCATCCGATGACGCCTCAACCTTGGGCGCCGGTCGCAGGCGATCGACGTCGATTGCCCCAACGACTATTTCGGGTTCCCGATCCGCCGCACCCGCTACAGCCTGGCGGGCAGTGTCCTGAACATCATCCCGCTTCAGACCTAAGCGATTCGCTTCGCGAACGACTTGCTCCAAGGCCGCCTGTTGCTGCGGAGACAGATTCGCAATTCGGAGTTCAGGAGCCTCGGGCGTCGTGGGCGGCGGTGACCGCAGATCCAGCATCGCCATTTGTACTTCCAAGGGGCTCGTGACGGCCTGAGGCCGGTTCGCGCCGTCCGCGTCACGGCCGACATGTTGGATCGGACTATTAATATCGAACTTTTTGTCTGCACTTAGTTCGAGATGAAGCGATGTCGTTAGCGGATTGATGCCTTGCTCTTGCTGGGTACGCCTTACCGCTTCCAGCATCGCCTCCAATTCCTCCGGATTGGCTTGAACGCCGCGCACCTTCAAGGTCGTCAACAGGTCTTTCCGCTCAATATCCTCCAACGTCGGCGGCTGCCGATTCGGTATCGCGGCAACCTGTTGCTCATGCTGCGCCAACTGCGGTTGCAGCACAGCGCGCGTGCTTTCCAGTTCCTGACGCAGATTTCCTGCGGCCACCGCGGACTCGCCATTGCGCTGCCATTGCCCGTCTGGCGTGCGCTGGTACAGCTTCCCATCCGAAGCAATCAGCGAATCATCCCGGAGCGCCGATTGAATGGAGGGCGGTACCGGGCCGAACCGTTCCCAGCCCTCGCTTCGATGCACCATCTCATAGCGCGCAGCCATGGGGGCAGGTCCGTTGGCGATGTTCTCGCGGATGACCTGAAGGGAGGAGCGATCGAGCTCGGCTGCACGTTCGGGGCTTGCCGTATCGACTCGAACCATTGGCACGCCAGGCTGCTCAAACCCTAGGACGACCCTGCGATCCCAGGTGCCGGTCTGCGGATTACGCTCCCAATCGGCGCGGCGCTGACTCGGCGGATCGTTGTCCGTCGCCGCCTGCGCGTACGGATTACGCGGTGGCTGCAACTTCCCAATGGCCAGTTCGGTTGCGGAATTGCTGGCCCTGTAGTTCAGCTCGTTTGCCTTCTCCGGATCAGCCGAAAAGTCTTGCTTCACGACCTCGTTCTGGCCGTCGTCGATCATGTCGCCCAGGTCTTTCCGCACCCATTGGAGCCCGTTGGACTCCCAGTGAACGCCCTGTCGATCAGTCTGTTTGAAGGTCTTGTAGCTGTCCAACACGGTAGCAACGTGCTCGCCCACATGGCTGCCCGCCACGGCCGCGCCACCAATGACGATGAAACCGACGACGCCGGGGCCAGTTGCCGCCGCCGTGGCGACCACGCCCGCTGTCGCCCCCCCGATCCAGCCGCCCGTCCCGCGCGCGGCGTAGTGCGTCAACTCGGATTGCGCGGCCAGCGGGCTGTCTTGCGATAGCAGCGTACTAGCGCGGTCGGCACTGGCTTTGGCGTCCACCACGCTCGCTGCGATACCGGCGACGCCGGCTGCCGCTAACACTTTGTGACCTGGGCTTAGCGGCTGATACGGCCGGACTTCAACGTTACCGGCGTCAGTCAACAGCTTCGACATCGCAACCTCAGCCACCGGCGCAGTCATCCTTGTGGGAAGCGAGCGAACGGCCGGACGCGCGCCTTCGGCCAGCTTCGCAAGCTCATCGCTCAACGCTTCCGGTGAATGCACTGCGGTATGCGCAACCTCTCCCGCCCGCGCGCCGCGCGAGTAATCCGGAACGAGGGAACTGACCTCACCTTTCGGCGAAGCACGGTCTGCCTTTGGAGCAACACGAAAGAGGAGATTGCCCTCCTCCGAACGATGAATGACGTTGAGACGCGGATCGTAGGTTTCCGGAAGCCGCTGTAACAGCGGCTCGCTAAACAGGGCGTTGTGATAATCCGTCATCAAGTTCTGACTGCGCGTACCGAGGCCGTTTCGCAGATAGCTGCCGCCAATGTCCGAGTGAGCGCCGGCCACACTGACGCTCAGAAAGCGTCCATCCTCCGACAATCCCTTCGGAATGATCCGGTCAACAGGAAACGTTCCGCGCCTCTCATCGGCTGCATTGATCTGAAAGCCAGAAACGACTGAAGGCGGCAAGCGCCGGTCATAGAGCTCCATCGTGCCGGTTGCCACAGGGTCGTACAAGCCGACCGACATCGGCGTACGCCCTGGCGCTTGATGAAAGTGCGGATAGGTCTTAGATACGTTTCCGTGCTCGTCTTGAATATACTCGGCCCGACTACGGTCCGGGATGCCACGTTCGTGAATCATCCGCGTCAACAGCGGCACTTGGCTTGCGCCTCGGCTGAATCCTTCGACGTGGATCGCAATCTGCGCGTCGGGGTCCAGCGCGTAAATCTTCTGGGCCCTTCTAACCAACCGCTCGTACATTTCCTCGGCGCGGTCGAGGCTAGTAACGCCCCGAGCCGAGTCGTATATGTTGGTGAACTTGTCGGTCTGGGTTCCTGGCCCCGCTAGATACTCGACATCGATGTTCACGCCTGCCCGCTTTAAGCTCAGAACGTGATTCTCGAACCTTGCGACATTGGTCTTGTGAACCGGGTCCTGTGCAGCATCGTTTCCGGTGCCGTCCATCAACCCGATCAAGAGATACGAATGCCGATCCTTGGTGTCGAGCAACGCTGGCACCTTGAACTTATAGAGTGCGTCAGCGGCCCGGTCGTAGCTGCTCAGATGATCCGCTGTGGCGGCGTAGTGCGAAACGTCGTCCTTGGGAATCCCGTCCTCGGCGAGGTGGACGACATGCCTTTTCTTCTTGTCTGCTTCCATGTCGCGCCCATTCCCTTAGTAGTTTTTCGTCCAAGCCAGCACTAAGTCATTTCGGAACAAGACGTCAGGGCGGGCTGGATTCGGCGGAGACTTGGTGAGCACCATTGCACTCATGTAGACATTTATGGTCCGGTCATTGATTTCCATCAGGACATCCGGCGTATCTTTGTCGTACCGCGCCCAAGCTTCGTTAACATCCTCTTTGGGAACGTTATGCAACACCGCTAGGTCGGGAAAGATGTCTTTGATGAGGTCGATTTCGACGTAATGCTCTACGCCATCCAACGAAGTCCATCGAATCTCGACGGGACCGGGTGGCATCATCCAGTTGGCGACAATGAAGCTGGCAGTCCAGCGATCCTTCCAGTCCGGAGACGGCGGCGGGCCGGATGGCCCGTCGAGTTCGTCATCGAGTGCGAACTGATGCCCCCTGAAGATGATGTTGCAACGAAGCGTATTGAATGCGCGAGTCCCGAACGAGAAGGAATCGAATCGCAGCGGCCATGGCATCTCGGCCTGCAGACCTTCGGGGGAAGTACGTTGGGTTGTCATCCGTGATTGCTCCTTGAAGAAACACTTGGGGCTGCGGCCATAGACGGCCATCTACATTGGCCTGAGTATCGCCGAACTCAGCCAATGACGCCTCAGAATTATCTGAGATTGGCTTGGAAAAATGCTTTCTGACCCACGGGTCGGACCAGGGCGATGGCAGGCATCAGAGCTCCACGATTAGCGGCAGGCGCCGAGAAGATCGGCGCCTCGATCAGAGGACGGATCGGGGACTTCCAGCTCGGCAGTGCGCTTTTGAGCACATCACGCCTCCTTTCGGCGGCGCCTTCGCACTTCTTTCTGGCGCTCAACCTCGACCTGCTCGGGCGTCAGCTCTCGCCAGACATGTGAGTAGCCGCCCTTGACGTTGCCGGCCCTGGACAGGCCGTTTGGCAAGTAGCGGATCTGGTAGCGTCGGCCGCCGTGCTCGACAATGCTGCGACTAGGCGCGTCGGGATACAGCCGATCCAGCTCGTGCGCGAGCAGCTCCTCTCCGCTGTAGGGGATGACACCTGCGCGTTTAAGTTCGCCCTCGATCCTCAGCACCCTCATGTGCGCGTCATGCCGCTCGGAATGGAACTTGTTGGGGTTGTTACCCGAGTACTCAGACCATCGTCGCTCGACCTCGCTACGCTCGGCGAGCGCCGCTTCGAGGTCGTCCAGGGTGTACTGCCGGGGCATCTGTTCAGTCATGCAGATCATTCAAGAATAGGAGGAAAAGTCGGGCTAAAGGACCGGTTCACGCCGGCAGCGGAAGCTCCCATGGTTCGGCGGGTTCGGCCTTGAGCTCGGCCAGCCGGTCGAAGGCATCACGTGGCAACCACAGCTCATCTCTTACGCGAGACATCGCAAGGTACACAGCATGGGCAGGCTCATGCCCATGTCGCGCTTGTGCTTCGGTGAAACAGCATTCGTTCAACGTCACAGTGCTGGATTCCAGATTCTTGACGTGGGCAACCAGCCCTAGAGTGATCCTCTGCTGCCCCTCCGCCGCCTGCGAATCTTCCATTTCTTGGAACTTGGACAAGTTGTAGCCACGTTCGAACATGCGGACGACGTTAGTCCGACCGTCCTTCTCTTGCGCGGCCGCGAACTGGGCCCACGTGCGATACCCACCGGCATGCACCTGCCAGGTCGACTCAGGCTGGTTGTATAAGGTGCTGGCCCCGATCACCAGTTTGCGCAGATTCCGGAGCGTCGCTGGCAACACTCGAAATCGCCCTCCCTCATTCTTGAGTCTCTGCGCATCCTCAAGCAGTGCCCACTCGTTTGCGTAAACTCGCAGACCTTCGTGCAATTCCCCTGTTCGCTGTCGCTCTTGGCGAACGCGGGTGATATGCGAGCGCGATCCAGCGAAGAGGTCGATCACTCGCTTCTCGGGTGCGCTCTCCAATGTGCGACGAATGGCGTCATCGCCCTGCAGCCCCATCCGGAAGGACTGGTTCATCACTAGCATCTTGTTCCGCCCATGCCGTGGGATACGACCGCTTAGACGCTGATAGGGATCGCCCAAGAAGATGCAGCCGCCTGGATAACGATCGAGGAAGTGCCGCCACGAAGGCATGAGATCGTGGGCTTCGTCAACCAGCAGGGTCCCATAGGACCTTGGGATTGGCGCGTCCTGCAAGTTCAGCCACTTCACCAGATAGTGAAGGTGCAGAGTGAACGGTCGGGAGTTCTTCCCAGGAGCCCACGTAGTCGCCCACAACGCTTCGGCTGCCAGGATGTACGGCGTTACATCGATGAAGCGGCTGAGCACACGTTTGAAGTGTAGAGGCTGTATCCGCGGGCTGTCGGAGTTGCACCAATTGGTGATTGCGCGCTCAGCCAGACCGACGACCTGCGCTGCGGTGTGCGAGCCAATTCGATTGATGCCGGAGAGACGCGCACGTTCGCTTGGTTGCACCTCGCCCGGTCCGAACTTGCGCCCGAGAGCACCACGTATGCCAACAAACGGCTTCGCCGCATCGCGTGCGAGATCCGCCAAAGTCTTCTTTCTTAGAGTCGAAGCGAGTTGGCCAGCAGCCTGAACACCGCCGTGCATCTGCGAATCAAAGGGCGTGATGTAGGTGAACGCGCCAGGGGCGCTGGCAGCCAGTGCCATGACCAGGTGGGTTTTGCCGGTTCCTGCGTAGGCATCAGCGTCAATATGCTCGTCGAGCATCGCGACAATCGTGCGGACTGCGAGCATCTGCTGGTGCGAGCCGGTAAGGGCCACCACCGGCCGCGGCGGCCGCGACTCCTCATAATAGTCTTCTTCGTCGGATTCGTCATCTGAAGTCGGCAGAACCGGGACTTCCACCGACTGCATGGGGACCTGCATGTCTTGCTGGAACGTGCTCTCGTACCGCTCGATCGGCTCGTCGGCATACGGCATTCGGCTGCTGGGCGTGAACACCAAGTTGCGGCTGGCGAGCAGTTCTTCGAGATCATCCATGGAGACCGGGCCCAGGGCTGACCAAGCCGCCTGGACCTGGTCAGCACCAGCGACCGGGTCCTTCGCGAGCAACTCCTGCACGTCAAAGAGGGCGCGCTCTACCTGCTGCACGGTCAAGTCAGGTGTACGCCGCAGAAGAGTGATCGCCATGATCACAGCCAGTTCTGCCCTAGCCGTCGGCAGCTCACGCCCTCCGATCAAGGCCGTGAGTACCTCGCGCCGGACAGGGAGGAAGAAGGGGACGGCACGTTTAGCCACAGCATCTCTCCGGCGGACCAGGAAGTTGGATCAATTGTGCAGCAGGAATATCGCAGTCGGTGCTATGCGGCCAGACGTTCATTCGTGCAGACGCGTTCGGCACGAATCCGAGAGCAGACCACCATGCGAGGCTTCAGACACCCTCGGTTAATACGCACGGTCGCCACGAGAGTTAGCCTCATTAAATCAATAGCTTATGGAGTTCTCGCAAGAACAATCCCCCGATAGAAAGCCACCGGCGGACCATCCGAATACATCGTATGACCGCCTACACATGCCGCCCCCACGCCATAACCCTGATCAACACGTAGGTCGGAGCCTCACGTCCTTGTCAGAAAAATCCTACTGCCCGCTCGCCGGTCTCTCTGCGTGAGACGGATGCGTCGCGCTATGCGTGCAGTTTCAACTGCAAAGCAGAGCAAAGGCGCTGGTCATCGTCTTGAGTTTCGTAGATGTGCTTTGACGTACATCAGGGCACGAGGTGAAGGTGATCTCAGATTTTGGCAGTAATGACAAGACCCCATCGATGAGGCAAGACTACGCACATGGCGATTGGGGCCGGAGGCCACCAAGCAGAACGAGCTTAAGGATAAGTGCATGAAGTATGTCGTTGCAGATGATCATCCGTCCTCGGTGTTGATGGTCACAAAGTTGCTGAAGAACCAGATGGGCGTACCAGACGAAGCCATAGCATCGGCCAACGATAGTGAGTCGCTTCTTGAGGTGCTAAATAGCGTTACCGGCGACCCCGTCGTCGTGATTCTCGACCTTGTAATGCCGGGCAGGCTGAAGAGACTGCCCCTGCTGAGAGCGGTTCTGGATAGCGCGTCCGATATCCGCGTGGCCGCGTATTCGGGATCGGATAGTGCCCTGCTCGCGGAGGCCGTCTTGGACGCCGGCGCATACAGCTACGTAGACAAGCGGAGTTGCAAGTCGGTACTGCTTCAGGCAATCACGTCCGCGAAGCAGCGCCACAAGTACATGGACCCACAGGTCGATGTCCGGACGAACCCGAAGCATCCATGGCGACGCCTTACGCCACGCGAGGAGAGCGTGATCATCATGCTCTGTAAGGGCGAATCGGTAGCCAGTGTCGCGGATGCACTGGGCATTACCAGCAAGACTGTATCCACACACAAGGTTCAAGCGTTGAGGAAGTTGGAGCTGCCCGAGAGCGCGGGACTCACGTCCTATCTCATCAACAGCGGCCTGACTTACTTGTTGGATGACTAGCAGGAGTCAAGAGCAACCATGGATGGACACAACGTAGTTCCGTTCCCCGTCGCCAAAGTTTCGAGCGAGGACGCGGAGATCATCGAAGCAATCATGCACTTCTATTGCAATGGCGACAATGTCCCACTGTCCCGCTTAGAGATTACCACCGAGCCCTTAGTAGAGATCATTGAGCGCCTCAGGCTAGAAGGTGCTGTCTTGCAACTCGATAGCCGGGCATTTCCCTTTCGCGTTGTGCAGTGGAAGTTCAAACGACAAAAGGGCGCGCGCCTTGTGCTTATAGCCATCGACCAAGGCCGGCATCGCTTCTTTCACTACCGGACCGAACCGACGAACGTTGCGCGCGTACTGATCACGTAGTGCCTTTGGCGAAACAGCTGATGAGTGATGTCCGATGCGTACAGCATCGGCTCGGCCCCACCCCGAAATGACATGGAGTCCTCATGAAGTCTCAAAGCACGGCGCGGCGACGCTCAGTCAGGGCTGCCGCGACCTTCCTCATCGCCGCAAGCAGCCTAGGTTTTGGTCCGGCATGTGCCCAGATGGTCGTGAAGGACCCCTTCGGTCTGATGGCCAAGATGGAGCAGATCAGTAAAGACGCGGTCGAGTTCGGCAAGAACGCCAAGCGTTGGCAGGAAACGGCCAGCCACTACCAGCAGCAGGTGATCAAGCTGCAGCGCCTGAACTTCGGTCAGATTCAGATGGAGGACAACTTCCCGCCGCGGGCTGCCGATTACGGCATGGAAGACATGTGTCCCGGCCCTGGCCGAGGCATCAAGGATCAGCTGACCAAGGTGTTCCGACAGGCAATTCCCCAGATGGATGGAAACGTCGTTGGCGAGCAACAAGCAATCTGTCAGCGCATGGTCTACGCCGAGAACGCCAAGTACAACGACTCAGTAACGATGCTACGAACGCTGATGCAACGTAGCCGCGAGTTCGGGCAGATCGAGAACCAGCGCGACAGCGTCAGCAGCAGCCAGGGCGCTCTAGCCGCAAACGAGAACGAGGCCAGCCGCTTTGTCGCCAGGAACCAGCTTGAGCTTGACTACTGGCAGGCGCGCATGAAGGCGTACGACGACTACATCGCAGCCCTCAAGTGGGATCACACCCGCTTGGCGAAGCGCGCCATGCGCGGCAAAAAGGGCGCTCTCGACGGCATTGTTCCCACCGATGTTGTGAAGTCCGCACTCGGCAATTGAAATCCACGGATAAATCGAAATGGACTCCCTGAAACTTCCCGCCGACATACTCAGTTGGCTCTCGCCGTCCTCGCAAAGCGGCCTTGCTGACTACGCCCTGTTCCGCCTCGTCAGTGGTTGGATTACGTCTCGTGTCGAGGACTTTGGCCTCGCCCTCATGGGGCGATCGATGGCGTTCGTCGGCGGCGTCGGGCTCAGCCTCGTGACGCTCTGGCTACTCTTCCAAGGCTACCGCATCCTCAGCGGAGCCCGAGAGTCGATGATGGGGCTGGTCCTTCAGGGAACACGGATCGCCTTGATCTTCGGCATCGCCACCACGATGGCGGTCAACAGCATCCCGCTCAACTCCTTCCTCACGAAGGACATGGACAAGGCCGTCCACTATCTGGTCACCGGCAAGGAAAACGAATCTACAGCGAGCAGCATCGACAGGTCCCTCGCCATCGTCCAGGTCGCCATGACGGCTATTGACGGTGTTCAGCTTCTTGAGCCTGATCCTGAGCTCATTGAAGAGAAGCGATCTGCGAAAACCTGGGCAACGATCGGCTCTGCGGGACCCGCCATCGCAGCCGGCTGTATGCTGCTGCTATGGACGTTCGCGATCAACCTCTGGATTGGATTGGGGCCCCTCTTCATCTTCGCCTTGGCGTTCCCTGCAACGAAAGGAATGTTCACCACTTGGCTGAAGTACGGCTTAGGAACCCTCTTTTCCCTCGCCATGCTCAGTCTCGTAGCGAATTTGCTTCTCGATCTTACCGTTCGCATCGCCACCTTCATGTGGCTCAGTAAGCTCGCAAATATCCCCGGACTCAGCACCGAGGGCATCAGTAACCAGGCCATGCAGCAAGGAAGCGTGGGAATGATCTTGACCGTGGTCATCATCGCGGTCCCGCCGATGGCTGCCGTCTTTTTCCAGGGCCAGATCGGTAGCGTCATGTCCAACTCGGCATTCGGGAAGTACGGGGCCTCTGGGGCGACCGCGAACACAGCGAGTAGCCCGCTTCCGCCGGCTCCGCAGCAAACCCGAGACGAGGTCCAGCGCCCGCCAGTTCGGGTAGCCATGAGCGACACCACTCCGCAACATTCGAACGAGATCAAGAAGAAGGACAGGGGTTAATAGCCATGCGAGCAGTCCAGTTGGTCCCAGCGTGCTTGATGCTCTTCCTCGCCACCGCTGTTCGCGCGGAGAGCGGGTGTCCGCCGGGCGAGATGCCCTACAACGCTACCGCGCCGATGGGGTCGGCCCAGTCCATGGCCAGTTGCGGCCCGATTCCGTCGAACACGCCTGCACGGCAGTGGAGTAGTCGGTGGGGTGCCCTCGCAGATGATGGCGCGGGCAGCTTCGGATCAAGTGCAAATGAGTCAAGCAAGAAGAGAGCCGAGAAGTCGGCAGTGGCGGACTGTAAAGCGCGTGGCGGAACGAAGTGTGCCGTGTACATGACTTACAGGGATCAATGCATTGCCCTAGCAAGCAGCGACGTCACCTCTACAACGGCGAGAGCGCCAGACGAGACGTCAGCTCAGCAAGACAGTCTCGCTGGCTGCAAGAGAGGGAGCAGTGGCGCCGAATGCCGCGTTCATTACAGCGGCTGTAGCTTGCCGGCGCGCAACAGGTGATCGGAGTACCGAATGAACACGATTCCCATTCAAAACGAAGTCGCGGCCTGGTCGAGTGACGATAGGACTCACGAACGTCTTGCCCTGGCCTCCACACTCAGCATCGCGCTATTGCTCAGCCTGCTCCATCTCGCCGTGACTCTATCACTGCCGTCCTTGGCTGCGCTCGCTGCGATTCTTTGGTTAGCGGTGGTTGTCCTTCACGTCTGGCTTGCCGTAGCTCAGCGAAGGTATGTGTCGGAGCTGAGGCAGTTTCTCCATGATCGTTGGGGAACGGCCGAAGTCATTGAGGTACGATGGCTCAGGTGCCGAGTTGATCACTTGGCCAGAGGAGCGCTCTGGGCCTGGGTAGTTGCGGCGGTGATGTCGTCAGTGCTCTTCGCTATAGGGTCTGCCTACGCGCTTCCCGAGCTGATCGCAATCTTCAGTATCCATATGCTGGTATCTGCAGCTCAAGCGGCTAGCCAAATCGCTTCGCGAAGGGCCATCCGGCGCGAGATCGAGAACGTTCGCCACCTACACCCTGCCTGCAGAATCTCGGTCTGACCGAAGCAGAGTCGAATGTTGACGCGGACTCCAATTTCCGGACCCGTTTAAGCCCGCCCCCTTCCAACCCGACCTCAGCCGTACCGTCCCGACAGGGGCGGTCAGGAGGGCTTTGTGTCTCAATTCCAGTCACCAACGTATATGCCCCTCCATTTGCCGAACTGGCTAGGCCGGCTGTTCAAGAAGGCCAAGCGTTCGCCGAAGAGCGCTACTGGAGTCTATGAAGCCAAGTTCGAGGCGGCGCGTGCGCGTTCCGTCCTCTGGGGACTTAATCCGCCTCGGTTTGAGCCACTCCCGATGCGGTTCGCTTCGCCCGAAGCAATCGAATCCACTCGGCGGCTAAGGGATTACGGCTTAGGACGACTGCGCGAAGACGTCATCGCAGCCGAGCGGTACGGCGTGACGGCAATGGTGCGCGGAATGCTGGAGGCCCAGCTGCGCGTCCGTATCGCCTTCACCTTGGGCTACGTCTGCCAGGATGGACGGCGACTCTGCCACACACCCATTGAAGGCTTGGAGCAGATGCTGCGTACCGGCATTGCCCCGGGGGCCCGCGTCAGCTTGCACGCCTGGCTGACCCTGCCAAGTCACGAAATCGTGGACCCGACCTTTTGGGCGGTATTCCCTGCGCTATGCAACACGGCCGAGCGTGAAGCTCGTGGCCTCTTCATGCATCCGGATCAGATGATGGAGCGCACATATCACCCTCAATGGGTTGGCGAAGGATTTGCACGTCGAATTGGCGTCCTCAAGGAGTACGAGGGATGGTAAGCACAAGAGTTGTGCATTTTGATGCGCTCTGCCGCGGCTCCCTGAACTGGCGCGTTTCCGTCAACGGCGAGGATGAGCACATCCCGTTTTCCTCCAGGACGACGTGCATCGCCGCCGCGTGTGCCCGCGCCCGTCAGCGGCATCTCGATACCGGAATACCCACGGAAGTCCGAGCACCAGCCCTCGATGGCGCACTGGAATCAGTCGTCACGTACATGCTGCCGCAAGATCTACTTGAGTACTGTGTGGAAACCGAGAGCGGCAGCAGTCGTCAACTGCGCGAAGCGTGCGATGTGTACGGTTTGGTGCACGCCCGTCCATGAACGTCAAAAGCAGAACTTCAATGCTCGTCCTGACTCGTTGCCCGGGTCAGGCGCTGATGATCGGCGATCAGATCGAGCTGCGCCTGTTGCCGCCTCGATTCGCGGGTGAGGTACGAGTCGGCATTACGGCACCTAAATCGGTCCACGTTGTGCGCGAGGAGCTTCTTTGCCAGCCCCCGCGCCAAGGTCCCCGCGATAGGGCGTGCCGCAAAGGGAAGGACCATGTCTGACCTCTTTCGCAAGCAGGTCATTGAGGCTCAGAGCAACGTCTGGCTTGGAAGCATTAGCCTTACGCAACCACGGCGAACTTGGATGTTAACCATCTTCGCCAGTGGCATCGGCTGCGCGCTAGTTCCCTTTCTAATCTTTGGGACCTACACCCAGCGCTCGCGGGTTCAGGGTCGCTTGGTCCCCGCCCATGGACTGGCCAGCGTCGTCGCTCCGGCTTCTGGGGTTATGGAGACGGTCGCAGTGACCGAAGGAGACCCAGTCCGGGAGCAGCAAGTCCTGGGCCTCATTCGCGTACCGCGATTGACGGTGGGCCATGGGGACACGGCGGGCGCCCTGCGGCAGATCGTCCGGGAGCGCCGAGCCAGTCTCGAAGGTGATCGGGCGGCACAGCAAGATCGATTGGAAGTCGACGAGGCAAGCCTCCGGACCCAACTGCGCTCGATTCACCACGAACTGGCTCAGCTTCAGAAGGAGCGGCAGACGCGCCAGTCACAAGCCGAGTTGGCCAATGAGGTGCTGGAACGCATGCGCCGGCTTCAGTCGGCGAAGTACGTCAGCGACATCCAGATCAAGCAACAAGAGGCCGCCGCTTTGGACCGGGTGTCCGCTTCGCAGGAGGTTGAGCGGCAAGCCGCAACCCTACGGCGGACCGCCGCTCAGATCGAGCAAGCACTCGCGCAGATCCCGGTCCAACGGGCGAGCACGGCGGCAGCCCATCGCGGCGACCTGGCCAAACTCAGCCAAGAAGAGATCGACATCGACGGCAACGGCGCGCTGAATGTCGCCGCGCCCACGTCTGGCGTCGTTTCTACCCAAGTCATCCAGCCAGGCCAGTCCGTCCAGGCCGGGCAGCCCCTGTTCACCCTGCTGCCCAAGGGGAGTGATTTGCGTGCGGAACTTCTGGTTCCTAGTCGCGCCATCCCAACTCTGCGACCTGGCGGAAGCGTTCTCCTCAGGTACGAGGCCTTCCCGTACCAAAAGTTCGGACATCACGTTGGCCATGTCACCCATATCGGCCGTAACGCGCTCAGTCCAGCGGAGACCGAAGCCCTGGACTTGCCCGATCCCGATCGACAGCCGCTCTACCGCGTCATCGTCGAGCTCGATCAACAGGCCGTAGCGGCCTATGGCCGCTTGGAACCGCTGCGTCCCGGCATGGTCGTTGATGCCGATCTACTTGGCGAAACACGCCCCCTCTTCCAGTGGTTGTTCGAGCCGCTCTACTCGCTCGCCGGCCAGAACACCCCCCATTCATACCGGCGATAGTCGCCAGTCCCTGCGCAGGGGTTCTGCGCATCACGAAGTAGAGGTAGCTATGACTCCGTTTGCACTGAAGCAGTACGAGCAGGACTTCAACCAGTTCCGCGATCTGCGGGACGAGGAAATCGCCTCGGTTGGCGGCGCCTACGCCTGCCCGGGCGGCAAGGAAACCACGACCACCGTCACCCAGTCCGGCTCCAAGGACGATGGCTGCGACTCGGCCTAAGTGAGCATCGGGTGGGAGAAGGGACGCGTACCTTCTCCCGCTTCCCCCATATCGCATGAGGAATCTAGCCTTGAACGACAAGGTAATACTGGTGCTGGGCACCAGAACTGATCCGCACGTCGACCGCGTTACGCGTCGACTGCATGAGCGTGGCTGCAAGGATGTCGTAGTGGTCGATTATCACGCCGGCACGACGTTTTCACTGGAACTGGATGATCGCGCACGACGAGTCATCACCGTCGATGGTAAGCGCTTGGCCAACGACTCGACAGTTTGGGACAAGACGAAGATCTTGCCGGGAACGCCGTACTACATTCGTGGCGCCGAGCCAGAAGTCGGCTACGCCGCCCAAGAGTGGAGGGCCTATTACGCACTGCTGACCGCGTTCTGCGGCGACGGCGCCGTGAACACCCTTTCCTCCCGACAGTGCATGATCAAGCCGTATCAGCAAACGGTCGCCGCCTCTGTCGGGCTCCGAGTGCCGAGAACTCTGGTCTCAAACGATAGGAAGGCGTTCTTGAGCTTCGTCGGTGAGTGCGAAAGCATGATTATGAAGTCGCTTTCAGGCGCGAAGGTTTCGACCAAGGGCGAGGGCGAAGAGGTGCCCTATGTCGTCATGACGATGCGGGTGCCGGAGAGGGATATCGTAGCAGCCGATCCTGGTGACTTTGAGATCTGCCCGCACTTCGCTCAACAGGAGATCGCCAAATCCCACGAATTGCGAGTGGTTGTGGCGGGCTCGCGAATCATGCCCTTCCGCATCGACTCGCAGAGTTATCAGTCCACACAGGTCGATTGGCGCAAGGCCACGGGTCTGAACACGTTCTCTCGCTGCGAGATCGATCAGGAGTTGGAGGGTCAGATAGCCGAATTCATGACAGCTATGGGTCTCACCACGGGAAGCCTGGACTTCATCGTCGACAAGGCCGGCAACAACTGGTTCCTTGAGTGCAACCAGGACGGGGTCTGGGCTTGGCTCGATGATCTCGTCAACGGGGAAATTACGGATGCCTTTGCCGACGTCCTACTCGAAAGGCTGCAAGAATCGCCGACTCATAAAATCGCCGCATAGTAGCTATATTGGCATCGGACGTAACGGATGGTCCATGGAGCGCACATGAAGTTCGCACGACTCACCAAAGCGGCCGGTATCGGCTTCTCATTCATGGCGGTTACGGTTGCAGGTGCCACGGACGCCCCCGCGCCGTCGCTCTCTACGGCTCTTAACCTGATTCTTAAGGAAGATCGGCCGCTGCCGGCGCTGGAAATGCTTCGCGCCGGCGTTGAGACCGGGTCGTTTCCGGCGACTACCTCTGCGCAGTTCTACGCCATATCCGGCGATGTGCTCGGCACCGCACGGATGAACGATCGGGGGGCTAAGTCAAACGACGAGGAGCAATCGCCAATCGACCCGGGCAAATGGGCGATGCACCCGGCACTGCCCGAGATCGTCCGAGCGACGACCGGAAAGCAAGTGGTGATGCTCAACGAGGACCACTATCACCAGCTTCACCGCGCGTTCGGCCTGTTGCTACTCCGAGAGCTGCGCAAGGCAGGCTTCACCCATTTTGGCGCCGAGACCTTTAGCAGCACTCTTCAAGAGAGCATGGCGGACGGAGCACCGGACCTTCGTACTGGGGTCTACACAACCGACCCGCTGTATGCCGACATGGCTCGGCAAGCCGCCGTCCTGGGCTACTCGCTGATTGAGTACGAACAGCGCCCGGATCAGGAGTCCAGCGCAGGCACCACCGAGGACCAACGCCGGGTCCGCGAACGGGCCCAAGCCGAGAACATCGCAGCCGTCCTCAAGGCAGACCCTAAGGCCCGCATATTCATCTTCGCGGGTGCGGGCCACATCTCTGAATCGACTGAACCTGATGGCCGCGAGTGGATGGCCCGGGTACTCAAAATGGAGCATGGGATCGACCCGCTCACGGTGAATCAGGTGCTGGGCACCCCGCGTAGCCGCCCTGAACTCGACAGTCCCTTCTATCGCTCAGCCAGTACGACGCTGTCCTCCCCCTCCGTCTTCCAGTCGACGACCGGCCCCCTGACGGTTCCGGGCTTCGACATGGTGGTTTTCCACCCACGGCAGGAGTTGTCCGACGGTCGACCGACCTGGCTCGCCATGAACGGCTACCGGTCCCCCTGCCGGCTGCAGATTGAGCCCAGTGAGCAGCCGACCCTGCTCCGCGCCTTCGTCGCAGCGGAGGAGTCGCGGTCCATCCCGATGGATCAGGTGCTCATTTCGGCGGGGGCGAAAGAGGCAACTCTCATGCTTCCCGACGGTCGCTATCGGCTGGTGCGCGAAACCCCCGAAGGCAATCAGCCCCTAGGGGATACCGCCATGGGCCTGTCAAAGGGCACACGTGACAATAGGGGCGGTCGCTGCCCGCAATTCTCTGCCAAGCTATGATCCTGCCACGAGTTGTTCTGCAGTCGCAGGCTACCGAATGTGGCTTGGCCTGCCTTGCGATGGTTGCCGACGCTCATGGCTCTGGCCTTGGACTGCGTGAGCTGCGCCAGCGATTCCCTGTGTCAGCCAAAGGAACGACGCTCCAGCGCCTAATCGAAATAGCCGGCGATCTGAACCTTAGAGGTCGAGCGCTGAGGTTGGATCTTTCCCAGCTCTCCCGCCTCGCGCTGCCCTGCGTACTGCATTGGGATCTGAACCATTTCGTGGTGCTCGCTGAGCTCTCGTCCCGTCATGCGGTCGTACTTGATCCCGCAGTGGGCAAGCGGCGGATGCCACTGTCCGCTCTATCGCAGCACTTCACTGGCGTGGCCCTGGAGTTGGCGCCGGCTAGTGACTTCACCCGCACCCCTCCCAAGCCAGCGGTGACGCTACGGCAGCTAACGGGCCCTATCACCGGCCTAACCCGCTCACTCGGGCTGGTGTTTCTGCTGTCCCTGATACTTCAGCTGTTCGTCGCGATCGCACCGTTCTATGTTCAATGGGTCGTCGATCAGGTTCTTGTCTCGGCAGATCGGAACTTGCTCGTCGTGCTTGCGATTGGCTTCACGTTGGCCCTAGTCGTCCAAAGTGCCGTTGTCTGGCTTCGCGGGGCTACGGTCGTGCTGCTGTCCACTCGCTTGGGCCTCCAGTGGGTCGGGAATCTTCATGCCCATCTGCTGAAGCTCCCCTTGGAGTTCTTCGAGAAGCGACACGTGGGCGATGTAACTTCGCGCATGGGGGCAGCACAGTCGATCCAGAAGACCCTTACCGTCAGCACCGTCGAGGCGCTGGTCGACGGCCTAATGGCCGCGGTGACGCTTGCGATGATGGCGGTCTACAGCGTCAAGCTTATGTCGGTGAGCCTGGTCGCGGTCGGCCTATACCTTGGTGCTCGCGTAGTCGCTTACCGCTACAGCAGGGAGCGGACTGAGCACCAGTTGATCGCTGCCGCGAAGCAGCAAAGCCATCTACTGGAGTCCCTGCGGGGCATACTGAGTCTCAAGGTGGCTAACCGGGAGACCATGCGCGGCGCCGCATACGAGAATCTGATGGTAGCGACAGCGAACCACGACATCTGGTTGGCTCGCGCAGGTATCGCCTTTACGAGCGTCAATCAGTTGGTGTTCGGGGGCGAACGTATCGTTGTCGTCCTAATCGCGGCGTCCATGGCCCTGGATGGCGCCTTCTCGGTCGGCATGCTCGTCGCCTATCTCGCGTACCGGGAGCTATTCGCCCAGCGTGTCGCGGCCTTGATCGACAAGGGTGTCGAGTTCCGCATGCTGCGCCTGTTCGGCGAGAGATTGGCCGACATCGCACTCACCCCACCCGAGCAGGCGCCGGTCAGCTCACAGGACGACATCGACCTGGATGCTTCCCACATAGTGGTCGAGCACCTGTCCTTCCGGTACGCCGATGACGAGCCCTGGGTTATTCACGACTGCAGCTTTCGGATCGAAGCCGGCGAATCCGTCGCCATCACCGGCCCTTCAGGGTGCGGTAAGACGACCCTGATGAAGTTGCTTTTAGGACTTCTGACTCCGACCAGCGGTTCGATCTCTATCGGCGGCCAAAATCTATCGAAGATCGCCCCCCGGCAGGCACGCGCGCACTTTGGCGCGGTCCTTCAGGATGATCAGCTATTCGCCGGAACGATCGCCGAGAACATCAGCTTCTTCGACGAGAGCAATGATCCGACGCGAGTCGCTGGCGCGGCGATCTTGGCCGGTATTCATGACGAAATCATTGCGATGCCGATGCGGTACCAGACGGTTATCGGCGATATGGGTAGCACGCTATCGGGCGGACAAAAGCAGAGAATCGTACTGGCGCGCGCTCTGTTTCGGCAGCCCCGCATCCTGTTCCTTGACGAAGCGACTAGTCACCTGGATGTCGACCGCGAACGTCTTGTTAACGAGGCGGTTCGGTCACTGGCCATAACAAGGGTCATCGTTGCCCACCGACCTGAAACGGTCGCTAGCGCAGACCGAACTGTAATTCTCGATCGGTCCCTGCGGCCTACAGAAGCGCAAACCTGACGGCAGTTGGCGCCAAAAGGCAGATTGGCAATCGCAACTGCCACATCAACGCGACGCCTCGCTGGTGCAGTCGAGTCTCAACCCCCGCGCAACGCCAATGCGACTATTGAAAAAGTTCGGTTAACAACGGACAGATCGTCCAACAAGGAGAGCAAACATGAAGCAATCGACGTATGCGGTAGTAGCATCCATCGCACTTACAGCTTCGCCGGCCCAGTCGCGACCGCCGCAAGACCATCTAGGCTATGTATCGAAGTATGCGAGCTACTATAATATCGATCGCAAAGAAGCTCTCCGGCGCATGGTCGAAACGGACAAGGCCATCGAAGTCCAGGCCAAGCTTCGAGTTATCGCGCCCCACAGCTTCGCGGGTATGCATATTGAGCATAAACCGAGATTCAGAGTGGTCACCAAGTTCACTCAGATGCCACCGAAGCCGATTCGACAGATCGTCGCTGGCGAGCTCTTTCAGATAGAAACCGCGTCACACTCCGAAAAGGAACTCCGCTCGGCACTTGATGCTGTTTCAAAGGATCTTTCCAGCCGGAAGCTCCGGTACATGGCCAGCATTGACGTTCGGAAGTCGAAGATTTTAGTCGAGGTCGCGCCGGAGGACGTGCCGAAGATCGGTGCCAGCTATGCAAAGGATGCCGGGTCAATCTATGAGTGGCGAACAACTCAAGGCTTCGTTACACCGACTTTTGCGCCGTACGCCGCGTACCGCGGGGGCGACCGCTTGTGGTCGGCGACGGGAATGTTCTGTACATCGGGGTTCCATGCAAAGTTGGCGGATGGAACGCCCGTGGTCACGACGGCGGGGCACTGCGACAACGAAATGAGAATTTGGAATAGCACTGGGAGGGTCATCCCGTGGATAAACGAGAAGGACAAGGGCTCATTCGATATCCAGTGGCATCGGCATTCCTCCTCGGTCTACTACCTCCATCCATCCATCGAAGCAGGCTCTGCGACTTATGATATTCGAGCGGTGCGCCCGACATCCCTGATGGGTGTCGGCCAACTTGTCTGCAAGTACGGCCTAAAAACCTACCTGACGTGTGGCGAAATCATTGCAGTTGACTTTACCCGCGACTATAGAGGGGAGCCCGGCACGTACATCCAGGTACGCAACGAAGCTGGAAACATGATGACCGATCATGGAGACAGCGGCGGCCCGGTGTACGCCTGGCATGAAGGCGTTGGATATAACGCGTACGGCATGGTTCATGGCCGTGGCGAGGATGGAAGTTCCATCGTGAATGATATGTTCTACATGCCTGCAGAGAAATTCGCTGAAGCTGGACTATCCATCATGCTGCGCACGAACTGAAATTCCGCGCCTTTGCGGCCTTGATGCGGGCGGCCAGCCGCCGCCCGCATCGGGAATACACTTAACCAGCACGCTGAGTTAGCTACCTTTGGTTAGTTCTATCTCGCCGTACGGGACGATCTTAATCGCCGACAATTCGATCCCTTCGTCTATCAGCTTTGTCCGGGCAATATCCAGCTGCGATTTGTCGAGCCATACGACTACGACTGAATCTTTGGAATTAACTGTTGCCCGACATTCAATACCCTTGCCCTTCAGTACAGACTCGACTTGGCTTGCCTTCTGCTCAAGATCTCGAATCGAATGTTCTGATTTGACCGCCGCAAAGGTAGGATCAACAGTCAAGCTCCGCAAGCTCGCCTCGGCGTCCCGACTGAACTTCACGATGATTTGGTAGCTTGGTTTGTGCTGAATGTAAAGCCCGCCGAAGGTGTCGGGGAACTTTGCTTCAGCGGCCTGCTTTAAGTTGACGGCATCATCGGTGTAGCCCAGTCGGCGCGATGCTTCGGCTTCGGTAACGCCGTAGTCCGAGGCATAGATACTGACCATGGGGTCTTGTTCGTGGCGGGATTGAGCGATTGCAACGCCGGGAAGAAGCGCCAACACTGCCAGGAATGAAGTTGTAGCTTTCATTGAAACCTCCTTGTAAGTAGCATCGTTTGATCTTGCGGAATGCTCCAACAATACTACACCGACTCGCTTCTTCTATCCCGGGGCCAGCACAGCTCGGGCGTTCCGGAATGAAGTGCCCGTGGCAAGTGGGATGGACGCTACCAAAGCCAATCAGTTTTATGGCGCAAGTTGACTGCGGCGCGCTTACCCGAAGCGCGCTTTCGCGCGGTCCCGCGCCTGCTATTCGACAAAATATGTAACGCCGTCAAGGGATAGCCAACCGAGCACTCCGGCGCTCGGCTGCGAAACGAGAATTTCCCCATTGGCTTTGACATCGATGCGCGCCGGAGCGCTCGAATCACTGACGGCCGTGAAGATTTGTTGTGCTGGCGGCCGGAACCCCGCAGGAAGCACGAAAATTGCGGTTCCGCCTGCCCCGGCTTTCACGAGTCCTCGGAGTTGTACCCGGCCTCCGTCGCGCCGGTAGCCTGCCGTGGCAAAGACGTCGCCGTAGTTCACCCACGGCGCATTGAGCATGGGCGCCTGCCACGATCCCTTACGGAGTTCGGCAACCGCGGCGGTGGTGGTGCTTCGTGTTTGTCCGCCTTGCACGACGGGCACGAGCTCGGTGCCGGTCAGCACGCTGGCTGCCGGCAGTTGAGATAATTTCAGATTTGCCATGATTTACTCGATGAGCAGGTAATCGCCCGCCTCGGTGACCAGCTCATCGCCGATCTCTGTGCGTAGAAGTCCGTTCTTGAAGTCGAAGGTGTGGCTCGCCTTTTGCCAACTGGTCAGGCCATCCCGCGTCGCGCTGATTTCTCCACGCACGCGATACACGCCACGCAATGGCGATGTGTAGGTCGCGCCGTTTAGATCTGCCGGGCTATCGAGGGCATGACCCGAAATCGCTTCTAATAGCCGCAGGACATAGGCCGTTCCGGCCTCGGGTCCGATCGAACCTTGGCCGTGGTCGATCAGTTGATCCGCCTGCAGGCGCCGATCTCGGTGCGCCCACGACACGACCAGGTCGCCATCGATCACTGCGGGATAGCGCTGCCCATTTAGCTTCAGATCACCGGGCGGGTACGGCCGTGCTTGTCGTTGAGCAAGTTTGACCGTATCCACCGGCGCCAGCGCGGGATCGAGCTGTGCGCTGGACGTGCGCGTCAGAAGTCTCGCCTGCACGGTCTCGCCGACGCTGTAGTCGGTCGGATCGTTCGCTGCGAAGTCGTCGTAGAACCAGATGCGCGCCCCGGCCGCATGCGGGACAGGCACCGTGTCGGCGCAACCCCGTGCCAACTTGGCGGACTGCGCCTGGGGATCGATGGCGACGACACGGACAACCTCATCCTCGACCAGCGCGGCGGTACCGGCCGTGACCTGATCCAGGCCGCGACCCGATGCCAACTGCACCGTTGTCGAGGTCGGGTCCGTCGAGTCGGCGAGCACCGCGGTCGGACACCAATCGCCGACCCCTGCCTCTGTGAATTCGCCGTTACCGACGCGAGTGGTCAACACGTAGTTCAGTGCCAAGCCGGTGGCCTGTTCGGCGACGGCCAAGACCGCGCCGGCATCGACCGGGACCGCCGCCAGTGCCGCGGCGTTAAGCGTGGCGGCCAGATCTCGGTAGCTTGCCTCCATCAAGCGGCGGTTTGGCGACGGCTGGGGATTGCAATCGGGCGGTGTCCAGACCGGCGGCTGCGGTTCCACATAGGTCGTCGCAGGCAATCCGAATACATCCTGCACCGCAGACACGGTGATCGCGCCCTCGGCCAGCTTGCCGTCATCGTAGGTGCCAGCCCGCAGCACCAGGTTGTCGATCCCGCGGAATGGATCGCGGATGCGGAACACGCTGCCCGGTGCCAACACTCCACCGCGGCGGTCGAAGCGCAGCTTCAAGCGCTTCAGCCCGGAACACGCCACCGTCAGGTCGCGCATGCCGACCCGGGCAGCGAGATCGGCCGTCGGCAGCCCTTTGTAGTCCGTTGTGCTGGAGGCGACGCCGCCGGTCGCCTGGATGCCGGCCAGGTCCTGCACTCGAACCTGCCGCTCCTCGTCGGTAATCGGGTCATACCAACCGACGATGAGCTGATTGATTGCGCCGTCCTGCGCCGATCCTTCGTCTTCTTCTATCGCCAACAGGCCGGATTCGTAGTCGAATGCCGGCAGGTCATCGACCTGATAGTCATCCCGCAGCAACTTCAGCGTCGACCGTCCGGTCGAGCGGTCCGTGTATTGCGCCGCCCCGATGTGGTCGATGACGACTTGCATGAACTCGCTGATCGAGGACTGGCGGCTCCAGCGCAAGCACAAGCCGAACCCCTCGGCATGCAACTTATCGGCTGCCTGGCGATAGCTGGCTTCGTCCAGAACGCCGCGATCCAAGCCCCGTCCCCAGTCGCGGTTGGTCAGGCATTCGACCAGGATATGCGCCGGGTTCATGGCCCGGATGGTTCCGTTGGCCAGCCAAATGACGGCCTTCTCTGGGTACCACGGCGCCCCATCCCAGCCGGCCAGGGCGCGACGCGTGCGCATCTTCCACGGCTTCGGGTATGGGTTATTGGCGGTGATCTGGCCGTCGAAGTATTGGGTGGTGACGTTGCGGAAGGCAGGCGTGGGAACGCCGTGCAACGCGCCCAGCGCCGGCAGCACCGCTTGGGCGATGTCGCCCATCAGCACGTCGAGCCAGCCCTTGATGCCGCCTTCGCCCTTGTCGCCACCGAACAGGTCGGGCTTGTTGATGAAGATCCGGCCGCTCTTGGTGATCGAGCCTTTCCAGGCCTCGCGATCGCCAACCCGGATCTCCACCAACTCGTCCAGCGGACCGCGCGATAGCCCCATGTGCAGGCCGAACAGATAGCGGTGGCCAACGGTCTGCTTCTTACTGCTGCCCACGCTCGGCCTCCGCGCGCGCGAACGCGACTAGGTGCAAGCCCAGCGCATCGCCCGTGGCTTCGATTACGTCGGCCTCGATGCCATCGCGTACAAACGCGCTCCAGTCCAAGCCGTAGTAGGCGAACCACTCGCGAGCGCCTTGTGCGCAGAAGCCCGGCTGAGCTCCAAAGCCAGGAACACGACGCAGGTGAGCCAAGGTCACGGTCACTTCTTTCCACCCTTTTGCTTGATCGGCTGGGTGCGGTACTCGCCGACACCGAGCACCATCCAGTCGCTCGTCCAGACGTCGCCGAAGACCACGGCCTGCGGCGTGCCCTCGGTGCTTTGGGGGAATTGGAAGTCGCCGAACGCAGCCGGCTTGGGCTGCGGCGGTTTCGG
Organism: Novosphingobium sp.; assembly: GCA_035281095.1. Classification (GTDB taxonomy): domain Bacteria; phylum Pseudomonadota; class Alphaproteobacteria; order Sphingomonadales; family Sphingomonadaceae; genus Novosphingobium. The sequence goes on along the minus strand of DATEEP010000129.1, from coordinate 827 downwards.
CCGTGCGGCTGCCGAAACGAAATAGCTCACGACCCAGATCGCGAGTTGGACCCAGATATTCATAGGGAATTGAGTTCTGTGCGTGAGCTGCGTAGCGCAGCTCGGTTTTCAGAAGATCGGTGTGCCGTCGAACGGCGACTTGCCGGGCAGGCCGGGCGCGCCGCCGTAGTTGGGCGCGTTGTTGAACTTGGTGTGGCAGATCGCCATCGAGCGACCGCACCCCGGATAGGCCCAGACCGCCTGGCCGCTACGCAGGCCGTCACCGGCGCCGAGCAAGGTCAGGCGTTCGCCTTGGTGCGATCGAATGCCGCGCCGTTCCAGCCCCGCTTCGCCGAGATCCCATGCCAGAAAGCCGCCGGCGAACCAACCGTCCGGGTATTGGCCGAACTCGCCGGCTGTGACGAGGTGGCCGGCGACGCTGGTCAGCACGGCGGCGACACGATGCACCTCTGGATTGACCCGGCAGTTGCGGTCGTAGAGCGTGTACGGGCAGCCCCGCGTCCACGCCAGGCGTAACCCCGGTTGTCCGAGCGCGGCATCGAGCGATTGGCAGCGAACTTCGGTGCTTTCGAGCGACGGCCGATTGACGCCGGCCACTCGCCCCATCCACACAACGCGAGCGTCGCCATCGCCTTCGTGGACGTCCCGAAGGATGACAGCAACTTCCGTCGACGGCGGCAGACCGCGGTACAGCCGGGCCACCTCGAAATCGCCAGGGGCGGTGATCGTCAGCACGTCGCTGGCGGTGTGACCGGACTGGCGGATGCCGTCATCGCGCACAGCGACCGCCCGATAGCTCTGGCTGTCGAGCAGGAAGTCGCGGTCGC
>DATEEP010000128.1:0-10048 GCA_035281095.1 Novosphingobium sp. | reverse complement strand
TCATGGCAAATGTCGATGCCGCGCTCGAGAAGCAGGTCCTGATGTTGCGCAGTGACAAGGGAAACCGCACCCACAACATCACCACCAGGCGAATTACCTCGGGCGACGAGTCGAAGTACCAGAACGGGCTGGCTGGTTTGCCCAGGATTTGCGAGCCATCTCCCGCCGCTCGCTGCGGATGCCACATTGGTCTGACAACGCCCTTTAGAACTCAAAAGTCAGATCGACACCATAGCTTCGAGCTTCGACATAGCTAGATGAGATGATGCCTACCTGCAAATCGATGGGCTGACCCGGATTGTCGGCATTGGTGAGGTTCCGGCCCCAAAGCGCCAGTTCAGCATTGGCCCCGCCAATGTTGATGTCACGCAAGGCGAACCGCCCGTTCAGCAACCACATGGCGTCGGAGTACTTGACCACCGCACCCGCGGGAGGATTGATTACGCCCTGGAGCTGGAGCGACCGAGAACGGTAGGCGGCGTCGGCCCGAAACATCAGGAAGGCATCGCCGAACAACGGCTGAGTATCGAACTGGGCCGAAAGATTGGACGTCCACTTAGGACGAACAGTCGTTTCGTTGGTGATCCGGAAATTCGGGTTGATCTTCGAGAACTTGGCATCTGTGTATCCCACAGCAGCATTGAGCGTCAGGCCGCGAACTGGGGCGGCCGTGAGTTCGACTTCGAAGCCCTTAGTGTCGAGGTTCCCTTCATCGACGATCAGCGTGCCGACATCGTTGTCGGGAATTGGCCTCAGATTGCGACCGGTGCCAACGGCCTGGATGTGCTTGTAGTCCGCCTTGAACAGCGCGAGGTTGGCACGGAGACGGCGATCGAAAATTTCGGCCTTCACGCCCGCTTCCCAAGCCTTCACCGTTTCGGGATCATAGCCATAGCCGGAAACCGAACCGCCGGACACGAAGCCTGTCGAATACTTGGCATAGAGCAGGACGTCGGGCGTCACTTTGAAATTGGCGCCTAGCATGTAGGACGAGCGAGAATCGCGATACCGGGAATTGAAGGTCAGCTGCTGTGCAGTTGCGCTCTTCCAAACATAGCTTATCCCGTCCTTCTTGTCTTTCGTCAGTCGATAGCCGCCGACCACGTCGAGCTGTGGGGTCACGTGAACTTCTGCCTGAGCGAATCCGGCATAGGAAGTTCCTTGGAAGAAGGACTCATTGCGCTGACCGCCGGGGATGACGCCACCGAAAATGAAGTTGGTGAAGAACCCGCCCGATCCCGGCAACCCGCGCGGGGCTCCGTTAAGTGTTTCGATATCGAAATAGATCCCACCCACCGTGAGGGTCAGCAGATCTGAGACGTAGTTGACCTGCAACTCGTTGCTCCACTGCTTCACGTGCGATTCCGAGATCGATGAGCCCATGACAAAGACCGCTCCCGAAAGCGGACCGAAACCTGCGGGTACAACCGTGTCGTATCCGCCGTACGAGGCGGCTACAACCGAGCCGCTCTTGCGATAACCGAAGACGTTCTTGATCGAGACGCTGTCGGAGATATCCAACGTGGCGGTGACGTTGTGACCATAGTTTTTGATCAGACCCGGAAGTGCCAGAACGTTCTTGGCAGTATCCGGCCGATGCTGGCCTGCCGGAACGGGGGGCGCAAGCGCCAGAAGTCCGGCAATCGTGCTACCGAAGCCGGGGCTTATCAGGTCGAGCACTGTCGGGCTGAAGGCGACGAGCTGGCTTGCCTCGGGCGTGTAGCGCAGCTCGTTCCAGTCGAACCTGTAGATCAGCTTGAACGAGTCACTCGGTTCAAACTTTACAGTGGCGAACACCGATTCGCTGTTCTTGTCGTTGAACCGTGCCACGGTGCGCGGATTGATTTTGTGGATCCAGGACTCAGGAGCCGCGGCGCTGATATTGAACGACACTCGCTGGGCCACGTTCCTGACATCGCCGTTACGCTCATTGTGAGTGTAGCTGATCGAACCGCTGAGCGGGCCGACCTGCGGCAGCTCGACCCGTGTCGACGAACGTAGTTGCTGGAAATTGCCATAGGTTAGCTGCTGGCGCAGGCCGAACTCGCCGCTTGGCTCGCGCGTGACGATGCTGATCGCCCCGGCAGTCGAGTTGCGACCGAACAGAGTGCCCTGCGGGCCGCGCAGCACTTCGATCCGCTCGAGATCGGGAAGATCGAACGCCGAGCCATAGGCGCTGCCCATGTAGACGCCGTCCAGATAGACGCCGATCGTTTTGTCCTGGCCCGAGACGGAGCCGTAAGTCACCGAGCCGCGCATTGTGAAGGTCGGCACGCCGATACCGCCCGCGGTCGCGCGAACGTTGAGGTTCGGAGCCTGCGCTCCGAGATCCATCAAGCTCAGGATGCGGTTTGCCTGCAGCGACTCCGTGGAAATCGCGGTCACGGCAACCGGCACGTCCTGTAGGCTCTGCTCGCGCTTTTGCGCTGTGACGACGATATCCACGACGCCGAACACATTGCTATCCGCCTCTTGGGCGAACGTCTTTCCGCCACTTCCCAGGACGGCGAGCGCGCAGCCGGCAAGCAGGACAGCACGACGGGTGGAGTTTAGGACGCGGACCGAGATCATTCGATATCTCCCTATTGTACGTTATGCCTTTACGTAACTACGAACAAATTCGATAATACATAATTTATCCGTTATAATTTAGATAAATTCGATTTAAATAAATATTTTCACCAAGCATTACGCCAATAAATCTAAATCCCGGAAAATATTGCATCTGCAAGTGCGAGAATTTCCGTGTGGTCGTCTGGCAGGATGAAACCCTGGTCGATCGTGCGATCCAGCGACGCCTCGAACCGCGTCAGATATTCGGCCTTCCCTCCGGGATAGAGCCGAGCGAGCTTTACCCGATCGAATAGTTCGGACGTACCAAAGATCGCCGCCATGAGGTTTCCGGAATTGCCCTCGCTCGACAATCGGGCGGTGGGCACCTCTACCCACGGGGTTCGGATACCGCCCTTGGCCAAGCCGTGCTCATCGAAAACAAGTCGCCGGCCTGCCATTGTGATCTGTGGGGACCGTGGCGGCGGAGCGCCCGTGCGGATCCAGCGATCGAGGCCATGGAGCGCCGCCTGCAGGACATAGTGGTGCTGCGGGCCGTTGTTGATCGGTTTCTCGACCGACATTCCCAGAATGCTGCTCATCGGGGCATAAGCCGCGACGAGGGTTTTCAAGGGCGCGGAACCAGTATCCACGAAACCCACGCCGATCGTATAGTTGTCAGCATGCGAGGCACCGGCCAACTCCCAGACCCTGAGGCGTTTGTTGTCGGGTTGGCGCGCCGCTTGGTAGCCGATCACGGCCGGAAAGCCGACAAGATCGCCCTCGGTTATAAACGTCAGCGTCGGAACGCGAACGTCGGGTCGCAGCTTGACGCCTGTCACCCGCGATTCGCGAGCGCCGAGTTCCATGTCGCCGTTCAGGCGAGCGACGGTGCCGAGGCGCGAATGGACTAGGTAGCCGTCGTAAACCTTGGCGAGGGGATCGACGGCGTTGATGTATGTCGCAAGGAATGTTGCCGACTGCGATTCTCCAGCCGCGATGATGCGTTTTGCGGCAAGCCCGCGCAGGATTCCGGTGTCGGAATCCTGGCGCGCAAGCCGGCCAATTTGGGAAAAGATGTCATAGGAGAAAGCGTCGCCGGGATGATGGAGAGCGCCATATCGCCCCGCGTTGATCTTTTTTAGCGAGTAGTCGGCACCCATGATGCTTGCCCCGCCCTCGACGCCCACTTTCTGAGCGGACACAGCGATATAGGCATAGCCCGCGCGCGTCATCTGACGGTGCGCCATCAGCCAGACCGCGGGAGAATCGACTCCTCCCGACACGTTCAGCCATTCGACAACGACGGTGCCGTTGAACCTTCCAGGATCAGCAGGAAGCATCGTCACCACGCGCGTGGCGTACATTGCCTTGCCGTCCTGTCTGGCATTCCACCTGCCGTCCGGCGGCGTCGCCCCATCGACAGCGGTATACGATACCGCTTCGCCTGATACGAAGTACTCCTGCGCAGTGTAGCCGACATCTTCCGGTTGGTAAGCCCCGATCATGAGATCCGGTTTTCCGGTCACAACAACGACGGCCGGCTTGATCGTTTGAGCTTGGACAGCAGATGCACAAAGCGGGAGTGTTGCGATGACAAAGCCGAGTGCGACACTCAGAAGTCTACGCATTGGAATTCCCTCCCCCATTTTCAGTAAATGAAATAGGTTACTTGCGCAGCGTTGGCAAGGTGGTCAATGGAGGAAGAACCTTGTGCGTTGAAACTGCCGCTGACAGGTTTGACGCACGGCTGGAACTGGGGATTCTCGTGACCTTGCATGCCACGACGACGCGCATAGCGCGGATCCGATACGATCCTCCGGCGTTCGCGATCATGGAGCTAACCCATAACCTCAGATCGGCGATGGTTCACGCCGTCGAAGACCTGGCGCGACGCCATGATTTGACCGAGAGGCGGCTGTGGATTCTGGACGCAGTTTATCGCGGGATCGATCGGCCCTTGCGCCTCGCGCAGCTATTCGATGTCCTGCCGAGCACGATCACCTCCGAGACCGCGCGGCTGAGCAGAGACGGTCTGCTCGTGCGCGAATCCCTAAGCGGCGGCGGACGTAGCGTGAAACTCAGGCTCACGGCAGCTGGCGAGGCACTTCAACAGGAACTGATCGGATCGCTGAATGCCTTGATGGCCCCAAGCGTGGCGTCACTCTCTGCGGAGGAACAGGAATCCTTTCTCGCGATCGGTAGAAAGCTTGTCGACAACCTCGCAGGCCATAAGGTTCTGCCACTCAGCCAGGGCGGCTGAGCGGCGTTCCTTGTAGGTGCTTCGATCTGCGAGGTGGCGTTGCAGATTGAAATCGTTGGCGTGAACCGAGGCGAACTTCTATAGCGTCGCCATCGGCCGGAACGTAGCTGTCATCGGTGGATGGCCGCTGGCCCTGATGTTGTCCGCTTGTCGGGTCCCACCCAGCCTAGCGAGCTCGAAGCTCCGACAGCACCTCGGGTTGTTCTGGCCCTTGAGGTCGCGTTCAGATCGTCATCATCAATTCAATGGGGCACCCTTACAGTTCGACGCGGTCGCGCCTGTGCGCCGCGATTAAGCGCGACGCGGTTACGGCTCCTCGAGCAAGCCGAGCGCGAGCGAGCGCGCCTTGGTATAGTTCGACGCATAGAGCAGCTTGCCCGAAGCCCGACCGAGGCGTGCGCGCTTGAGCATGACGAACGGCTGGGGTCTGACACCGGAAAGGATGACGCGGGTGCCTGCAATACGGGCCTGTTCGATGAATTTCTCCAACGCCTGCACTCCGCTTGAATCGAGCAGCGGCACCAGGCGCATGCGTAAAATGATGACCTGCGGCGGCTCACCAACCCGGCGCAGCGTATCGAGCAGCTCGCCGGCAACGCCGAAGAAGAAGGGGCCGTTGATCCGGAACACCTCGACACCGGCGGGGAGCGCATCGCGCTGATGTATATCTTCGATGTCGAGTTCTGGATCCCGCGTCACGCCCGCATCGACTTCGACCGCCTCGGCCATGCGTGCCATGAACAGGAGTGAGGCAAGCGTTACGCCGACCCCGATCGCGACCGTGAGATCGACCAGCACCGTAAGACCGAAGGTCAACAGCAGCACGGCCCGGTCGCCGTTGGGCATGCGCAACAGGGCAAGGAACTGCTCGTACTCGCTCATGCCCCAGGCGACCATGAACAGGATTGCGGCAAGCGCCGCCATCGGCACATAGGCCATGAGATCCGTGGCAAACAGGATGAAAAACAATAGGAGCACAGCATGCATGATGCCCGCCACGGGCGTCTTTGCGCCCGAGCGGATATTGGTGGCAGTACGCGCAATCGCTCCCGTAGCCGGCAGGCCGCCGAAAAGCGCCGAACCCAGATTGGCGATGCCCTGGCCGATCAGCTCTTGATTGGAACGATGCCGTGTCCCCGCCATGCCGTCCGCCACGACTGCGGACAGCAGCGCCTCGATACCGGCCAGGAAGGCGATCGTGAAAGCGGAAGGGAGAACGGCGTTGACCTTGGCGAGCGATATCTCGGGAAGCGAAGGCATCGGCAGACCGGCGGGAATGTCCGGAAAGCGAGAGCCGATGGTATCGACGGGCAGTTTGAGAACCGCCACGGCGATCGAACTCACTACCACTGCGATAAGGAAGGCGGGCAGCTTTGGAGCGAGCTTGCGCGAGCCGATGACGATGGCAAGCGCGCCCGCGCCCACACCCAGCGTCGCCCAGCTGATAGTCGATATTGTGGCCAAATAGGCCTGCCACTTCGGAATGAAATCGGCCGGCACCTTGTCGATCGAGAGGCCGAGAAAATCCTTCACCTGGCTCGATGCGATGATGACCGCGATGCCGGCGGTAAATCCCGTCACGACAGGGTGCGGGATATATTTGATCATCTGCCCGAGGCGAAACACGCCTGCAAGAATGAGAATAAGCCCCGCAAGCAGTGTTGCGATCAGCAGTCCGTCATAGCCATGCTTGGCGATGACATTGAATATGACGACGACGAAAGCGCCGGTGGGACCGCCCACCTGAACGCGCGAGCCGCCCAATGCGGAAATCAGGAAACCGGCAATGACTGCCGTGACAAGACCTTTGTCGGGCGAGGTGCCGCTGGCGATGCCAAGCGCCATGGCGAGCGGGAGCGCAACGATCGCAACCGTCAGCCCGGCAACGGCGTCAGCCCTGAAGGTACTTGCGGAATAGCCCTCACGGATCACAGTGGCGAGCTTGGGCCGAAAGGCCACCTGCATCACTGCTCCGCTCCCTGCTCGGCCACCTTGTCATAGAGGAGTGATGAGCCGCGGCCCATGCGGGCACCATTAGCGGTTTCGCGCAATCGGACCCCTCGTCCGACCCCTGTGCTTGGCGCATTTTCTCCGAGCAGCTCGATGCCCGCACGCTCCAGCGCGGTGATCACCTTCACAAGCGTATCAACGACGCCCCTTACCTGGCCATCGGACGATTCCATCCGCTGGATGGTGGGCAGCGAAAGTCCTGCGAGTTCCGCAAGCTGACGCTGATCCAAGCCGAGAAGGGCACGAGCGGCTCGCAATTGCTGTGACGTGATCATTGGCACTCCTGATGTATTAAACATCAAATATCACTCTTAACAAGTTAGAAGATGGCTGTATATATGCAATATGCCGCTCAATGATTCACAGTGTATCGGTCATTCAACCGCTGCTCGATCGAGTCCGCCCTGCGCTCACGTAAGCGGCCTCAATGCCCATTTGCGCCTGATACCCCAGGCGCCTGGCGAGTATCGGGTGGTCCTGACCTTCCATGATAAGGATGGGCATCTCCGTGAGGCTGCTCTCACGCCTTTGGAAGCATCCATGCTCCTATCCGAAATAGCCCACGTCCTCGGGGACGGTGACCGCCACGCCTCGCGATCGGGTTTGGAGCGGAGCGCGTGACGATCGAGGAGAAGAGGCGCAGCCGCAGGCTCCAAAAGCGCGGGATCGGCGCGGCGCCGATATCTTCACCCGCGCTGTCCAAATCAGCCGCACCCGCACAACCCGATCGCCCTCGGCGTCCCAAGCTCAAACTCAAAATACTCTCGGACGTACCGCCGGGTGACGCCTGACCGTCCTATCTTCCATTGCTGACCTGAGAGGCCTCGCATAAAAATGACGCTGACACTCACTGTTCCGGACATCACGATCAAACCCGGCGCGAGACTCCATGAGAATCTCGATACGCCCGAGCTGATCGAGATCGCGTTGAAGCACGGTGAGGGCCGACTGTCCGAGCATGGTGCGCTGGTAGTCGAGACAGGAAAGCACACCGGACGCTCGGCGCAGGACAAGTTCATCGTGCGCGACGTTCTCACCAAGGATGAGGTCTGGTGGGGCCCTTCGAACAAGCCGATGACCGGCGAGGCATTCGCCAATTTGCGCGAAGACTTCTTCAAGCATCTGGCAACGCTCGACACGGTCTTCATCCAGGACCTGTTCGGCGGTTCGCAGGCGGAATACCGTGTCGGGGTCCGCATCGTGACCGAACTTGCCTGGCATTCACACTTTGTGCGCACCATGCTGGTTCGACCGACTGAAGAGGAACTTCCGCACTTTGCAGCCGATTATACGATAATCGACCTGCCGAGCTTCCGTGCCGATCCAGAGCGTCATGGCTGTCGCTCGGAAACTGTCGTCGCCATCGATTTCTTGCACCGAATGATCCTGATCGGTGGCACCGGCTATGCCGGCGAAATGAAGAAGGCCGTATTCTCGGTGCTGAATTACGTCCTGCCGCAGCGGGGCGTGATGCCGATGCACTGCTCGGCGAACATCGGTCCGGACGGCGACACCGCGATCTTCTTCGGGCTGTCAGGCACTGGCAAGACCACGCTTTCCGCCGATGCCTCGCGCACGCTGATAGGTGATGACGAACATGGCTGGTCGGACACCGCCGTCTTCAACTTCGAGGGCGGCTGCTATGCCAAGATGGTCCGCCTCTCGGCCGAGGCCGAACCGGAAATCTTCGCGACAACGCGCCGCTTCGGAACGATTCTGGAAAACGTCGTGATGGATATGGAGACGCGCACCCTTGATTTAGACGACGCCTCACTCGCCGAAAACAGCCGCGGCGCCTATCCGATCCACTTCATCCCCAATGCCTCTACCGACAATATGGGGCCGGTTCCGAAGAACATCATAATGCTGACGGCTGACGCCTTCGGCGTGCTGCCGCCGATTGCGAAGCTGACGCCAGAGCAGGCGATGTACCATTTCCTCTCGGGCTATACGGCCAAGGTCGCGGGCACCGAGCTTGGCGTGACCGAACCGGAGGCCACGTTCTCGACCTGCTTTGGCGCGCCGTTCATGCCCCGTCACCCGAGCGTGTACGGCAATCTGCTGCGCAAACGCATCGCCAGAGGCGGCGTCGATTGCTGGCTGGTCAACACGGGTTGGACCGGCGGTCAATACGGCGTCGGCTCGCGCATGCCGATCAAGGTGACCCGCGCTTTGCTCGGCGCCGCGCTATCCGGTAAGCTCAAGGAGACCGAGTTCCGCACGGACTCCAACTTCGGTTTTCAAGTTCCGGTCGCTGTCGATGGCGTTGATGCCCTGATCCTGGATCCGCGCGCTACCTGGGCCGACGGGAGCGCCTATGATCAAGCCGCACGGAGCCTCGCGGAACGGTTCCGCAGAAACTTCACGCAATTTGTCGCGCACGTCGATGAAAGCGTCCGCGCCGCTGCTCCGCCCGGGATCTTCGATGCCTGATTTCATGGCTTCGCCGTTTGACCGCCCCCCGCCAAAGCCCGATGCCATGCCCGTCCTGGAAACCGAAGCACCCATGGGGCCGCCCGCACTTCCGTCCTCGGGACTGGAGGCCATGGCGCGTGGCGCGCGCGGTCGCTGCCCCCGGTGCAAGGAAGCGAAGCTCTTTCTTCGCTTCCTCAAGCCGCAACCGCGCTGCCCGCTATGTGGGCAGGACTGGACCCGTCAGCAGGCTGACGATTTTCCGGCCTATGTGTCGATCCTTGTGACGGGGCATCTCATGGCCCCACTCATCATAGCGCTGGTTCGCGACGCCGAACTGTCAGTCGCGGCGTTGGTCGCGATCGTGCTGCCCCTCGCGATGATTTTGATGATCGGGCTGCTCCAACCCGCCAAGGGCGCAATCATCGCACTGCAATGGTGGTTCGGTATGCATGGCTTCGTAAAGGAGCGCCCCGCCGCCATCGATGTCGAGAGCGGATCATGATCGAGTTCCGAGAGCTTGCGAGCGCGGAAATCGGTGAGGCTGTCGCCCTTGGGGAAGCCTGCGGGTTGACGCGTCCTTGGAACGATCCGGTAGCGAATGCCGAACAGGCCCTCACTGGACCGACTTCGATCATCTTCGGCGCATTCGCAGGCGCCCACCTGAGCGGCGTTCCTTGTAGGTAGTTCGGTCAACGAGATGACGTTCGAGTTGGAAGTGGTTGTGGACGTTGGCGTGGACGGAGGCGAACTTCTGTAGCGACTTCACTCGCTGGAACCTCAGCATCGCCCGCTCTCGTCGTCGGAACGACA
>DATEEP010000127.1:0-14428 GCA_035281095.1 Novosphingobium sp. | reverse complement strand
CTCGCCGATCTGGCCTGGGCGCCGGGTTCGGCATCCGGCCAGTTGCTGGCCACCGCCAGGAACGCCGAGTTCAAGGTTGATGGTCTGTCGATAACGGCCAAGAGCAACACCGTCTCCGATGTCATTCCCGGCGTGGAACTCAAGCTTACCGCCACCAACACCGGAAGCCCCACGAGCGTCGGCTTCGGCAGCACCGGCGCCGCGATCACCTCGGCGATGACCGACCTGACCAGCGCGCTCAACGAGATCGCGGCGGAGCTCAACACGCTGACCGACCCCAAGACCGGCGAACTGGCGCGCGACAACGGCACGCGGACGCTGCGCCGCTCGCTCTCGTCGCTGGCGAGCACCACGATCAATCCCACGGCCGCCGAAGGCGTCCCCGCGACGTTGGCCGAGCTTGGCCTTTCGACCCAGCGCGACGGCACTTTCACGCTCGACACCAAGCGGCTCGCCGATGCCTTGGCGAAGAACCCCGAGGCGGTGTCGGCGATGTTCACCACCGGGCTTCACGGCGTCTACTCCACGATCGACGGCTTCTCGCGCGGTGCCAGCCTGTCCACCGATCCCGGCTCGCTCGCCGGCTCGATCAGCCGTTACACCCGCGAACTGACCCAGGTGGGCGAGGATCAGGAGAAGGTCGCCGAGCAGCAGGAGACGCTGCGCGCGCAGATGGCCGCGCGCTTCACCGCCTCCGACGCGCGGGTCAGCGCCTCGCGCTCCACCCTGACGTTCCTCAAGAACCAGATCGCCGCCTGGAACGGGACGAGCAACTGACATGCTGATGCAATGCAACCCCGCCGAAGCCTATCGCCGCGTCGATTTCGACGCGCGGGTCGAAGGCGCCAGCGGCGCGCAGCTCATCGCCTTGTGCTTCGAGCAGATGACCGCCGCTATCGGCACCGCGATCTACGCCGCGGAAATCCGCGACAACGCGCTCAAGAGCCGCTCGCTGACGCGCGCGTTGTCGGCGCTGACCGCGCTCCAGCTCGGCGTCACCGGCGAGGACGCCGTGGCCGATGCGCTGCGCCAGCTCTATCACTCGGCCCATTCCTCGATTCTGGACTGCGCGGTGAATTTCGACGCCGGCAAGCTGCGGACGATCCGCGATGACTTCACCGAGATCGCCGGAGCGCTGGGAACTTCCTGAGCGCGGGATTGTTCCCGATCTTTTTTCGCTTTGAATACTCCGAAACGGATTGAATTACTTGCGCCGACCCCGCAGTATCATGGTTATTCCCGAGGCGAATTCCACTAACTGCCTGGGGGGAAGCACGCCATGGACACGACCGTTCGGATCAGCCTTATCGACATCGACAGCCGGCGGCGGGCGGCGATCAGCCATGCGCTGGCGCCCGCGCTGCATGTCGAGCCGTTCGAGCATGTCGGCGAACTGAAAACCGATTGGCCGAATACCGACTTCCTGCTGATCAACGATCAGGAAGGCGCGATCGCACAGTTGATGGCGCTGATGGCGGGCTCCGGCGAATGGTATCCGGTGATCGGGTTCCGCGAAACGCCCACGGTGGAGCAGGTCGTCCAGGCGGTGCACGACGGCGCGGTCGAATATCTCGTCTGGCCGTTCGATGCGCAGACGGTGCTTGGCGCCGTGCGCCGCGCGCGCGGCCGGGCCGAGACCAGCGGCTCCGCGCGATTGCGGGAGGCCATGGCGCGCAGCCAGATCGAGAAGCTGACCAACCGCGAACGCGAAGTCCTCGAAGGCGTGACGCTGGGCCTGTCCAACCGCCTGATCGGCGAGCGGCTGGAGATCAGCCCGCGCACGGTCGAGATCCACCGCGCCAACATACTCACCAAGCTGGGTGCCAACCACACCTCCGAGGCGATCCGCACGGCGATCGAGGCGGGGCTCGCCGGTTAGTTCGATCCTGGCAACATCCGGCTTCGTCATTGCGGCGATCCAGGGCGGTGCAAGGCGGCCCTGAATTGCTTCCGCCGGATCAAGCCCGGGGTCGCAATGACGAAGGGGGTTTGTCGAGCCGGCGTCGTTAGCGGATTGTCAACCAAATCGGGTTAGCTCTCGTTCAGGATTTCACGGGAGCACCAGACGGCATGAAGTTCCTGCGGCGGCTATTCAGGCGTCCCGAACCGACCCGCGCCGAGTTGCGCGACAGCGCCCGCGTCGCGCTGATGATGCGCACCGCCAAGCTGCTCAGCCAGCACGGGGAATACTTGTGCACCGTGCTGGACGTCTCGCAGTCCGGCATCCGCGTCGGACTGTTCCACGCCGCGCCGCTCGACGAATTCCTGTTTCTCGAACTTGCCAATGGCGAGGTCTATCCGATCCAGAACGTCTGGAGACGCGCCGAAAAAGGTGGCGGCGAAGCCGGATACCGGTTCTCGGCGCTGATCGACGTCGACGCCTTCGTCGAGGAACCCTGCGACTTTCCGCGCCGGCCGATCCGCCTCAATGTCCAGCGCTGGGCCTGCCTGACCGCCGGCGGGCGCGACTATCAGGGCCACCTCGTCAATCTTTCGCAGAAGGGCGCCTGTGTCGAGATTGCCGGAAATCCGGCGGTCGGCGAGCAGGTACGCCTCGAAGTTCCGGGGCTGCCGCTACAGTTCGGACGCATCTGCTGGATGCGCAAGAACGCCTGCGGCCTCATGTTCCAGAAGGCCTTCCGCATGGAGGAGCTCGCCCGCCACGCCCTTGCCCTTCAGCCGATGGTAGAGGCCGACCCTTTGGACGCGGCTGAATCGGGTGGCCTGCAACGAACCGCCTGAACGGGCGCTACCAGTCGAACCAGCGCCTGCGCCTGACCACCGTGGGCGAATACGTCGTATCCGCCGGCACCGCGCCCGCATGGGCCGCCTCGACCATGCCTTCGGCCCGCGCGGCGCGCAATTCGGCTTCGTGCGCCCGTTGCTCGGCTTCGCGCGTCGCGATCTCGCCGCGCCGCTCGCCGGTGATCGCGTAGTAGTGCGACCACATCTGGCTGTGCGCGAAAGCGAGCAACAGCCCGCCGATCATGGCGAGGTTCTTCATCGCCATCGCGCCCTGCATCGGATCGTTGATCTGGTTGTGGAAGAACAGCGTCGCGGCGGCGACGAACAGGATCAGCAGGACGGATACGAGGCGGACCATGAGCCCGATGGCCAAGCAAACGCCGGCGATCAGTTCGAACAGGCCCACCGCGAGCGCGAAGCCGCCTGGCAGGCCGGCACTCTGAATCATCTGTTCGGTGGCACCGACATTCATCAGTTTGGTTACGCCGGAAACGACGAAGATCAGCGCCAGCAGGATGCGGCCGATGATCGCGGCAATCTTTGACATGACACGTCTCTCCCCTTCGAGACCCGGAGGAGAAAACGGCGAGCGGCGGGAATGTTCCTCAATCACTACGCTCGTCATTGCGAGGCCCAGGCCGAAGCAATGACGATCTCATGGGATTCGCTAAAGCTTCGGCAGCGTCACGCCCTTCTGGCCCATGTACTTGCCCGCGCGGTCGGCATAGCTGACCTCGCACGGCTCGTTGCCCTGAAGGAACAGGAACTGGCACGCGCCCTCGTTGGCATAGACCTTGGCGGGGAGCGGCGTGGTGTTGGAGAATTCCAGCGTGACGTGCCCTTCCCAGCCCGGCTCCAGCGGCGTGACGTTCACGATGATGCCGCATCGCGCATATGTCGACTTGCCGAGGCAGATCACCAGCACGTCGCGCGGCACGCGGAAATATTCGACCGTGCGAGCCAGCGCGAACGAGTTGGGCGGGATGATGCAGACATCGGTCTTGCGATCGACGAAGCTGTTGGCCGCAAAATCCTTGGGGTCGACGATGGCGTTGTCGACATTGGTGAATATCTTGAACTCGTCCGCCACCCGCGCGTCGTAGCCGTAGGAGGACAGGCCATAGGAGATGCAGCCGTCGCGCCGCTGACTCTCCACGAACGGCTCTATCATGGCGCTCGCCAGCGCCTGCTCCCTGATCCACTTGTCGCTGAGAATCGCCATGGCAGCGTGATTGCCGATAGGACGGAGCGTGGCAAGGCAGGGGGTTTCCTACTCCCCGGAAGTGTGAACATGGAGGCCGGGCTTGCGCATGCCCGCGATGCGCGGCCGATCACTTCGGTCAATACCGCCAACTGTCCGACCCAAGACAAAACAATATATTAATCAATACCTTGGCCTGCGGATACATGGGTGACAAGGTGTAACCTTGTGTCACCTTGTGTCACCTTGTGTCACCTTGTGTCACCTTGTGTCACCTTGTCACCCATCCGTTCGCGTCTTCCAAACTGTTCTTAACCATCCGCTGATATGGCCCGGACCATGACCGATCCCGCTCGCATACTCGTCATTTTCGGAACCCGGCCCGAAGCGATCAAGCTGTTCCCGGTGGTGAACGCGCTCAAGGCCGACCCGCGTTTCGACACGCGCGTCTGCGTCTCGGCGCAGCACCGCGAGATGCTCGATCAGGTGCTCGAAATTTCGGGAATCGTGCCGGACCACGATCTCGACGTGATGAAGCCGGACCAGTCGCTCGACGAGCTGACCGCGCGGTTGCTCACGGGTCTAGGCAAAGTGATGGACGAAGTCTCGCCGGATCGCGTCGTGGTCCAGGGCGACACCGCCACCGCGATGGCCGGTGCGCTCGCCGCGTACTACCGCAAGGTACCGGTCGACCACGTCGAGGCCGGGCTGCGTTCCGGCAATATCTACCACCCGTGGCCCGAGGAGATCAACCGCAAGGTCATCGGTTCGATGGCCAGCCTGCACTTCGCTCCGACCGAGACTTCGGCCGCGGCGCTACGGGCCGAGAATGTCGATCCCGCGCGGGTCCACGTCACCGGCAACACCGTGATCGACGCATTGCACTGGGTCACGGCGGGGATCGCCCGCCGGCCCGAACTGGCCGGTGGGCTGGCGGACCTGGAAACCCGGTTCGCCGGCAAGCGGATCGTGGGTGTCACCAGCCACCGCCGCGAGAACTTCGGCGACGGCATGAAGGCCATCGCCGATGCCATCCGCCGCATCGCCGCTCGCCCCGACGTTGCGGTGATCTTTCCGGTCCATCTCAATCCCAACGTCCGCTCGGTCATGAACGAGGCATTGGCCGGACTGGACAACGTCGCGATGATCGAGCCGCTGGACTACCCGAACTTCGCGCGGCTGCTGGGCTTGGCCGAGGTCATGCTGACCGACAGCGGCGGGGTGCAGGAAGAAGCGCCCGCGCTGGGCAAGCCGGTCCTCGTCATGCGCGAGACCACCGAACGGCCCGAAGGGGTCGAGGCCGGAACCGCGAAACTCGTGGGCACGGATGCGGACCGGATCGTTACCGAAATTTCAACCCTGCTCGACGATAAGGCGGCCTATCAAGCCATGGCGCAGGCCCACAACCCATTCGGGGACGGCCGCGCCGCGGCGCGCATCGTGGAGCTGATCGCGAATGAAATCTGACACTAAACCCGATGTCTGCGTGGTCGGCCTCGGCTACATCGGCCTGCCCACCGCCGCCGTGATCGCCCGCGCCGGGTGCCGGGTCCAGGGAGTGGACGTCTCGCAAAAGGTGGTCGACACGATCAACCGAGGTGAAATCCACATCGAGGAAGTCGATCTCGACGGCCTTGTCCACGGTGTCGTTTCAAGAGGGCTGCTGAGCGCATCGACTTCGGTCGCGCCCGCCGACGTCTTCGTCATCGCGGTGCCGACCCCGTTCGACAAGAACCATGCGCCCGACATCTCCTATGTCCTTTCGGCGGGAGAAGCGGTGGCGCCGGTGCTGAAGGCGGGCGACGTGGTGATCCTCGAATCGACCTCGCCGGTCGGCACCACCGAGCATTTGCGCGACCTCATCGCCAGGCTCCGCCCCGACCTCAAGGTGCCGGGCATGAGCCGCGAGACGCCCGATATCTCCATCGCCTACTGCCCCGAACGCGTGCTGCCCGGCAAGATCCTGGAAGAGCTGACCAACAACGATCGCTCGATCGGCGGCATCACCCCGCGCTGCGCCCGCAAGGCGCTGGCGTTCTACAAGCGCTTCGTGCGCGGCGAATGCGTCACGACCGATGCCCGCTCCGCCGAGATGACGAAGCTGGTCGAGAACGCCTACCGCGACGTCAACATCGCCTTCGCCAACGAACTGTCGATGGTGGCCGACCGGATGAGCCTCGACGTGTGGGAAGTGATCCGGCTCGCCAATCGGCATCCACGGGTCAACATCCTCCAGCCCGGCCCCGGCGTCGGCGGCCACTGCATCGCGGTCGATCCCTGGTTCATCGTCCACGGCGCGCCCGAGGAGACACCGCTGATCCGCACCGCGCGCGGCGTCAACGACGGCAAGATCCGCCACGTCATCGCCCATGCCGAAAAGCTGGTGGAAGCGCATCCCCATGCCCGCGTCGCATGCCTGGGCCTCGCCTTCAAGGCCAACATCGACGATTTCCGAGAGAGCCCGGCACGCCTCGTCGCAGGAACGCTCGCCCGCAAATTCGGCAGCCGTATCCAGGTGGTGGAACCCTACGCGGCCGAACTCCCGATCGAGTTCACCGGCACCGGCGCGACCCAGATCGAGATCGACGAGGCGCTGGAAGAGTGCGAAATCCTGATCGTGCTGGTCGACCACGACATTTTTCGCGTCGTCCCCTTGGCGGAGCGTTCCGGCAAGCTGGTCTACGACACGCGCGGCATCTGGCCGGACCAGCCCAAGGCGGCGGTGGCAGAGGACGAGGGATTGCGGCTGGCGAGCTAGAGTGATTTCGAGGCAGGTGGCGAGACCTGCCGGCTCGGAAATCACGGCAAACAAAGAATCCAGACTCGTTCCGGTTCAATCTGAAACGGAACGGGCCTAGATGCCCGCATACCAGGCGTAATCGCCGGCATCCTCCCAGTATCCGCCCTTGCCCCCGTAGAGCCCGGCCAGGCTCGCCCGCGCCTCGATCCGCATGACGTACTTGGCGTGCTTGTATCCCAGCTGCCGCTCGACCCTGAGCCGCAGCGGCGCGCCGTGCGCTTCGGGCAGAGGCCGGTCGTTCATCCGCCAGGCGAGGATGGTCTGCGGGTGGAAGGCATCGGCCAGGTCGATCGATTCGTAATAGGGCGTCGCCCCGAAACGGTCGGCGCAGTGGAACACGATGTAGCGCACCTCCGGCCTCATTGCCGCCATGGCCAGCAGGCGCGAGAGTTGCGGGCCCTGCCATTTGCCAATGGCGCTCCAGCCCTCGACGCAATCGTGCCGGGTGATCTGGGTGCGCTGGGGCAGTGCCCGGAGCGCCGCGAGCGGAACGCGCAGGGGGCGGTCGACGAGCCCGTCCACCGCCAGAGTCCAGCCGGCGAAGCCATCCGCCAGCATCCGCCGGTATGCGCCGTCCTCCACCGTCGCATTGCCGTTGGCGCGGAAGCTGGGAGACATATCGGCAACGGGGAACTCACGCGCCAGTGCCTGTCCTCCCAGCGCCCGCTGCGAGCGCATGTGCAGGCCCTCGCCCGCCTTCAGTAGCGAGCGGAAGCCGCGGCTGTCATTGAGCCGGTCGCACCCCGGCAACAGCAGCCCGCCCACGCCCAGCGCCCCGGCGTGCAGCAAGCGCCTGCGGGTCACGACCAGCTTGCTCATCCGCCGCGCTCCTCGGGCAGGCGATACCAGCCCGTCACCATCGAGCGCACTTCGTTGAACGGTCCGGCCAGCACGACCATCACGACATGCACCACGACGAACCCGAGCAGGGCAAAGGCGCAGATGAAATGAATGGAGCGCGCGCTCTGCCGCCCGCCGAACGCCTCGGTCAGGACCGGCGCCCATGCGTCGGTGCCGGGCGACATGGCAAGGCCAGTGACGATCATCAGCGGCAGGGCCGCGAACAGCACCGCGGCGTAGGAAAACTTCTGCAGCACGTTGTAGCGAAGCGCCGCCGCCCCGGTCGGAAAGCGCAGGCGGGCATGGCTCTTGATGTCTTGCCAGATATGCGGCGGCCGCCATTCGGCGCGGGTAATGTGGATGTCGCGCCGCACATGGCCGTTCGCCAGCGACACCACCAGATAGGCCAGCAAGCCCAGCGCCATGACCCATGCAAAAGCCAGATGCCACAGCCGCGCGTCGGCCAGGCTGTAGCGGGAGGGGATGGTCGCCCAGCCCGGAAAGGCGCGATGCCGCACCTGCCCGTCGCCATCGGTCCAGACGCCGAGCACACCGGTGGTCTCGACCGTCAGGCCGCCCGCGCTGACGACGCCCCCTCCCGCCGGGTTCGCGCCGATCACGAGCCACGCGGGGTCCCGGTTCGCTCCGTACTCGCCCCAATAGAGCCGGGGATGCGCGTTGAAGATCATCAACCCGCTCATCAGCAGGACGAGCAGCGTCACCGCGTTGATCCAGTGCCACAGCCGGGTCGAGAGCCGATGCCGACGGACCAGATCGCCGCCTCGCCAATCGCCGAACGCGGCACTGGCATCGACCAGATCTGGACCGGTGGGCTCATCCTCCGCCATGCTTTCCGTCCTTTCCCGACTCCGCCTGCGGTGTGCTGTGGTCGCACTTTGCAACGGTGCCCGTCGAGCCTGAAATCGCCGAGCGGGCGGGATCGCCCCATATTCCCGAGGTCTCTGGCCTTCGCGAGCAAATCGGCATAGTCGATGCGAATTCGATCCTCCCGTGGCGTTGGGACGCCATCCCTCGGGCTCCTTGCTGAAAGGCTGCCGCTTGAATCCCTCGCCACAGCCGCGCAAGTCCTTCGCCGCCATGCGCCACGCCCGGTTCCGCGGGTTCCTGCTGACCTATCTGCTGGCGATGATGGCCGACAATATCGAGCACGTCATCAGCTACTGGATAATGTATCAGAAGTTCAAATCGCCGGCGCTGGGCGGCTTTGCCGTGCTCTCGCACTGGCTGCCGTTCCTGTTCCTTTCGGTCCCCGCGGGGGTCCTGGCGGACCGCGTCGATCCGCGCCGCCTGATCCAGATCGGTATGACATTGTTCATCGGCGTGTCGCTGGGGTGGGGATACTTCTTCCTCACCGACACGCTGCAGATGTGGCAGGCGATGCTGCTGCTGGTGCTGCACGGCTGCGCCGGCGTCTTCTGGCAGACGCCCAGCCAGCTGCTGCTGCACGCCCTCGTCGAGCCGGAAGACCTGGAAAGCGCGGTCCGCCTCAATGCCACGGTGCGCTATCTCGGCGTTCTCGTGGGTCCGGCGGTAGGCGGCGCGATGATGGTCTGGCTTGGCCCGGTGCAGGGCATCCTGGTGAACGCCTGTTTCTACGTCCCGGCCATCGTATGGCTGTCGCTGGTCCACTATCGCCGCGAGGCTGCCGGTCACACCGCCGTGCGTGGCCTGCAGGACGTCCTGCACACGATGCGCGAGATCGCGAGCCGCCCCGCGATCGTATCGATGACCGTCCTGGCTGCCGCGGCTTCGGCCTTCGTCGGCAACAGCTATCAGGCGCAGATGCCCAATTTCGCGGTCGACCTGGGACACGGCGATCCGGGAACGGCCTACAGCGCCCTGCTTGCCGCCGATGCGGCGGGGGCGCTGGCAGCGGGCTTCCTCCTCGAAACCTTCGGCGGCCTCAAGACGGGCGCCCGCGCGGCGCTGGTCCTCGCGATGGGATGGTGCTGCGCGCTGGCGGGCTTCGCCCTGACGCCTTTCTATTCGCTGGCGCTGCTCCTGCTCTTCGCCGCCGGCTTTTTCGAGCTGTCGTTCAGCAGCATGGCGCAGACCGTGGTCCAGCTCGAGGCGCCCCGGGACATTCGCGGCCGCGTGCTGGGGGTCTTCGCGATGGCCTCGCTGGGCTGCCGTGCCTTTGCCGGAATCACCGTCGGCCTGGTCGGCGCGCTTTTCGGCGTGCACGTCTCGCTGGCGCTTGCAGCGGGGATGTTGTTCGCGGTAGTCGCCGTGCTGCTGGCACGGCGCCGCGCCGCGTAGCGACGCATGCCGGGCAACGTCACGGGAGAGCGATCATGGGCGTCATCGTCCTGAAGGACAATCTGGCGGCGCGCGTCGAGGGCGTCAACGCCGCCCGGTTCAGCCAGGCCGACATCGAACTGATCCGTTCGACCCTTTTGCAATTCCCGGTTGTCGTGCTGCCGGGCCAGCACCTTTCCGAGGACGAGCAGATCGCCTTCGGCTCGCAGTTCGGCGAGCTGGAAGGCTATCAGTACGCGTCCGACGACTACAACCCCGACAGCAACCCTGCCGTCCTGTCGGTCTCGAACGCGGCGGAAGGCGATACGCCGGTCGATGCGCTGGATCGCCGCCGCATGCTCGATATGGGCAACAAGCTGTGGCATTCCGACAGCTCATTCAGGCCGGTGCCCGCCCATCTGTCGATGCTCTACGGCGTCCGCGTGACCAGGGAAGGCGGGGAAACGCAGTTCGCGGATTTACGGGCCGGCTACGATGCGCTCGACGAGGACATGAAGCGTCTGGTCGAGCCGATGGTGGCCGAGCATTCGATCATCCATTCGCGCGAGATGCTCGGCTTCGATGACTGGAACGAGGAGTTCAAGCAGAAGTACGGCGGCTGGGCCGCGCATGACGTGGTCCGCACGCTTCCCGAGACCGGCCGCAAGACGCTCTACCTGTCCGCCCACGCTTCCCACATCGTCGGACTGCCACGCGCGATCGGCCGGATGCTGCTGCACGAGCTGACCGAGATCGCGACCATGCCGGACAAGGTCTACTCGCACCGGTGGAACACCAACGATCTGGTGATCTGGGACAACCGCTGCACCGTTCATCGCCTGCGCCGTTATCGCGCCGGGTCGGAAGTGCGCACCTTGCGTCGGGTGACGACCACCGCCCCCGAATTCCCGGCGCGGGACCCGGCCACCGTGTCGTTGCCGGACTGGGTGCTGGAACAGGCGGCTTGACCTAGACTCGTTCCGTTTCAGATTGAACCGGAACGAGTCCGGATATTCTTGGTTTGCCGTGATTTCCGAGCCGGCAGGTGATCCACCTGCCTCGAAATCACTCTATTGCGCGCTCAAGCGTCGGCCCAGCGGCGCAGCAGGTTGTGATAGACCCCGGTCAGCCGGATGATCGCCGGATCGTCCTGCCCCGCCGAAGTCGCCAGCGCCTGGATTGACTGGTCGAGATCGAACAGCGTCGAACGCGCGACATCGTCGCGCACCATCGACTGAATCCAGAAGAAGCTGGCCACCCGCGCGCCGCGCGTGATCGGCTCCACCCGATGCAGCGACGACGAGGGATAGAGCACCGCGTGCCCCGCCGGCAGCTTGACCTGCTGGACGCCGAACTGCGTCTCCACCGTCAGCTCGCCACCGTCGTAGCTGTCGGGATCGGCCAGGAACACCGTGATCGACAGGTCCGAGCGGATGCGAAAGCCGGTGCCCGCCTGGATCCGGATCGCGTTGTCGATGTGGGTGCCGAACGCCTGTTCGGCCTCGTAACGGTTGAACAGCGGCGGGAAAATCTTCAGCGGCAGGGCGGCGGCGATGAACAGGGGGCTGCGGCCCAGGGCATCGAGCACGATTTGCCCGGCTTCGCGCGCCTGCGCGCAGTCCTCGGGCAGTTGCATGTTCTTCTTGGCCAGCGCGGACTGGTAGCCGGAGGTGAGGTTGCCGTCGGTCCACGGCGCATCGTCGATCAGCGCGCGCAACGCCCCAAGATGCTCGGCATCGAGCAGGTCGGGGATCGGGATCAGCATTGGGGAAGGTATCAGCCCTGCAGGACGAAGGGTATTTCAACGACCCCCTTCACCTTGACCGGCCTGCCCGACTGAACCGTCGGCGACCATCGCCACTTGCGCACCGCGCTGAGCGCTGCCTGGTCAAGCCGCGCGAAACCGCTGCTGCGGCTGACCGAAATCTGCTCGATCGCGCCGTCTACCCCAAGGATGAGCGACAGAATGACCGTTCCCTGCTCATGCTTGCGGCGGCTCTCGATCGGATAGCTCGGCGGCTTGCCGGCGACCATGCGGGTGCCGAGATCGCTGGTAGAGACGACACCGGGCGCAGCGGGAGGCGCGGGCGGAGCCGGGGGCGCGGGCGGGGCGGCAAGCTGCGGCGGCGGCGGCGGATCGGGCTGCGGTTCCACTTCCACGGGCACGATGGGCGCACGCGGCGTCGGAATCTGGATCACGGGCCGGGGCACCGTCAACGTCGGCTCCTGCCGCTGGGGTTCTTCGGCGGCCGGCGGCGGAGGCGGCGGGCTCATCAGGTTGACCGCGACGAGCCGCTCCTTCGGTTCCTTCATCACCGTCTGGCTGAGGCCCAGCAGCATGAGGCCGATCAGCACATGCACCCCGATGGTGATGACCAGAGCGGTGGGGCTCATCCCACGGCCTTCGCCATAGCGGCCGGATTGCGGAACGTAATGCGTCAACGCCTCATCGCGTGGGCCGGCGCCGTTTTCGCCCGGCCGCTGCTCGACCGGCGACGCGTGACACCCCTCGTCGGCGACGAATTTATCCGCGGCATGAAACATTTCGGCCCGCCCTGCCCCTCAAAATCGAATCCGCCCCGCTGTGGCGTCGGGAATAATGCGAATTAGACGCAATAGTGGGAGTTTGCAATCGCCTCGCATCAGCCGTGGGAAAGCCCTGCCGGAACGGGTCCGGCAGGGCTCCTCGGGGCAAATGCGGCAGGTTGGATTGCATCGGCCTGCTTCGTTCAGAACGTGTAGCTGAGACTGAACACCGCCGAGCGGGTTGGCGCCGGCTGAGCCCAGCTTCCCGCCACCGAGTTGCGCACTGTGGTGACGTACTTCTTGTTGGTGAAGTTCTGCACGTTCACCTGAGCCATCAGGTTATCCGTCACCGGATAGGACGCCATGAAGCGGTGGATCGTGTAGCTCGGCACGTGGTAGGCGACATAAGTGCTGCCGCCTGCCGCAGAAAGCTGCGCCAACGTCGGCTGGTTGAGCAGGAACTTGCCCTGGTAGGTCAGGCCGTAACCCAGTTGCAGGCCGAAGCCGAAGCGATAGGTCGTGAACAGGCTCCCCGAGTGCTTCGGCGCGTTGGTCAGCGAATAACCGCGGGTGGGGTCGAGGAACGTGGCGCTGTTGGCGCAAGTGCCCGCCGCCGGATCGGTCGCCGCCGGATGCGCGAGACAGTAATCCGAAACGCCCTGCAGGATTTTCGACTTCAAGTACATGTAGTTGGCCGAGATGGTCCAGGCCTCGGTGATGTTGCCCGAAGCGCCGACCGAAATGCCTTCGACGCGCTGACGCCCGTCGGTCGCCTGATCGGGCAACGTAGGATCTCCCGAGACGACCTTGATGCTGTCGCGATCGTTGCGGAAAGCCGAGATCGAAAGCAGCAGCGATTTGTCGAACAGGTCGGCCTTGGCACCGATTTCGTAGTTCTTGGTCGTCTCTGGCTTCACATTGCACGTGCCGCCGCCGCCGGCCGCGTTGTCGGCCGCGCAGGACCCATCGACGGAAGCCTTGGACGGCAGCTTCGAATTGCCGAACGCCACATAGAGGCTGGTGTCCGGCGTCGGCTTGAACACCGCGCCGATACGGTAGGAGAAAAGGTTATCGCTCACGCTCAGCGGGCCGGTCCTGCCGCTGATGTCGCCGATAGCCAACGCAGGCGTAGTGGGTGTGGCCGCAACGTTGCTGGTCGCATAACTCACGGTGCGGTTGTGGCCGTTAACCTTCTCATAGCGCACGCCGCCGTTCAGTTCGAACATCTCAGCGAAGGATATCGTGTCGAACAGGTAAGCCGCGTAGCTCTCCTGCTCGCCCAGCGTCAGGCCGCTGCGGATGAAGTTGATCGGGCCGTTGTACGTGTTGTTTCCATAGACGAAGCCGGCCGGACCCTGCACCACCTGCCCCGGGTTCGAAATGCTCACCAGCGGGAAGGCGGGCGTCGTGCCATCGGCGTTGCGCGGCAACGTGCCCTGGTTCTGTTCATAGCCTTCCCACAGGTACGACGCACCCAGCACGAAGTTGTGGGTAATGCCGCCCGTATCGGCCATCCCGATCAGGTCGAACTGGTTGTAGACCGTGTCGTTGTGGATGAAGCGCTCCACGCCTCGACCGCCGGTCGGGAGGTAGAAGCCGGCCGGGACCGTCGCGGGACACGCAGCGGCGATGCCGTCAAGAAACGGTGCCTGTGGCTGCTTGCCGGTCGACGCCAGGCAGAACGTGCCGTTCGGCTGGCTGGTGATCGTGTCCTGACGGACCTTCTCGACCTTCGTCAGGTTGCGGATGCTCAGCGTGTCGCTGAACTTGTGGCTGAAGATGCCCTGGAAGGAATCGGTCTTGGAGTTCTGCTTGTCGAGGTTGGCGAACCCGTAATAGCCGCTGCGGTCGAATTCGGGGAGGAACCCGCCGAGGTTCGGATAATAGCGGATGCCGTATTGCGGCATCGCCTTGTCGTCGAGGTGCTCGTACTGCAGCGTCAGGCTGGTCGGACCGTCGATGCCGATGGTCAGCGACGGCGCGATGCCCCAGCGCTCATAGTCTTCGACGTCGCGGCCGGGGACATCGTTCTGATGGTATACGGCGTTGAGACGGAA
>DATEEP010000126.1:0-30364 GCA_035281095.1 Novosphingobium sp. | reverse complement strand
CCTGGATATCGGGTATGTCGAGCACTGTCGCCTCGATGCGACGCGGGGCGACGAATGAACCGGCCCGCCTTCGCCGAATGACCAGGCCCGCCTCGGCGAGGCCGGAAATCGCCTTGTTCACGGTCATCCGCGAACAGTCATATTGCCCCATCAGTTCATACTCGGAAGGTATCCGATGTCCCGGCGGCCATGCGCCGGTCAGGATGCGCCTCGCAATGTCTCCCCTGATCCGGGCATGAAGAGAAACCGGATTCATGCCGTCTTCCGGCTCTTCCTCAAATAGCATGTATTCCTTCCGATTCTCTCCCATCCTTCTATGCTATAACAGCATAGGAAAGAGCGTGGGCTTCCTGTTCGTAATTCATTATTGCCGCATAAGCGCCCGCTGACAGAAGACCGATGGATTTGAGCCGCATGGCTTTTCTGATCCCCTCATAGGCATCTTCGGACCCCAGTTTCACCAGCGCGCGACGTAGAGCCGCCACCTGATCCGCCGGCGTGTCCCGCCCGGTGATGAAGGGTATGGCGGGGCTCGGCGGAGTTTGGGCCAACACCCGCAGGCCGCCGATCATGTCCGGCGCATAATCCGATGCGAAGGCCCATGTCAGACAGTCGACTGAAGCCGCGTCGGCCGAAGCGCTCCGGACCCATTCCAGGCTCCGGGGATGGCTGCCGGAATGGACGACTTCGCCGAAGAAGCGTCCTTCGCGCGCCAAGGGGGCGACAAGCCGCCGGGGCAGGTTCATGCCGGAATTGGAATGGATGCTGTTCACCGCGAAGCGGCGCCCGCGCAGATCTTCGAGCGTGGCGGCGGGATCGTCAGCGCGAACCACCACGAATGCGCTATGGCTCATCGCCCCGCAGCCGGGCGCATCATAGCTGGGCGTCGCGAGCAGCCGATATTGGTCGCGGTAGATGGTCTGTAGCGGATAGCCGCAGGTCTGCGTGAAGAGGACGTTCGGCACGATCTCGTCGGGCACCGGAGGCTGATCGAATGCCAATTCCTCGGGCACGCCGGAAAATCCCTCCGCGCGCAGCATATCCGTCAATGCCCCCCAGAAGCGGCTGTAGGCCTGCCGCATGGTGGGGAATTGATACATGGGAAGGCTTGCTGTTCCGGTCATGCTGCGGCTTCCGCAGGCGAATTCGGGTGGATCGGAATGAAGACCGGGCGCAACAGCCAGCGGCGCGCGATATGCCAATAGCCGGGGAAGACATAATCCCCATTGACCGCCAGCAACTGCCCGCGATGGGCCCGGTAATAGCGGGGAATCTCATACCAGGCCAGGGATGGATGGATGTGATGAACGATGTGCAGATTGTTCCAGAGGAAGAGCAGACCGAAGACGAAATTGCTTTCCACCGAAGCGATGCGCTGTTCCGGCGTGTCCCCCCAGCGATGCTCGATAAAGGCTCTCAGCAGACCAAGGCTGAGGCCGGGGTAAACGAACAGCAGATAATATTTCCATATCGGATAGCCGCCGACATGCGCGACGAACCAGAGGATGACGGCCAGCCCCAGGGCGAAGCGGAACCAGATTCCGACATTGCGATAATCCCCGGCCCTGATGAGTCGACTCTCCACCAGCACCAGCTTGCGCCAGCGGAGCAGAGGCCCGATCAGCAGCCGCCCCAGCAAGGTTTGGTTAAACAACAGCACGGCCCGCCACGCGGGCGAATAGCGGCTCCAGTCCTGCGAGCGATGATAGACGCTTTCCGTATCGACGACAGGATAGGTCAGATTGGCGTCGCGATGATGTTGCGAGTGACTGCGCCGGTACAATTCGTACGGCAGCCATCCGCCGATCGGTGGCCAGACCACCGCCGTCCTCAGCCAGCGCGGCGCGCTGAGCCAGCCGTGAATCGCCTCATGCTGCAGAGAGAAATGCCATGCCAGGATGTAGGCGGCCAACGGCATGACCACATACCAGGGCAATAGCCGGGCATGGAGGACCAACCAGAACCAGCCGCCGTAAATGGCGACGGCGACGATCCAGTTGGGCAATTCGATACGGCGCCACCCACTGCCTGCCGGCTGGGGCCGTGGCAGGTTTTCCCGCTTCACACTCGCTGATGTCATTGTGTCTTCCCGAGACAAGGGACGCCCAAGCTAACCTCGACAGGTCTGTGGCGGTAGGGGTTCCGGTCAAAAGCAAATCTTATGTATAGACAATTTTTAATGCCTTTAATCCAAACTGTTCTGGTAGACTAATAAGGCCCTCAACCAAAAGGGGGCATCGGCGATGGACCGGTCACGACATGACATGACGGGCCTGTCCGGCGCGCGAAGAACCATTGCCGCCGCCTCGCTGGGCAATATGCTGGAATGGTATGACTTTACCGTCTACGCGCTGTTCGCGCTCTATATCGCAGCCGCCTTCTTCCCCGATCCCGATCCCGCATCGGCGCTCATCCAGACCTTCCTGGCTTTCGGAATAGGATTTCTCGTCCGGCCGGCGGGCGCGCTGCTGCTCGGCGCCTATGCAGACCGGCACGGCCGGAAGGCCGCACTGACGTTCACTATCATCCTGATGGCCGTGGGCACGGGGCTGATCGCCATCGCCCCGCCCGCAGCCGTCATCGGCGTTGGCGCGCCGCTTCTTCTGCTGACCGGGCGCGCCCTGCAGGGCTTTTCGGCGGGCGGCGAAGTAGGCGGAGCGCTCTCCTTCCTGGTGGAGCATGCGCCGCCCGGGCGGCGGGCGGAATATGCGGCGTGGCTACAGGCCAGCATGGCCGCCTCCAACCTGCTCGGGGCATTCATGGCCTTTCTGCTGACCCATTTGCTGTCGCCTGCCGCCATGGGGCTGTGGGGATGGCGGGTCGCCTTCGCGGTCGGGTTGCTGATCGCACCGCTCGGCCTGTGGCTGAGGAGAACGCTGGACGAAACGCCGGAATACAGGCTGCACGCCGATGCGCGCGCCACTCACCTCTCCGACGTCCGTCCCTTGCGGACTTTCCTGGCCGCTGTCCGGCAACGGCCCTCGGTTCTACTCGCCGGGATCGGCATATCCATTCTCTGGACGTCGGGCAGCTATGCGCTCGTCATCTTCTTCCCGACCTATGCGCAGCGCACGCTGGGCTTTTCGGCCGGGCAGGCATTCACCGCATCGCTGGTCAGCAATGTGGCGATGGTGGGCGCCTGCCTCAGCGGCGGGCGATTGGCCGACCGGATCGGCCATCGCCGCCTGCTCCTCATTCTGGCGGCCATACTCTGCGTGGCGCCGCATCCGCTTCTCTGGATCGCCGCCTCGACATCGAGCACGGCGACATTGACGGTGGTGCAGAGCCTTTTGTGCGCCGCCGTCGGCCTTTTCGTCGGCGCGGCCCCGGCGGCGCTCTCGGCGCTCTTCCCGGTCGGTATCCGGGCCACGGGCAGCTCCATTGCCTATAATATCGCGGTGATGCTGTTCGGCGGGTTCGCGCCCGCCATCCTGTCCTGGCTCATCAGCCGTGGCCAGCCCTTTGCCCCCGCATGGTATGTCAGCGTGGCCGCCCTTCTGGCGTTGCCCGCGCTGTTCGCCTTGCATCGGACCCGGCATATCGAGCCATCCGGCTTGGCGCCGGCCGGCATCGCCTCCTGAATTTCTCTGTCGAAGGTGTCATGATGAAACATGCGAAGCTGACAATCTTCACCCTGCTTTCCGGCCTGTTCCTCTGGGGCAGCGGCGCCGGCGCGGAGTCCGCACCGGTCATCCCGGCCATAACGGCGGGTCATAATCTGGAGGGTGTCTGGAAGCTGGAGAGCAGCACCGACTTCGGCCCCAAGGCCGAACGTTATGGCGTCAGCTACACCGTCTATCCTTATCGCCCCGATTTCCAGGCGGCCTATGACAAGCATGTTCTGGAGGAGTCGCAGGGGCGTCCGGTCCAGACCGCGGGATCGGGCTGCCTGCCATCGGGTCTTGGACGGATGATGACCGGTGGCGGCCCGCCACTCGAAATCATGCAGAACCAGCGGCAGGTTGTCGTCTACAAGGAAAATGGCGGTCTTCACCGGATTCATCTCGACCGGGACCATCTGCCCGCCGATGAGATCTATCCCACATTCTATGGCGATGCGGTGGGCCGGTGGGAGGGCGACACGCTGGTCGTGGACACGATCGGTCTGGGCGCGCAACCCTATATCGATGCGCGCGCCGTCTACAGCAACGATTCGGCGCATATCGTGGAGCGGTTCCGCCGGGTCGATGCCGACACGCTGGAAGTCCAGGTGACGATCACCGATCCCAAGGCCCTCACCCGTCCCATCACCGCCACGGCGATCCACAAGCTGCAACCCAAATATGAGTTGCAGGAATATTATTGCACCAATGAGCGCCACCGTCAGGGCGAGGGAGCCGACCAGTCGGTCGTCCTGCCCGCAACCGGCGCCGCAAATTCGGGGAAACCATGAACAAGACCATCCTTGTGGCGCTTGCCGCCTGCGGCCTGGGCGGCGCGATCACGCCGGCGATCGCGCACCATTCCTTCGCCATGTTCGATGCCCGGCAGACCTTCACGGCGAATGTGGTCGTCACGGAATTCCAGTGGTCCAATCCGCATTGCTGGCTGGAGGTTGAGGTGCCGGGCGGCAAGGGCGCGCACAAGAACTACAAGCATCTGAGCCTCGAACTGACCGCGCTCGGCAGCCTCAAGGCGGCGGGCTGGGGACCCCGCACCCTCAATCCGGGAGACAAGGTGCAGATCAGCTATCATCCGATGCGGGACGGCACGGCCGCCGGTCAGTTGCTGACCGTGAAGCTCGCCAAGGGAACGGTCCTGAAGGGACAGTAACCGGTCATCCGCCGCACAGAGAAGGAGAAGGCCGATGCTTGAGCATCTGTCAGCAACGCTTGCCGCCAGTCCGGCCTCGCTCGCCATCCAGGAACGGCTGTGGATCGTCCCTGCGGTTCAGGCGATCCATATCCTTGCCATAGCCATCCTCGTCTTTTCCGCCTTCTCCGCCAATGCCGCGCTCCTTCGAGGCAAGGGAACGGCGACGGCCACGCCCTGGCTGCCGTCCGCCTATCGCTGGACATGGGGGGCGCTGCTGCTGTTGCTCGTCAGCGGCGCGATCCTCGTGGTGGGGGAGCCCGACAGGTCGCTCATGAACATCATCTTCCGGGTCAAGATGGTGCTGGTCCTCCTGACCGCCGCGCTGACGCTGCTGCTCCAGCATCTTTCCGGGCGCTCCGGATCGCTTTCGCTTGGCACGGGCGCGCGCTGGAGCCTTGTCGCGCTGTCCACCGCCATCTGGCTGGCGATCATCTTCTGCGGACGGTTCATCGCCTATTTCGGCGACCTTTCATCCTGATCTGGAGCGATCGATGCCGATCGCTTGGAACTCACTCTGGTCGGAGTAACCCATGCACAGCTTCCTGCTCTGGCTTCAGGGCACCTCCCTTGCCACGGTCATCGCGGAAGCGACCTGGCTGTTCCCCATCATCGAAACATTGCATGTGATCGGACTGGCGCTCGCGGTGGGCTCGATCCTGTCCTTCGACCTGCGGGTGCTGGGCCTGGGCTGGAAGGCCCGCGCGCTGGCAACGCTCAACCGGGATATCCTGCCCTGGACCTGGGCGGGCTTCCTGCTCGCGCTGACGACCGGCCTGCTCATGTTCGCCAGCGCGGCGGAGCGCTACGCCGCCAATCCCCTATTCCTGGTCAAGATCGGCCTGCTGCTGCTGGCCGGCCTGAACGCCGCCATCTTTCACCTTCATCCGCACCATCGGCGCTTCGCGACAGAACAGCATCTCTCCCCGATCCTCAAGGCCAGCGCGACTGCTTCCCTGACCCTGTGGGTGGGCACCATCGTGCTCGGCCGGTGGATCGGCTTCGTCTGAGGAGCATTCCGCATGAAGAACCCGGCTATGTTCCGGCAGTCCCCATTCTGGACGGAATGGGGCTGGCGGGCGCTCCTGCCCTTGAGCCTGCTGATCCTGATTGCGGTCGGCGCGCGCGCCTGGGCGGAGCATGGCGCCGAGGCGGCGCTACTCCGCGCCGACCCGGAAACGATCCTTTCCTCCCCCACGCTGGCGCCCTTCGCGCTGCGGCTGGGCAGGAACACCTTCATGCAGGCCTGCGCTTCCTGCCATGGCGAGCGCGGCAGGGGCCTGATCGCGCGCGGGGTGCCCGATCTCGCGGATCGCGACAGGCTCTATGGCGAGGGGCATGTCGCGGAGATCGAGACGATCGTCCTCTACGGAATCCGCTCCGGCCATTCAAAGGGCCAACATCTCGCCTCCATGCCCGCCTACGCCACGTCCCGCCCCTATGAGGCCGAACCCCTGCCATCGCTTTCGCCGGGAGAAATCGGCGATGTGGTGCAATTGCTCCGGTCCTATGAGGGCCAGGCCGCGCCGACGGATGCCGTGGCGCGCGGCGTCAAGGTCTATGCCAAGGCGGGCTGCTGGGACTGCCACGGCGCCGAAGGCGGGGGAGATGCCGCCGTGGGCGCACCCGATCTGAGGGATCGGGTCGCCCTTAATGGCGGATCGACGGCGGCGCTCACCCGCTCGGTCTCGCTCGGGCGGGCGGGCGTCAGCCCCGCCTTCGCCGGGCGTCTTTCTCCGGTTCGGGTCCGGGCCGTCGCCGCCTATGTCGCTTCGCTTTCGCTCCCCGGAGTCCCGAAATGACCAAGCCGATCCGGAAAGCGGAAGCGGCATCCGCACGCCAATGGACGCTGGCCCGGCCGAATGACCGGCGGTCGCTGACATTGGCGGCGCTGGGCGCCGTCGCCGGCCTGCTGATCGCGGGCTTCGGCCTGTTCACGGCGCAGGGGACCCGCACGTCCACGATCCCCCCTGAAGACGTGGCTTTGATCAATGGCGTCCCGATCTTGAGAGCCGACTTAATCACCCAGCTCCGGCTGACAGACGATGTCTCGCTTTCACAGGCGACCGCCACCCAGAGGAAGGCCGTGCTCGACGCCATGATCCAGGAGGAGCTGGCGGTGCAGCGCGGCGTCGAACTCAACATGCCGACCGACGATGTGGATACGCGCGCCGCCCTTGTGGCCGCCATGCGCGGATCGCTGGCCACGGATATTCTGGCTTCGGCCCCATCCGACGACGAACTGAAACGCTGGTTCAATGCCCATCGCGACCATTATGCGGAACAGGGCATCATGGAATTGCACGCGCTGGTCATGCCCGGCGGCAGCAGGGAGCGCGCGGTTGCCGCCGCCCAAGCGTTGCGAAAGCACCAGCCGCTCAAACAGGCGATGCAAGATTTCGGTCTACGTTCGACCGGCAAGGTCGACGATGGCGAGGAGTTCTACTTCGCCGCCGCCATCCATCTGGGCCCTCGACAATTCGCCATGGCAAAACGGTTGAGGAACGGCGCGGTATCGGACCCGGTCATGACGGCCGACGGTCCGGTCATCCTCGTCATGCTTCACAACCAACCGCCCGTCCCGCAAAGCTTTGAACAGGCACGCGACCGGGTACGGGTCGATTACACGCGCGACCGCCTGGCCAGGCTCGAGGCCGCCAACGCAAAATTCCTGCGGGACCGGGCCGACATCAAGCTCGCCCCGGATATCGGCTGATGCTCGGGCGTTTCCTTTTCCTGTTGGCCGCCGTCGCCTTCATGGGCAGCGCAGGCCAGGCTCAGGCCCATAGCCGCAGCCAGTCCTTCAGCAGCTGGCAGGTCGATGGCCGCACGACCCATATGAGCTTCACGGTCGCACAGGGCGAAACCGCCCGGCTGACGCCCGATGGAGAACAACCAGGCGACGCGGAACTGATCGCCTATCTTTCCCGCCATGTGGGAATGACGGCAGGGGGAAAGACCTGTCCCCACGCTTCGCCCGGCATCGTCCAGGCCGCCGCCGGATTTCGGAAAGCCGAGTTTATCTTCTCCTGCCCGGCCCGGCGCGACATGCGGATCATATCGTCCGCCTTTACCGGAATCGCGCCCGCGCACGTCAATTTCGCACAGATCCAGACGAGCGAGGGCGCCTTCGCCGAACAATTGCTCACCCTGTCCGAACCGTCAGCGTCCGTGACCGGCGCCGATGCCGAAAATTCGTTTCAGGGCGCCGGTTTCCTGCGCTTCGTGGGCATGGGCATCATGCATATCTTCACCGGCTTCGATCATATGTCCTTTCTGGTCGGGCTGGTGCTGATCTCGCGGCGGCTGCGCGACCTGACATTCGTCGTGACGGGCTTCACCATCGGCCACAGCCTGACGCTGGCGCTGGCCGTGACGGGCATCCTGCAACCGCATGCCGAATATATCGATGCGCTCGTCGCGCTCACCATCCTGCTCGTCGGCGTGGAGAATCTGGCCGCCAATATAGGACGGCCCGGACTGATCGCCGCTGTCACCGGCGGCGCGCTGCTGCTCGTCACCGGGCTGCGGCTGGCGGGTTTCGGGTCTCTTCCGCCCTTGCTGCTGCTGGGCGCGGGCCTCTTTTCTTCCAACTATTTGCTCATGTCCGGGCATTTGCGCGATGCCGGACGGCTCCGGTTGGTCGTCACGCTGGTCTTCGGGCTGATCCATGGCTTCGGCTTCGCAACCGATCTGCTGGAAAGCCGCCTGCCCCGAGGGAAGCTGGCGGAACTGCTGGCGGGATTCAATCTGGGCGTGGAAATCGCGCAGCTGGCGCTCGTCCTCACATTGACGCTCGTAACCGCCTGGCTGGTACGGCTTCGCTGGGCGCCGCCCCGGGCGATCGTGGCGGACATCGCCTCGGCCGCGCTGATCTGCATCGGCGCCTGCTGGTTCGTCACCCGGAGCTTTGTCTAACCGGGGTCTCCGCTTCACCGGCCGCGTGGGAAGCGGCCATCGCCTGATAGTTATTCTTATGTCTAGACAATAAATATTCGATGCAAATTTCTCTACCGATTACCTAGAGAATAAACCCAGGGGCGAGAGCAACAGCCAATGCCCCGAACCATCCGAAAACTGGGGGAAACCATGCTCAAATTGCGCGCTTATATCCTCGCGTCCGTCTCCAC
The DNA here is from genome assembly GCA_035281095.1 of Novosphingobium sp. Classification (GTDB taxonomy): domain Bacteria; phylum Pseudomonadota; class Alphaproteobacteria; order Sphingomonadales; family Sphingomonadaceae; genus Novosphingobium. The sequence continues at coordinate 21,422 of DATEEP010000126.1, read as the reverse complement.
CGGCTTGCTGGCGGCGGCCACCCTTCCCGTCTCGGCCATGGCGGCCCCGGAGGCGTCGGCGCCCGACGCCGCCGTGGATAGTGCGGGGGTGGACAGCATCACGGTCACCGCCCGCAAGCGGGAGGAGAACCTGCTGACGACGCCGGTTTCCGCGACGGTCCTGACGGGCCACAACCTGGTCCAGCAGAATATCCGCAACTTCCAGGACCTGCGCGGCGCGGTATCCAATCTTGAAGTGCTGCCGCTGGAAAACGGTTCGACCAGCTTCACCGTGCGCGGCATCGGCCAGACTTCGGATCAGGTGAACGCGGACGCCAAGACAGGCTTTTATGTCGACGAGATGTATGTCGGGCGGCAGGAAGGCAATGACCTGTATTTCTACGATCTGGCGTCGTTGCAGGTGCTGAAAGGCCCGCAGGGCGCGCTGTTCGGCAAGAACACCACCGCCGGCGCGGTGCTGCTGACCACGCAGCGGCCGGTGGACGAGTTCGGCGGCTATCTCCAGCTGCGCGCCGGAAGCTATCGCCGCATCGATACCGAAGGCGCGCTCAACGCGCCGCTGGCGGACGGCATCTACGGCCGGTTGAGCTTCCGCACCCAGAGCGCGGAAGGCTTCATCAAGCATGTGCTGGATGACGACCGCAGCGGCAACATCGACAACCAGTCGGTCCGACTTCAGCTTCGCGTGGAAAAGGGCAAGCTCACCGCCGACCTGCTGGGCGAATATAACCGGTCCCGCACGGATGGCGGCGCATCGATCGTCTCGGCCTGCGACAACAATGCGGGCTATATCCGCAACTATAATGCACTGCATGCCATATCCTATTGCGACGCCTATCCCGTTCTGGGGAAGAAAAACCAGGTCTATGGCGGCGCGACGCTGACGGCGCCGACCAGCGCGCTCATCACCGACCTTGGCAGGGGCGGCGACGCGAACGGCACCGGTCTGGCCCGCTATGTCGGGCAAGCGCCGTTCAACCACACGAGGGTCTATACGCTCAACGGCCGCCTCAACTATCAGCTGACCGACGATCTGGCGCTGCATTCGGTGACGACCTACCGGGATTCGCGCGCAGCCTTCTATACCCCGCGCCAGCATGCGCCCAATGACATCTATGCCGAGTTCGACGATACCGGGACCAAGCAGTTCACCCAGGAACTGACATTGGGCGGCAGCGCCCTGGACGACCGGCTGAACTTCGTCGGCGGACTATATTATTACCACCAGAAGACGACATTTCTTCAGGATACCGGCCCGGACTGGATCGATCCGCTGGGCTATGTCTATGACAGCAGCCTTAAATATCAAAGCTATGCCGTCTTCGCCCAGGCTTCCTACAAGATCACGCCCCGGCTGGAACTGACGGTCGGCGGCCGCTATACGCACGACAAGAAAACGGGCGACAGCCGCGTCTTCTTCGCGGAAGATACGAGCAAGTCCTTCGTCGGCGTCCTGCCGGGCACGACCACGCCGCAAGTCCTGCAATGCGGCTGGTTCCTCAACTCCTTCCTTGGTGGCGTCGCCCATTGCGCGGGCGATCCCTTCAAGGCCGGCGACACGAAGAGTTGGCACGGCTTCGACCCGAAGGTGCAATTATCCTATCGCTGGACGGACAATGTCTTCACCTATGTGTCCGCCTCGCACGGCTATAATGCAGGCGGCTTCAACCAGCAGCTGGGTTCGCAACCGGCGGATGGGCGTTTCCCTTCCTCCTATAAACCGGAAAAGCTCTGGTCCTATGAAGGTGGCGTCAAGGCCGATCTTTTCGACCACAGCCTGGTCGTCAATCTTTCCGGTTTCTACCAGAAATATTCCGACATCCAGTCGACGGTCAGCGTCCTGATCGGCGGCATTGCGACACGCCAGTTGCAAAGCGCCGCCACCGCGCATGAAGCGGGTTTCGAAGGCGAATTCGTGCTGCGTCCGGTGCCTGACCTGACCGTGCGCGGCAATGTGGCCTATCTGTCGCAAGCCTATGACAAGGTCTTGCCCAACGCGGTGTCGCTGACGCTGGACACGCCGGTCAATTCCGCGCCCAAATATACGTTCAGCGCCGCCGCCGACTATGTCTTCCATGTCGGGCAGGGCGGGACGCTTACGCCCAGCGTCGACATACGCGGGATCGGGTCCAAATATGCCTGCCCTTCGGGCGCCACCTTCACCTGCAAGCTGCCCGCCTATGCGCTGGTCGGCTTCCGCATCGACTATGTCCCGAGCGAGACGAGCCCGGTGAAGATCGGCGTCTACGGCACCAATGTCTTCGACAAATCCTATCGGACCGACCGGACGGGTTTCTTCGGCGGCTTCGGCCTCGATCGCTACAACCCCGGCCGGCCGCAGGAGTTCGGCGTGGAGGCATCCTACCGCTTCTGACCTCGATCCGGCCATCCCGCATGCCGCAACAGCATGCGGGACGGCCTGTTCTCTTCCATCCATAGCGAGTTATTCCCCATGGCCCGGTTCCCGCGTCGCACCCTCCCCGTCATGATCGCCGCCCTCGCCGCGCTGGCCAGCCAGGCGGCCATGGCGTCCAGCCTCGATCCGGATGCAGCCCTCTATCATCCCATCGTGGCGCAGGAAGCCGGCCGGACCGTCACCCTGACCGGCGACGACCTGACGATCGACCAGCTGATATCGGTCGCGCGCCATGGCGCCACCGTCGCACTTACGCCCGAAGCGAAGCAACGCATGGCGGATGCCTATGGCCTGCTGCTGGAAGGCGCGACCGAGGGCATTTCGATCTACTGGTTCAACCGGGGCGCTGGCGGCGCCCGTGAGACAGTGATGTTCGCCGGAAATCCCGAAAGCCCGGAAAACCGGGCGAAAATCGCCGACACCCAGTTGCAGGCCTTTCGCGGCGGCGCCAATGGCGGCTATCCGCCGGAAATCAGGGACGAGGAACTGGTCCGCGCCATCATGGTGGTGCGCGCGAACGGGATGATCCACAACGCGCCGAGTCCGGCGCTGGCGCAGATGCTGGTGGACTTCATCAACCGCCGCATCACCCCCGTCGTCCGTGCGCGCGGCACGGTGGGCGAAGGCGATCTCGCGCAACTCGCCAATATCGGCGCCGCCATGGTGGGCGAAGGGGAGGTCTATTATCAGGGCGTCCGCATGCCCGCCGCCGAGGCGCTGCGCAAGGCGGGGCTGAAGCCGCTGACGCCCTTCGCGGCGGATAACAATGCGCTCACCAGTTCCAACGCCTATGCGACGGCGCAGGCCGCCCTGCTCGTCCACGACGCGCAGCACATGCTCGACTGGGCCGACATCGCCTATGCCGTCGATCTCAACGGCATGAATTCGTCGGTGACGCCGCTCAGCATCGCCGTCCAATCCGACCGGCCCGACCCGTGGCTCGTCTGGCATGCGGACAAGATCAAGACGGCGATAAAGGGCAGCTATCTGTTCGATGCCGATCCCCAGCGGATCATCCAGGACCCGGAAAGCCTGCGCGCGTCGTCCATTCGACAGGCATCCGCCTGGAAAGCCTGGTCGCTGCTGCGCGACAGCGTCCTCTTCCAGATGAACAGCTCCGATCATAATCCGGTGGTCAAGGTCGGGCTGAAACCCGAGGACAGCTGGGAACTGGCCACGCCCCAGATGCTGAAATATTATGTGAAGGGCGGACCGCAGAGCCACGGCCTGTCGGGCTACATCTTCTCCAACGCCAATTGGGATCCCTATCCGCTCGTCAACGATGTGGAGGCATTTTCCATTGCGGTGGCCAATATGGACGTGGCCATCCTCAACCGGACACAGCGCTTCGCCAATCCCTTCTTCACCGTGGTTAGCGCGACGGACATCCTGCCGAACGCAGGGCATTGGGGCAGCGGCGGTTACACGCCGGTCGACCTATGGCAGGAGATTCAGAGCCTGGCGGTCCCCATCGCAGCCGAGGGCAATGCAATGGGCGACGGCGTCGAGGAACTCCAGGCCCAGTCCCGGCTGAAACTGGTCCGGGCAAGGCAATTGGTCGGCGCCAGCCTCAGCCTGATCGGCTTCGACCTCAACAACGGCGCCCGCTGGATCGACATCCGAAAAGCACAGGCCCCCCAACGCCATTTCGGACAAGCCGTCGAAGCCGCGTGGAAGGCCTATCGGCAACGGATTCCCTTGGCCAATGAAGCTCCCGGGGGCCTGCCTCAAAATCCGGATGCTTCGAATATTTTCGGTTTCCTGACCGATGTGCCTGCCGCGCGCTTCCTGCCGCAACCAGCCATGCCCGCAGGAGAAGCCATCCAGCCGACCCGCCGCCTCGGCACGGCAGGATATTGAAGCTTACCGATTGTCTAGCTGGATTGGCCGAAATTAACTTCGGGGTTGGTCGGTGCTGAATCGGCCTATCAATTACTTAAATACCCGGCCGGCGAGCTTATACCACGTCGCTGAGATGCTCGCTTGGGGACGCTCAAGCCCAGCGCGGGCTTCGGCGCGGAGGAGAGGAATAGATTGCTCCCCGATCTTCAGAAAAGATTTGTCTATCTAATTTGTAGTCTTTATCCTGCAACCAAAGAGCGGTTCTAGCCGCGACCTGCTTCGAGACCGCCCAATGACGACCTCATCCGACACCGCTTTCCCGCATGACGCTATCGATTTTCCCCGAGAGATCGACCTGGTTGTCGAGGCGTTGCACCAGGCCCGGCTCGACTGGCGGGCAGGCCATGCCCGGCATGCCGAACAGGGGGTCTATTTCCCCTCGCGCCAGAGCCTGCAGCGGATCAGCCGCGAACTGGCGATCGCGCTCTTCCCCTTGCGGTTCGGACCGCCCGAACTGACCGCGCAGAACGAAAATGCCTATGTCGCGGCATCGCTGGAATCCACCTTGTCGCAGCTTGCCGCGCAAATCCGGCTGGAGCGCGGCTATGACGAACCTGACAGCGACCAGCACGCCATTGCCATCGATGTCGAACGCATCATCGGCACCTTCGCGGCAAGGCTGCCGGACATCCGCCGGCTGCTCGACAGCGATGTGGAGGCCGGTTACGCCGCCGATCCAGCCGCACGCGGCGTCGATGAGGTTCTGCTCGCCTATCCGTCGCTGACCGCCGTGATCCACCATCGCATCGCCCATCTCCTCTACAGGCTGGGCGCGCCGCTGGTCGCACGCGTCATTTCCGAAATCGCGCATGAGCGGACGGGGATAGATATCCATCCCGGCGCGCAGATCGGCCGCAGCTTCTTTATCGACCATGGCACGGGCGTCGTGATCGGCGAAACCGCCATCATCGGCGAGCGGGTACGGCTCTACCAGGGTGTCACGCTCGGCGGCGATCCGGACATTGCCGGCGGCCAGGACCGGCATGGCGACCCCCGTCATCCGGTGATCGGCGACGATGTGGTGATCCACGCCAATGCCAGCATCATCGGACGGGTGGAAATCGGCGCGGGATCGCGGATCGAGGGCAATGTCTGGTTGCGTCAGCCTGTGCCGCCGGGCAGTCTGGTGAAGGCGCCGGTGCCGCATATCGGCGCGCTTGAGACCGCTTCCACCTGAGATTGCCGGCAAGGGAAGGACAGGCCATGGACATAATGAATCGGCGCAGGCTCGTGACCGCGATGGGCGCCGCCCTGCTCTCCGCTCCCACCTGGGCCAGGTCAGGCGGGCAAAGCCTGGTCCTGCCCTTCGCCAAGCGACCGCTCGTGCGCTATCCGCAAAAGCGCCCGCTCATCCGCCTGACGACCCGCCCGCCGCAGCTGGAAACGCCCTTCTCCGTCTTCGGCGAAGGGCCGATCACACCCAATGACGCCTTTTTCGTTCGCTATCATCTGGCCGACCTGCCCCTGGACATCGATCCGCAGCAGTTCCGCCTGAACCTTGGCGGCCATGTCGAAAAGCCGTTGTCCTTCTCGCTCGCCGACCTGAAGCGTGACTTTCCGACCCAGGAAATCGTCGCGGTCAACCAATGTTCGGGCAATGGCCGGGGCTTTTTCGAGCCGCGCGTCGGCGGCGGGCAGTTGGGCAACGGGGCGATGGGCAATGCGCGCTGGCGGGGTGTTCCTCTGCGCGCCCTGCTCGATCGCGCGGGCGTCAGGGCGGGCGCGCGGCAAGTGACCTTCAACGGCCTCGACAATCCGCCGACCGACGGCATTCCCGACTTCATCAAGGCGCTCGACATCGACCATGCCCGCGATGGCGAGGTGCTGGTGGCCTGGGCGATGAACGGCGCGGACCTGCCCTTCCTCAACGGCTATCCGCTGCGGCTGGTGGTGCCCGGCCATTACGGCACCTATTGGGTCAAGCATCTGAACGAAATCAATGTCGTCGACGCTCTCTATGACGGTTATTGGATGAAAACCGCCTACCGCATTCCCGATAATGATTGCGCCTGCGTGGCGCCGGGTGGCAAGCCCGACAAGACCCGCCCCATCAGCCGTCTCAACATCCGCTCCTTCCTGACCAGCCATTCGCCCGAAGCACACATCGGCTCCGGACGGCCTGTCCTGTTGTCCGGCATCGCCTTCGACGGAGGCGCCGGTATCGCCCGTGTCGATGTCTCGACGGACAAGGGCCGGAACTGGAGGGAGGCGACGCTCGGCGAGGATCTCGGCCGCTACAGCTTCAGGCCGTGGCAGTTGCGGCAGTCCTTGCCATCCGGGCGGTACGCCATACTGGTCCGCGCTACCAGTCGATCAGGCGAGACGCAACCGCTCGATCCGCGCTGGCAACCCGCAGGCTATATGCGCAATGTTGTCGAGACAGTGGAGGTCATCGCGTCATGAAGCTGCTGCTGCCGTGCTTCCTGATCGCCGCGTCCAGTGCCGGGGCCTCCGCCTATCGCCTGCCTCTCGAACAGCCGATCACGCTGCCGCCGGGCCCGGACGCGGAATTGACCGCCGCGACTTGCTCCGCCTGCCATTCGCTCGACTATGTGACGACCCAGCCGCGCGCCAAGGGAGCCCAATTCTGGACCGACAGCGTCACCAAGATGGTGAAAGTCTATGGCGCGCCCATCGATCCGGCCGACGCCAACCGCATCGCCGCCTATCTGGCGGCAATCTATGGAACGCCGAGCAAAAACGGCCGCCCCTGAAGTCGAACGGTCTCGATCGAACTTCCCCTGGACTGCGCTGCAAGCGATGAGCAAGCATCCATGAACATCGAACGACATTATGTCCCTCGAGGATTATGTAAAGACGAAGCTGAGGACAATGAGCGTGGCAACGATTGACCGGGCGCTCCAGGAAGCGAAGGCCGGTAGTCGACGGCCCTGGCGGCGAGGCGTTGCCGGAACCGAGGTCAGGCGCAGCGTTCCGGTCCGCACGTTCGATGATTGGGGCGATGCGGCGCCAGGTCATGTCGAAGCCGATCTCGTCTCACACCGCCGCCCGTCGCGAAAGGCAGCTTTGCATGGACATTTTCCTTAACCGACATCGCGACCGGCTGGACCGAGGGCGCACCACTGTTGATACGCGAGCAGGCGGGGCCCCTTCTCGATTTACGCTCGAGCATCCCGCGCAGCCGTTCGCGCTTCGGCGATACCCATCGCCGGCCAGGTGCAGAGCTTAATGCGGGACCGTTGACCATTCCTGAGGAGCACGAGCAGAGACCCCCCGGTGGTGCGTTGACCGGCACGGATAGCCAAGACGACCGTTCAGTTCGCGCGCATCCGATCGCCGCCTGGCCTGTCACGGAAAATATCTCCGCACATTTCTGCTGAGCGTCATGGGATCGAAGGGCTTGGGAATGACACCCATCGCCCCAAGAGACATCAACTGGTCGACATCGGACCGTGCGCTCCGGGCGGTGACAAATACCACTGGAATTTCAGCGGTTCGGGGGTCCTCCCGCAACTTGCCGAGCGTCGCCGGCCCATCCATGCCCGGCATCATGAAGTCCAGCAGGATGAGCGCGGGTTGCCAGCTTGCCGCCGCTTCGAGAGCCGCGTCGCCGCCGTCGCACAGGCGCACGTCCAGGTCGGGATCAAGGCTGAGCGCGATGCTCACCACTTCCCGGATATCCGCTTCGTCGTCGACATACAGGATGCGGATCATCGTCATTGGGCTCCTTGGGGGGCGGACTGTCTCCACATCTTGTCGACGGTCACAAGAAGATGGTCGATCGACGTGCGCGATTTGGTGAGAAAGGCCTGCACGCTCGCAGCCGCCTCGTCATCGGCGTCCTGCGCGGAAAAGATGATCACCGGGATCGACCCGGCGGCCTTCAGATCAGGCAGCAGAAGCGTGCCCGGCCCATCGGGGAGGCCAAGGTCAAGGATCGCCAGATCGAAGGACTTGCGGCCGAGCGCGGCCCGCGCCTCGCGAAGGCTGGCGACGGAGCTGATCTCGACCTGATCTTCCAGAGCCGTCGCGATCAAGCGGAGGACGTCGGGATCGTCATCGACGTGGAGGACGCGCGGCTTTCCCTCGCGATGCTGGCCGAACAGGGCGTGCTGCACGGCTTCGAGCATCTGGTCGGGCGAGAAAGGCTTTTGCAGCCAGTCGACGACGGGCAGCGCCTCGGCCTCCACCAGCCCCTCCCTGCTATCGGCCGAGATCATGAGGATCGGGGTTTGGGCGCCCTCCGGCAGTTCCCGAAGGGAACGAACCAGCCCGATGCCATCGCCTTGCGACAGGGCCGAATCGATCAGGATCACGCGGTAGGAGCGCGCCCGCACGGCTGCCAGCGCGGCCGTTCTGTCACGCACGATGTCGCTGGGAAAGCCCGCTTTCACCAGGCTGTCGCGCATGTCGGCGGCGGTCTGCCGGTCACTTTCGCACATCATGATGCGGCCTTGTTCCTCGGATTTGCGCGGTGCCGTCGCGGGCAGATCGACATGGAAATGGGTTCCCTTGCCCGCTTCCGTATCGAAGCTGACGCTGCCGCCAAGGCGGATCGCGATCTCGCGGACGATGCTGAGACCAAGGCCGGTGCCGCCCTTTGCCCGGCTGTCGGAACTGTCGGCCTAGGCGAAGCGGCTGAATATGCGCTGCCGGAAGCTCTCGTCGATGCCCGGCCCATGGTCGCAGATGCTGATCCGGTGCGTGGTCCGGGAGGGGCGCAGGACGATTTCCACGACCTCTCCCGCCGGCGAGAATTTCACCGCATTCGAAATCAGGTTGGTGACGATCTGCATCAGCCGGTCGGGATCGGCCCAGACATGAGCGGGGCCGTCGACCGTCTCCAGTTCCAGCCTGACCTGATAGCGTTCGGCAAAGCCGCGATTGACCTTGGTCGCCTGCTCCAGAAATTCGACAAGGTCGATCAGCTGGTTCTTGAACGTCATCCGCCCGCTGTCGATCTTTTCCAGATCCAATATGTCGTTGATCAGGCGGACGAGCCGTTCGGCATTGCTGTGCGCGATGGTGATCAGCCGCTGTGCCCGCTCGCCTACTTCGCCGCCAGCGCCGCCCGCCAGAAGCCCCAGCGAACCGGCGATGGAGGTGAGGGGCGTGCGCAATTCATGGCTGACCGTCGCCACGAATTCGGACTTCAGCCGCTCGACGCGCTTGCGCTCGGTAATGTCCCGCACGACAGCAACAAAATGGGTCCCGTCGCTGAGGTCGACGGCGGTGATCGCCACATCGGTGGGGAAGATGGTGCCATCCTGGCGACGCCCCGGAATTTTCTGAATATGGCCCGGATACCCTTCGGTCAGGTTCATGCTGCGGAGATAGGCGGCGACCTGCCCCGGTGGAGGCTGGTTCGCGAACAGCATGCCGACATCGCGCCGCAACAAGGCGGCTTCGTCATAGCCGAAGATCCGCGTACTCGCGCGGTTGATGCCCTCAATGCTGCCGCTGGGGTTGAGAATGAGGATGGAATCCATCGCCGCATCGAGAATGGCCATGCGGCGGCGTGACACGTCGTCCAGTCTCGCGAGCGCCGCTTCCCTTGCCCTGAGCGTGCGCAGGATCACCAGCCCGGCAACGCACAGCAGGACGGCGAGGAAGCTGAGGAGCGAAAAGGCACGGGAACGCAACTGCGTCTGCGCGTCTTCCGACAGTTCGGAGATTTGGGCCAGTTGTCGCGCCTCTACCGCCTGCAGACGGCCGATCTCCGCGCGGATGCGGTCCATCAGCAGCTTGCCACGCCCGCTTAAAACCAGCGCGAGTGCCTGGCTCCTGTTATCCTGCGCGTTGAACGAAATGGTCTGCTGCACGAATTCGAGCTTTTCGCTAGACAATGTCTTCAGGTGAGCAAGGCTTTTGCGCTGTTCGTCCGATGTCGATAATACTTGCATCTGAGCGAAAGCGTCGGCGACCCCGGCCCGAGCCGCCTCATATGGCTCCAGAAAATCCGCCCGGTTCGTGAGCAGATAGCCTCGCTGGTCGGTTTCCAGGTCCTGATGCTGGGACAATATGAGCTGCATGAGCGAACGGCGCTCATAGGAGCGGCTCACCTCATGGCGCAGCTTGGCCGCGCTGTCAGCCTGTGCCACGAGGATCAGGCCGATTGCGGTGTGATCAGCGGGATGGCAATCGCGGCCACGGACAGCAGGGCCTGTCGAAAACCGGGCCTGGTCATGGACAAAACCCTCCTGTCAGCATTGCCTCACAAACCTGGCTGAGCCGCCTCCGCGTCGCCCGACCCGACGTGCAGCGGGAGGCGAATGGTAGTTTCTCAGAATTACGCTGGTAAGACAATAGCTTGCCAGTGTTGGCGATGCGGTGGAGGACGGGTTGCAGGCTGCATCGAGGTGCCGGCCTCTCGCCCGCGACGCCGAGCGTAGAGTGGCGACAAGCCGTTCCCCGAAGCGGGTGAGATGATGGAGAAACCGGCCCTCATTATCATGAAAATAGTGTTTAATTACCGTTGGATAGAGCTGTGAGGTCGACGCGAGAGTAAGCGTCGACGGCATATCTGAACAGAAAAGGAGGCACCGACAAGGAGGTCAGTCAACCAAAACAGCAACAGGGGTCGCAACATGAAAAATCCATCATTCTCGCGCCTGCTTTCGGGCGTGCTGATCGCATGCGTCTTTATGCTTTGTGTCAATGCTTGGGGTTTGATCTCGGACGAAGCGCCGGGGCCGGCGACGGACAGACACAGCTCGGACGCAATATTCGACGCATCGCAATTCATGCGCTCTGCGATAGAAAGCGCATCCACGGCCGAGGCGACTACGGCGACATCATTCTCATCGATCGGGGCAGGAAATTTTGCCAATTTCGACTTTGCGAACGGCACCCGATATCCAGAACGGGCAACCGCATCGGTTGGGCCGGCCACCTACCACCCGGGTGCTACCGTCGCCTATGTGCCCATCACCCTTGATCGGCCGACGCCGAACACCGTCATCGCCAGGGTGATGACCGAGGATGGCACCGGACTGGTGAGAGGCATCGCGGGGATCAATTATCAACCCATATACAAAGCCGTCATCTTCCGGCCAGGTGATCCGCTCACCAAGACCGTTGAGGTCCCGATCATCCTGGGTATCCCGCAGGCCGATTTTATCGTCCGTTTCGTCGAGGCGCCCTGGGGCGGGAAGATGGGAACCGATCGCGCTTATGTGCAGTGCGACTTTCAGAAGGAGCCCACGCCGGCGCAAACGGAAGGGCGAGAAGCGCGAACCTTCACGCCGAGCGGGACGCTTCAGTGGAGGATGAGCCGTGACACGTTGAAGTGGTCAGATGCGGGGCATGACAAGGCCTGGTCGACCAAGCTGCCAAACGGTCGTTCGCAGCCGGGAAACCAGGAAACCGGCATTTATCTCGATGGATGGATTTACCGCGAAACTGGGATCGAGGCGCCCCTGCGCTACACCGACGAAGGGCTTGTCATGCACAGCCAGAAGCTGAAACAGCCGCTGGAGTGGGACGGCGTGGCCTATAATTACGGCTCGGTTGTCCTTAGCGGCCACAATACCAGGCCGGTCCAGATAGGCTATGGCCAGTATGAGTTCACGGCCAAGATGCCTGACCGGCGCGGTTCCTGGCCGGCTTTCTGGCTGATTTCCACAGCAGGCTGGCCTCCCGAGGTCGACATCTATGAAGGCTTCGGCTTCGAGAGTTGGTGGGATTTTGACCGCTATACCGCCAATACGCTGCATGGCGGCGCGAATATCACCCGCACTTTCCAGCAGGGCATATTCATGAATACAGACGAGGTATATGGCATCGGCGGCTTCACCAAGGACTTCCACAGTTTCGCCGTCGATATTCAGCCGTACTATATAACCTGGTTCATAGATGGCAAGGAAACCTATCAAGCCGTCAATCCTTTCGCCGGATTTCTCTGGTATCCGATCATGGATGTCGCGGTGAAGACTACCGGTGATTATGCGGATGGTTCGGGCGACATGATCGTCAAGGATATCAAAATTTATTCCAATTGATCTTGGCTGAGATCTGATGCGGCCTTGAGTGATTTGGGCCGCATCAGATCAGCCGCCTTAAAAGTTCGTTCGCATGGAACGATATCTCCGCCGGCCGACCCGCGTCTGCAAATGGCGAGTTTAGGGGACCGGGGTTCCGAAAAGCGGATCGTCTGGACCTCGGATTGGCAAAACGCTGCTAAAAGGCCGCTTCGGGTCGAAATGATCGATCGCTAGAATGCCGAATGGCAGCCCAGCGATCTCACGATCCTTAAAACACGCTCTTTTCTTCCAGGTGCTGCTCGACATCCGTACGAACGGTCCAGAGCGTCCGGAACTTTTTATCGGCAAGAAGCTGCAACTGATCATTGTTGTGCCTGGAGCCCGGCTGGCTTGAATTGCCGTAGCTCATCAGGCCCACGGCCTTCATCGGCGTCCCGAACTCGACCATCGAGACCCAGGTCTCGCCATGGACGGGCGTGCGCTCGCCATTCTTCATCGGGCCCCAGGTGATGGTGCGGAACACACCCATATTGCCGAAGCCGCCATTGGCCGCCACGCTGACATCGCCGATATGGAAGCGTGAGACCTCGCCAAAGGGACGGTCAATGGCGCCATAGAGTTGCTTTGTCTTGACGACGGCCTCTTTCAGCATGGCGACGGCGGCGGCCGGACCCTTCAGGCCCCGGGGCGTTTCCAGCGGGTCATCCAACGTCCATTTGACGGCATAGTTAGACTGATCGGTGAAATTCTTCGGTGCGAAGATACCGGCCCAGGTTTCGAACAACAGTGCGGCGCGGCTGTCGGGCTCGAAGCGGTGATCCCAGCCCTTGAGCAGCGTCACGGCGGCCTGAACATCGGCATCGTTGGAGCCGGCCGCGGCTGTCAGCAACTCCGGCAGCATCCGTTCCGCCATCAGGGACGTGGTGGTGAGCTTGCGCGACACAAAGTCATCGAAGCTGATCTTCGGCGTCTGGCTCATCAGCTTGACCGACATCTGCGCGCGCTGGCTCATCGGGCCAACCGGCGCGACATAGGCGGGATAGGATTTGGGATCGAGCGCGCGGGGCCAGGTGGCCAGCCATGGCGGATCATTGGCATTTTGCACGAAGCCGGTGGCGGGATCGAGCAGCTTGGGCATCTCGTCATAGCTGTGGATATCCTTCCACAGCGTCGCCGACGTGTCGCCCGGCACGGGCGCCGACCAATATTTGAGGTCGCCTTCCGCGTGCCTGGGCAGCAGGCCGTTATCGAGGTAGAGGATATGGCCGGCGCGGTCAGCATAGATGATGTTGAACATCACGACCTGCATCTTGCGCAGCGCCTTCTCGAACGTGGCCCAGTCCCGGGCCTTGCCCATATCAAGATATTGTTCGAGCACGCCTGGCCGATCAAGACCCGCGACCTTGAGCGCGATCGTCGTCTTGCCGTCGGGCAAGGTGAAGACGGGGCCGTGAACGGTGCTCTTCTGGTCAAAGCTGACGGTCCTCAGCGTGCCGTCGGCCAGTTTGACCTTGTAGCTTTTCTTGACCGATCGGAACGGCAGCGTCTTGCCGTCGAAACGATAGCCGTCGCCTTCCAGCGTCAGCCTGTAGCTGGTGAAGCCCTGCATCGTATTGACGGTGTTGGTGAAGCCCAGGTCGTTGTTGAAACCGAAGCGCAGCACCGGCAGACCGACCTGTGTCGCGCCATAGATGGCGAGGCCCGGCGTGGTGATCTGTGCCTCATAATAAGTGAGTTGGCTCGGCGCCCAGGGCAGATGCGGGTTGGCGAGCAGCATGGCTTTGCCGCTGGCAGAACGGGACGGCGCGACGGCCCAGGCATTGGAACCGCCCGCTTCGTTGATCGACGGGTCGGTCAGCACCTTTCGATCGGACGCGATATAGCCGAAATTCATCAGCCGCTGGGCATGGGCAATAATATCGACACCGCTCAAGGGCAACACGACCTTCACTTCGGTGGCGATCTTGTCTGGATGGGCGGCGGCATAGGCGTTCACCCCGGCCGCGAAAGCATCGAGATTCTTCCGCATCTGCGGGGTCTGCTGCCTGAACCACCGGATGGAGCGGGCAGGCACGTCATTGGCGACCAGCCATTTGTCCTGTGCCTCATATTTCTCGCCCCAATATTCTGCGGCGCGGGCGCGGCTTTCGCCATACGTGCGCAGCAGCAAATTGCCGTGGCTTTGCGCCTGAGCGTAGCCGAAGCCATAGAAGCCGCCTTCCTCGGTTTTCGCGTAGATATGCGGCACGCCGAAACTGTCCCACAATATCTCGCCGCCGCCCCACTTGGCCGAGGGGGCCGCGACCGAGGCCGTCATTGCCGAGGATGCGGCCAGTGCCGCCAGCCAGATGGTCATATGGCGCATCGCCATCATTTCTCCCGTCAGTGCAGAAGATGCGTCGCTTCCATTGGCGGCAGCGATGCATCATTGGTGATGAATCAGAAGGTCAGCCCGATGCGGGCATAATAGAAGCCACCGGTGAACCCGATCGGCGAGGTGCCGGGATAGGCGCCCTGGCCCAGCGTCGCGCTGATCTGGCCGGTTTCGTCGGGATAGACATTGAAGATGTTGTTGGCGCCGACCGCGACATTGACCAGCGGCGTGACCTGCCAGCTTGCCTCAAGGTCAGTGATCCACTTGGCGCCATAGCTGCGATCGTTGGGATAGGTGGTGACGCCACCGCTGGTGACCCCGTTCTGCAGCAGTTGGAACTTGCCGAACCGGGTCAGGCGAGTGGAGAGGGTGAAATCGCCGAGTGTGGTGAGGTTGCTGATCGACAATTTCGTGCGCGGCAGGTTGGTTGTCATGTTGCTGCGCCGGGCACGGTCGAACAGTTCTGTGTTAAGAGAGGCCAGTTCGGGTGGATTGTCGATGATGTGGGTGATCTTGGTCTTGTTATAGTTGTAGCCCAGATTCCACTGCATGTTCACCGTGTCGAACAGGCGGTGCCTGTAGGAGGCGACGATGTCGATACCGCGGGTGCGGGTATCGATGGCGTTGGTATAATATTGGGCCGATAGGGTGTTGGCCTGCGACGCCAGGATGCCGCTGGCGATCAGGATCTTCGAGACAGCCGTGCCGGTCAGCGTGCTGGTAATGGTGATGCGATCATCGACATCGATCTGATAGGCGTCGATCGTCAGGTTGAGGTTGGGCAGCGGGGTCAGCACGACGCCACCGGAGATATTGAACGATGTCTCGGGCTGGAGCGGCCTGGCGCCCAGGGCGATCGCGGCCGGATCGTTGACGGCGAGTGTCTTGATCTGGAGCAGGACGTTGTTGACGCCGTTGACCGTGCGGAACTGATTGGTCGTCTGGGTATAGATTTGCTGAGCCACCGCCGGCGCGCGAAAGCCGGTATTGGCGGCCGCGCGCAATGCGATCCACGGCGCGATCGCATAGCGACCATTGACCTTCCAGATCAGCGTGTTGCCGCTGCCATCGTCATAATGTTCGAAGCGGGCGGCGGCGCCGATCGTGATGTCCCTGTTCGGGTCCCAGGCGACATCGCCATAGACCGCATAATTGTCGCGCGACATGTAGGCTGCGTCGCCCGGCTGGAAACCGGCCGAGCTCTGCGCGCCGGGTGTCATGCCCGAGGTGATGAAAGTGCCGACGGCATAGCTGGCCGGATCGCCGGCGAATGTCTGGTAGCGTTCGTGGCGCTGCTGCGCACCAGCGGACACCTGCAGATTGCCACCGCCGACATCATAGCCGCGCGTCAGGTCGAGCGAGGTGACGAATTCCGAGGATTTGAGCGTGCCGATGTAGAATTCGGTGGGGCTGAGCACGCCGAGCGTTGGGTTGACTGTCCCTTCTGAAGACTGGCGGGCCCGGTTGCGGCCATAGCCGGTCGAGAAATCCCAGTCCCAGCCCGACAGCTCGCCCTTGGCGCCGACGGTGAACTCGAAATCCTCCTCATTGATCGTGACGTGCGGGCGGTAGCCATTGGGATAGATGGCCATCACATTGTTCACGTCCTTGGGATAGCGATAGCTATACCACAGGTCCGACCGGCGCTGGCTGTAAGTGCCGAAGGCATAAAGCTGGACGCTGCCCAGATCATAGCCGGCATTGAGCGCGGTGTTGATGCTGCGCGAAGGCATCACGCCAAAGCTGGTGGTGACGATCCGGTTCGTGCCGACCGCCGCTGCATCGCGCGGGTCGAGCCGGCCATTGACCAGCGGGTAGAGACAGGTCGTTGTCGCGGTGACGGAGCAGTCGGCCAGCGGCAGGGCGCGGTTCGACATTTCCTGCTTCTTGAGGTTGACCGAGACATTGGCGAAGCCGTTGTCGCCCAGCTTCACACCGAAATTGATGTCCGCCTGATACAGTTCGCCGTCGGACCTATCGAAATTCTGGCCGGCGGTGAAATTGGCAGATCCTCCCTTCGCATCATCTTTCAGGATGATGTTGATGACGCCCGCAATGGCATCCGAGCCATATTGCGCAGCCGCACCGTCGCGCAGCACTTCGATATGATCGACGGCAGCCGTCGGGATCATGTCGAGATCGGCGGGCACTGAACCATTGTAGAGCGTGGATACGGCGTTGATCAGCGAGGTCTTGTGCCGGCGCTTGCCGTTGACGAGGATCAGGGTCTGGTCAGGATTGAGGCCGCGCAAGCCGCCCGTCGCAATGACCGTTGAGGTCGCACCACCTGCGCGCACCGGCAGGTTGAAGGATGGCACCAGCGTGTTGAGCGCCTGGAACACGCCCGCCTTGCCGGTCCGGGTGAGGTCAGCTCCCGAGATGACATCGATCGGGGTCGGACTGTCGGTGACAGTGCGCGCCTGACCGCGCGATCCGGTCACCACGATCGCGGGACCGGCCGCTTCCTCGGCCGCAGCCGCACTGGCCTGAGGGGCAATGGCTGCGCCACCCGACTGAACGGCGAACGGCAAGGCCGTCACGCCGAGGCTGGCCACTGCGATCCTGCGCGCCTTTTGCACCGGCGCGCTGAGCGACAGCGCAATGACATTGTTGTTCGACAGCGTGATCTTCAGGCCAGAGCCCGCGATCAGGCGTTGCAACGCGACATCGGGCGTCATCGTGCCATTGACCGACTGGGCATGAAGCCCGGCAACCTGGTCATAGGGAAAGAGCAATTGGATGCCCGACTGCTTGGCGAACAACGTCAGGGCCGTCTGCATGGATTGGGCCGGAATCTTGAACTTTGCCGGCTCGGCCGCGGCTGCGGATTGCGCGCCCAACGAAACGATGGCGGCCACCGCGCACAAAGGCAGGTTCCAGAAACTCTGCGACATCGTACCCCCGTGAAATATCTGAGCTGTCGATGGTGGATACGGAGGTCGATCGCGTTTCTGCTAACAACGCTTAAAAATATCTCGTTTTCGTGACGCCAGGGCTCTGGCTATCGGGTGTCGGCCTGCCTCGACGCCATCAGGAATGAGCGCGTGGGAGGAGGGAAACGGCAAGGACGGGGGACAAGCGTGGACATTGATTCCATCAGGGCGAGGCTGGACTGGTTCAAGCAGGCTATTCTGCCGCACGAAGGTACGTTGCGGTCACGGTTGCGTCGGGTAGTGTCGCGCAGTCATGATGTCGACGATCTGGTCGCCGAGTGCATGACCCGAGCCTATGCCAATGGCGACATTCGTCGCACGCAGAGTGGCAAGGCGTTTCTCTTCCAGATCGCACGCAATCTGCTGATTGATGAGGCCCGGCGGGAAAAGATCGTATCGCTGGAGCTCGTTGCTGAACTGGATGTCCTGCAAGCGGACAACAGGACTGAGGAAGCACTGCATGCTCGTGACGAGTTGCGTCACCTCCAGGCCATTCTCGACACGCTGCCCGCGCAGTGCCGTCGTGCCTTCATGCTGCGCCGCGTTCACGGGAAATCTGTCAAGGAGATAGCAGAGGAGATGGGGCTCTCCGTCTTTACTGTAGACAAGCATTTGACGCGCGCAGCCGTGAAGATAATGCAGGCTATCGGACAGTTTGAGGGTTCTGGATTTGGTTGGTCGCTACAGAAGCGCGGAGGACATGCAGGCGATCGAAGCCGAAGCGGCGCGTCTGTATCTGAAAGCGCGAGCGAGCGACGAGGCGGCTGACTGGAATGCGGCCTATGCATGGGTCGCCCAGGACCCTGCGCATGGTTTTGCTTTCGCCAAGGCCGAAGCCGGCTGGGATTTGACCGAAAGGCTGCTTGAACTGCCGTCCGAACAGGACGGGGAGCCCGTCTCTGGGCCTCTGTTCCAGCCTGAAGAGCCAGTAGGTGCGGAAGAAGATATTCCGGCAACTCGACCGTGGATAGCAAGGCGGGGCCTTCTGCTAGGGCTTGCAACGGCGGCAGCCTCAGTTGGTGTCGCGGCCACGGTGGCGCTACGCCTGATCGGGGCGGTCGACCATTACCGGACTGCGCTGGGAGAAACCCGGACGATACGACTGGCTGACGGATCCTTGATCCATCTCAATACCAACAGTTCCGTCGAGGTCGCGCTGCGTGACGACATTCGGTCCATCACGTTGCTGAAGGGCGAGGCGCGGTTCGACGTCGCGCATGATGCCAAGCGGCCTTTTATCGTGAACGCGGATGGCACGCTGGTGCGCGCGGTGGGCACGATGTTCAATGTGCGCTTGCGGCCGGACCTCACCGAACTGACCGTGATTGAAGGCATTGTGGCAGTGCGGAACGGGGACTCAGCCGTTCGGCGCATAGAGAGTGGTCGTAGCGCGGCTGTGCGCAGCGGCAGCATTGCGGTTACTCATCTGGAACCGGCCAAGATCAAGCAACGCATCGCCTGGCAAGACGGCATGGTCGAATTTGAGGGCGATACGCTGGCGCAAGCCGTCGAAGAGTTTAATCGCTACCGAACCACGCCACTGGTGATCGGTGATCCGGCGATCGCCAGCCTGCGCGTTGGTGGGGCCTTCCGCCTCGACCGTTCGCAGGATTTCGTCCAGGCGCTGGAAAGCGGCTTTGGTGTGCGCGCGGTCCCCGGCAGCGACAATTCGATAATATTGGTTTCCGCCGACGGCGATTAGCAGAACGGCAAAGGCCGTCCGTATCAACGGGGATGGAACATGTTTCGTCCCTCGCACCGGCCAGCATATCCCGACGGGACCGTCTGCGATCGATCCTGGGCGGATCGGTCGGCAATCTGATCGAATGGTATGACTGGTATGTCTATTCGGCCTTCACCCTCTATTTCGCGCTGGTTTTCTCTCCCTCGGACGACAGCACCGCGCAGTTGCTGAATGCGGCGGCTATTTTCGCAGTAGGGTTTCTGATGCGCCCGATCGGCGCCTGGGCGGTGGGCATCTATGCCGATCGCAAGTCGCTGCTGATCGTCTATCTGCGCATGCCCGACACGCGCGCCACCAGCCAAATCTGACCAACACAAGGGAAGAAGCCCATGCCGTCATTGACCCGGACGCTCTGCCATATCCTGCCGCTGATGTTGCTCGGCCAGGCTGCCACGGCACAGGACGCTCCGTCGCCTGCCGAACCGGCCTTCACCTCGGTTCAGCCCGGCGATTTCGCCATCGCCGGATCGCTGTCCAACAGCTGGGCGGATTTCGACAATGACGGTGATCTCGATCTCGTCGTATCGCTCAAGGGAGGCGATATCCGCCTCTATCGCAACGACAAGGGCAAGTTCGTGAATATCGGACCGCAACTGGGCTTGCCGACATCCGGTCCGGAAATGCGCGGCGTCGCCTGGGGCGATTATGACGGCGACGGATGGATCGACCTGTTGGGTGGAGCGACCATGCCGGGTGAACTGAGCCTGGTCTTCCATAATGAAGGCGGGAAGAAATTCATCAGCGTCGCGCCCGCGCTGGGCCTGACCATCCCGAACCGCTCGGCGCGCCAGACCAGTTGGGTCGACTATGACAATGATGGTGACCTGGACGTCTATGCCGCCAACCGCATCGGCCCCAACAGCCTGTTCCGCAATGAGGGTGGCAAGTTCGTGCAGGTTTCGGCGGGGGGCGGTGTGTCGGATAGCCGGCCGACGGTGGGCGCCTGCTGGTTCGACTATAATCGCGACGGCTTTCTCGATGTCTTCCTTGCCGATCAGTCGGGCGCGACGGATGCGCTCTGGCGCAATAATGGCGACGATATCTTCACCGATGTGGCGCCGGAACTGGGCATGGATAATCCGGGGCGTTCGAAGGAGGAAGGCGGGGTCGGTTGCGCGGTCGGCGACTATGACAATGATGGTTTTCTCGACCTGTTCGTGCCGAACTATGGCGTCAATGCGCTCTACCATAACAATGGCGATGGCACCTTCACCAACGTTGCCAAGCAGATGGGCGTGGGGATCGACAATCATGCCGTGGGCGCCGTCTGGGGCGATTATGACAATGACGGTTATCTCGACCTCTACGTCACCTCCTATCATGGTCCGCGCGACCAGCAGCAGCCCAGGGACAGCCTCTTCCATAATGAAGGCGGGAAGGGCTTTCGCCAGGTTCTGACCGAAACGTCGAAGCTCAATGTCGGCGATCATGGCGTGCAATGGGTCGATTATGACCGGGACGGCGCGCTCGATCTGTCGGTGATGCGTGGTTACACCAGCCAGGGTGGCCACTTCCTGTTCCACAATGATCTGGACCGTGCAACGGCCAAGCGCAGCCTGTCGGTCACGCTCCTCGACGCGAAGGGGCGTTTCACCCGCATGGGGGCGGAAGTGCGCCTCTATGACAAGGCCGGAAAAGTCCTTGCGACGCGACAGCTCTCGACCGGAGATGGCTATAACTCGGAAAATGCTGCGCCATTGCATTTCGGGCTGAAGTCCATGGATGTGGTAATGGTCGAAATTACCTGGATGAGCCCCAATGGGCGCAAGATCCAAACTTTGTCCAATGTGAAGCCAACGCGCTATTTGGGTAAAGCGCTCGTGATCAAGGAGCAGTGAGCCCGTTTTGTTATGAGGGACGATGTCTAGCTGGTCGGATCGACATTCAGGATTCCCAAAAGGGCTGATCGCTGATTTATAGGGGTCCGTGTGGGATCGCCGAGCGGACGATATTTATATCGCCATCGCATTGCACCTGTTTGCCGCGACTTGGCTCAGCATCTTGAAGGTTCGGATTCAATCATTAGCGACACAGTTATGCACCGTACAATATGAAGCCGCCCCAATAGCGCGGCTGTACGAACGGTCGAGCATTGGGATCCAAGCTTTGG
>DATEEP010000125.1:0-10774 GCA_035281095.1 Novosphingobium sp. | reverse complement strand
TGGAGAATTTCCGCCCCGGCGTGATGGATCGCCTGGGGATCGGCTATGATGCGTTGAAGCAGGTCAATCCCAACATCATCTATTGCGGTGTCGCCGGTTTCTCTCCGGACGGGCCCTATGCGAAGAGACCGGCTTTCGATACTGTGGGCCAGGCGCTGTCGGGTATCCTTTATCTGTTCACCGACCCCGCAGAGCCGAAGATGCGGGGACCGACCGTGGCCGACCAGGTTACGGCGATGCAAGCCGCAACAGGCATTATGGCGATGCTCCGCGGGAAGGCGGTTTCGGGCAAGGGCGGCCGGCTCGATATCAGCATGGTCGATGCCGCTGCCTCCTTCATCCCGGACGTGCTGGCCGGCTATACCGATGCGCAAAAGAACCCAACGCCCGACACGCGCGTGGCGGCCTCCCAGGCGTTCATCGTGCGCTGCTCCGATGGCAAGTTGATCGCGGTTCAGTTGGGCGGCCTCGACAAGGCCTTTATCAGTCTGACCGAACAATTGGGATGTCCGGAACTGGCGCAGGACCCGAGATTTGCTGCTGCGTTTGAGCGGCGCGCGAATTGGGCGGAACTGGTCGATCTCCTGCGGCCCACGTTCGCCGCTCAGCCGGTGGCTCATTGGGCCGCGCGCCTCGCCGAGGGAGGCGTGCCATTTTCCGAGGTCCTGACAATTCCCGAGGTCATCGAATGTCCGGAGATCGTTCATAGCGGTCTGCTCGAAAAGCGGGAGCATCCGCTGGCAGGGCCGATGACCCTGGCGCGGCGGCCGGCGCTCATCAACAAGTCGCGCGGACCGGCGCAGGACTTCCCGCCGCTTCTGGGGGAACATTCCGAAGAAATTTTGCGCGAGCTCGGCTTTGGTTCGGACGAGATCGCGAGAATGCTCGAAAGCGGACTGGTTGTCGGCGCAGCAAATTGACAGGCGATAGGCCGGTGCAGCGCAGGCTGCATCCGGCCGGAAGGCTCCCTGCCAGAATGAACAGGAGAATTTCGTGTCAGAAGACATGACGATGTTTTCGGAGGAAGAGCGCGAGTTGATCCGGACCTCGGTCAACCGGCTTCTTACCGACAAATGGCCGCCCTTGAAGGCAGTGGAAATGGGCCAGGATCCCGCGGAGGTCAGAGCCATCTGGCACGAACTGGGCTCGCTTTCCATTCCCGATCTGGGCCGCGATCCGGCCATGGGCGGCCTTCGCGAAATATTGCTCGTGTTCGAAGAACTCGGGCGGGCGTGCTGCCCGGCCCCGCTCGTCGGCGCCCTTGCCGCCAACCTTGTGCAGAAACAGGCTGAGGGCACGTCCGACGCCATCGTGCCATCGCCCGCCGGCAGCCTGTATGCGGCTGGTTTCGGCCCCTTTGATGGCGATCGCGCTGCCGGGCAGGTGGAACTCTCCAATGGCAAAGTCACGGGAAGCGTCCACTTTGTGGAAGGCGCGGCGACCGCCGACCGCTTCGTCCTGTTTTTGAGTGAGCCCTCAGGCGTCGCCATTGTCGATGCGAACGCATCGGGGGTGAGCGCCGGAACGACGCCTGCGCTGTCGCTGCCGGATTTGGCCTCCGTCGAATTCGCTGGCGCCGCTGCCACATTCCTGCCGGTCCCGGCCGAGGAACTGAAGCGCATCGCGCAGATCGTGCGTTTGGCCACCGCCTCCCGCGCCCTCGGGTCAGCCCAGAGGGGCTATGAGCTTGTGGTCGAGCACGCCAAGACCAGGAAGCAGTTCGGCAAGCTCATCGGCCAGTTTCAGGCAGTCCAGCACCGGCTCGTCGACAATCTGATCCGCCTCGACGGCGCGCGGCTCACCCTTGATGCGGCTGCCACCGCCTATGATCAAAAGCTCGAAACATGGAGCATTTTCGCCGATCTTGCCTTGGCCCATCTCAATCCGGGGCTGCGGCAGCTCGCGATCGACATGCATCAGCTCATGGGCGCCATCGGCTATTCCGAAGAGCATGAATTGCCCCGGCATTTCCGGCAGATCCACGGCAATATCTCCCGCTTTGGCGGAGCGTTCCGCGCGCGGGCGGAGATTGGCGCCTATCTCGTGCAAGCGGCCTGACGGCTAGATTGAGGCATTTTGACCGATGACGAAATTACCTGAATTCGACCTTGATCCCGCCGCGAAAGCCTTTCGCCGGGAAGTGCGGCAATGGCTGCAGGAGAACTGGGTCGACACCCGCAAGGCCGAGCATGAGAAGCTTCCCTTCAAGGACCGCGGCTTCGACCGTGATTTCGCCCGGGCGCTTGGCGACAAAGGCTGGATCGGAGCGGGGTGGCCGAAATCGGAAGGCGGATTGGAACTGAGCCCCGCCGAGCAACTCGTGCTCACCGAAGAGCTGGAATATGCCCAAGCGCCCTATGGGCATGTCGTCGCCTCGACCATGGTGGCGCCGGCGCTGATCAAATTCGGCCGCACCGAGCAGAAGGCCGCCTATCTGCCTCGCATCCGTTCGGGCGAAATCGCGTTCGCCCTGGGCTATAGCGAGCCTGAGGCAGGGTCGGACCTGGCATCGCTCAAGACGCGCGCCGTGAGAGAGAATGGCGGCTGGCGGATTAACGGTCAGAAAATGTGGTCGACCATGGCCGACAAGGCCGACCATCTCTGGCTTGCCGCGCGGACCGATCCCGACGCCACGCCCCCACATGCCGGGATCAGCGTCTTCATCGTCCCGATGGGGACGGAAGGCTTTACCATCCGGCCGAGCCTGGCCATGTATGGCAAGACCTTTTCCGAACTATATTTCGACGATGCCTGGGTGCCCGACAGCGCATTGGTGGGCGAAGTAAACAAGGGCTGGGCGATCATCACCAGCGCGCTTGCGGCCGAGCGTGTGACGATCGGCGGCACGGTTGCGCTGCTGCAGCGGGCGCTCGACCAGCTAACGGCCTACATTGCGACAGCCGAAGCCGGCGGACGCAAATTGCGGGATGATCCGGTCATCCTGGATCGGCTTGGCGGACTTGCCGCGGATATTGAGGCGGCCCGGCAACTGGCGCTCCGGAATATCCGGCTGGCGTCGATGGGCCGGACACCCATTCACGAAGCGTCGATGGCGAAGGTTTTCGTCGCGGAACTTCAGGGGCGCCTGGGCGAAGCTTCGCTGGAGATATTGGGCTCTTCCGGACTGCTGTCGGAAGATGCACCCAATGCGCCGGTAGGGGAGTTGGAGCAAATATTACGGCACACCATCATGCAGATATTGGGCGGCGGCGCGAGCGAGATCCAGCGGAATATCATCGCCACGCACGGCATAGGTCTGCCGCGGTAGCGCGCGTGCTTTGCACGACTGGCTTAAAAACTTGCAGGAGTGACTGGCGATGAAGCCCCAGTATCAGAACGGCAAATTATTCATCGGTGGCGAGTGGGTCGAACCCCTGGGAAAGGAAAGGTTCGAAGTCGTTTCGCCCAGTACGGAGGAAGTTCTGGGCTTTGCGCCCCACGCCTCCGTTGAGGATATCAATCGCGCCGTCGCGGCGGCGCGCAATTGTTTCGACAACAGCGACTGGCCGCACCTCTCCTTCGAAGAGCGGGCGAAATATCTGTATCATGCGGCGGACATATTCGACGCCAATCTCGACCGCGTTGCGGAAGTGACGGCGGATGAGAGCGGGCTCCCCTATCATAGCGACGCCATGAACCATGCGCGGCTGATAGGCTATCTGTTCAGGACCGCGGCCGACCTCGGGATGAAAATGGGTCAGGAGGAAGACCGGCCCGGTCATTTCACAAAAGTCACCTTGCGGCGGGAGCCGGTCGGCGTCGTCGCAGCGATCACGCCCTGGAATGCTCCCGCCGCCATGGCCCATTTCACTATCCCGATGGCGCTGATGGCGGGATGCACGGTGGTCTTGAAGACCGCTCCGGAATCGCCGCTCCACGGCCAGATTCTTGGCTCCATTTATGCGGAAATCGGCCTTCCTGCGGGCACGGTGAACATCGTCTCGGCAGGCGCGGAGGCCAGCGAGGCGCTGGTCCGCCATCCCGGCGTCGACAAGGTCGCCTTCACCGGCAGCACCGTCACGGGGCAGCGCGTCGGTATGATCTGCGCCGAATTGTTCAAGCGGCGCACTCTCGAGCTTGGCGGCAAGTCGGCCGCGATCATTCTGGACGATGCGGACCTGAACGAGATCATGCCCGATCTGGTCAGGTCGTCCGTGATGAACAACTGCCAGGCCTGTCTGGGACAGACCCGTATCCTTGCCCCTGAAAGCCGATATGAAGAGGTCGTGCAGGCTTATGCGGCAGAGATGGCGAAGATCAAATTCGGCGATCCTTTCGAGGAAGATACCGTTGTCGGGCCGTTGATTTCCCGCAAGGCGCTCAAGAAGGCCGAGGACTATGTCGAAATCGGCAAGGCCGAGGGGGCTTCGCTGGTCATGGGGGGCAGGCGCCCGGAGGGCCTGGACAAGGGATGGTATCTTGCCCCGACGGTGTTCAAGAATGTCAGGAATGACATGCGGATCGCCCAGGAGGAGATATTCGGCCCGGTCTTCGTAATCATTCCCTACAAGGATGAGGAGGAGGCCATAAGGATCGCCAACG
The DNA here is from genome assembly GCA_035281095.1 of Novosphingobium sp. Classification (GTDB taxonomy): domain Bacteria; phylum Pseudomonadota; class Alphaproteobacteria; order Sphingomonadales; family Sphingomonadaceae; genus Novosphingobium. The sequence goes on along the minus strand of DATEEP010000125.1, from coordinate 6,232 downwards.
ACAGCGAATATGGCCTCTCCGGGTCGGTATGGACTTCCAATTTGGAACGTGGCCGGAAGGTTGCCCGGCGCATCCGTACGGGACATTGCGGGATCAATGTCCATATGTTCGAATTTTCCGGACCATTTGGCGGTTACAAGAAATCCGGCCTTGGGCGCCAGTTCGGCGAAGAAGGACTAAGCGAATTTTTCGAATACAAGCAGATCAACGAGAAGGTGGCGGGTTAGCGGGCTGCGGTGACGTGGCCATGTGGCTTGTGTTTTCAGGACCCATCGCCCCTGCAATGTTGACCGGCTGCTCGCCAATAGATCGAAGATGATGCTCGACACCATCGGTCATCTTGTGTTTATGGTTGCCCAGCGAAGCGGCTGAGGACAAGGAAATGATAATACGTCGCGTAGTTACCGGGGAGAATGCTGGAAAATCCGTCATAATGTCCGACGGACCTCCCCCTGAAATAGTCCGGTCCCAGGCGATCCCGGGTGCTGCATCCGCCCTTTTGTGGCAAACATCCCCGACCCCGGCAGTGCCACATGCCGGGATGGACGCAGGTTCGGCGCATTGCACTTTCGTCCCGGCTGTTGGCGAGACCCGTTTTCTCCTGGTCACTTTCCCGCCCGACAGCGTGATGGCCAGCCCCGATTTCGATCCTGTGGCTGCCGCCCAGGAGACCTTCGAGCAAGCGCCGGACTTTGCGAGCACCTTTGATCCCGATTGTCCCGGGATGCACCGGACGGACACCGTTGATTATGGAATCGTGCTGAAGGGTGAAGTGTGGCTGGAGGTCGACGAGGGCGAGCAGACCCGTCTCCAGCCCGGCGATATTGTTGTACAAACAGGCACGCGGCACGCCTGGCGCAATCGAACCGAGGAGCCAGCCACGATAGCCTTTGTCCTGATAGGTGCCGCGCGAAAAGGCTAGCTCGTTCGGGTTCTGATTGAACCGGAATGAGTCTCCATCTGGCTCGAAATCCCTCTAAAGGCAGGTCAGGGCGTATAAATTTCCACGCCGTCGAGCAGCGGGTCAGGCGTATCGGCCCGGTAGCGGACCGACCCCAGGGGCCGTTCCAGCATGCGGCGGATATTTTGCTTTCGACCGCCATCGGCGTTGAAGGATTGGGCATATTCATGAGCCTGGATATCCGCAGCGGTCAACCGGTCGCGCTGGCGCAGATAGTCGCCCCAGGTCGGACAATGGTAGCGTTCCGTCCACCGTTCAGGATCGGAGATGTCGCGGGAAAGGGACCAGTCGAATCCTCCGGTGCGCAGACGGCCGCGGCGCACGTCGCGCATCGCGTTGTAGAATTCGCGCGCATTTTCCCTGCGCACACGATAATCGACTTCGATGACAATCGGTCCGCTGCGGTGCGTCAGTGCCAGACTGATCTCCGGCAGGTGGAGGCTACCCTCGCGCTCGATCACCGGACCGTCGATACGCGGCATCGGGCTTATCACTCCCAGGAATGACACCAGGGCAATGGCGGCTGCCGATCCGTAGAGTGCGGGCGCCGTGCCCACATGGACCGCGGCATAGCCCCAGGCCCAGGCTCCCAGCGCGATGCCGCCGGTGATCGCGCAGGTGTAGCAACTGACGGCCCTCGCTGCCACCCAACGCGGAGCCGACAATTGCACGCCGACATTGAAGAGCGAGGCGATCAGCATCCACACCGCCCCGAATATGGCAAGGGCCAGGCAAGTGAGTGGCAGCAGGGGACTGAAAGCGACGATCACCGTCATCAGGCCAGCAATCAGCATGCAGCCGCGAACACCCGCCTCCGGCGCAAAACGGGTGCGAAGCTGGTGAAGGCACATCGCGCCTCCGATGGCGCCGACGCCATAGCATCCCAACAGCAGGCCATAGGTCAATGCGCCCCCGCCGATCAGGTCACGCGCGACGAAGGGAAGCAGGGCGGCGATCGATGCCCCGGCAACACTGCTGAGGAAGGTGCGGGCGAGTACGATGCGGATCGGCGGCGAATGAAAGACATAGCGCACGCCCGATACGATTGCCCGCCCGATATGTTCACCGGGCAAGCGGGAGGGCACAGGCGTGCGGCGCCAGGCGAGCAGGGCAAGGATGAGCGGCAGATAGAGCAGCACATTGGCGCCAAAAGCCGCAGCCGCTCCCAGCGACGCCAGCAGGACACCGCCAATCGCCGGGCCGACGCTGCGCGCTACATTATAGCTGATGGAGTTGAGGGCGATGGCGGCGGGCAGATGGGCCGCGCTTACCTGTTCCCTGACGGAGGACTGCCAGGCAGGGGCGTATAGCGCGACGCCCGAGCCGATCAGGAAGCAGGACCCAAGCAGCAGCGCCGGGCTGGTCATTCCGAAAAGAGCCGCCAGGGTCAGCAAGGCCGCGCTCAATCCCGCAAAGCTCAGCCCCGCTATCGCCACCTTGCGCCTGTCGAACATGTCGGCGATGGCGCCTGCGGGCAGCGCGACCAGCATGAGCGGCAACATCGCGGCGCTCTGCACCAGCGCCACCATTTCCGCCGACCCGGTGAGGCGCGTCATCTCCCAGGCAGCGCCAACATTCTGGATCAATTGCCCGAGATTGGCGAGCAGCCCCGTCATCCACATCAACCGGTAGGGCGGGCTTTCCTGCAAAGGCCCGAGCAGCCCGGCTGGCCGGGGCGCGGACTGCGCAGCGGCTTGGCTCTCCATATCGGACAAGGCGAATCCCTTCTTCTATTGCGGCCGATATCCGGTCCGGTTGGCAGAGACTACACGATTCGAAACTGCCGATACTTCTCCAAAGGAAGGTGAGGGGAGGCAGATAGGGCCAGATGGAAGCGTCCGCCGACACAAATACGAGTCCAGGATTCCTCGTTTTCCTGATTTCCGAGCCGTCAGACGATTCCATCTGGCCCGAAATCCCTCTAAAATGCGAGCAGGACGGCAGCTCCGAGCAAGAGCAGCCCGGCCAGCCACCTGTCTGCCCGCCAGAGGGGTGGCGTGACCTTCTCGATGAACGGAAGGAGGGCTAGGGCTGCGATCCAGGCGAGGTTCATGACGCCGCCCACAAACAACAGCAGCATCAGGCTCCAGCAGCAGCCGAGGCAGAACAGGCCATGCCTGAGGCCGAGCCGCACGGCGCCAGCCGCGCCCGGGCGCCAGTAGCGCATGACGAACTGCAGGGGCGATTGGCACTGCTGAAGGCAGGCGGTCTTGGCGCTGGTGAGTTGCCAGAGGGCGGCGGCGAAGACCAGCCCTGCGGCAAGTACGCTGCTGTCTAGCGCCAAGGTGTGCGACGGCAGCAACCCGCCGCCGATCAGCGCCGCCTGGGTGAGCGCGGCAAAGGTGGAAAAGATGGTCCAGACGGCCAGATAGCAGAGGATGAACAGAAAACTGTCGCGTGTGCGCTGCGCCTCAGTGCCGCGGTCGATGCGGGCGTGCAGCAAGATCATCGGCGCGGCGGACGGCAGCATCATCGCCACCATCATCAGTGCCCACATGGCGAAGGCCGCCAGCAGATAATCCGCTGACCAGGGGTCGAGAGCCGCCTCCATTCCCGGCATGTCCGCCATTCCCGGCATGCTGTCCGGTCCGCCCAGGCCGTCCATGGGCATCGGATTGGCGAACAGCCAAGCCCAGGCCAACACTATGGCAAGGCCGAGTGCCGCGCCGGAAATCAGGACAGGTCTCGACAGCAGCCGGGCGAGCGGCAGCGTCTCAGGCTCCGGCGTGGACGACACCGCTCTCGGTCAGGTGAAGCATGGCAAATTGGGCGTGCGAGTCGCTAAGCTGCACGTTCACAGGTCCCTCGGTCTTGGCCCAGCCCCGGCCGACTTCACAAGTCTCATATTCGAACCCGTGCGGCAGGTTGATCCGCGCCCGGTGCTCTTCGCCCGTCACAGGGTTGAGTATCGGCTCCCCGCGCGCGTCGATCCAGCCGGGCACCTGCAGCCGCGCCTGACGGCCGTCAAGATCGATGGCAAAGTCGACGGGCGCGAATATGGGGTCATGCACCTTCTCGAACGTTGTCGAGAAGACCTGGAAGAAAGTCGCGCCCGGCACAGTATCGAGCCCGCTCATTATCCGAAGCAGCGCTTCCCGCTGCGCCTCATTGGCGCGTTCGTCCACGATCGGCACCACATGCCCATTGCCCTCGTGAATTGCGCCGGGCCAGGCGACGATCATTGCAATGCGCGTTCCGGCGAGGTCGGTATTGCCGTGCCGCCCTTCCATGATGTCGAGCGCCACCACCGCCTGGCAATGCCCCTGCGTGGGCAGCGCATTGAACTGGCAGGGGCAACCATAGGCGCAGTTGCAATGAACGAACTCTCGAGCCTTGATGGTCCAGGTCGTCTCAGTCATGCGCACCTCCCGCAAGGAGAATGGGCCAGACTATAGCACAGCATGCTCACAGCGGCCACTGGGATATCCCGTTTGCACGAATGCAGAAGCGATAAACGCCCTCATGGCGGCAAGGCCTGGCGGCAAAAAAAAGGCCCGGTCGAAGCCGGGCCATTTAGGTACGTCCTTTCGGTCACCAAGGCTTCTAATACTACAGTTGCTCGCCAAGCTCGCCGCCGATCAGCGCCGCGCCGCCTGGATCAAGGCCGAACCTGAACTCGCCGGTCCAGATAAACGGGACAAAACGAGTCCGGACCGACAAGCAGCATGACGGGCCTCCTTCAGGGCTTACTCACAACACCGGAAATTCGGCGGCTCTTCGCAAAGCTCCTCTTCGCGGCGAAAACCCATCCCGCCCTAATCTGGGCATGGTCTCAGTGGCGACGAACACACCAGTTGGTCGCAGCCCACTGCATCGAAGAAAACGGCTGAATACGCAACTGTAGTATTAGATATTCTGACAATCAGGCGATCACTGCTCCGCCATCTATGACGAGTTCTGCGCCTGTGATGTAGCTCGCCTCGTCGGAGGCAAGAAACAATATCGCATCTGCAACCTCCTCCGGCTGCGCTCCCCGGCCGAGGGGGATCATCATCTCCAGCATCCGGGCGAGGTCAGGATTTTCGAGATCCGCCTGCACCATCGGCGTTAGGACGAGGCCGGGATGAACGGAATTGGCGCGTATCTTGAATTTTCCGTAGGATGTCGCAAGATGCTTGGTCAGTGAACGCACCCCTCCCTTGGAAGCAGAGTAGGCAAATGGGCCACCATTGCCGACGATCGCTGCAATTGAGGATATGTTGACGATCGCGCCGCCGCCTGCATCCTTCATCACTGGGATGACTTGCCTCACGCCCAGGAAAACACCTTTTAGATTGATGTCGATCACGCGATCCCAGTCCTCGATCCCCGTAGTATCTGCCTGGCTCTCGACCAAACCATCCTTATCCGCAATGCCGGCATTGTTGACCAGAATGTCGATGCGTCCGAATTCGCTGACGGCGCTGTCAATGACAGCCTTCCAATCTGCTTCAGAACCGACATTGTGTTGGACTGCCAGGGCGCGACCACCTGTGCTGCGGATCGCGTCAGCAACCGCCTCCACACGCTCGAACTGTACATCGGTCGCAACAATCATTGCGCCTTCGCTGGCAAGTTTCGACGCGGTCGCTGCACCGATGCCGCCTGCGGCACCTGTTATGATGGCAACTTTGTTCTCTAGCCTCATGTCTGGCTTCCGTTCTGGAGTTTGGAGGTTATGCGCAAAGGCCGATCGGATGGACAATGTCCCGACCGATCGGCTTTGTCCCAGGCCTGACTTTCCGGATCTGTACGGTAACGGCACATTCGAGACCGGTGCCTGGGGCAAATCGCGGCATGGGGCCGTCTGGCGGCGCCCCATGCCGTAACGGTCAGCCGCGCTGTTTCGAGAGGTCGTAGGCTCCCAGACCCGGTTTGTATGTCTTGTCGTCGATGAACTGCCTGATACCTTCCTTGCGGCCTTCGTTGTCGTAGCTATTGGCGGCTTCCTGAGTGCGGATCAGGTAATCCTCGGCATTGTCGTAGGTCATCTCACGCACGCGGCGGATCGAATCCTTGGTCGCCTTGAGCGCGACGGGATTCTTCTTCAGCAGGACCTGCGCAACTTCGCTCACGCGCGTCCTGAGGTCGGCCAGCGGCAGCGCCTCATTTACGAAGCCCCATTCGACGGCTGTCTTTCCGTCGATATTCTCTCCCATCATCGCGTGGTACATGGCGCGCCGGAACGAGGTGAGTTCGACCGCGACCTTCGCCGCGCCGCCGCCCGGCAGGATGCCCCAGTTGATCTCCGAGAGACCGAACTGCGCCTCTTCCGCCGCGAAGGCGAGATCG
>DATEEP010000124.1:0-6676 GCA_035281095.1 Novosphingobium sp. | reverse complement strand
GCGGCCTATTCCGTGAGGACTATGTCGCGAACACGCTGCGCGGCAATCTCGGCTTGCCAGAAGTGCCCAGCCGTTACGCGTAAGGCGGGCGCAAGTCTGGGCAGGGGCATGCGAATGGGCGCTTGCCCCTGACCCCGCAGTTTCGGAGTTGGCCGATGGCAATCCGCCGAGCCGCCGACGCCATCAAATGCTCGATGCTTCGTCCGGCGATGTTTGAGGGCAACGCAGCGATGGAGAGTCTCAGCGCCAGGTCATCAGCCTGACTGCCCCCTCCCCTCTCAGGCCGCCTCGGCGGCCCGGCGGACACGCCAGGCATCATTCCAGTCCGCGTGCCGTTCCGGCATCCGGAGCACCAGTTCGCGTTCATGAACGGTGAGATGCGGGCGAGCTTTTTTGAGCATGGCGGCAGCGGCGGCACCGCGATCGCCATAGACGATGATACGCTTGACCCGTTCGGGGATGGCGACGAGCCCAAGGCGTTCGACGCCGCCCAGCGCCCAGGTCGGCGTTCCGAACCAGGCCATTGCCGAAAGAGCGTCCTCGATGCCCTCGGCAAGGCCAAGCTCCTCTCCGGCCGGTGCCAGACGGATGGCCGCGTCGCCAAGCAGGCCAAGGGCAATCTTCGGCTTTGGCAGGCGCTTGTGCAGGATGTCGGCGAGATCGAGGCAGGTCCGCTGGACGGCCACGACGCGCAGATCATTCTCGACCACGGCGATCATCGCTGGAAAGAACCGGCGACGCTCTCCGGCCCCCACGATGGTGCGCAGATTGTAGCGCAGGCAACGCGGATAGGGAGGCGGCAGACCGCGCGCCACCAGATAATCGGCCGCTGGAGAGCCGGCGATGGGCTGGCTCGCCTTCCATAGGCGAAGTGCAAGAGCGCGATGGTTCGCGGCCGCCTTCTGGCGCGGCATGGTGAGCGGCTGCGCATCGTGAAGTTTTCGTCTGCGCAGAGCGACCAGAACGTCGCGCGTATCGAAGCGCTTCTACGGCTTTATGAAGAAGCACCACGAGCGCAATAAGCACTTCTGACGTAAGGCGGCCATCAGCGCCGTTAGATGCAGGCACATATGGGTGTGCGCGGCCGACGTGTTTTCAGAAATCGTTGCACGACCCTCGCGCCGGATGTTTGTTCGCCCGAAATTTAGCCGTCGCCTATGCCATTGTGGGCCTGCGACTGAGGCAGCAACGTGATTCTAAAAACACGTCGATCCCGAATATCGTGCCACAGAACCGCGAGATTCGCACTCGCGCGGATGCTGGTAAGCTCGGATGCTCAGCGCACCGACTCGCCAGCCAAGCAGTAGGAGAAGATCCGCACCGTCGACGGCTCAGCCTGGATCGGCTGCAGGAACCGAGCAATCATCTGTTCTCGCGCCGCGGCCTCGGGTTCGCCGACATGGATTTGCGCCTCGAAGCGCCGCCACACGGCCGGGTCGGGCAGCCGGTCATGGTTGGTGATTGCAATGGTGATCCCGCGCTCGTGGCGGCGGTCGAAATGACTTTGCCATGCCTCGCGTTCCGTGCGGGTCCAGCCGAAGCTATAGAGAAATAGCCGATCAGCGATGAACGGCGAGGGTGGCGCGGGCCTTTTCCGCTATCTCCCTGGCCGAAACGATGAATGCTTGTTCGAGCACCGAGGAGAAGGGCACCGAGGTATAGGGCGCACCGAGCCGGGCGACGGGCGCCTTGAGGCTATCAAAGGCTTCCTCCTGGATGCAGGCCGCGATCTCGGCGCCAACGCCAAACTGCTTGACCGCTTCATGGACGATTAGCACCCGGCCGGTCTTGCGAACCGACGCAAGCACGGTTTCACGATCCCAGGGCGATACCGTGCGCAGATCGATCAGTTCCACCGACTTGCCCTCAGCCGCCAATTCGTCCGCCGCTGTGCGCGCGCGGTTGAACATGTCCGAATAGCTGATGATCGTGATGTCGCTGCCTTCGCGTTCGACCCGCGCCTTGCCGAGCGGTATCGGCCCTTGATCGGCAGGAACCTCGCCACTGGTGAAATAGGCACGGGTGCATTCGACGAACAGGACGGGGTCGGGATCAGCAACCGCTGATAGCATCAGCCCCTTGGCGTCGGCCGGATTGGAGGGAAGCACAACCTTGAGGCCCGGTGTATGGGCAAACCAGGCCTCAAGGAAGTCGCTGTGCTGGCCGGCTGCGGCAATGCCTGCGCCAGTCATCATGCGAATGACGATCGGCACGTTCGTCTGGCCGCCAGACATGAAGCGCAGCTTCGCAGCATGATTGACGATCATGTCCATCGCCACGGTCGTGAAATTCATGAGCATGATTTCAGCGATCGGCTTGTAACCATTGATCGACGCACCAATCGCCGCGCCGATGATGGCTTGCTCCGAAATGGGCGTGGAGCGCACGCGCTCATCTCCGAAACGCGCCGAAAGGCCGCGCGTCACACCCAATATGCCGCCGCCCTCGCGGTCGGCCACATCCTCGCCCAGGACCAGCACCTTGGGATCGGCTGCCATCGTTTCGGCTATGGCCTCGTTGATGGCTTGAACGATGTTAATCTTCTTGGCGGTTGCTGTTTCGGTCATCAGGCTTGTCCTGCTTCTGCGTAGACGTCGCGCAGCAATTCCTCGACCGGCGGCATTTCGCTGGCGAGGGCATGTTCGATCGCGGCTTCGATCTCCGCGTCGATGGCGGTCTCGATCGCGGCAAGTTGTGCCTCGGTCGCGGTTCCGTCCGCGATAAGGCGGGCGCGGAAGGCCGGGACGGGGTCCCTTTCCATCGCTGCGGCCTTTTCTTCCCTCGTCATATATTTGTCGTCGTCGCCCAGGACATGGCCGTGGAAGCGGAAGGTCATGGCCTCGATCAGGGTCGGGCCCTCGCCGCCCCGCGCGCGCTCGATCGCGGCATGAGCAGTGGCATACATCTCGAAGGGATCATTGCCGTTCACTGTATAGCCCGGCATGCCATAGCCCGCGGCGCGTTTGGAGATACGGTCAACCGACGTCGCATTCTCATATCGGGTATGTTCGCCGAAGAGGTTGTTCTGGCACACGAACACCACCGGCAGCTTCCAGAGCGAAGCGAGGTTCAGACTTTCGTGGAAGGCGCCGATATTGGAAGCACCGTCGCCGAAATTGGCGATCACGACGCGGCGGCTGCCGTCGAGCTTGTGACCCCAGGCGAGCCCGTTGGCGATGGGCATGGAGGAGCCGACGATGCCGGTCGTCAGGATCGCGCCCGAGGCGGGATGGGTGATATGCATCGGTCCGCCCTTGCCCTTGCACGTTCCAGTGACGCGCCCGGCAATTTCGGCCCACAGGTCCTTCAGTGGCACGCCCTTCGCCAGCATGTCATGCGTGCCGCGATAGATGGTGCAGATCTGGTCGTCGGCATTGAGGTTGACCGAGATGGCCGAGGGAATGACCTCCTGCCCGCGCGGTGAATAATAGGGCATCATCAGCCGCCCGGAACGAATGGCCTTGCGCGCGGCCTCGTCATTCTGCGCGATCAACGTCATGCGCCGGTAGATTTCGATCTGCGTTGCCTTGTCCGGGATGGCGGCATTGTGACCGGCCGCCTCGTGGTTCGTAGCCATGTACTTATTCCTTACCTGCGAGGCGCAAACGTCGATAAGAGGATAATTTGATTTTATATTGGATTAAATAACTTGATCGCGAATATATGTCGAGCGGTAATTGCGTGTTACGCTGCGGGTCCGTTTCAGGAAGATGGCGTGACAGGGGATGGATCAGGAGAGCACAGCCATGGGGAATCGGATCGAAGCCATACGTCTCAACCATATGAACGTCGTGCTGGAGGATTTCGATGCCAGTGTCGCATGCTTCAAGGCGCTTTATGACGCGGAGTTCATGGCTGATCTCACCTCCGCGCCCGATTTCCACGCTTGTCTGATGGCGATGGGTGGTGGCATCTTCGAACTGTTCGTGCCAAGCGCTTATCTGTTCAATGCACGCTACGGGCCCTTTCATCTCGGCGTCGAATATCAGGCTGACATGGATGTCGTTCGCAGCGTGCTGGCGGCAAACGGCATCCAGATCATCCGCGACATCGGCGCCGCCGTGCATACACATCCCGAGGATACGCTGGGCGTGTCCTTTGAGTTCTACGGCGGCTGTTTCCATGACCGGGAATGGCCTTTGCTCGGCCGGCCGATCCGGAGTGCCGCATGGTGGCGCGAGGAACATCCGCTGGGTCTTACGAGCCTCGCGGGATATTCCGTGGCTGTCACCGACCTCGAGGCCGCGACTGCGCTACTGATGAAGCTGTTTGTGACGCACATCCTCTATAAAGAGGACCGCCGGGCAATCAACGCGCGTGCGGTTGGCCTCCAGCTTGGTGACTCGGTCCTTGAACTGCTCGGGCCAGCGGGGGAGGGTATGCTGTTCGATTATGTGCGGCGGGCGGGGCAGGGTATCCGCTCTACCATTTTCAGTGTCAGGGACATGGACCAGGCGCGCCGTTATTTCCGGGAGCGCAACGTAGAGGTGTCGGAAGGTTCGGCCGGCGATACCATCATTGTGGAGGGCGCGGCCAACCGGAATGTGATGTTCGAGTTCCGGCCCGAGCGGGGATGAAGGCACAAGGGCTGACGGACTCAACTTCGTTCGTGTCGAGCAAAGTCGAGACACGTTTGCGCCAGCCAATCTCCCTCGACTGTGCTCGGGACGAACGGTTCAAAATAAGCCGGATTGAGGCCAGCTCCTGCCTCAACAGATCGCCTCAGCTCTTGCGTCCGCCCACGGTCGCCACATGCTTTCTCAGACCCTCCTGATATGAGGGCATCATCATGAGCGTCGCGTTCGCCATGCGCTCCACTGCCGCCGCCTGATCCACGGCGAGGTCATGGGCCAGTTCGATGGCGATCTTGGCGGCGCCCATGACTTCCCCATTCTGCGCGGCTACATGGCGGCAGAAGGCCATGACATCCTCTTGAAACGTCTCGTCGGGGTAGATCTTGTGCACGAGGCCCATGTTGAGCGCTTCCTGCGCCGTGACGGGCATGTTCGCCATGATGAAAAGCCGCGCCCAGTGCGGCCCCACCAACCGGGTGAGGCGGCTGACGCCGTTGGTGGCGGGCAGGACGCCGAACTGGCTTTCAGGGAAGGCATAGCTCGCCGAAGCAGCGGCGAGCCGGAAGTCGCAGGACAACGACATTTCCAGGCTGCCGCCCACACATGTTCCCTGATGTGCGACGACGAAGGGCTTTTCGATATGTTCAATTTCGTCCCACAACTGCCGCATGCCGCTTGGCAGGCGGCGATGGAATTCGCGGAGGGCTGATCCGGTCGCGGGAGGGAAAGTGGGGTCTTCGCCTCTGTCCTTGAGGTCGGCTCCCGAGGAGAAATAGCGGCCTTTCGCCCGGATCAGCATGAGCTTGTATTCCGGTGTGTCGCGGAAGCGCTCCACCGCCTCCCGCAAGCCGGTCATCAGCGCCCGGCTCATGGCGTTGAGCTTGTCGGGGCGGTTGAATGTGGCGATCAGGATAGGTCCCTCTTCGCCGATAAGGATATGGGGTTCGTCGCTCATCGGATTTCCTCTTGCTTCCTCATCAGGACAATTCGGGCATGAACGGCACCTTCACCGGCGCGCTGTGGTTCAGGAATACGGTCTTGGGCTTCATGAAGTTGAGGATGTTGGCCCTCCCGTTCTCGCTGCCAAGGCCGCTGTCCTTGTAGCCGGTGGAGGGCAGCATGATGCTGATCAGGCGGTAGGTATTGACCCAGACGGTGCCCGCCTGGATCGCCTCCACCATGCGGAAGGCGCGGCCCATGTCGGACGTCCACACGCCCGACGCCAGGCCGAAGCGGGTGTCGTTCGCTATCGCGACGGCCTCTTCCTCATCCTTGAACCGGATGACCGACAGGACTGGTCCGAAAATTTCTTCCCGGGCGATTTGCATATCGTTGGAAATGCCGGTGAAGATGGTCGGCTGGACAAACTGGCCCGGTCCGTCGACCGCCGAGCCGCCCATGGCGCAGGTCACACCCTCCGCTTTCGCCGATTCCAGCATCGCAGCGACGCGGTCGAATTGCGGCCTGGTGGTCATGGGGCCGATTTGGGTCGCGGGATCGCGCGGGTCGCCGACGCGCAAATCTTTGGTCAGTGCGACCAGCCGATCGATGAAGCAGTCGTGAATATCCTCCTGCAGCAGCAGGCGGGAGCCGGAAATGCAGGACTGACCGCTGGAGGTGAAGATGCTGACGATTGCGCCCTTGATCGCGGCATCGATGTCGGCGTCGTTGAACACGATGTTGGGCGATTTGCCGCCCAGTTCCAGCACGACTTTCTTGAAGGATGCAGCGGCCTGCAGATTGATCCGCTGTCCCGTTTCCGTGCCGCCGGTGAACTGGATCTTCGCCACTTTCGGGTGCGTGACAAGCCGTTCCCCGATTTCCGCGCCATATCCCGTGACGACATTGACAACACCGGGGGGAAAGCCGGCCAGTTCGAAGAGCTTGGCGAATTCCAGCGTGGAAGCGGAGGTGAATTCCGACGGCTTGATGACAACGGTGCACCCCGCCGCGAGGGCATTTGCCGTCTTGAGCGCGGCGATCAACAGCGGCGAGTTCCAGGGCGTTATCACGGCGACCACGCCCAGCGGCTCGTAATTGGCGTAGGCGAACACGCCCGGATATTCCGCCGGTGAGACGATCCCTTCGATCTTGTCTGCAAG
>DATEEP010000123.1:0-3451 GCA_035281095.1 Novosphingobium sp. | reverse complement strand
GGTCGGCGCGATCGGCGGATGGCTGCTGCTCGATCTGGGCCGGCGGATTTTCGATTCCGAGCTGACCGCGCGGACGGGCCTGCTGCTCCTGGCGATCTATCCCAACGCCATCGGCTATTACCCGCTCGCGCTGACCGAGGTATTCTACACCACCTTGCTGATCGCCTGCTGCTGGCTGCTGATCGCGCGCCGGTCGCTGCTTTACCTGGCCTGCGCGGGGGTGCTGTTCGGGGTAGCCTCGCTGGTCAAGGCGCAAACCATCGTCGTCGTCCCGCTGGTTTTCGCCATCGCATGGCTTCGGCAAGGCGAATCCTTCGGCGAGGTGCTGAAGCGCCTGCCGGCGCTGCTCGGCCGCGCGGTTCTGCTCCTCGCGATAGCCGCGCTGACGGTGCTTCCCTGGACTCTGCGCAATCACGACGTGCTGGGCCACTGGGTGCCGATTTCGACCAATGGCGGCTTTACCCTGCTGACCGGCAACAACGACAGCGCTCGGGGCGACTACACGCCAGGCGATCCGGCGGTGGCGGCGCTTCAGGCGCGCACGGACCTGGGCGAAGTCGAGATGGACGCCGAGGCGAAGCGGCTCGCGGTGGAATGGATCGCGGACAATCCGGGCCGCTTCGTCGCGCTGATGCCGCTGAAGCTGTTCCGCCTCTGGGGCCCGGACGGAGAGGCGATGTGGAACTACGAAAGCGGCTCCGCCGCCTTCGCCAAAGCGCCGGGCCTGTTCTGGACCGCGCGGATCGCGAATCAGGCGTACTACGTTCTGCTGCTGGCCGGCTTCGCCGCCGCCTTCGTGGTCATGTTGCGCAAGCTGTGGAAGCAGGGCCGCCGCTGGCTCGGCCTCGTCGACTGGTGGCTCCTGCCTTATGGCATCGCCGCTTATCCCACGGCGATCGCGCTGGTCTTCTCCGGCCAGTCGCGCTTCCACTATCCGGTGATGCCGTTCGTCTGCTTGTCGTGCGGCTGGCTCCTGGCCGAACTGCTTCCGCGCAAAGCGAAGTCGCCCAACTCCGCTTGAAGCGGCAAGGCCGCTGCTTTAGGGCCGCTGCCATGTCTCGGATGCTCAAGATCAGCCTGCCCGACGGTTCGGTGCGGGAAATGCCGCAAGGCTCCACCCCCGCCGATGTCGCCGCCGCGATCGGTCCCGGCCTCGCCAAGGCGGCGCTGGCCGCCCGGATCGACGGGGAGCTGGTCGACCTCACCCGGCCCTTCACCGGCGACGCCACGCTCGCCCTGGTCACCGCGCGCGACGAAGCCGAGGCGCTGGAGCTGGCGCGGCACGACTATGCCCACGTCCTTGCCGAAGCGGTGCAGGCACTGTTTCCCGGCACGCAGATCACCTTCGGACCATCGACCGACGATGGCTTCTATTACGACTTTGCCCCCAAGGACCGGCCCTTCACCGACGAGGACCTGCCCGCCATCGAGGCAAAGATGCGCGCGATCATCGCCGCCGACAAACCCTTGAAGCGCGAGGTCTGGCGCCGTTCCCGGCTGATCGAACGCTGGAATCTGGAAGGCGAGACATTCAAGGCCGAGTGGGCGGCGGAATTGCCGGAAGGCGAGGAACTGACCGTCTACTGGTCGGGCTCCGACTGGCTCGACATGTGCCGCGGGCCGCACTTGCCCTCGACCGGGAAGCTCGATCCGGCGGCATTCAAGCTGACGCGGGTATCCGGCGCATATTGGCGGGGCGACCAGAAGAACGCGATGCTGAGCCGGGTCTACGGCACCGGCTGGCTGAACAGGAAGCAGCTTGAAACGCACTTGCACCGCCTCGAGGAGGCGGCGAAGCGCGATCACCGCAAGCTCGGGGCGGAGATGGACTTGTTCCACCTCCAGCAGGAGGCCCACGGCTCGGTGTTCTGGCACCCCAAGGGCTATCTGATCTGGCGCGAGCTGGAAGCCTACATGCGCCGCGCCATCGACGGCGCGGGCTACAAGGAGGTCAAGACCCCGCAAGTGATGGACGCGCGCCAGTGGGAGCAGTCCGGCCACTGGGGCAAGTACCGCGAGAACATGTTCGTCATCCCCGACGAGGTTCCCAACGTGGAGGATGAAGGTCCGATCGTCGGTGACGATGCGGACTGGATGGCGCTCAAGCCGATGAACTGCCCGGCGCACGTGCTGATCTTCCGGCAGGGCATAAAGAGCTACCGCGACCTGCCGCTGCGCATCTACGAGAACGGCTGCTGCCACCGCAACGAGCCGCACGGCGCGCTCCACGGGTTGATGCGGGTACGCCAGTTCACGCAGGACGACGCGCACATCTTCTGCCGTCAGGATCAGATCGTCGAGGAAGTCCGCGCGTTCTGCGCGCTGGCCGACCGGGTCTACAAGGACCTGGGCTTCGAAGGCTATGCGATCAAGCTGGCGCTGCGGCCCGAGAAGCGTTTCGGCACCGAGGAAATGTGGGACATGGCCGAGACCGAGCTGCGCGACGCGGTCGCCGCCGCGGGGCTGAACACGCCGGAATTCGGCTGGGAGGAACTGCCCGGCGAAGGCGCGTTCTATGCGCCCAAGCTGGAATGGCACCTGACCGACGCGATCGGCCGCACCTGGCAGGTCGGCACGATCCAGTCCGACCGCGTGCTGCCCGAGCGGCTCGATGCCGTGTATATCGGCGAGGACGGCGAAAAGCACCGCCCGATCATGCTCCACCGCGCGATCTTCGGCTCTTACGAGCGGTTCATCGGCATCCTGATCGAGCATTTCGCCGGCAAGCTGCCCGTCTGGCTCGCCCCGGTGCAGGCGGTGGTGGCGACGATCGTCTCCGACGCCGACGACTACGCGCGCTCGGTTGCATCGCAGTTGCAAGCGGCAGGCATCCGGGTTGAAACCGACATGCGCAACGAGAAGATCAACTACAAGGTGCGCGAGCATTCGCTGCAGAAGGTTCCGCACCTGCTGGTGGTCGGCAAGCGCGAGGCCGACGAAGGCACCGTGGCGATCCGCACGCTGGGCGAGGAGCGCCAGCGGGTGGTGTCGCTGACCGATGCCATCGCGCTGCTGAGGGCCGAAGCGACCCCGCCGGATTTGCGGACGGCCGAGAACCTGTCCATCGCCCAGGGAGTGATGTGATGCGCAACGTCTGGATGCCGGTGGCATTGTCTCTGGTGCTCGCCGGTTGCGGTTCGGAAACCCCTGCCGGCGGCAGCGGCGCCGGCGGTGCGGCGAA
This sequence comes from Novosphingobium sp., assembly GCA_035281095.1. Lineage (GTDB taxonomy): Bacteria > Pseudomonadota > Alphaproteobacteria > Sphingomonadales > Sphingomonadaceae > Novosphingobium. Next base: position 270 of record DATEEP010000123.1, on the reverse strand, counting down.
CGAGGCGGGGGCGGATGTCGAGACCGGCGCGCAATGGGCCGTCGACGTGTGCAAGAGCTTCCCGGCCGAAGCGGCGGGCAAGGCCGCCGGTCTGGCCATCGCCAAGACCATACCCAGCCCCAACGTCTTCACCAGCGGCGTCAACGTCTCCAACTGCACGTATTCGGCGCAGGACGGCGCGTTGTTCTCGGTCGGGTTCCGGCACGATACCAGCGGCGCCACCACCATGACGGAGGCGATCGCCGGCCTCACCGCGCGGCCCGACATGAC
>DATEEP010000122.1:0-19117 GCA_035281095.1 Novosphingobium sp. | reverse complement strand
TGAGCCGGTCGCCTATATCGTCGGGCATCAGGAGTTCTTCGGCCTCGGCTTCAAGGTCACGCCCGATGTCCTGATCCCGCGCGCGGACAGCGAGGTGCTGGTCGCGCAGGCGCTGAAGGCGAAGCCCGAGGCGCGATATGTACTGGACTGCGGCACCGGTTCGGGCGCGCTGCTGCTGGCGGTTCTGGCGCACTTGCCCGAAGCCGTCGGCGTCGGCATCGACCGGTCCCCCGCCGCCTTGGCCGTGGCCCAAGCCAATGCCGAGGGGCTCGGCCTGTCGGATCGCGCGCGGATGGCGGTCGCCGATTGGGACGGGCCGGCCTGGGCGGACACGCTCGGGGGCCCGTTCGACCTGATCCTTGCCAATCCGCCTTACGTGGAAGAGGCGGCGGACCTGGCGCCTTCGGTGCGGCATCATGAGCCTTCCGGCGCGCTTTTTGCCGGTCCGGACGGGCTCGATGCCTATCGCGTGCTGCTGCCGCAACTGCCCGCCCTGCTGGCGCCACGGGGCACCGCACTGATCGAGATCGGGGCCAGCCAGGCGGCACAAGTCCTTGAAATCGCTGGGGCCGCCGGCCTGACCGGGGCTCTCCATCACGACCTTGCCGGGCGCCCCCGCGTGGTCGAGATTACCGCAAGTTAGAAAGATTTCGCTTGGCATTGCACCTGCGAACGCCTAAGTTACGAGGGAAATCGGCCGATGGATGCTTTTCCCACGGCGATTTCCACTCCAGCATTTGCAAGCGGGCGTCTTTGGGACGTACTTCAGCAGATGTCGGGACCACGGGCCCCGCCAAGGCGCGTGGTGGAGCGACATGCGGTGTGCCGCCTCGGCAACGAGAGCGACACATAGGGGTTTTTAGGGAAAACTATCCTTGAATAACAATCGTGGGAATAACCGTCGGCGTGGCCGCGGCAACAATCGTCAGCAGGGCGGCCAGCAACAGAACCGGGTCGATAGCAGGGCACGTGGCAATGCGCCGCAGATGCTCGAAAAGTATCGCAAGCTGGCACACGACGCGCACCTCAACGGTGATCGCGTGCAGGAGGAGTACTACCTCCAGTTCGCCGATCATTATTTCCGGGTGATCGCCGATCAGCGCCAGCGGCAGGAGGAGCAGCGCCAGCCGCGCCGCGACGACCGTTCGCAGGACGAGGGACGCTATCAGGACGACGGGCGCTATCCCGACGATAGCCGTTATCCCGACGATCGCGACCGCAATCCTTACGACGTGTCCGATGACGACGATGCCTATGGCGAGGAGCGCCCGGCTCCGGCCGGTATCGGCCGTGGCGTCGAAAGCGCGTCGAAAGCGCGGGCCGATGCGGGGCCGGAGGCCGAGAACGACGATGACCGCTTCGACGATGCGGGCGAGCCTTCGCCCATGTACGAGCCGTCGGACAATCCCTTCCTGCGTGACAACCGCGCGATGCGCGCGTCTGCGTCCGCATCCCGCGCCGCGCCGCGCAATCCGCGGCGCAAGGCGCGTGAAGAGGAGAGCGATGGAACGCGCGCGGACACCCGCACGGAGGTGCGACAGGAAGAGCGCCCCGCCGCTCGACGCACCCGGTCGGTGCGCCGGACGGACGATGCTCCGACAAGCCTCGATCCTATGATTCTGCCGCCTTCGATCTCGGGCCAGGAAAGCTCGGGCCAGGAAAGCTTGGGCCAGGAAAGCGGGGATGCCCCAGCCGGAAAGTCCGTCGAGGCAGCTCAGGATGCGCCCCAGAATGCGTCCAAGCCCCGCCGTCGCACGCGCAAGGCCGCCCCGCCGTCAGACGATGCCGGTGAGGCGCTCGAGGTGGTGAACTGACAGCTTGGACTCGTTCCGGTTCGGAAAGAACCGGAACGAGTCCGCATATCCTTTATCTGCCGTGATTTCCGAGCCGGCAGGTGCTTCCCCCGCCTCGAAATCACCTTGGGTCTATCGTGATTTCCGAGCCGGCAAGTGCTTCCACCTGCCTCGAAATCACTCTGGGGCCGGTAACAAGCCGCTTGCGCCTTTTCCGGGCTCCCTTCACAAGGCCGTCCGGGATGACTGCCTCCAATGGATCGATCGCGGCGCCGGCCGCCGGGCTGGCCGCGTTTACGCGTCTCGTCGGGGTCACGCGGGCGGCGCTGCCGCTCCTGCTCGGGGCGGTCGCCGCCTGCGGTTTTCAGCCGCTCGCGCTGTGGCCGCTCACCCTTCTGGCCGTCGCCGGATTCGTGGAACTGGTGTCCCGCGCGCGCACCGGCCGGGCGGCGTTCCTTGCCGGATGGCTGTTCGGGGTCGGGCATTTCACGCTCGGCAACAATTGGATCGCGGCCGCCTTCGCCTATCAGGCGCAGATGCCGGCATGGCTCGGCATGATCGCGGTGGTGCTGCTCTCGCTTTACCTTGCGGTGTTCCCGGCGCTGGCGACGCTCGCCGCTTGGCTGTTCGCGCGATGGCGCCGGCCAGGGTGTAGCGAGGGGAGCGGGCGATTTGGCCTGGTGCTGGCTTTCGCCGCGTTCTGGATCGTTACCGAATGGATGCGCGCCTGGGTCTTCACCGGTTTCGCCTGGAACCCGCTCGGGGTCGTGCTGCTGGGTGGCTTCGATCGGCAGGGGCTGGCGCTGCTCGCACCCTGGATCGGCACATATGGCCTGTCGGGGGTGGCGGTCCTGGTGGCGGGGCTGCTGCATTTCGCCGTGCGGCAGGCATGGTACGGAACCGGAGCAAGACGGCATCTGGCCGGCATCGCGCTGCTGGTTGCCGCGGCGACCCTCGGTCTCCTCATGATCCGGCCGGCCGGCTACCTCGCCCGCGAGGAAGGCCGCCGCGCCTTCACCCTGATCCAGCCCGACTTGCGGCAGGAAACGCTCAACGAGCCGGCACTCTACGAACCGAACTTCGTCAAGATGGCCCGGCTGACGACACCCAGGCGGCCGGACTCGACGCGGGTCGTGTTCTGGCCCGAATCCGGCCTCGTCGATTACTTGCGCGACGGCTATCCGCGCTATCTCTATCGCGCGCTCACTTATGAGGGCGATCCGGTGCTGGCGCGTGAGCGGATCGGCCGGGTGATCGGCCCCTACAGCCTGCTGCTCACCGGCGCGGTCGATGTCGTGCTGAAGAATGATGATGAAGTCGCCGCGCTCAATTCGGTCACCGCCATCGACTATGAAGGCCATATCTTCGCCGGCTATTCCAAGGCGCACCTGGTGCCTTATGGCGAGTACCTGCCGATGCGCCATCTGCTGGAGCCGATCGGCCTGTCGCGGCTGGTGGCGGGGACACTGGATTTCCGCGCCGGGCCGGGGCCGCGCACTTACGACTTCGGCAGGTGGGGCGAGGCGGGGATCCAGATCTGCTACGAAATCGTGTTCTCGGGAGAAGTGGTCGATCCCCGCAATCGGCCCGACTACATCTTCAATCCGTCCAACGATGGCTGGTTCGGCCGCTGGGGGCCGCCGCAGCATCTGGCGCAGGCACGCCTGCGCGCGATCGAGGAGGGGTTGCCGGTGTTGCGTTCCACCACGACGGGAATAAGCGCGGTAGTCGACGCCGACGGCATCGTGCGCGCGCATCTTCCGTGGCGCACCGCCGGTCGAATCGACGGCCGCATCCCCCCGCCTCACGAGCCCACCCTGTTCGCGCGTCTGGGCAACCGTGCACCGCTTGCCCTGGCAGTCGCGCTGCTGGTTCTATCGGCGGTTGCGTCGCGTCGTCGCAGCCGGTAGGAGCAGCCACATAAAGAATTCTTTATATGGCGGAGCATCCATGCGCGGCGAATATCTGTTCACCTCCGAAAGCGTTTCCGAAGGCCACCCCGACAAAGTTTCCGACCAGATTTCCGACGCGATCGTCGATCTGTTCCTGGCCAAGGACCCCGAGGCGCGGGTCGCCTGCGAGACTCTGACCACCACGCAGCTCGTGGTGCTGGCGGGCGAGATCCGGGGCAAGGGCATCATGGATACCGACGGCCATTGGGCGCCGGGCATGAAGGAAGAGATCGAGCGGACCGTGCGCGAGACGGTGAAGCGCATCGGCTATGAACAGGACGGCTTCCACTGGGAGACGCTGCGCTTCGAGAACAACCTCCACCCGCAGTCCGCCCATATCGCCCAAGGCGTGGATGCCTCGGGCAACAAGGACGAGGGCGCGGGCGACCAGGGCATCATGTTCGGTTTCGCCTGCAACGAGACGCCCGACCTGATGCCCGCGACGCTCGATTACAGCCACAAGATCCTGGAGCGCATGGCGGCCGACCGCCATTCCGGCGCGGCGCCGTTCCTCGAGCCGGACGCCAAGAGCCAGGTGACCCTGCGCTTCCGCGACGGCAAGGCGGTGGCCGCGACCGCGATCGTCGTCTCCACCCAGCATGCGCCCGGTTACGACCAGGGCGACAAGGAAGCCGAGCTCAAGGGCTACGTGAAGAGCGTCGTCGCGCAAGTGCTCCCGGCCGGGCTGCTGTCCGATGAGACCGTCTACCACATCAACCCCACCGGCAGCTTCGAGATCGGCGGGCCGGACGGTGACGCGGGTCTGACCGGACGCAAGATCATCGTCGATACCTATGGCGGCGCCGCGCCCCACGGCGGGGGAGCATTCTCGGGCAAGGACCCGACCAAGGTCGACCGTTCGGCGGCCTACATCACTCGCTATCTGGCGAAGAACATCGTCGCCGCCGGCCTCGCCGAACGCTGCACCATCCAGCTGGCCTATGCCATCGGCGTCGCCAGGCCCCTGTCGCTCTATGTCAACACCCACGGCACCGGCACCGTCGACGATGCGAAGATCGAGGAAGCGATCGGCAGGATCGACAAGCTCGAGGGCATGACTCCGCGCGGCATCCGCACGCACCTCGGCCTGAACAAGCCGATCTATGCCAGGACCGCCGCCTACGGCCATTTCGGCCGCAAGCCCGAGGGCGACGCGTTCCCCTGGGAGCGGATCGATCTGGTCGACGATCTGAAGGCCGCGCTCGCATAGGGCGATTTCGAGGCAGGTGGAATCACCTGCCGGCTCGGAAATCAGGGCAGGCGAAGAATATCTGGAGTGGGATGACTTTACATTGAATCGTCATTGCCGCGGGGCTTCGCCCCTCGCAATGACGAGATGGTTCAATCCATTGTCATCGTGCTCTAGCCTCGTTCCGGTTCAATCTCGACCGGTACGAGGCTGGCCCCCCCGCTGCGACTAGCCTCACCTACGGTTCGGCAAGTCTCGCTCCTCTCCCGCTTGCGGGAGGGGCCGGGGGTGGGCCTCGCTGCGTAAAGTTATCCCGCTCTGGCGATTGATCGCGCGCGCATTATTCGGCACCAGCCTTACCCAGAGTTGGGGAGGGCCGAATGACCGGACAGATCGAACCGTTCCGTTGCGAAGTGCCCGACGAGGTGCTCGTCGATTTGCGGCGACGGCTGGCGAATACCCGCTGGCCCGACCAGCTCGAGGGCGCCGGTTGGGACTACGGCACCGAGTCGGGTTTCCTCAGGGCGCTGTGCGATCACTGGCGCGACCGTTTCGACTGGCGCGCGGCGGAGGCGCGGTTCAACGCCTTCCCGCAGTTCGTCACCGAGATCGACGGCGAGCGGGCGCACTTCTACCACATTCGCTCGCCCGAACCGGATGCGCTGCCGCTGATCGTCACGCATGGCTATCCCGGCTCGGTGGCGGAATTCCTCGACGTGCTCGGGCCCTTGTCCGACCCGGCGGCGCACGGCGGGAACCCGCGCGACGCGTTCCATGTCGTCGCCCCGTCGATCCCCGGTTACGGCTTTTCCGGACCCACCCGCACCAAGGGTTTCAACCTGCCGCGCGCGGCGGGCGTGAACCTGCGGCTGATGGAGTTGCTGGGATACGATCGCTTCATCGCGCAAGGCGGGGACTGGGGCGCCGGTATCTCCTCGGCGATGGCGGCCAGGGCGCCGGAGCGGCTGATTGCCCTGCATGTCAACCTGATCAGCGGGCCGCCGCCCAATCCCGACGATCCCCTTGCCGGGCTGAACGACAAGGAGCGCGCCGCGATCGCGTGGAAGACGGAATACGATGCGAACGAATCGGGCTACCAGGCGATCCAGAAGACCAAGCCGCAGTCGCTGGCATACGGCCTGATGGATTCGCCCGCCGGCCTCGCCGCATGGATCGTCGAGAAGTTCAAGACCTGGAGCGACTGTGGTGACGACATCGAATCGAGCTATACCAAGGACCAACTGCTCGAGAACGTGATGCTCTACTGGGTGACGGGCACGATCAACTCGGCGATGCGCCTCTATTACGAATCGATGGGGCCGGGGCGGATGATGCCGGGCCACGGGAAAGTCACGGTGCCGACCGGCTACGCACACTTTCCCGCCGAGATCCGGCCTACGCCGCGTCTCTGGGCCGAGCAGACTTATTCCAACATCGTCCGCTGGACGGAAATGCCCGCCGGCGGGCATTTCGCCGCTTTCGAACAACCGGCCGCCTTCGTGGAGGAACTGCGGGCGTTCGCGCGGGCGTTCAGATAGCGGTAGCGCCTACTTCGCCAGTTCCGCTTCGATCGCGCCGACCAGCGCCGGGTCGTCGGGAGTGGTGGCGGGGGCGAAGCGGGCGGCGACTTCGCCGTCGCGACCGATCAGGAACTTCTCGAAGTTCCACAGAACCTCGGGGTCATCGGTCGGCGTCATGCCATAGCCCTTGAGGCGCTCGCGAAACTCCTCGACCGGTCCCTGCTTGTCGGGCTTTGCCGCGGTCAGCGCGGCGTAGAGCGGCTGCTTGTCGGCGCCGGTGACGTCTGCCTTGGCGAACATGGGGAACGACACACCGTAGTTGGCCGAGCAGAACGAGACGATCTCCTCGTCGGTGCCCGGCTCCTGCGCGGCGAAATCGTTGGCGGGGAAGCCGAGTACCTCGAACCCCTGGTCCTTGTATTGGCGATGGAGCGTTTCGAGTCCCTCGTACTGGGGGGTCAGCCCGCATTTCGAGGCGACGTTCACCACCAGCAGCACATTGCCTGCGTGGCCCGACAGCGTGTCGGCGCTGCCGTCGATGCGGCGGAGCGGAATCGTTGCGATATCGGCGGCCATGAATCTCTCCTCGAAGCCCGGTATGTGGTTTCAGCCTGCATCGGCGCGGAAAGCTTCGCAAGGAGGAATCGGTCGTGGCGGGCGGCGGCGGTGCACGATAGACTGTCTTCGAGGGGTATGGTCCCCGTGGTGGAGGAGAGAAGCGATGCGTTCGATACTCGTCAATGCGGACCGCCGCCCCGAGGTGGATGCCCGCTTGCAGACGGCGGTCGCGCTGGCGCGCGTGGTGGACGGGTGTCTGACCGTGCTCGTCGACACGCCGGTGGCCCGCTACGTGTCGATGGACCCGATGGGCGGTAGCTATGTGGCATCGGACGCCTTGTCGCAGGCGATGGAGGACGACGATGCCAACGCCGCCCGCATCGAGGCCATGCTGCGCGCCGAGGGACTGGGCTTCACCATGATACGCAGCGAGGCCGAGCCGGTCGAGGCATTGGCGAAGGCCGCGCGGCTCGCCGATCTGGTGCTGCTGTCGCGCTCCAGCGGGCTGGCGGGAGAACTGGCGCTCAGCTCCCGCACGCCGGTCCTCGTGCTCAACGATCACCCAAGCAAGGAGGTCTCCGGAACGGCGATTCCCTTCCGCACCGTCTGCGTCGCCTGGGACGGGGGCGATGAGGCGGTGCATTCCCTGCGCGCTTCCGTGCCATTGCTGGCCATGGCGGATACGGTGCAGGTCTTGACCGTGGCCGAGAAGCCCGGCGGTTTCGCGCCCGGCGAGGCCTTGCGGTATCTGAATCAGCATGAGGTCACGGCCGAGCTGAAGGAATTGACCCGGCACGGTTCCACCGAAGAGACGCTGTCCCGGGCCGTGGCCGAAGCAGGCGCCGACTTGCTGGTGCTCGGCGCCTTCGGCAAGAGCCGTATGCGTGAGTACCTCTTCGGCGGCGTGACGCGTTACTTCCTGGAGCACCGGAACAGTCCTTCGCTGTTCCTGGCCCACTGACCGCGCCTTTTGCGTGCCCATCGTGGATGGTGCATCGCAAAATAATACGAAGAGGATGCCTTTGGAGATTCGGATCCTCAAAAAATCCGACACCGGGGGAATCGGAATAAGTTCAATTTGTATTGGTATTACAATAACTTGGTTTAAAAACGATGAGGATGGTGCATCGCAGACAACCGCCAATGTGTATTTCGCACTTGCACAAAATTCTCGATTACCGCATATCGCGAGTGCCTTTCAGGCATCCTCTCCCAAAACTTCCATGGCCCGGTCGGTATCCGATCGGGCCTTTTTTCGTCCGCCGCCGACGCCTCCAATCTCCGGTCGTCCGAGGCAGCCGCGTCGTCATCCGGCGATTTGCCTTGCGCTGTTTGTAATCGCCGACGCCAATCCCTAGTTCTGCCAAATCCGAGTGAGGATTGTCCGGCGGGATCACGGGAAGGGCATCGATGGCAGACGGTTCAAAGGCGGCGACGGCGGATCTCGAAGATCGGACGATCAGGCTGCAGGTCGCGGCCGCCCGGCAGGAGGAGAGCGGTCACGGCATCGCCCGGCTGCCGCAATCGGCCCTGTCGGCGATCGCCGCCAGGGAAGGCGACCCGATCGAGATCATCGGCAAGGCATCGACCGTCGCGCGCGCTGTCCTGGCCTATCCGGAGGACGAGGACTTGCAGGTCATCCGCCTCGACGGCTTGCAGCGCGGCAACGCCGAAGTCGGTTCGGGCGAGCATGTGCAAGTCCGCAAGGCGGAATCCCGGCCCGCGACGCGCGTCGTCTTCGCGCCCGCCCATCGCCAGATGCGGCTGCAAGGGCCGTCCATCGCCTTGAAGCGCAATTTCTTCGGCCGGCCGATGGTCGCGGGCGATCTCGTCGCCACCACCGGGCAGCAGCAGGTGCGCGATCTGCCGCCGCAACTGGCGCGGATGTTCAATGCGCCCGCTTATTCGCTCACCCAGATCCGCCTCAACGTCGTCGCGACCACGCCCAAGGGCATCGTCCACATCGACGAGAATACCGAGGTTGAGCTGCGCGAGGTGTTCGAGGAAGCGAACTCGCGCGGCGATATCAACTATGACGACGTCGGCGGAATGAGCGAGACCATCCGCCAACTGCGCGAGATGGTGGAGTTGCCGCTGCGCTATCCCGAACTGTTCACCCGGCTCGGCGTAGATCCGCCGCGCGGCGTGCTGCTGCATGGCCCTCCGGGCACCGGCAAGACGCGCCTTGCCCAAGCCGTCGCCAACGAAAGCGACGCCAACTTCCTGCTCATCAACGGTCCCGAGATCATGGGGTCGGGCTATGGCGAGAGCGAGAAGGCGCTGCGCGAGGTGTTTGAGGAAGCCGAGAAATCTGCGCCCTCGATCGTCTTCATCGACGAGATCGATTCCATCGCCCCCAAGCGCACCCAAGTCCATGGCGAGGCGGAGAAGCGACTGGTCGCTCAGCTGCTGACGCTGATGGACGGCCTCAACAGCCGCGCCAACGTCGTCGTGATCGCCGCGACCAACCGTCCCGACGCCATCGATGAGGCGCTGCGCCGCCCCGGGCGCTTCGATCGCGAGATCGTGATCGGCGTGCCCGACGAGGCCGGCCGGCGCGAGATCCTGGGGATCCACACCCGCGGCATGCCGCTGGCCGAGGACGTCGACCTGAAGGAACTGGCGCGTACCACGCACGGTTTCGTCGGCGCGGATATCGCCGCGCTGGCGCGGGAGGCGGCGATAGAGGCCGTCCGGCGGATCATGCCGCAGCTCGATCTGGAGGCGCGGACCATTCCCGCCGATGTGCTGGCCGCCCTTCAGGTCGAGCGTGAGGACTTCATCCAGGCGCACAAGCGTATCCAGCCTTCGGCGATGCGCGAAGTCATGGTGCAGACCCCTGACATCGGGTGGGACGATATCGGCGGGCTCGGGGACGCGCAGGAGAAGCTCCGAGAAGGGGTGGAACTGCCGCTGAAGAACCCCGAAGCGTTTCACCGGCTGGGGATTCGCACCGCCAAGGGCTTCCTGCTCTATGGCCCTCCGGGCACGGGCAAGACGCTGCTGGCGAAAGCGGTGGCGAAGGAGGCCGAGGCCAACTTCATCTCGATCAAGTCGTCCGATTTGCTGTCGAAATGGTACGGCGAGAGCGAGCAGCAGATCTCGCGCCTGTTCGCCCGCGCCCGGCAGGTCGCTCCATGCGTCATCTTCATCGACGAGATCGACAGCCTTGTCCCGGCGCGGGGATCGGGCGGCAGCGTGGGCGAGCCGCAAGTGACGGCGCGCGTGGTCAACACCATCCTCGCCGAGATGGACGGCATGGAGGAATTGCAGTCGGTGGTCGTGATCGGCGCCACCAACCGTCCGGCGCTGGTCGATCCGGCGCTGCTGCGGCCGGGCCGCTTCGACGAACTGGTCTATGTCGGCACTCCCGACCGCGAGGGGCGCGAGCATATCCTGCGGATCCACACGGCGAAGATGCCACTGGCCGACGATGTCGATCTTGGAGTGATTGCCGAAGAGACCGACCGCTTCACCGGTGCCGACCTGGAAGACGTGGTGCGCCGTGCCGGCCTTGTCGCGCTGCGCCGTGCCGGGGCTGACGTTCAGATCGTGACGAAGCAGGACTTCACCGAGGCGCTGCAGGATTCGCGGGCGTCGGTCACACCGGACATGGAAGCCGAATACCAGAAGATGAAGGGCGAGCTGAAGCAGCGCGCGCGCCAGGTCGATCCCATCGGCTTCATCGCGCCCGGAATGCTGGAGCCGACGCGCGAGAAGAAGCACTGACCGGTGATCCTCCCTTGCAAGAGGAGGGTTATTCCGCCGTCACGCCCCTCAGGGCATCCGGCATTTCCTCGCGCAGCCATTCCAGCATCGCCTCGCGCATGGCCAGGCGCAGGGTGGCTAGCGACGCCGGATCGCGCGCGCTCATCATCAGCTTGAGTTCCACGGCATCGACCTTGACCTCGGAGACCTGAAGCGCGCCGGTGCGCCGGTCCCACTCGCGGTGCTCGGCCAGAAGACGCTCGAACGCGGCGCGGATCGGCGCGATCGGCTGACCCGCCGCGATCGGCAGCACGACCGTGCCGGTCAGCCCGCCCGCCACGCGCGTCCAGTTCTGGAAGGTGGTGTCGAGGAACTTGGCGGTCGGCACGATCAGCCGCCGCTCGTCGGCGGTGCGGATCACCACATAGGTCATGCGGATGTCCTCCACCCGGCCGGTCTCGTTCTCGATGACGATCAGGTCGCCGATGCGGATCGGCTCTGTCAGCGCCATCTGGATGCCCGCGATCAGGGACTTGAGCGCCGGCTGCGCCGCCGCGCCTACCGCCAGGCCGGCCAGCCCCGCCGAGGCCATCAGGGTGACGCCGACGTTGCGCACGCCCGGAATGCCCAGCAGCATTAGCGCCACGGTCACGAACACGATGACGAAACCGGCGGTGCGCGAAAGGATGGCGATTCGCGTCCGGCGGCTGCGGGCGGCCAGCTCGTCGCGCGAAAGCTCGGCGCGGCTGTCCATGGCGGTGGCGAAGGCCTTTACCAGCGCGAAGGCGACCCAGCCGAGCAGCGCCGGCACCACGAACCGCGCCACGCTGTCCCACAGGTGCGCCAGCGCCGGCTGGCCCTCTCCCGCCAGCGAGATGGCGACCGCGATCAGCGACCAGCGCAGCGGCTGGCGCAAGCGATCGACCACCACTTCGTCCGTGCTCAACTGCGACAGCCGCGTCAGCCGGTCGAGCACCGCGAACAGCAGCAGGTGTGCCAGCAGCGCGGCGGCGATGGCGATGGCGGCGGCCACGGCGGCCCCGGTCGCCTGCGCCGTCCAGTGCCACAGCATGTCAGGCGTCGGCAGGATCCCAGAGGACATCAATGCGCCGCGCCCCAGCTCGCGCCCCAGCCGATGTCGATGGCGAGCGGCACGTCGAGCGTGACCGCGGGTGCGGCGGCCGTCGCCATCACCCGCTCGATCACCGCGGCGGCGGCGGGAACGTCGGCCTCGGGCAATTCGAACACCAGCTCGTCATGGACTTGCAGCAGCATCTTGACGTGGCCCAGCCCCGCCGCTTCCAGCGCCGGGTTCATCCGCGCCATCGCCCGCTTGATGATGTCGGCGCTGGTGCCCTGGATCGGCGCGTTGATCGCGGCGCGCTCGCTGCCCTGGCGCTCGGCCTGCTTGGCGGACTTGATGCGCGGGAACCATGTCTTGCGGCCGAACAGCGTCTCCGAATAACCGCGCTCGCGCACCGTTTCCAGCGTGTGGACGATATAGCGCTGGATGCCGGGGAAGCGCTCGAAATAGCGGTCGATCATCGCCTGGGCCTCGTCCGCTTCGACCGAGAGCCGTGTGGCGAGGCCCCAGCGCGAGATGCCGTAAAGGATCGCGAAGTTGATCGTCTTCGCCCGCGCGCGGGTATCGCGGTCGACGCCGCCGAACATCTCGGTCGCGGTGCGCGCATGGATGTCCTCTCCGGCGGCGAACGCTTCCTTGAGGCTGGGGACGTCGCACATGTGCGCCGCCAGCCGCAGCTCGATCTGGCTGTAGTCGGCGGCGAGCAAGACGTTACCGGGCTCGGCGACGAAGCAGTCGCGGATCTGGCGGCCGATTTCCGTCCTGATCGGAATGTTCTGCAAGTTGGGATCGGTGGAGGACAGTCGCCCGGTCTGCGCGCCGACGAGGCTGTAGCAGGTGTGGACGCGATTCGTGCGCGGATTGATCGCCGCTTGCAGCGCCTCGGTATAGGTCGAGCGCAGCTTGGCGAGCTGGCGCCATTCGAGCACCCTGGCGGCCATCTCCAGCCCTTCGGAGGCCAGTGCTTCCAGCACGCTCTGGTCGGTGGAGTACTGCCCGCTCTTGCCTTTGCGGCCGCCTTTGAAGCCCATCCGGTCGAACAGCACGTCGCCCAACTGCTTGGGGCTGCCGATGGTGAAGACCTCGCCCGCCAGCGCATGGATATTCCCCTCCAGCGCGCCGATCTGGGTGGAGAACTCGGCCGACAGCCCCGCCAGCCGCTCACGGTCGACCTTGATGCCGTGACGCTCCATTCCGGCCACGACCGATATCAAAGGCCGGTCCACCCGCTCATAGACACGCGTGCCGCCTTCTTCGGCGAGGCGCGGCTTGAGCACCCGGTGCAGGCGCAAGGTCACGTCCGCGTCCTCGGCGGCATAGCGGGTCGCGCGGTCCAGCGGCACTTCGCCGAACGGAATCGCCTTCTTGCCGGTGCCGCAGATGTCCTTGAACGTCAGCGTCGTGTGGCCGAGGTGGCGCGTGGCAAGCTCGTCCATCCCGTGCCCGCCGCCGATGCCTTCCTCGCCGCGCCCGGCATCGAGATCGAAGCTGACGATCATCGTGTCGTCGATCGGCGCGACATGAATGCCGTGCTTTGCGAAGATGTTGATGTCGTATTTGATGTTCTGGCCGATCTTCAGCACTGCGTCGCTCTCGAGCAGGGGCTTGAGCAGCCTAAGCGCCTCGTCCCGATCCACTTGCTGGGGCCGCTCGGAGAACATGTCGCTGCCGCCGTGGCCCAGCGGGATGTAGCAAGCGTCGTTCGGGCCCAACGCGAGGCTGACCCCGACCAGATCGGCGCGCATCGCGTCGAGCGCGCTGGTCTCGGTGTCGACCGCCACTTCGCGCGCCGCAAAGGCGCGGGCGATCCACTGCTCCAGCCCCTCGCGGGTCTGGACGCATGGATAGGCGTCGAGATCGACCGGCGGCATTTCGGGGAGCGTCTGGCGATTGCCATCCGTGGATCCCGCAGGCGCGGCGGGTGCTCCAGCGGTAACAGGCTTCGGTGGATTGAGCTGGGTGGACTTCTCGGGGCTGCCGGTGCCGACCTCCAGCCGCTTCAACAGGCTGGTGAAGCCGTGCCTGCCCAGGAACGCGGCGAGCGGCTCGGGCGGGATCGCCTCCAGCCTGAACTGCTCCAGCGGGATCGGAAGGTCGCAATCTTCCTTCAGCGTCACCAGCACGCGCGACAGCCGTGCCATGTCGGCCTGCTCGATAAGCCGCTCCCGCAGCTTCGACGCTTTCATCGAAGGGGCGGCGGCCAGTGCCGATTCGAGATTCCCGTAGTCCTGGATCAGTTTCGATGCGGTTTTGGGGCCGACACCGAAGACGCCGGGGATGTTGTCGACCGAATCACCCATCAATGCCAGCACGTCCCCCACCTTTTCGGGCGGCACCCCGAACTTCTCGATCACTTCGGGAATGTCGATCCGCTGGTTCTTCATGGTGTCGAGCATATCGATGCAGCCGCCCTCAACCCCATCGTGGGCTTCGCTGCATTTGCCGACGAGCTGCATCAGATCCTTGTCGGAAGAGACGATCGTCACGTCCCAGCCGTGCCGTGTCGCCTCGCGGGCGTAGGAGGCGATCAGGTCGTCGGCCTCTAGGTCGTCCTCCTCGATGCAGGGCAGCGAGAAGGCGCGGGTGGCGTCGCGGATCAGCGGGAATTGCGGGACCAGGTCCTCGGGCGGCGGCGGCCGGTTGGCCTTATACTGATCGTAGAGCGCGTTGCGGAACGATGTGCTGCCCTTGTCGAGGATCACCGCCAAGTGCGTCGGTCCGTCCGCTTTGTTAAGGTCTTCCGCCAGTTTCCACAGCATCGTGGTATAGCCGTAGACCGCGCCGACGGGGGTTCCCTGCGGGTCGGTCAGCGGCGGCAGGCGATGGTAGGCGCGGAAGATATAGGCCGATCCGTCGACCAGGTAGAGATGCTGTCTGGGCTCCATCGCGTCGTGGTAGCAGGCGCCGCCCCACGCGTCAGCCGGCAAGTTCAAGGGCCGTCCCTGGCCTCGCGGCGACCGGGCGCGGAGGCCGGCGGGGAGGAAAATCGCCGCGATACCGGCATTTGGAGACCCGCTTCCCAGGCCCCACGCCACAGTGATGACACATATTCGGAATAGGCGGATTCGCGGGCCCGTTCAGGCCCGGACAGCGCCTGTTCAGATTGTCCGCGATATGGCGCAGAGCTACAAGCGCTTGCATCGCCGCGATAAGGCGATTATTTGACGCGGCGAAGTCTATCGCCAGGTAGGCTTTCCGCCCGGCCTTGTGCCGTGCGTGGTTCACTCGCTGTTCAAGGATTACCATACATGCGCAAGATCGTTCTCGCTGCTGCCGCCACCATTGGCGCTCTCGCTCTCTCGGCTTGCTCGGAGAAGACCCCCGACGCCGCTGAGGCTTCGGAAGCGGCCACTGACGCCGCCGTCGACGCTTCTGCCGCCGCCACCGACGCCGCTGCTGCCGCCACCGACGCCGCTGCCGCCGCGACCGACGCCGCTGGCGACGCCGCTGCTGCCGCCACCGACGCTGCTGCCGGCGCTGCCGATGCCGCTGCCGACGCCGCTGCCGATGCGGAAGCTGCTGCCAAGCAGTAATCGTCCGCAAGGACTACGCTTTAGAAGAGGCGCGCCGGCCTGAGGCCGGCGCGCCTTTTTCTTTTGAGGTGAGAGCGTGAGAGGATCGAGTCTCTAGGCGAAGGTTCCGACGAGGTCCGGCGGTGCGGGCACGATATTCAGCTGATTCTCGGCTACGCTTCGGTTAAGATCGGCTACGCTTCGGTTAAGAATAGTGAGCCAATGCCTCAGCTTCGACGCGTTTGATCCAAGCATTCTTACAATCTGAATAGGCGTGGCTATCCTCAGGATGCAGTTCAGCGCACCGGCGTTTTTCGCGTTCATACGCTTGCGCTCTTTCTCCCGAGCGGCGTAGGAAATCGCGAAACGCGAGGTGACGGCGCACAGCGGGGTCGTTCTCGACAAAGCAGTGCAGTTGGATCAACCGCCGTCCCGTAGTCGGGTCATCGGACGTACAATACCGCCGCCCCTCCATACCATATGCGCCATGCCACTCGTAGCCGAGCCCTTCGATGTTCGTGCGCTCGGTATCCAGACGATCAAGAGAGACCACCACCGGCATAAGATCGAGTATGGGCTTGGCAGCTATATTCGGGATCGAAGTCGATCCGATATGGTGAACCTCTAATATCGAGGATACATGCTGTTGAAGTCTCATGATCTCGCTCGCCGCACGGCGCGCCCAATTCAGATCATGGGGCTCAAGTCTTACCGGAATCGGCGGTGGCATATGAGCTCGGTCAGTATGGCGCTTTAAATCGTATTCTGACTAAAAGTTGTCAGTCTGCAATACGCGCCAAACGCGTCACCTTCGCGAAAGCGGAAACCAGCTCCAACGCTCGGATGGTTTCCCGCATTCGCAGGGATGATGAGCAAGTTTCGTCCGGCCCCATAAGATGCCGCAATATAGTTTGCCGCCTGCCCCCTACATCCCCTCCACGATAAACGCCCGCCAGTTGCCGGAGCGCAGGCGGTGCTGGACGGCGTCCTGATATTCGGGACTGTCGTACCAGGCGCGAGCGGCTTCCACGTCGTCGAACTGGAGCATCACCACGCCATCGGGCGCCTCGCCCTCGATCGGGTGGATCGCGCCATAGAGCGAAAGCGGCTTGAGCGGGACCTTGACCGGATTCGCACGGCCCTTGCGCTTGTACTCGGCGTACTCATCCTCGTCCTGAACCGGACCTTCGCGCATGACGACAATGTAGGCTGGCATCGGATTCTCCCTGTTGCGCGGAGAGCCTTACGAAGCTTTCGTCATGGAAGCCAAGCTCATTTCGTCGGGAATATACGGCGAGCCTGAGAGGCACGATCAGCGCGCGAAGGACGCCCGCTCCGGCTGCGCGGCGCTCAGCCGATAAGGCTCGTCCTCGAGAGCGTAACCGTCGTAGATCGCGCGGGCGATCTGGGCGATGCGGGCTTCGCGGTTGGCCTTGCCGCCCTGTCCGGTGACATAGATCGCCACCGCCATGGCGCGGCCGTCGGGCGTGCGGATGATGCCGATGTCGCTCGACGTGTTGTTGAGCGATCCGGTCTTGTGCGCGACGCGTGCCTCGGTCGGCAGCAGCGCGGGGATGCGGCGGGTGCCGGTGACGCAGCGCTCCATCGCCGAGAAGATAACGGTGCGGCCCTGCGCGGAAAGCCATTTGCCCTGGTGCAGGCCCTGCAGGAGCTGGACCATCGCCATGGGCGTGGCGCTGTCGCGCGGGTCGATGATGAGCGCGGGGTCGATCTCGCCGTCGTCGCGCACCAGGGTGGCGATGTCGCGGTTGATGTGAAAGCTGGACAGGCCGGCGCGGCGCGCCCAGTCGTTGACCGCCGCCGGGCCGCCGACGACGTGCAGCAGCGCGTCGGTGGCGGTGTTGCTGCTGCGCGTGATCATCAGGTCGATCAGCCGCGCGGCGGTCAGGTATTCGCCTGGACGGACCGGGGCGACGGTGCTGGAGAACGGCGCGGACTTGACCGGCACCATCAGCGGGAACTCGCTGGAAAGGCTCCAGCGGCCCTTGTCGACCCCTTCGAGGAAAGTCGCGGCGATGGCGATCTTGCTGGTGCTCGCCATCGGGAACGGCTGGTTGCCCAGCACGTCGACCGTGCGGCCGGAGGTGAGGTCAAGCGCGGCGACGCCGATGCGGCCTTGCGATGCGTTGGCAAGCGCGGCGATGCGCGCGGGGAACGGAAGGTCGAAGCTGGCGCTGGGCGGGGTGCGCAGTTCAGTGCCGAAGGTGCTGTCGAAAGAGCGCTCGATGTCGAGGGCATCGCCAGCGTGCGCCATCGAGACGGGGAGGAGCATCGCCGTCGCGGCCACCAGACCACTCGTGAGGCGGCCAAAAACCCCCCTGGCAAAAACTGCGCGCAAACCCGTCATCACCGGCCCACCCTAAACCCGTGTCCCTTGTAGTTTGCTTAACAAGCTCAGGAATTTGAACAACTTTTCCTCGACGAGGCGGTCGCGGCTTGCGGCGGGTGCTGGTGCGGGCCGGAACAAATCGGCGATCAAGCGCTGTAAAACGAAAGGCCGGAGGATTTCTCCCCCGGCCTTTCCTTCGATCCGGTTGGAACGACCGGCTTAGAAGCCCATGTCGCCCATGCCGCCCATGCCGCCGGGCATGGCCGGCATCGCGGGCTTGTCGTCCGGCTTTTCGCTGATCGCGGCTTCGGTCGTGATCAGCAGGCCGGCGACCGAGGCGGCGTCCTGCAGCGCGGTGCGCACGACCTTGGTCGGGTCGATGACGCCGGCGGCCTTCAGGTTTTCATAGGTGTCGGTCGCGGCGTTGAAGCCCTTGCTCTCGTCGCCCTCTCGCAGGAGGTTGCCCGAGACGACCGCGCCGTCATGGCCCGCGTTCTGGGCGATCTGCCGCAGCGGCGTCAGGATCGCGCGACGGACGATGTCGATGCCCTTGGTCTGGTCGTCGTTCTCGCCCTTCAGGCCTTCCAGAGCCTTGGTGGCATAAAGCAGCGCGGTGCCGCCACCCGGAACGATGCCTTCCTCGACCGCGGCGCGGGTGGCGTGGAGAGCGTCGTCGACGCGGTCCTTGCGCTCCTTCACCTCGACTTCCGAAGCGCCGCCGACCTTGATCACGGCAACGCCGCCGGCCAGCTTGGCGAGACGCTCTTGCAGCTTCTCGCGGTCGTAGTCCGAAGTGGTAACTTCGATCTGCGACTTGATCTGGTCGACGCGCCCCTTGATGTCGTCGGCCGAACCGGCGCCATCGACGATCGTGGTGTTGTCCTTGTCGATGGTGACGCGCTTGGCCTGGCCGAGCATGCCGACCGTGACACTCTCAAGCTTGATGCCGAGGTCTTCCGAGATCATCTCGCCGGCGGTCAGCGTGGCGATGTCGCCCAGCATGGCCTTGCGGCGGTCGCCGAAGCCCGGAGCCTTGACGGCCGCGACCTTGAGGCCGCCGCGCAGCTTGTTGACGACGAGCGTGGCGAGCGCCTCGCCCTCGATGTCCTCGGCGATGATGAGCAGCGGACGGCCCGACTGCACCACGGCTTCCAGGATCGGCAGCATCGACTGGAGGTTCGACAGCTTCTTCTCGTGGATGAGGATGTAGGGGTTTTCCAGCTCGACCGTCATCTTCTCGGGGTTGGTGACGAAGTAGGGCGAGAGGTAGCCGCGGTCGAACCGCATGCCCTCGACGACCTCGAGCGTCGTATCGAGGCCCTTCGCCTCCTCGACGGTGATGACGCCGTCCTGACCGACCTTGTCCATCGCCTCGGCCAGGATGTCGCCGATGGTCGTGTCGCCATTGGCGGAGACGGTGGCGACCTGGGCGATCCGCTCACGCTCCTTCA
>DATEEP010000121.1:0-22937 GCA_035281095.1 Novosphingobium sp. | reverse complement strand
ACGCTGGTCTTGCCGACCGAGCCGGTGACCCCGATGACTTGCGCCCGGACCCGCTCACGCGCGGCGGCGGCGAGGGCTTCCAGCGCTTCGGCGGTATCGCGAACGAGAATGTGCGGTCCATCGACCGGCCGCTCGACCACGGCGGCGGCGGCACCGTTGCGCAGCGCCATCTCGACGAAGCGGTGTCCGTCGGTGGCTTCTCCCTTGAGCGCGAAGAACAGGTCGCCCGGCTCGACATCGCGCGAATCGATCTCGACGCCGGAGACGGTGAAATCGCCGCTGGCGGTACCGCGCACCGCGCGGGCGATGGAGGCGGCATCCCACAGCGCGCCGTCCTGAAGGGTGTCGCCGTTCCGTGGCTCGGACGGCCAGTCCAGGATACGGGTATGTGCATTCATCGCTGCTCTCCTCTTCCGGCCCCCGCCAATTCCCCCGCCAATTCCGTGGCCACCCGCACGTCGTCGAACGGCAAGACCCGCGCATCGGGGCCCCGCCCGACGATCTGGCCCTGCTCGTGTCCCTTGCCCGCGACGAGGACGATGTCGCTCGGGCCGGCCTCTCCGATCGCCGCCGCGATGGCGGCGCGGCGGTCACCGATCTCGCGCAGTTCGCCCGCGCCCGCACCCCCCATCACCATGGCCCGGATTGCCGCCGGATCCTCGCCGCGCGGGTTGTCGTCCGTCACCAAGGCGAGGTCGGCGCGCTCCGCCGCGACCCGGCCCATCTCCGGCCGCTTGCCATGATCGCGATCTCCGCCGGCGCCGAACACCACGATCAGCTTGCCCGAAGCATGTGGCCTCAATGCGGCGATGGCAGCCTCCAGCGCGTCCGGTGTGTGCGCGTAGTCGATGTAGATCGGCGCGCCCGAACGGGCAATCGCCGCCCGCTCCAGCCGTCCGCGCACCGGTTGAAGGCGCGACAGGGCATCGAACGTCCGTTCCGCATCCCCGCCGGTCGCCAGCACGAGCCCGGCGGAAACCAGCGCATTCGCGGCCTGATAGGCGCCGATCAGCGGCAGGTTGAGCGTGCGCCGCCTGCCCTGATGCTCGATCTCCAGATGCTGCCCCAGCAGGCCCGGCGTGCGCGAGAGCAGCCTGACCGCGTCGCCCTTTCCGCCTACCGTGAACAGCGAAAGCCCCCGCCGCTGCGCATGCTCCGCCGCCGGGGCCGACCACGCGTCGTCGGCCCACACCACCGCCGTGCCGCCGTCTTCGACCACTTCGTCGAACAGCCGCATCTTGGCCGCGAAATAGTCATCCATGTCGGCGTGGTAGTCGAGATGGTCGCGACTGAGGTTGGTGAAGGCGCCCGCCCGCACCGGAACGCCCTCGCTGCGGTACTGCGACAGCCCGTGGCTCGATGCTTCGAAGGCGAGGTGGGTCACCCCTTCTCGGGCAAGGCCGGCAAGATTGGCGAGGAAGGTGACGATGTCCGGCGAGGTGAGTCCGGTGGAGATCGATTCGTCGTTGGCGGTGACGCCCAGCGTCCCGATCGAAGCGGCGCGGTGGCCTGCCATGCGCCATAACTGCCGCGTCATCTCCACGCAGGAGGTCTTGCCGTTGGTCCCGGTGACCGCGACGATCGTCTCCGGCGCCGGCACATAGAACTTCGCGGCGAGCCGGGCGAACAGCCGGCGCGGGTTGTCGTCGGCGATGTGGATCGCTCCTTCGACCCGCGCTTCGGGCCGCGCCACCACCGCAACCGCCCCCGCCTTGATCGCGGCGGGAATGAAGTCCTCGCCATTCATGCTCGCACCCTGGAAGGCCCCGAACACGGTTCCGGCGCTGACCTTGCGGTTGTCGATGGCGAACCCGCTCACCGCGGGGTCTTTCGCATCCGATAGCCGCAACCCGGCCGCAAGGGCGAGCGAGGCAAGCCGCATCAGTGTGCCTCGCCGGGGATCAGCGGCAGCAGGTCCGAAATGTCGACGTCGCGGGTCTCATCGGGCATCACGCCCAGCAGCGGGCCGATCCGGGGCACCACCCGGCCGACGACCGGCGCGGCATTCCACGCGGCGGTGCGCTGTCCGGAGGTCGCCATCGTCCCCTTGGGCTCGTCCAGCATCGCGATCACGACATAGCGCGGGTGGTCCATCGGGAAGGCGGCCGCGAAAGTGGAAACCAGCGTGCTGCGCTGGTAGCCGCCCTGTCCCGGCTTCTCCGCCGAGCCGGTCTTGCCGCCAACCCGGAAGCCGGGCGCGTCGGCCTTGGAGCCGGTGCCGTACGCCACGATCATGCGCAGCATCTGGCGCATCTTGGCGCTCGTCGCCGCCTTGAACACGCGGCGGCCGGCGGGAACCTCGGCGGGAGACAGGCGGTGGAGCGTCGCTGGCCGCCACACGCCGCCGTTGACCAGCGCCGCATAGGCCGAGGCAAGATGCAGCGGCGTCACCGCGATGCCGTGGCCGTAAGAGACGGTCATCGTCTGGATGCGCGGCCAGTTGCCGCCCGGCCACAGCGGAAAGCCGCGTGCGGGCAGCTCGATATAGGGACGCTCGTTGAAACCCAGCGACTGCATCGTCGTCTTGAGGCGCGCCCCCCCCAGTTCGTCGGCGATCTGCGCGGTGACGATGTTGGACGAATGGATCAGCGTCTGCGGAACGTTCAGCGAAGCGCCAAGCGAGTGGCTGTCCCGGATCTGGAAGCCGCTCACCTGCAGGGGACGGCTGGCCTGCCACCGGCGGCCGAGATCGGTCACCGTGCCGGCGTCGAGCGCGGCGGCGACGGTGATCGGCTTGAACGTGGAACCCAGCTCGTAGACCTGGTTGGTGACGCGGTTGAAGATGTTGGGCGTCGCCGCGCCGTCGATCTTGTTGGGATCGAACGCCGGCAGCGAGGCGAGCGCGAGCACCTCGCCAGTATCGACGTCGAGCACGATCCCGGCCGCGCCCTTGGCCTGCGACAACGCCATCCCCTGGCCCAGTTCGTCCTCCAGCGCGCCCTGAACGCGAAAGTCGATCGACAGCACGGCGGGTTGCCCGCGAGTGGCGGGGTCGGTCAGCCGGCCGTTGTAGACCTGCTCCATGCCGACCTTGCCCTGCCCGTTCGCCGAGACGAAGCCCAGGACGTGCGCCGCCATCGAGCCTTGCGGATAGAAGCGCTCGGTCTCGCGGGGGAACTCCAGCGCCGCCTCGCCCAGCTCATGCACGCGGTTGGCATCCTCTGGCAGGATGCGGCGGCGCAGGTAGCCGGGCTTGCCGGACTTCAGCCGCTCGGTCAGCACGTTGACAGCGAGATCTGGGAAGATGCGGTTCAGTTCCAGCGCAACCTCGCGCGGCGAACGGATCAGCGGCGGACCGTTGTCCAGCGCCTTGGGGTTGAACCACAGCGAATAGGACTTGAAGTCCCGCGCCAGGGGGACGCCGTTGCGGTCGACGATCTCCCCGCGCGCGGGGAGCAGCAGCTCGGCCATCGTGCGGCTGGCGTGCGCCGGCTCGAACGTACCGAGGAAGGCTATGCGCAGAAGGCAGCACACCGCCAGGAGGACGAAGCCACCCAGGAGCCACAGCGCACGCCACTTGGCGACCAGCAGCAAGCGCTCGCGCACTTGCGCCAGCGAGCGCCGGCCGGTGGATACGGTCGCGGTCATACCGAAGCCCTGGCCGAAATGGGACCCGAGATGGGGGCCGAAATTCGGGACGAAGCGGGGCGACATCGCGTTCATCGTCACTCCGCCTCGGGCATTTCGATGCGGGCGAGCCGGCTTGACAAGTCAGCTTTCACGGAAGCCGCCTCGGGTTTGTCCGCCTGTACCTTTCCCGAAGCCGTGTCGGAGATGATCCCGGTGATCGGCGAGACCATCTTCATGATCCGCGTACCCCCCGCCGTACCGCCATCGCTCGCGGCGCCATCGGCCGCGAGGTCGGCCGCAGCGAAGCGGACCGGCTTGGGCGCGCCCGGCCCGGCGGGCTTGCCGAGCGCGGCAAGCTGGCGCTCGCCCTCGATATATTGCTCGGCGCGCGGCGCGGTGTAGCCGAACTCGACATCGTTGAGCGCCTTGAGCTGCTGCTGGTTGGCGCGGGTCTGGAACTCGGTCTCGAGGAAGCCGATCTCGTGCTGGAGGGCAACGATGCGATCCTCCGACTTGTAGACTTCGCTGCGCACGGCGTTCACGCGCAGGGTGAGCGCGGCGGTGAGCGCGGCGCAGACCGTCAGCACGAAGGCCCAGCCGATCGAACGGACGCGGTCGCGGGTAAGGTTCATGCGGCGATCCTTTCCCGCGCGGGCGCGCCGGTGCGGGTCGCGGCGCGCAAGGTCGCGGAGCGCGAGCGGGGGTTGCCCGCCACTTCCGCCTCGGAGGGCCGGATCGCCTTGGCAAGGTGCGCGAATGTCGGCGCGGGGCCGCTCCCCGCGTCCGGCATGTGGCGGGAGGTCATCCGCGCCGCGCCGCTCGCCTCGCGCAGGAAGCGCTTGACCATGCGGTCCTCCAGGCTGTGGAAGCTGACCACCGCCAGACGACCGCCGCTCACCAGCAGCGTCTCCGCCGCGCGCAGGCCCGCCTCCAGTTCGTCCAGCTC
The DNA here is from genome assembly GCA_035281095.1 of Novosphingobium sp. Lineage (GTDB taxonomy): Bacteria > Pseudomonadota > Alphaproteobacteria > Sphingomonadales > Sphingomonadaceae > Novosphingobium. Next base: position 18,421 of record DATEEP010000121.1, on the reverse strand, counting down.
GCCGTTGACGTGGATACGCACCGCCTGGAAGGTGCGCGTCGCCGGGTCCTTGGGGGCGGCCGAACCCTTGTAGGCGGGATTGTACCCCAGCGCCTTGCGGACGACTCCGGCAAGATCGCCGGTGGTGGAAAGAGGACGGGCAGCCACGATCGCACGGGCCAGGCGTCGTGACTGCCGCTCCTCGCCGAAGCGGAAGAGAACATCCGCTATCTCCCCTTCGGCCGCGGAATTGAGAAAATCGGCCGCGGAAGGCCCGTCGCGCTCCATGCGCATGTCGAGCGGACCCTCGGCGGAAAAGGCGAAACCGCGCTCGGCCTGGTCGAGCTGCATCGAAGATACGCCGATATCCATGGCGATGCCGTCGACCCGCGAAATCCCCGCTTCGGCGAGGCCCGCGACCATTTCGGAGAAGCGCCGCGCGTGCATCACCAGCCGGGGCGGTGCCTCGTGCGCTTCGGGCCAGGTCCCCGGATTTCCCCGGACCGCGGCGATCGCATCGGGATCGCGGTCGAAAGCGTGCACGGTCGCGCCTTCGTCCAGCAGGCGCCGCGTGTACCCTCCCGCGCCGAAGGTGGCATCGACGATGACGGAACCGGCCATCGACTCGCTTTGCGGAGCCAGCGCCGCGATCACCTCGTCGAGGAGGACGGGGATATGCGGTGAAGAAGGCGAGGGGCCGCTCATTTGCGCTTCGCTTTCGCCAAGTCCTTGGCGGCAAGGTTGCGGCACGAGGTCTGCGAGGAGATCCAGCTATCGTCCATCGCGTAGAGCGCCTCGGGGCTCCACACGGTGAAGGACTTCCCGGCACCCTGGAAATAGAGCTGGTCGTCTATCCCGCCGAGAGTCGCCAGATCGTCGGGCAGGACGAAGCGGCCGCTGGCGTCGAACGGCACCTCGAAATAATTGTAGAGGTCGTGCGCGCGCTTCTCGCGATCGTAGGGCTTGCCGCCCTGGAGCGCGACCGCTTCCTCGCGGTCCATCAGATCCTCGAACTCGTCGGTGCGGGATTTGCCGAAGCCGGTCAGACATTTCCAACGGTCGTGCTTAGCCAGGTAGAGCACCGAATTGCCTTCGCTGGATTCGCGCAGAGGGGAGCGGAACTGCGCGGGCAACACGAAGCGGTTCTTGTCGCGCTGAAGCGAGAAGCCCTGTCCGCTATAAATGTACGGCCGCGACGCCATTGCCCTACCCCTGAAGGGACCCCCTAGTCAGGAAAAACCCTTCCTCCAGCCGGCGTGCGGGTAAGGCAGCCGGTTCACCCCCGAAGGACGTGAAGCAGGATCATTCCGATGGACGATTTACTTATAACGGGAAGACGCGGGAGAAAAGGGAAAAATTGGGAGAAATGGGGATAAGCAGGTCTTTGCAAGGCGAATGTCTGGTGCCGGCGCGCCCGCAGGTGCCGGCACAAAGCCACGGATAGGCGCACAGTCGGCCGGCCAACATACAAATCCAACGGGCCACGGGCGCGTCCCCGAATCTCCCGGAGCGACGCCGACAGGCCATCGAACTGCTGCTCAGGGGGTGAGACGGCCGAGCAGATAGGCCAGGGCACGGGCCCGGAATTCGGCGCTTTCGGCAGGGTTCCGATCGAGCATCGCCGCATCGGCGACCGCCACGACACGGCCTTTGCCGACCGTGCAGGTTGCAACCAGCGCTTCCGCCTCGATAACGCACCCACCCGCGCCGGGTACGGGCGCGAAAGTGCCCGAGAGCCGCACCGGGATCGTGACGTCCCCGATCTTCCCGCTCCTCGGCGCCGACGATTGCGCTTCGTCGAATCGCAGCTCGACGCCCCAGCGCGACAGGATCGGCGAGAGCAGCGCAACATCCTGCGGCCTTCGCCGATCCCCCAAGGGATAGATCGAATGCGCCGTCAGCATCGGATCGGCGAACAGCAACACCCGCCCTCCCCCGCGCACCCAATCATCCAGCGCCACGTTGTCGTCGGGCGAAAGCGGATAGGGCTGGGCCAGCACGAGCAGTCCGATCGGCCCCAGCGATGCGACGCCACGGGGCCCGGCGAGGCTGTCCAGACCGCGCACGTCCCGTTTCTTCCCCGGCCCATGCTTCCCGAGCACCGCCAACGCCCAGTGCGACTCGGCTGGCGCCAGATGCGTCGTCACGTCCGCCGATTCGCTCCACAGGATCGGAAGGCTGGAGTTGAGGCCGATCGGTGCGGAGGTTTCAGGCGCCGCGTCCGGCGTAGGCGTGCAACTGGCCAGCGTCAGCGCGAAAAGCCACGCCAGCACGCCCGGACTGCGCCTGGCCATTCTTCTATCGTCGATTGCGCGATCCCGCGGCGGTGTCGGGCGCGGTGCTTTGCTCGGGCAAAGGCGCGGCGGCGGGCACCACGCCGATGTCGGCCAGGGGATCGGTCGCCTGTTTCTTTTCGGCGTCGTCGGCAGCGATGACCTGTTCCATAGGGTCGACTGCCTCGGAAAGCTTGGCCCGGTCCATGATGACGTTCGCAAGCGCCACCAGCAGCAGCATGGCGCACAGGCCGAACATACCCACCTGCAGCCGCTGGACCGACTGCGAGCGCAACTCGCGCCCGGTGGGCGGGACATAGTGCTGCGGGATGGTGACGGGTTCGATGATGCGTTTGGGCGAGAGGGCCATGAGCTGTCCTAGGACCTTGTCTGCAGCCACGGGAATACCGGCAACCCGTTCGCCCTCAGCCAGTCGGCATTGTACAGCGAGGAGAGATAACGGAAACCCGTGTCGCACAGGATGGTCGCGACGCGCGAGCCGGAACCGAGCCGCTTGCCCAGCGCCACGGCGCCCGCGACGTTGATGCCTGACGAGAGGCCGAGGCACAGCCCTTCCTCGGACAGCAGCCGGCCCACCCAGTAAAGCCCTTCCTCGTCGGAAATGCGGAACTGCGTGTCGATCGGCGCGCCATCGAGATTGGCGGTGATGCGGCCTTGGCCGATGCCTTCGGCGACCGACGTGCCCTCCGCCGCGAGTTCGCCGCAGGCATAGTAGCTATAGAGCGCCGCGCCATGCGGATCGGTCAGCGCGATGGTGACCTTCTCGTCGAATTCCTTGAGGCCCATGCCGACCCCGGCGATGGTGCCGCCGGTCCCGGCGGCGCATGTGAAGCCGTCGATCCGGCCTTCCAGCTGGTGCCAGATCTCGGGCGCGGTGCCTTCGATATGGGCCTTGCGGTTGACGATGTTGTCGAACTGGTTGGCCCAGACGGCGCCTTCGGTCTCCTCCGCCAGCCGGCGCGAGGTATGGACGAAATGGCCGGGATTGGAGAACTTGGTCGGCGGGACGAGGACCAGTTCGGCCTTGAGCGCCCGGAGCGTGTCCATCTTCTCCTTGGACTGGTTCTCCGGCATGACGATGACGGTCTTGTAACCGAGCGCATTGGCGACGAGAGCCAGCCCGATACCGGTATTGCCGGCGGTCCCTTCCACGATGGTGCCGCCGGGCTTGAGCGCGCCGCGCTTTTCCGCATCGCGCACGATATACAGCGCGGCGCGGTCCTTCACCGAGGCTCCGGGATTGGCGAATTCGCACTTGCCCCAGATCTCGCAGCCGGCGGCTTCGCTCGGCCCCTTGAGCAGGACCAGCGGCGTGTCGCCGATCAGGTCTAGCGTGCCGCGCCGCGCCGGCGGAGCGGATTGGGATACGGGGATCGCCTCGGAAACAGTCATCGTGCCGAATTAAGCAGACGGCCGCGCCATCGCAAGCGGCCAGTGCCTTCCGGGCGAATCAATTCGAAATCCACCCGGTCCGGCGCTCCCGCTCGGCTCAGTCTTCCTGGGCGATCGTGACCCTGCACCCTTCCAGCGCCGCCGTTATCGGAACCTGGCAGGAAAGCCGTGAATTCTCGTCGCGGTACTCGGAGCTGTCGAGCAAGTCGTTCTCGTCCTCGCTCATCGCCGGCAGGACGTCCTTGAAGGCCGGGTCGATGTGAACGTGGCACGTCGCGCAAGAGCAGCAACCGCCGCACAGCGCCAGCAATTCGTCGAAACCCTTGTCACGGATGGTTTCCATCAAGGTGCGCCCCTCGATCGCCTCGACGCTCGTTTCCGCACCCGCCTGATTGACCACGATGATCTGTGGCATTTTCCTTCGTCCCTCCAGTCGCGCATGGAGTTGCGCGCGTTTGCGCGGCTGCTAACGGCTGGTATGCGCCTTGGCAAGACGGAGCACGTGATGGGATTGAATGCCGACACGATACGATACGGCCTCGACGCCCTATCCGCACACGAGCCGGGCATCGCCCGTGCGCTCGCGCTGGCCGGATACCCGGAGCCCCGGATTCGGCCGCCGGGCTATGCCACGCTGCTGCGCACGATCGTCGGCCAGCAGGTAAGCGTCGCCGCCGCCGCCTCTGTCTGGAGCAAGCTCGAAGCCTTGCTGGGCGAGGACGTTCCGGCGGAGAACCTGATCGCCGCGGAATTCGACGCGTTGCGCGCCTGCGGCCTGTCGCGCCAGAAGCAGGGCTATGCGCGCAGCCTGTGCGAGTTGGTGGTGACGGGCGCCATCGACCTGACGAACCTGCCCGAAGACGAAGAGGAAGCGATCGCCCAACTGGTACGCATCAAGGGTATCGGCCGGTGGTCGGCCGAGATCTACCTGCTGTTCGCCGAAGGACGCCCGGATATCTGGCCGGCAGGCGACCTTGCCGTGCAGGCGGGACTGCACAAGATCCTCGGGCTGGAAGCGCGGCCGAGCGAGAAGGAGACCCGCGCGCTCGCCGAGAAATGGCGCCCGCATCGCGGGGCAGCGGCGATCTTCACCTGGCACGTGTACAACAACCCGGCGCTTTAGGGCTTCAATCAAGCAGTTTGTGATGCGCTGTGTCGCAATCGAAGGGATTCAGATCGTGCCGGCATTCATCTCGGGAGATCGAGTAAAGCACGCCATAGGCGAACAATGCCACGAGCACGACAATCCCGATTTTCTTGATCATCCAGTTTCCCATCCGCAAACAAGCTTCGTCATTGCGAGCGCAGCGAAGCAATCCAGGGCGGCACGGAACTGCTCTGGATTGCTTCGTCGGCTTCGCCTCCTCGCAATGACGAAACTCAGGTGATCGCCTCGATCCACCGCGCCATCGCCACATCGCGAGCACTCACCCCCCCGGCGTCGTGCGTGGTAAGGGTGATCTCGACGCGGTTGTAGACATTGAACCATTCGGGATGGTGGTCGACCTTGTCGGCATGGAGCGCCACGCGGGTCATGAAACCGAACGCCGCGTTGAAGTCGGCGAAGTGGAGCGTGCGCTCGATCGCGAGGCCATCGGCGCGCAAGGTCCAGCCACCGAGTTCCGCGAGCGCGGCAGCGCGTTCGGCGTCGGTCAGGCGTGATATGGGCATTGTACGCTCCTTGGCCGGCTTGCGTCCATGGCCGCCTTTCCCCTATCGCACCAGCCCATGCAAGCAAGCGGCCTTTTCGCCTCCGATCTCGGCTGCCGCAGAGGCGACAGGCTGCTGTTCGCCGATCTCGGCCTTGCGCTGGGCGCGGGTGAGGCCCTGCACCTTGTTGGGCCCAACGGCGTGGGCAAGACCAGCCTGGTGATGATCCTTGCAGGGCTGATGCGGCCGTGGCGCGGCAGCGTGCAATGGAGCGGCTCGGTAGGCCTGCTCGATCACCGCCCCGCGCTCGACCCGCATTTGCCGCTGGGCAAGGCGCTGGCGTTCTGGACGGCGCTGGATGGCCATGGCCCGCCGCTGGAACGCCTGGGGCTCGCCGATCTGCTCGATGTGCCGGTCCGCTATCTCTCCACGGGCCAGAAGAAGCGCGCCGCCCTCGCCCGGCTGATCGGCCAGGCTGCGGACCACTGGCTGCTTGACGAGCCGCTGAACGGCCTGGACAGCGAGGGCGTTTCGCTCGTCGAAGCACTGGTCGCGGAGCGACGCGCGGGCGGCGGCATAGTGGTCGTCGCATCGCACCAGCCGATCGACATGCCGGGTGCCCGAATGCTCGATCTGCGCGAGTATCCGGCATGATGCGCATTCTCATCCACCTGCTGCAGCGCGATCTCGGACAATTGCTGCTCGGCGTGCGGGGCGGCGGGGCGGTCCTGCCGGTGCTGTTCTTCCTCGCCGTCGCAATGCTCTATCCGTTCGCGGTCGGCGCGGATGCGCTCTTGCTGGCGCGGACGGGCGGCGGCGTGATCTGGGTGGCGGCGCTGCTGGCGGCGATCCTGCCGCTGGACCGGCTGATCGAGCCCGACATCGAGATGGGCATGTTCGACCAGTGGGCGATGCGCGACATCTCCGAGGAGTGGGTGGCGGCGGTACGCGTGCTGGCCCATTGGCTGAGCTTCGGTCCGACGCTGATGCTCGCCACCGTGCCGGCCGCCGCGTTGCTCGGGATCGATGGCGCCTCGCTGCGCATGGTCGAGTTGAGCCTGCTGGCCGGAACGCCGGGCCTGGCCGCGCTGGGCGTCACCGTGGCGGCACTTACCGCCGGCTTGCGGGGCGGTGCGGCGCTTTCGGGACTGCTGGTGATCCCCCTTTCGGTGCCGCTGCTGATCTTCGGCGCGGGAAGCTTGTCCACCGGGGGATCGAGCGGCGTGGCGCTGACCGCCGCGTGCAGCCTCGTCCTCGTCGCCATCGCGCCCTTCGCGGCCGGCGCGGCGATCCGCGCGGGGCGGGACTAGGTTCGTTTGTTTCAGATTGAACCGGAACGAGTCCGGATATCCTTTTCTTGCCGTGATTTCCGAGCCGGCAGGTGATTCCACCTGCATCGAAATCACTCTAGTAGGGCGGCTTGTCGAGCCCCTTCGGGCTGAGCGTGAAGATCTCGCACCCGTCCTCGGTGATCCCGATCGAGTGCTCGAACTGCGCCGACAGGGATTTGTCGCGAGTCACCGCCGTCCAGCCGTCGCCGAGCAGCTTTACCGCCGGCTTGCCGAGGTTGATCATCGGCTCGATGGTGAAGAACATCCCCGGCCGGATCTCCGGCCCGGTTCCCGCCCGTCCGGCGTGCACCACTTCCGGCGCATCGTGGAACAGGCGCCCCAGCCCATGGCCGCAAAACTCCCGCACCACGCCATACCGGTTCTTCTCGGCATAGGCCTGGATCGCCGCGCCGATATCGCCCATGCGCTTGCCCGGCCGGGCCTGCTCGATGCCGATCATCAGGCATTCGTGCGTCACATCGACCAGCCGCCGCGCCTTGAGCGCGACATCGCCGACAAGATACATCCGGCTCGAATCGCCATGCCAACCGTCCAGCAACGGGGTTACATCGATGTTGACGATGTCTCCGTCCTTCAGCGTCTTGTCGGACGGAATGCCGTGGCAGACGACATGATTGATCGAGACGCAGCTCGAATGCTCGTAGCCGCGGTAGCCCAGCGTGGCGGGCACGGCCCCGCCTTCGATCGTCAGCCGCCGGACCGCGTCGTCGATCTCCCCAGTGGTGACGCCCGGCCGCACCATGGGCACGAGCGCGTCGAGGATCTCGGCGGCAAGGCGACCGGCCTTGCGCATGCCCGCGAAGGCTTCGGGGCCGTGGAGCTTGATCGTGCCGTCCCGAAGGACGACTTCATCGGCGGCGACTGTCTGATACTGCATCATGCACGCCCATGTAGCGGCGAAAGCTCAAGATTGCGAGCCTCAGCGGCAGGCATAGCTTTCCGCCCGGCCCTTGTCGCCGCCGGTATAGACGACCCTCGACGGATAGGGGCACAATGGCCTGGTCTTCGTTCCGTCGAGGCTGGCGGACACGATCGGCCCCGGCGTGCGACCGTTTTCCACCCAGTCCACCATGATGTCCAGCATCGAGGTCGGCATGGACATATCGGACATGAGCGTGGCCGGGGGAGCCGTCCCCTCCGTCCACCCCACCACCAGGATGCCATGGTCACGGCCCGGAACCTCATAGTAGCGGTAGAATGAACGAACCGCGTCAAGCCCCCCCATCGCTTCGGTCGCGCGGGCGTAGTAATGCCGGGTCCCGGCCACCGGAATGATCTGGTCCTTGACGCCATGCAGGGTCAGGAGCTTTCCGCCCCGCGCCTTGAACGCCGACAGATCCGGATCGTCCCCGTAGAACGGGCCGAACTTGCGCTCAAGAGCGATGCCTTCCGCAATCGCGCGCGAAAGATCGGCATAGGTAAGTTCCTGCCAGCGATCCTGTCCGTTGCCCGCGGCATTGCGTACGAAGGGCGGCGCGAACCTGGTATCCTGAAGCGCAACCGCGACCGCTGCCTGCGCGATCCCGGCGGGCATGGCCTTCCCGTCTTTCGAGCCGACCACCATTTCCGGCAGGTTGACGCCGCGGGGCAGGCCGAACCAGAGCTGCTTGGGCGCAAGCTTGACGCCATAGCCATTGTCGATGACGGGGTCCGGCGCCGAGCCGTCCGACGTGAAGCCGTACCATATCTTGTTGACGACCGCCGCCTCCCGCCGGGTCACGCAAGCCGGCGTGGGGTTCGATCCGCCATCCGCGACGCACAGGACGGCGCTGTCCCGAACCGGATCATAGCGGCAGGCGGCCAGATCGGTAATATATCCGTCATGTTCGCCGTTGACGGTGCTGTCGCACGCCTTGATCGACGCGGAAGTGACCAGGTTCAGCTGATCGGGGGTCAGAGGACGGCCCAGATCGCGCAGCATCACGGTCTGCGGGTATATGTCGGAAACCAGAAACTGCGCCCAGTTGATCGCCGGCGCTCCGGCGACGATGCCGTCGAAGTCCTCCGGATAAGTCTGCGCTGCGACGTAACCCTGCCGTCCGCCGTTGGAGGCGCCTTCATAGTAGGAAGATTTGGCCGGCGAACCATAATAGAACTTCGCCAGCGCCTTTCCCTTGACGGCAGCTTCGTGGATGCCGCGGTGCCCGAAACCTGCCCACTGGAACGGATCGACCCTGCCGTCCGGGGCGAACAGGAATGAGGCATCCTGGTAACGTGCCATGTCGAACGCCCGGCCGATGAAGGGCGCGTGGCCCGCATCGGTGATCGCGCTGACATATCCCTTTTCGCCGGCCGCCCGCGACGGCGGAGCCTGAGGCCCCAGCCTCGCGGCATAGCCCCCGCCACCGAGTACCAGCACCCGGCTGTTCCAGTTGGCCGCCGACGGCAGCCAGATCTCGACGCCGATGCCCGGCGAGGTGGACGGCGCATCGGCCGGACCGGGATTGGCCGGCCCTACCAGCAGACGCACCATGCACAAGTCTTCGGCGGCCTTGCCTGGCTCCAAAACCGAGGCGAGGTCTTCACCCTTCCGGAAAGCCGCCACCTGGGTCACACGGGTCTGCGCGTCGGGTTTGAAGCTGTCCTTCAGCGAATCGTCGCACCTGACCGGAACCGCCATCGCGGCGGACGCAAAAGTCGCCAGCAGGACCGAGAACGCGACTGCGCTCAACCGCTTGAACGTCAACCGCTTGAACAATGCCATCCCATCCCGCCGTGCCTGTTTTTGTTGCCCATTCGTTGCGTAGCGAAGGCTGTTTGGCAAGAATTAACGCCCGGTCGAGAAACTCCCGCGAAACGCCGGTTTGACCGCGTCGATCACCGCGCGAGTTACAGGCAGGGTGACCTCGTACGTTCCCTCGGCATAGGGTCCGGCGCTATACGGCGCGACAAGGACACCGATGCGATCGAAGGTCCTGCCGTTGGACGAGCCCAGGATCACGGTCTCCTTGGCCGGATCGATGCACTCGCTGAACGGATCGTCGGGTGAGCGGACCACCGGCTCGCCGCGCCGCTTTTCCCTCTCCTTGTCGAGCGCGGCGCAGAACGGAACGCCGATCGCGCTGGAAAGCGCCGCCGTGGACGCGAACAGTTCGGTCGGTTCGCGCACGGTCCTGGCCTTGCGATCCCACAGCAGCGTATCGAAGAAGCTCATGCCGTGCGCGCCGCCGCTGTAGACATAGCCTTCCGCCGAAAGCGACAGCCAGTCAGGCAGGTCGGACACCACCAGCCAGGCGATTTCACGGCTTGATGGGCGATAGGGAAAGCCGTCGGCCTCGGCCTCCTTCTTGAAGTTGCGCGCTTCGGTGGCGAGTTCGGTCCGGTCCTTGGCAAGCCGCGCATCGAGGATCGCGCGCAGCTCGGGAATGGCGTCCGCCTGCGCCGGGTAGGCGTATTCGAAGGAGTAAAGGTCGCTCTCTTCGGCCACCTTGCGCGCCTTGCCCGCCGGGACGGCGGCGGCCTCGGGTGCCGAAGAACCGGCAGCGGCGCCCGATGCGACGGGCGTCTCGGCCGCCTCGTCCGGGCTTTCGTTCGCGCCCTGGCACGACGCCAGCAAGGCAGCGGCCAAAAACGGTACGATTCTGTGAATCGGCATGGTCAACCCTCTCGCCTTGTGGTGAGCGCTGCGGCTAGAAAGCGAAGAATGTCCGATAAGCACGATTTGATCCAGCCCGATCGTGGGCAGAAGGCCACCGCGATCCACCTCGTCGACAAGCAGGGACTGGAAGGGTTCCTGAAGAGCCTCTCCGGTCCGCAGCGCGTCGCGCTGGAAGCGCAGCGGTTCAAGGCGGACGGGTACGACCATGCGGTAATCCCGGATGGCGACGGCTGGGCGGTGGCCGCGGGCGTCGCCGATACCGCTGCCTTGTCGAGCTGGTGCCTCGCCGCGCTGGCCGAGAAGCTGCCTCCCGGAATCTATCGCCTCGCGAACACGGAAGCGGGCGCTGCCCTGTTCGGCTGGATCAGCGGCCAGTACCGCTATGAGCGTTACCGCGCCGAACCATCGGAGGAAGGCCCGCGCGTGCTGCTGACCGCGCAGGCCAAGGCGATCGCGCCGGTGCTTGCCGAAACGGGGGCGGTGGCGCTGGTGCGCGACATGGTCAACACTCCGGCGGAGGACATGGGCCCCGGCCAGATCGAGGCCGAAGCGGAAATCGTGGCGAAGCGGTTCAAGGCCGAAGTGCGCGTCACCAAGGGCGACATGCTGGAACGCGAATTTCCGATGGTCCATGCCGTCGGGCGTGCCGCCAGCCGCAGCCATGCGCCGCGCATGATCGAGTTGCGCTGGGGCGATGCCGCGCATCCGCGCGTGGCCCTTGTCGGCAAGGGCGTGTGCTTCGATTCGGGCGGGCTCGACATCAAGCCGCCATCGGCGATGCTGCTGATGAAGAAGGACATGGGCGGCGCGGCGCACGCGCTGGCGTTGGCGCAACTCGTCATGGAAGCCGGGCTGCCGGTGCGGTTGCATGTCTTGCTGCCGGCGGTCGAGAACGCGGTCTCCGCCGGCAGCTTCCGTCCCGGCGACGTGCTGCGCTCCCGCAGCGGCAGGACGGTCGAGATCGGCGATACCGATGCCGAAGGGCGTCTGGTGCTGGGTGACGCGCTGACCCGCGCGGGCGAGGAGGAGCCGGAGCTGATCCTCGACTTCGCGACCCTGACCGGCGCCGCCCGTTCGGCGCTGGGGCCCGACCTGCCGGCGCTGTTCACCCGGCGGGACGAGACCGCCGAAGCCTTGCTTGCCGCCGGGCGCGAGCATGACGACGAGTGCTGGCGGCTACCCCTGCACGAGGCCTATCGCGACTATCTCAAGTCCGACATCGCCGATATCGCCAACACTCACGCCACCCCTTTCGCCGGGGCAAGCGTCGCGGCGCTGTTCCTGGACCGCTTCGTGCCGGACGACGTCGACTGGGCGCATTTCGACACTTACGCATGGCGGCCCGTCGCCAAGCCGGGACGGCCCAAGGGCGGCGACGCATTGGGCCTGCGCGCGGCGTGGCACATGCTGAAGCGGCGCCATGGCTGAGGTTGCGAAACCATCATGACCCGTCTAAGCGCCCCGCTCTTCGATTTCGGGATGCCCCAGCCATTGGCGAGTGAACACAGCATCGGCGACAGCCACGTGCGCAAGGCCGCGCAGCCTCGCGCGGTGGAGCTGGCGATGACCGGACCCAGCGTCCGGTTCGAGCCGGGGCATCTGCCCGTGCGCGGCGATCTGGCGCATATCAAGCTGGCCGGGCGCTATTTCGTGCCGCACTACGCCGTACCGATGCACCATCGCGTCGCCGCCGCCCAGACGGTTCTGCGCAAGGCCGGACGGAGCGAGGCCGAGGCGGTGTCCACGCTCGACCGCGGCAGCCATTTCGACGTGCTCGACATCGCCGGGGGGTGGGCCTGGGGCCAGGTAGCTTCGGACAATACGGACGAAGAAGGGTTCGTCGGCTATATCGCGATAAGCGACCTGGAGAAGGTGGAGCAATGACCAGCACCGTATTCATCGACGGCGCGGTAGGGACGACCGGTCTCGAGATCGCCGAGCGGTTGGCGGGCAGGCCCGAGTTCGCGCTGCTCGCCTTGGACGATGCCAAGCGCAAGGACGACGCGGCCCGGCGCGAAGCGCTCAACGGCGTCGATTTCGTGATTCTGTGCCTGCCCGACGATGCCGCGCGCGACGCCGTGGCGATGATCGACAATCCGGCCGTCCGCGTGATCGACGCCTCGTCCGCCCATCGCGTCGCGCCGGGCTGGGTGTTCGGCTTTCCCGAAGTGACCGGCCGGACCAAAGTGGCCGCCGCCACGCGGGTCAGCAATCCCGGCTGCTATTCCACCGGCTTCATCGCCTTGCTCGCCCCGCTCGTCCGCAACGGCCTGCTGCCTGCCGACTGGCCCTATAGCTGTCACGCGGTGTCGGGCTATTCGGGCGGCGGCAAGGCGCTGATCGCCCGGTTCGAGAACGATCCCGACATCGCTTTCCGCGACTACGCGCTGGCGCTGGGACACAAGCACGTGCCCGAGATGCAGGTGCGGTGCGGCCTTGCCCATCCCCCGCTGTTCGCGCCCGCGGTGATCCCGGCGCATCGCGGCATGGTGGTGGAGATACCGCTCCACCTCGGCCTGATGCCCCGCGCGGCGCCGATCGACGGCTTGCGCGACTGCCTCGTCGACTTCTACGCCGACAGCGCCGTGGTGCGGATGCATCACGAGACGCCGGACGAGCTTTTGCTGCGCCGCTCGATGCAGCCGGGCGACGGCCTCGATCTCTACGTCTTCGGATCGAAGGACGGCACGCAGGCGCGGCTCGTGGCCATGCTCGACAACCTGGGCAAAGGCGCCAGCGGCGGCGCGGTGCAGAATCTCAATCTGATGGCGGGACTGCCGGAGACATCGGGACTGCGGCTGTAGCAAGACACGCCCAAAAAACAGGCAGAGTTTGCTGAAAATTTGGACAGCGCCTCATCCAAGGATCGCGCCACCGCAAAGTTCCGTCCCGTTGCAGCGCAACATTCGGTCGGATTCGCCGCTTTTCGCAGCGCGCCGGATGCTCTAACACCCTGCCGCAACCTCTGGCACGATTCTTGATAGTCTCTTAATCAAGACAGCGCCTTCAGGGAGGCATTGGGCCGGACCGCATCGGAAGTCCGGCCTGCTGTGCAGGAGCGAGTAGCCGCGTGAAGAAAATCGAAGCGATCATCAAACCCTTCAAGCTCGACGAAGTGAAGGAAGCGCTCCACGAAGTCGGCGTGTCGGGGATCACCGTCACCGAGGCCAAGGGCTTCGGCCGCCAGAAGGGCCACACCGAGCTGTATCGCGGCGCCGAATACGTCGTCGATTTCCTGCCCAAGGTGAAGCTCGAGGTCGTCGTGCCGGACAGCCTGGTGGACCGGGTGGTCGAGGCGATCACCCAAGCCGCGCAGACCGGCCGCATCGGCGACGGCAAGATCTTCGTCGTGCCGGTCGAAAGCGCGGTGCGCATCCGCACCGGCGAGCGCGACGAAGCCGCGCTGTAACCATTCCTTCCGGCGCGCGCCCCGATGACACCGGGGATGTCGCGGGCCGGATTTCGGGAGTTCGCCCGATCGGGGGCCGGGCCAATTCCCTCCACTCATCCAACCCCTAGCTCCCTTCCGCGTGGGAAGGGATTTTTCGGAGAACAACGGTAATGGCAACTGCAAAGGACCTCCTCAAGCGCATCAAGGATGAGGAAATCGAGTGGATCGACCTGCGCTTCACCGATCCCAAGGGCAAATGGCAGCACCTGCAGATGGTCGCCGGCGTTCTGGGCGAGGATGAGCTTGAGGACGGCCTGATGTTCGACGGTTCGTCGATCGAAGGCTGGAAAGCCATCAACGAATCCGACATGATCCTGAAGCCCGACCTGGACGCGGTCTATGCCGATCCGTTTTCGGCCACGCCGATGCTGGCGGTGTTCTGCGACATCGTCGAGCCTTCGACCGGCGACCTCTACGCCCGCGACCCGCGCTCGACCGCCAAGCGCGCCGAAGCCTACCTGAAGACCACCGGGTTCGGCGACACCGTCTACGTCGGACCGGAGCCGGAGTTCTTCCTGTTCGACAACGTCACCTTCTATGACGGCTACGACGGCAACGGCTTCAGGATCGACGACATCGAGCTGCCGACCAACACCGGCCGTTCGTACGAAGGCGGCAACATGGGGCATCGCCCGCGCGCCAAGGGAGGCTACTTCCCCGTTCCGCCGATCGACAGCACCATGGACATCCGCGCCGAGATGGTCTCGACCATGATCGAGCTTGGCCTGCCGATGGACAAGCACCACCACGAAGTCGCCGCGGCGCAGAGCGAGCTCGGCATCACCTTCGGCACGCTGACCCAGACCGCCGACCGCGTGCAGATCTACAAGTACGTCACGCAGATGGTCGCCCACGCCTATGGCAAGACCGCCACGTTCATGCCCAAGCCGATCAAGTCGGACAACGGATCGGGCATGCACACCCACATCTCGCTGTGGAAGGACGGCAAGCCGACGTTCGCCGGCAACGGCTATGCCGGACTGTCGGACAACTGCCTGTACTTCATCGGCGGCGTCATCGCCCACGCCAAGGCGCTCAACGCCTTCACCAACCCGACGACCAACAGCTACAAGCGCCTGGTCCCGGGCTTCGAGGCGCCGGTGCTGCTCGCCTATTCGGCGCGCAACCGCTCGGCCTCGTGCCGCATTCCTTACGGCACGGGCGAGAAGTCCAAGCGCGTCGAGTTCCGCTTCCCCGATCCGCTGGCCAACCCCTACCTCGCCTTCTCGGCGATCCTGATGGCCGGCCTCGACGGCATCGAGAAGAAGATGCATCCCGGCGAGGCGATGGACAAGAACCTCTACGACCTGCCGCCGGCCGAACTGGCCGAAGTGCCGACCGTGTGCGGTTCGCTGCGCGAGGCGCTGGAAGCGGTCGAGAAGGACCACGAGTTCCTCACCAAGGGCGGCGTGTTCTTCGAGGACCAGATCCAGGCTTACTGCGAACTCAAGTGGGAAGAGCAGCTCCGCTGGGAAACCACGCCGAGCGCGGTCGAATACGACATGTATTACAGCGCCTGATCTCACCGAACGGGGTTACAGAGGGGCGTCCGGAGCGATCCGGGCGCCCTTTCGTTTGGCGGGCATCGCTGACATCTGAAATGCATAAATGCGAAAGTGATCGCCGGCCTGGCGCCAGCGGTTGACCCTTGGGCCCTTGCGCCCGATGCTGGAGTGATTTCGAGGCAGGTGGAATCACCTGCCGGCTCGGAAATCACGGCAAACAAAGAATATCCGGACGCGTTCCGGTTCAATCTGAAACGGAACGAATCAAGAGACATGGGAGACCGTAAACAGATCCAGACCAGCCTGTCGTTCGACATGCGCTCACCCGCGTTCGGCGCGCAGCCGGCGGAGATCTATCCACAGGCGCTCGACATGGCGGAATATGCCGACGGGATCGGCGTCAACTCGATCTCGCTGATGGAGCACCACGGCGCCGACGACAACTACCTGCCGCAGCCGTTCGTGCTCGCCGCCGGCATCGCCGCGCGCACCAAGCGCTGCCGCATCGCGATCGGCGCGGTGCAGTTGCCGCTCCACGATCCGGTCCACATCGCCGAGAAGATCGCGGTGCTCGACCTGATGAGCCAGGGCCGCGCCCGCATCACGCTGGGCGCCGGGCGCCTGCCCGATGAGTTCGCGATGTTCGGCAAGTCGCTCAAGGACCGGGCCCGGCTGATGGACGAAGGGCTGGAGATCATCCTGCGCGCGCTCCACGGCGAGCGCTTCACCTACAACGGGCGGCCGATATTCGTGCGGCCGCTGCCGGTGCAGCAGCCGGAAGACATCATCATGATCGGCGGCGGCGTGGAAGCGTCGGCGAAGCGCGCGGCGAAATTCGACGTCGGCTTCCAGCCGATGCGCCCGGACCTTCTCCCCATATACATCGAGGAATGCGAACGTCTCGGCCGCAAGCCGCGCCAGATGGGCAATCCGGGCGGACTGATGAATGTACAGCTGACCGAAGACATCGAAGCGGGCTGGCAGACCTTGGCCCCGCATATCCAGCACATGGCCGGCGCGCAGACGCGCTACAACGCCAAGGAGCCGAACTCGCCCTATCACGGCATCGGCGACGACCTGGAGCAGCTCAAGCAGAGCCGGATGTTCAATGTGATGACGCCGGAAGACCTCGTCCGCCGTGCGCCGGCCGAAGTGAAACCAGGTGCCGGGGCGATGCTCTCGCCGCTGATCGCGGGCGTCGATCCGGCGTTCGGGTGGAACAGCCTCAAGCTGCTGGGCGGGGTGATTGACCGGTTGAAGTACCCCGAGACGACCGAGGCCTAAAGCGGGATGACTTTGGTTTGAATCACTTCGTCATTGCGAGCGAAGCGAAGCAATCCAGGGTCGCGCTACGCCGCCCTGGATTGCCGCGGGGCTCCGCCCCTCGCAATGACGAAGCAATGTAAAGTCATCATGGTCTAAAGCCGGATGACGTTACATTGAACCGTCATTGCAACCCCGGATCAAGCCCCGGGTCGCAATGACGAGATGGTTCAATCCATCGTCATCGCACTCCAGACGTCGGCTCAGGAGATTTCGTAGATATCGGCTTTCAGTCCGGTCGTTCCCCTGACCCGCCAGTTCGCGCCTTGCCGCTCGAGCTGACCGTTGAGAAAGCCGACGGGGGCCAGTTCGCTTCCCGCGCGCATGCCCGCGGACACGCCGACATCGCGCGAAACGAAAAGCCGGCTCAATTCCGCCAGCTTCGCATCGCGCAGGCCGCCCAGGGTGGCGGGGACCACGGCTTTTGCGGAAGTGCCGGAAAGCCAGTCCATCGCAGGGCCGCCTTGCCAGTGGACCACCATGCCAAGGGCCGGCAGCAATGTCACGGCCACCACGGCCGCGCCGATCTTCGATATCATCCAAGCGTACCTTTGATCAGCGCCTGCTTCAGCGCCGTCGCGCCGGAGGAGGCCCCGAATATCCGGGCCCGCGTTCGCGGTAGACAATCCGCCCCTTGCTCAGGTCGTAAGGCGTCATCTCGACCCGCACCAGGTCGCCCACGACCGAGCGGATGCGAAACTTGCGCATCTTCCCGGCCGTGTAAGCGATGATCCGGTGATTGTTCTCCAGCATGACGCCGAAGCGGCCATCCGGGAGAATTTCATCGATCTGGCCGTCGAGGGTCAGAAGCTCCTCTTTGGCCAAGGGGTCAGGCCGACTGGAGATTGACGGCCGAAGCCTTGCCCCGACGGTCGGTCTCGACTTCGTAGCTGACGCGCTGATCCTTGTTCAGCGTCGAGAGCCCGGCGGCCTGCACCGCGCTGATGTGGACGAAGCTGTCATCGCCGCCGCCATCGGGCGCGATGAAGCCATAACCCTTGTCGGTGTTGAAGAATTTTACGGTGCCGATCGGCATGGACTATTCCTTTCAAGGTCGGGCACGCGCCAACGTGGCGCGTCCGGATGCGTCGTGTCGTCAGATGAAGGGAAGTCGTCAGCCTGTGGACCGAAGGTCCGACCCGGCGAAGTCCGTCGCAAATTCAACGTTAGCCAAGCGGGCTTAGCAGGAATTCGATGAAACGCCTAATTTATATTGTCCGCAGCAAATCGATTGCGCAACAAACGGGCGGGGCTGACTTGCAAATCGGCTGGCGCGGGCCCATTTAAGCGCCATCGCTGGACCATCCCGTGCATGCCCGCGACTGAGAGACTATCGTGCTCCCGTGCCGATCCGGGAGACCCTCATGGATCTCAACGAACTTTTCGCCCGACACCAGACCGCCTTGTTCGACATGTTCAACCGCGCCAGCCCGGACGGGCGGGCATGGGCGGAGCAATGCGCCGGCTACTATGCCGAGCGGATCGAGCACTCGGCCCCGCTCTTGGACGGCACGCCACGGATTGTCGACACGTCGATCCTCAAAGGCATCATGCATGGCTGATCTCGCCCGCGACTACGCCAACCGCGCCGAACAAGCCCGCGTGGCGGCCGAGACCGAGCCGCTCGAGAACGTGCGCCAAAAGCACCTCGCCTCCGCCGCCGCATGGGAAGAGCTTGCCGTCAGGACCGTGCGCGTCAACGAGCGACGGGCGGCGAAGGAAGCGGCGGACCTGGCGGGTCTATCGGAATGACGGGTTGAGGCCGGTCCCCGGGGATCGCTGCCGATATATTGGAGCGGGATGACTTTATTGAATCGTCATTGCGAGGGGCCCTTCGGCTGGCTGTTTTGCAACAGCCGCTCAGGATGAACCGCGGC
>DATEEP010000120.1:0-5438 GCA_035281095.1 Novosphingobium sp. | reverse complement strand
AGCCGTCCGAATGATCGACTACGACCTCGAGCTGCAACGCCACAACGCCGTGTTGCGGCGCGCGTACGGCATCCTCGCTTCCGATCGGGTCCTCGACATCGGCTGCGGGACCGGGCAGACGACACGCGAAGCGGCGCAACTGGCGGCGGAGGGGTCGGTGCTCGGGATCGACCGCTCGAACGAGATGATCGAGCGCGCAAGAGAACTCACTGACGCCGCAAACCTCGGCAACGTCGAATACCTATGCGGCGATCTCGAACAGCATGCGCTGCCGCACGCAAGTTTCGACGTGGCGATCAGCCGATTCGGCACGATGTTCTTCGAGCATCCGGTTGCGGCCTTCTCCAACATAGGCCGCGCGCTGCGTCCGCATGGGCGGCTCGTGATGATGGTATGGCAGCAGCGCGAACGTAATGAGTGGGCTACCGCGATCGAAAGCGCGTTCCCGGCCGAGGGCGCGCGAGTCGGCGGTTCCTCCCCCGCCCCGCTCGCGTTCTCTTTGGGCGAGCAGGACTTCGTACGGGACATTCTCGATTCCGCCGGCTTCGCGGCCCCGACCTTCGAGGAAGTACATGCACCCGTCTGCTACGGCATCGATGTGGATGCCGCCTTCGCATTCGTGTCCGGATTCTCCACCGTGCAGGACAAGGCCGCGCGCCTCGATGGCCGCCAACGCGAGCATGCGTTCGATCGCCTCCGCCGCCTATTGACCGAGCACCAAGGCGCCGATGGCGTCTGGCTCGATTCGCGCGCCTGGATCGTGACCGCGGGTCGGGGATGAGTCCGTCCCTCTTTCGCCAGCGGTCTGCGACTGTCGTGGCGACAGACGCCTCCATCGCTCACGCTCACTCATCGCCGCCTGCGACGAATAGCGGTTGCGGAAAACGAAGGAGAGCCTGGCGAGGCTCTCCCCGAATGCCTCGGTTACCTGATCGTATAGCCCACCAAGCGCCATATACCGTCGGCGTCGAGCGTGAAAGAGACCAGTTCCTTCACCGCAGCACCGCTGGACAGGGCAAGCTCGAACTCCACGCTTGCGTACTGCCCCGCAGGCAGGTTGCTGCCGGTGCTGATTTCGCGGTGGATGGAGACCCAGCTCCTTCCGGCGGGCGGGCCGATCTTCTTGCGCATCTCGCCGACTTTCTTGATGAAGTCTTTTTTCTTGACCTTGGCCTGCATCGATTTCGATGCATTCGCCCACATATCCGCGATATTACCCTCATCCATGGCGGCCGCCGCGCGCAGGGCAACGTCGCGCAACTGGGCCGGGTCGGCCGGAGCGTAACGCGAGGCGTAGGCCGCCGACGCCACGGGCGCGGCGGCCTTCGCGGCAGTGCGGCCTTGCCCGTACGCGCCCAACGCCGCCATCAGCATAGCCAGACCGCATATGACTCGTTTCATCGTATCCATCCCTTCGCAGCTCCCGCGGCTATGACGCAGTTGTCGATGCGCGTTTCACAGCCGGTGCCGCCGTATCAGTTATAAGAGTCGACGGTCAGTTCGACGCGTCGGTCAGGTTGCAGGCATGCGACCAATCGTTTGCCTCCCAGGCTGTCCGGGCACGTCGCCACCGGCGACGAATCGCCGGCGCCGCGCGCGGTGATCGCGCCCGCGGAAATGCCTTCGTTGATAAGCACCTGCCTGACCGTCTGCGCACGCCGCGTCGACAGTTCCAGATTCGACGCGGCATCGCCGATGCGGTCGGCATGACCGACGACCCGGATCGTGGCGCCGGGATCGCGCTTGATGCCGTCGGCCAGGGTGCGCAGTTCCGAGCGCCCGTTCGGCAACATGTCGGCCAGCCCGGATTTTCCGAACGCGAACAGCGCCTCACTGGAGAGGCTGGTGGTCCTCGACCGGACCACCGGGGCCGGCGCGGGCATCGGCGCGATCGGCGGCGCCTCGGCCTGACGCACCGGTTCGTTGAGAGCGGCATCGGCGCAACCTTCCGGCGCCCAATGCATGCTGCTGACCCGATAGCCGCGGTCGTACAGCACCTTGTACTGGCAGGTGACGACTTGTTCGTCGACGCGGAACTTCAGGAGGTAATCCCATTCGCGCACACCGAACACGCCTTCGTCGAAGTGTGGCGTGCCTACCAGGGCATAGACCTGTTTCTTGGTCAGCCCGTGCGCCATATTGCGCAGGTTGTCGATATTGGGGAAAGCGCCTTCCTTGACGACCGCGGTTTCGGGCGACGGGAAACGGATGTCGATCGGTTCATCCGCGTCGGCGCCGCTGCGGGCGTGAACGGTGGCGGGCGCGCTCAGCCATGCGGCGAGCGCGAAGGGAAAGCACAGGACCAGGAATGTCTTGGAAAATTTCATTTTTTTCGTTCCGATGAAAGTGTCGGCCGATCGGGCCCGGCGCACCGGGCCCGCTTCGGCGGTTCGATGAAAGGCTCGCTTACCACTGAATGCCCGCGCCCACGGTCATGCCCCAATCGCCGGTCGTGTTGCCCGAACCTTGCAGCTTGTAGACGTAGCGACCGTTGTCGGAGATGGTGGACACGCCGACAGCAAGGCCGCTTTCGCCCTGATAGGAGCTGCCGGCGATCGCCGCCATGCTGCGTCCGGGCAGATAGGCCTGGGGCAAGCCGGCCATCGCCATCGCCGCGGCCGTTCCGCCGCGCGCATTTCGGTTCGTCTCGTGCAGGTCCTGGCGCATGTCGCCGATGCGCTGGTCGGTGTAGTGGTTGGCCTGGGTGAGCGTCTTGGCCATGCCGTCGTTCAACTGCTTCACGTTCACCGCATCGGCCGGCGCGACGCCGGCGCGCACGTTGTGGATCGTGGTGCCGCCGCCGGAGGGATTGAGGCTGATCCGGTTGTAGTTGACCGAGCCATCGGGGTTCTTGTCGTATTGCACGCTGCTCGCGCCCACCCGATTGAGCTGGTTCACGTTGACGCCATCGGTGCCGGCCACGCCTTCGGCGACGTTGACGAGCCGGCGCTCGTTGCCGGTGCTGCCGATCGAAACCGTATTGGCCTCGCTCGCCACCGAACCGGCGCCGATCGCCACGGAATTGGCCCCGGTTGCCGACGCGCCGTTGCCCAAGGCCGTGCTGCGCACGCCGGATGCGTTCGCACCCGCGCCACCGGCGGTGGACTTGGCTCCGGTCGCCGACGCCGCAGCGGTGTCGTCCTGGCTGACCTGGAACACGCCTGCCGAGCCGTTGATCAGGTTGGTCACGCTGTTGTTGACTTCGCTGACGCGCGAGTCGGTGTACTTCTTGGATTCGTCGATGGCGTACTCGACGCGGGTGTCGGTGTACTTCTTCGACTCGTCGATGGCGTAGTTGACGCCGGCGCGCAATTGGCTGACGTTGACCCCGTCGTCCGCGGCGATGCCCGCCGCCAGACTGCCGATCGTACGTCCGCCGACATTGACCTGGCCGGTCGAGTTGGACGCTCCGACATAGGCTGCGTCGTAGCCGGTTTGCATACCGGCCGTCGTCACGCTGCCCGTACCGAGCGCGACCGATTGCGCATGGTCGGCTCTGGCGTTGTAACCGATGGCGACCGAATCTTCGGCGTTGGACTTGGACGAAGCGCCGAGCGCCGTGCCCCTGGCGCCAATGACTGCGGAGGCATGGCCGGCGGCCGTGCCGGCTTCGGCGCCGACCTTCGAGCGACCGCCCAAGGAGGTGCCACTCGCCCCGGATACATTGGATTCGACACCGAGCGCCACCGAATCGAGCGAACTGACCTCGATGCGCGCCTGATTGCCGATCGCCGTGCCGCCGCCGCTGTTGACCAAGGCATCGGCGCCGATCGCCGTCGCCGTGGTGGCATTGGCGTTGGCATAGAAACCGAACGCCGTCGTACTTCCGTAGCTGGCCTTGGCGTTGCTGCCGCAGGCGGTCGAACCGTAGCCCTGTGCGACCGCGCCGCTGGCACCCGATGCCGTCGAGCATGTCTCGCTGCCGGCGGCCTGAGCGGCGGCTTCGGGCAGATACCCCGCCAGCAACACGGAGGCGAGAGAAACGGACAGGACGCGCAGCGGCACCCGCGACGGATTGGCGTTGAGTTCGCTGCGTCCCGGTTGGGTGGCTCCCGCGGCAAAGGCGCGATGAGTTTCGTTCATTACTGTGTGCTCCATATTTTTCGCAGATCTACTGCGTTCGAAAGTTGGCTCCGTGCCGACAAGCACAGATGAATTAACTGAGTCCCAGCCACGAAGGCAGTCGCTCCTGGCGGTGTAGTCGCCATCGAAAGGCAAACCAGCGGAATGCGTCCGGCCCTGTTTCTATCGGCCGTTAATGAACGCTCCGTGCTCCAGCACATCGCTGCCGCCGAAGAAGCAGTCGTTCGGGTAGCGATGTTTGCCCCGGGAGGCTCAGGCCCAAATTGGTATCGATACCAGCGGACGAACTCAGGCTACATAAAAATGTGACCTATTGCTCATTTTTACGTTATGAAATTTCGAACTGTAGTAAACAAATCACAGTCATCCGCGGTTCGAATTACTTCGAGCACCGATCGACGATCGCGAAGCGCAGCGCGTATCCAGCTGTTCGACGGCCGAACGCGGACGGCGTGGGTTCCGGCGTTTACCTGGCCAAGGCAAAGCGCGCTTGCACCGAAATCCGATTGGTTCGCTGGTAGCCGTCGGTGAACGTCACGCTGCCGAAATGCTCCACGAAGCATTCGCAGTCGGTGGAATTCGTTCGATGCCCGGAACATCCCGGGCTGTACTGTTGATCGCATCAGCAGCGCTCGAACTCGGATCTCGTGCGCGGATGCACTTGTGGTCGATGTCCGCTCTCATCGAGCCATTGATTCGGTAAGCGTCCTGATTCGAAATCGCCGGCCGCTTCGCTATGCACTGCATACACTGTGGGTGATCTCGTTCCAGGGAGGCGATGACGAGCCTCGCGCGCGAACTAATCAGGCCGACACCGGCATCCATCGTGGCCAGGCCTGCCAGCTCCCTCACATCACATCGGCTGGGAAAGCGGCCGCGAACCGCGATGCATTCGTGACGGCTGCGACACGAAGGCCGAGCGTCGACCGGTCTGAAGCGCATTACAGCGAGTCGCGGGCAGCCGCGGGAACAAATCGACGCAATTGTCAGGTGCGACGTGGGGTTATGACGTCCCAGGCGGCGTCCTGCGCATGTCCGTTGACGAGTATCGGCCTCTCCCTTCGACCCGCGTCGTTCCCGGTATGGCCCGGTTTCGGCCTTGAGCGATGGCGGGCACTGCCTAGTATCGATCCGGCGCATCGGACGCGCACGGCGGCTTCGCATGGAGCGAGTGTCCTGCCTGCCCCGCGAACGCGCGGACAGGTTTGCGCTGTGCAGGAACTCGTGCACCGACGTCCTCGCCATGGCCGCGGGTGCGCATGCGCCGCGTCGGCAGGTACTCCATCGGTCTCAACCTACGAGGGAACAAGATGAAGATGCTTTTGAAAGTATTGGTGCTGGGCACTGCGCTGCAG
>DATEEP010000119.1:0-3604 GCA_035281095.1 Novosphingobium sp. | reverse complement strand
TCCCGAAGATGCCTTGCTGGCTCTGCGGCGCGCAAATGACGCGGCCCGTGCCGCCGAACCTATCGCGGCCGGAATTCAGGTCGAGCAGCTGCATTTCAATTATGCAATTTCGGGCGATGCCCCGGCGTGGCGCCCGCTCCGTGCTTTTGATGACGGTCGGCAGACTTACATCGAGTTTCCGGTGACGATTGCCGTTGGCGATGCGCCGCCGCTATTTCTGGTCGCTGGCAAGGGGGAGGCACAGCTCGTCAATTATCGGCTCAGGGATCGCTTCTATATCGTCGACCGGATCTTTGACCAGGCTGAGCTGCGTTTTGGCGCCGGGAAGCAGCAGGTCGTGAGGGTCACACGGACGGCCACGACTCGTCGGCGGAGGGCATCATGAACGGATCGGAGACGCAGGCCGAAAGCCCACAGAGTGGCGAACTGCCGGGAAACACCACCGTTCCCCCTTTGTCGAAAGCAGTCCGGTCAAAGGAAAATCCGGCAACGCTGCAAATGCGGGCTCAGCCCGTGAGAGCGTTGAGATTCAGGCGTAATATTCTGGTGGGCGGTGTTGCCCTCTTCTCCGTTTCCATCGCGGCCACGTTGTGGTGGGCGCTGGCGCCGCATCGGCCCGTGACTATCAGCATGCCGGCGAATGAGGCCGATGCTTCCCGCCTGCCAGCGGATCAGTTGGCGGGATTGCCCAAAAGCTATGATGCGGTGCCCCAGTTGGGACCGCCGCTGCCCGGCGACCTGGGACGCCCGATCCTGAAGCGGCAACAGGAAGGGCATGACCTGATTGGCGCTCGACCGGATGACGCTGATGCCCGAGCAGCGGCGGCCGCCCGCGAGAAAGCCGCGGCCGATCTGCAAGCGGCCCGAGAGTCTTCACTGGTCGCGATTGCCGCGCAAAAGCGTGAAACAGCAGCCAGCGCCGAAATGGCGTCGGCGACGCAGGTTGCGCCGACGGCAAACGTGCCGGAGGGGGCGGCCCCCGATAAGGATCTCGATCCAAACGGGCAGGAGAGGAAGCAGCGTTTCATGATGTCGTCCCAGGGGGAAAGCGACATCAATTCGCATAGGCTGGAGCCGCCCATGTCATCGAACATATTGTCAGCTGGGAGCGTGATTGCGGCAAGTTTGATCACTGGCCTGCGATCGGACCTCCCCGGCCTTGTGACCGCTCAGGTCTCGGAACATGTTTACGACAGTCCGAGCGGCCATACCTTGCTCATTCCGCAGGGCGCGCGGCTGATCGGCCGCTATGATAGTGCCATCAGCTATGGGCAGAACCGCGCCTTGGTCATCTGGCAGCGCATTATCATGCCCGACGGCAGTTCGATCCGGCTGGACAATGCACCGGCGACCGACGCATCCGGCTATGCGGGGCTAGTGGACAAGGTCGACTATCATGGTTTGCGATTGCTGCAGGGGGTGGCGATATCGACCTTGCTGGGTGTTGGCGCCAATCTCTCCATTTCCGGTGAGAGCGATCTGGTGCGGGCTGTCCGCGAGGCCACCCAGCAGAATGTGTCCCGGGCGGGCGATCAGCTCACCTCGCGCAATCTTCAGGTGCAGCCGACGATCATTATCCGTCCGGGAACGCCGGTGCGATTGCTTGTTCACCGCGATCTCGTCCTTCCTCCCTGGAAAGAATAGGAGTCGAATATGGTTGATCTGAAACTGCCGCGCATTCCTGATCGAACGCCGGTGAAGTGCACAATTTCGATTCTCCCGCACCTCCATCAGGCAATTGTCGAATATGCGGCGTTGTACAGCCAGACTTACGGAAGGGAGGAGCCCATCACGGAGTTGATACCGGCGATGCTGGAGGCCTTTCTTGAAGGTGATCGAGTATTCGCCAAGCGCAGGAATGGGCCTAAGTCCGGCTGAAACGATCAGTCCGCTAAGCATGTCTGGCGTGGTGACAGCCCTGTCGAGATGAACGCATTTGCAATCAACTGGTGTCTGCCTGCAATCTTTTGCGCACAACAACATTGGCGGACCATGTGTGGACGGCGATGGCTTCTCGCCATCGTTCCCGAGTTCGCGCGGAGTAGTGGGGAGAGGGGGCAGCGCCATCCTTTCCTCGACAGAGCAAAGGATCTCGCCGGTGCCGTCGGCACGATCGGGGCAGGGCATCGCCCTGGCCCATGCGCAAGGATCGTCACGCGGCCGGCACGGTGGCTCGGTCAAAGCCGTCAGGCGAAAATAGAGCCGTGCCTGAAAGGCCGCGCCCAAGCCTTATTGATCTGGAAACGGTTTGCGCCTATATTCCTTGCGTGGAATACAACTGCCGATGAGCTGGGACGTTGAGAACACCGATGAGTTCGGGGAATGGTTCGGCGATCTGCCCCCTGCCGATCAGGACGCGATCGACTTCACGGTCGATCTGCTGATCGCGCAAGGGCCGAAGCTGCGCTTTCCCCATTCGTCGGGGATCAACAATTCGCGGCACTCGCACATGCGCGAACTGCGAATCCAGAGCGGGGGCAAACCGCTGCGGGTTTTCTACGCCTTCGATCCGCGGCGGTCGGCGATCCTGTTGATCGGAGGCGACAAGACAGGGGACGACCGTTTCTATGAACGGATGATCCCGGTCGCGGACGACCTTTACGACGTATATGTGCAGGAATTGAAAGAGGAAGGATTGATAAAATGAGCGGACATCGCCCGTTTTCCGATCTCAAGAAGAGCTGGAGCGCCGAACGTCTCGCGGAGAACGCAGCGCGTAAGGCCGAAATGATGGCCGAGCTGGTCAGCCTCGAGCAGTTGCGCGAGGGGCTGGGCATTAGCCAGGAGGAGCTTGCGAACGTCATGGACGTGCAGCAGCCCGCCATCTCCAAGCTCGTGCGCCGGCCCGACATGAAGGTCAGCACACTGCGCGAGCTGATCGCGGCGATGGGCGGCGAGTTGCACATTACTGCAACCTTCGCCGGCCGCTCGGTCGAAATCGACAATTTCAAGTCGGCCGCCGTCTGACGGCGTCGGCTAAATCAGCACCCACTTCACCTTGTCCAGCGTCACATCGTTGGGTCGGCGATCGTAGAGCTGGGTGGTGCGGGTCGAGCTATGGTTCGCCATGGTCGCGGCCGTCTCCAGGGTGCCGCCATTCTTCAGATAGGTCGTGATGCCGGTCGCTGCCGCACACCAGGCCAGGAAGTCGTCGGCGGCGCGCGTATAGGCGCGAGCTGGTTCATCCCGCCGCCTTCTCCCACCGCGCCGTGGCAGGGCGCGGACTGCCAAGCTCGCGGCGCAGCTCGGCGAACGCCTCGTCGGCTGGGCGGGCCGATTCCAGTTCGGCCGCCGATGCGTCCAGCATCCGGCCTAGCAGCTCGTCGCGAAGGTCGCGGTGCGGCTCCAGTTCACGAAAGGTTCGAACGATCGCGAATACCGCTTCGGAAGGATCGGCAAATATGCCGCGCTTGATGCGCTCAAGCATCCAGTCGGCCAGCGCCGGGGGTAGATACGCCTCGAAGCGCAGACCGCCCGTGCGGGCTTGGTCGCGCAGAGCCTCGGCTTGGGCACGCTCGGCGGGGTTGTAATTGGGCAGCTCGTCGTCGGTCATGGGGCTCCCTCTTTCGCGGTGGATCTCGGAGCCGCTTAAACGCCTCCAATG
>DATEEP010000118.1:0-2705 GCA_035281095.1 Novosphingobium sp. | reverse complement strand
TTCATGCTTGGGTGTGGCCGTGATGGTGTTGACCACGCCCCCGGTCGCGTTGCGACCGTACAGCGTGCCCTGCGGGCCGCGCAGCACCTCGATCCGCTCGATATCGTAAAACTCTGCGGCGGCGAGGCGATTGACCGTGAGCGGGATGTTGTTTTCGTGGATACCAACGCCTGTATCGGCCGACAGGCCCTGGATCTGCGCGCCGATGCCACGAATCTGGAAATTGTAGCGCCCGAAGCCCGTGGTCCCGAAGCTTACGTTCGGAACGGCGATCTGGAGGTCCGCTCCGCCGTTGAGACCCCGTTCCTGCAAGGAGTCCGACGAAAAGGCCGAGACGGCGATCGGAACGTCCTGAAGGTTCTCCGCCCGCTTCTGCGCGGTAACGATGATTTCACCGACCTGGGGCTCGGTTTGCGCTTCCTGCGCGAGTGCCGGCATTGTCGTGATACAGAACAGTGAAGTAGAAATCAACAGTGCTGCTCTTGATGGCGCCTTCATAACAATCTCTCCCTATATTCACTACGTCTTTTCGAGGTTTGAAATCAGATCTTTCTCTGACTGTCTTTCCAGTACATTTCCCGAATATCTTTCTTGAGCACCTTCCCGACCGGACTACGCGGCAAGGTTTTGACAAAATCGACGCTCTTGGGCGCCTTGACCGAGCCGAGGCGATCCTTGCACAGGTGGATGATGTCCGCCGGTTCGAGCTGTGCCTCCGGCTTGAGTTCGATCACCGCCTTGACGGCCTCGCCCCACTTCTCATCCGGCACGCCGATCACCGCGCAATCCAGAACGGACGGATGCGACCAGATGACCTGCTCCACTTCGCTCGGGTAGACGTTGAAGCCCCCGGTGATGATCATATCCTTCTTGCGGTCGGTGATGTGCAGGAAGCCCTCGCCATCGATGTGGCCGATGTCGCCGGTGTGGAGCCACCCGTCGACAATGGCCTCGGCGGTCTTGTCGGGCTGTTTGTAATATCCCTTCATCACGATATCGCCGCTGATGCAGATTTCGCCGCTTTCCCCTTGGGGCAAATGCGCACCGGCCTCGTTCTGAATGGAGATGCCGTTCGTGATCGCGGGGGTTCCGCATGCGGAGAGGCGGCTGTCCGGCGCGATCACGCCATCGACGAAATGGTCACCGGGACGCAGGAAGGCGATCGATCCCGGGGCCTCGGTCTGGCCATAGCCCTGGAACAGGACCGGTCCGAACAGTTCGATCGCGCGCCGCAGCTTTTCCAGCGACATCGGCGCAGCGCCGTACATGAGGTAGCGAAGCGAGGAGAAGTCGCGCTGCTCGATGCCGGGGGTCTCGAGCAGGCTGTAGATCACCGTCGGCGGAAGAAACAGTTCCGTCACCCGCTCGCGCTCGATCGTATCGAGGAGCAGCATCGGATCAGGCTTGGGCAGGATAACCACCTTGCCGCCACGGGCCGTGGCCGAAATCGAGAGGAACCCTGCCGAGTGCGTCATCGGCGCGGCGGCCAGGTTCACGATCCGCTCATCGACGGCGTAGGACGAGTTGATGACCCCGTTGAGCACGGAGAGGCTGAGGTTGCGATTGGTCTGCATTACGCCCTTGGGGCGCCCGGTTGTCCCACCGGTCGGCATGATCGCGATAACATCGTCGGGCGCCGAGACGAAGGCCGGCGGAGTAGCGTCAACATCAGCAAGGAACGCGTCGAGCGAGATCGCGCCATCGCATTCGCCATCCAGGCACACCAGGTTGACGAGACCGGGGCAGTTCGCCGCAAGCTCGCGCGCGACCGATGCGAATACGGACTGGAAGAACAGCGTCTCGACATCGAAGCCGTTCAGCAAGTCCCCCGATTCCGCGGCCGAACTGCGGGGATTGAGCGGGACCCACACGACGCCCGCGCGCCACATTCCCAGCACGCAGATCCAAGCGGCAGGATCGTTCCCCGCGAGCACCGCGCCATGGCGTCCCCGCCCCAGCCCGCGCGTGAGCAGGCCGTTGGCGACACGGCAGGTTAGCGCCTGCGCTTCGCCGAAGCTCCATTCCTGCCCGCCCATCGCGAAGGCGATGCCGTCCCGGTTCACCAGGCAGCCACGGTCGAAATAGTCAATAAGTGCCATTGCCCGCGCCCCTCAATTCTTCGCAGAAATCCGGGACATCGTGTCCGGCAGGTCGAGTTCGATCTCCGGCACCTGTCCCATTTCGAGGTGAGTCGCGACGGCGGCCAGCATGTCGCCCTGGGCAATCGCAGTGCGCAGGCCATCATTTTCCGCCGCCATCGCCGCGAACATCGGCTCGACCACGGCAGCATAGGCCTGGTTCAGTACCGCACGATGCATCGCCACAATCGTGGGAGAGCGCTGAACGACGCGTGCGACGAGATCGTCGACATAGGCATCGAGAGCGTCGTCGTCGAGCGCGCGGTTGATCAGCCCGTATCGCTCCGCTTCCTCGGCGGCGAAGTCGCGTGCGCTGAGCAGCACTTCGAGCGCACGGCCCGGTCCTGCCGCCAGAGCGGTGCGCGTCGTCCCGCCGCCCGAGGCGAGGAAGCTCGCGCTTGCTTCGGGAAAGCAGAAGAGCGATCGGCGGCTGGCGAAGCGCATGTCGAGCGCAAGTATGAACTCGAATCCGCCCCCACGGCAGCGGCCGTCAATCTTCGCGATCTTGACTTGCGGCAGGTTTTGCCAGGCAAGGCCCAGGGCCTGCAGCGCGTTGACGTCGGGGTA
>DATEEP010000117.1:0-7238 GCA_035281095.1 Novosphingobium sp. | reverse complement strand
GGCGGTGATCTGCTCGATCTTGCCGACGGTCTCGTAGAGCGCGGTCGTGGACGTGCGTTTGGCGGCTGCAGCCGCTACGGCACCACCGATCGGCCGCGCCTCTATCCCGGAAAGGCTTGCTTCGGAATCGATCAGGAACTGCCCGGAGGCGACGACTTTCTCTCCGGGCGACAGTCCGGCAAGGACTTCGGTCTGGCCGCCCGCGTCGCGGCCGATCCGCACCTCGGCGGGATGGTAGCGCCCGTCGCTCGCGGCGAGCATTACAAGCGTCCGCTTGCCGGTGCGGATCACGGCCTCGCTCGGCACAAGCAAGGCGGACCGTGTATCGCCCCCGAGCGCCACGCTGGCAAACATGCCTGGCCGCAACCGGCCGCCACGGTTGGGCAGCTCGATCCGGACGGTCAGGGTCCGGCTGTCGGCCCGCGTGGTCGGCAGGATCGCGATCACCCGGCCGGCGAAACTCTCGCCGGGAAAGCTGGCTAGCATGGCGTTGGCGTTCTGCCCGATGCGGACATCGCCTGCACGCGCTTCGGGCACTGCGGCGTTGAGCCAGACGGTGCCGAGTCCGCTCACTTGGGCGAGCGTCTGGCCCATGCCGAGCGTCACGCCGGCGCGGGCATCGAGCGTCTGGATCACCCCGGAGATCGGCGTCGTGATCGTCACCACGCCGTTCGGCCGCCCGCTCCGCTCGACGCCGGCGATGAGGCCATCGGACATGCCCATCAGCCGCAGGCGCTGGCGCGCCGCGGCGGTGAGATCGGGCTTGCCGAGCCGCTTGACGCTCAGGAACTCGGTCTGCGCTCCGCCCCATTCGGGAAGGAGCAGATCCGCGATCGGGGCGCCGGCACGGACCACGTCGCCAGGCGCACGGGCATAGACACGGCTTACGAACCCGCCCGAACGCGCCTGGATGATCGCGACGTCGCGCTGGTTGAAATCGATCGTGCCGGTGACGTCGAGCGTCGAGGCAAGAGTGCCCATCTTCGCCTCGACGACGCGGAGGCCGAGGCTCTGGCGTGTCGACGGATCGATCGTCACACCCGGCGCCGTCCCGGAGCCTTCGCCATCGGCGTATCTGGGCACCAACTGCATATCCATGAAAGGCGACTTGCCGGGCTTGTCGAACTTCTGGTTGGGGAACATCGGATCGTACCAGTAGAGCACCTTGCCGGCTCCGGCAGGAGCGGTCGCCTGGGACTGCGGCGCCTGGCGATGTCCCGCCCAATAGCCTACGCCGCCGGCGGCCAGCGCCACGGCCAGGATCGATGCGCCCCAGCGCAGAGCGCCTGAATTGAGCGTCATGGCCGCTCCTCCCCATAAGTGATGTTGATACGGACGGCATCGCGCGCCACGTCGGCTTCGCGGTTGAGTGCCTCGACCTCGGCCTCGGCGAGCGCCAACGTCGAGAGCAGCGCGGCTCCCAGGTCGAGCTTGCCCGCGGCGTAGCTGTCGCGGTCGAGTTCGGCGCGACGCCTGGCGAGCGGGAC
Organism: Novosphingobium sp.; assembly: GCA_035281095.1. Taxonomy (GTDB): domain Bacteria; phylum Pseudomonadota; class Alphaproteobacteria; order Sphingomonadales; family Sphingomonadaceae; genus Novosphingobium. The sequence goes on along the minus strand of DATEEP010000117.1, from coordinate 5,751 downwards.
CAGCACCTCGCGCGCGTTGTGCAGTCGCGAATGGTGCATTGCATGGTCCGCGAGATCGGCTTCGAGGGCGGCCACCAGCTCGCGCCGGATTGCCTCGCGATCGAACCGGCTACCCTGCGCCAGGCTGGTGCTGGCATCGATCTTCGGATTCTGGCGCTTGCCGGCGAACAACGGCAGATCGATCGACACGCCGACGGAGGCCATGTCGCCGAACCTGGGGTCGCGCCGGCCATAGGAGACGCCGACCTTCCAGTCGGGGCGCTTGTCGGCCCGCGCCAGCCGCACGTCTGCCTCGGCTACCGCGATCCGCGCATCCTGCGCGCGCAGCGCCGGGAGCGTGTCGATGCCCGCCTTCAACCGAACCGGATCGACATCGAGGATCGGCGGATCGCCCACGACCTGCGGATCGGGATCGCCGGTATAGCGCGCGAGCCGGGCGCGGGCTTGGGCCACCACCGCCGCCATCTCGGCGCGGCGATCGGCGATGGCGGCGCGAAGCTGATCGGGCTCGAGCGCCTGGCTCGGCCGCGCGCTGCCGGAGGCAAGACGCGCTGCCACGGTCTTTTGCAGATCGTCGAGGCTGGCATCGAGAATGCCGAGTTGCCTGAGCCGGCGTTCGCCATAATAGAGATCGATCCAGGCGAGCGCGGTCTCGAGCTTGACGTTGCGCCCCTCGACCAGTTCACCCGCCTCGGCGACGCCGATGTCCGCGGTCGCCCGCGCGGCGCGCGCATGCCGCTTGGCGAGGTTCGGGAACATCTGGCTGAACCCGATCGTGGCCATGGTGAAATCGTCGCGCGTGAAGCTGCCGGCATTGGGGCCGGTCACCGGGAAATTCTGGAGACCCAGGTCGAGCGTAGGATCGGGCAGGCGATCGGCGGCGATCGCCGAGGAACGCGCACCGGCGGTCGCGGCAGCCCGCGCCTTGAGGCTCGGCGCATTGGCAGCCGCGCGCGCCAGCGCCTGGTCGTAGGTCAGCGGATCGGCCGACGCCGGCACCGCTGAAGCCATCGCGAGCGCGGTGCCGATCGCCAGAAGCAGGCGGCGTCGAGCGCGCCTTGGCATGATGATCATGGAGATTTCCCCTGGTGGCGAGGGTGGCGCACCTGCGTAGGCGCGCCGCCCCGAAGCGGGTCAGCCGTTGTTCGGCTTGACCGCGCCGCTCATGCAGTTGGCGGCGCTCGCCTGCATCATGGCGCAGTCGCAACTGGCCATGCCACCGGCCGCGGGCACCCATACGCGGACCCGCGCGGGGCCGGTCGCGCGCGGACCATATTGCGGCACCGAGCGCCATTCGTAATGGCCTCGGGCGCTGGCTGCCGGCGCATCCTGCGCGAAGGCGGGGGATGCGGCTGCGAAGGTGGAAAGCGCGACCGCGATCACCGCGGCCGACAGGTTGATCGTCTTCATGATACTGTCCTTGGTCTGAAAGTCGTGTTGACGCAGGCCATTCGGCGCTCCGTCAGCCGTTCACGGCTTCAGGAAGCGCGGACCCGCGCGCGAAGATCAGCCAAGGAAAGTAGGTGGTTCCGGTTCTGGCCCGGTGTCGTGACCCGCAAGGAAGGGGGATGTCGGCCAGAAGGCGTCAATGATCGGCACCAACGGTGCAGTCGATGGCGCATGCGGCGCCTTGACGCCGAGTACCGCGCTGCAACCGGCCATTAGCAGGCAGCCCGAGCCCTTGGAGGACTTGGAATCCTTGTCGCTCTTGACCGGCTTGGCCGCGCAGTCTGCGGGCATCTTGCAATCGGGCATCGCCGAACTCGCGGCGACCTGGTCCTGAGTCATCAGCAGGCACGGCGCGGCGACCGCCACCCCGTTTCCGGCGAAACCAAGCAGGATGCCCAGGCACAAGAGATGGCGCAGCAGCTTCAGCATGGTGTGGAAATGCCCCTCCGCGATACAGGTGTCAATTCGTGACCGCGGCCAGCAAGGTTACGGTCGAGCCTAGTCATCGCGAGCCAGATCATCGATGATCAGACGATCGAGGCGCATGTCGCCATGGCAGTGCTCGGCCAGATCGACCAATGTCTGCCGCATCGCTTCAAGTGCAGCAGCCTGCGCCATCTTGCTCATCGACCCTTTTTTCCGGATTTAAAGTCTCCTGCAAAGGCGGGGCGGCTCACGTCGTTAAGACGCACTATCCGCGGTTCCAGCAGCTAAAGGCATGGCATACCACTGACCGCCGACTGTCTTGAGCATGAGGATGGATCGGCCACCATCAATAGGGGTCAGCTCATATCTCTCTTGTTGGCCATGGGACTTTACCCAATCCCGCGCCCATTCGATCGCGGCAAACTCGTCCTTGAGGTCATCTGACGCTACAGATTCTGCGGCGGCATCGACTTGGCAGATTAGTTGATATTTCACGTGTCATCTCCTGGGTTCAAAGTAGCTGCCTGCGACAGACAGGTTGCGAACTTGATCCGGCCCTTTCATTCCCAAAGTATGGTGAAGAGGTAGGCGGCCAGCAGCACCAGATGCACTGCCCCTTGCAGTATCGTGGTTCTCCCGGTGCCAAATGAAAGCATCGCCACCACCATCGACAGGGCGAGCAAGGTCACTTCGCGAGATCCGATCCCGAGCGAGAGCGGCCAGCCCATGATGAGAGCAGCCGCTGCCACGGTGGGGATTGTTAGACCGATCGTTGCGAGCGCCGAGCCCAGCGCCAGGTTCAAACTGGTCTGAAGCCGATTTCGGCGTGCGGCGCGGTATGCGGCTAGGCTCTCGGGGGCTAGCACCAGTGCTGCGACCACCACGCCAACGAAAGCTCGCGGCAGCGCCATATCCGCTATAGCGCCCTCCAGGGGATGAGCGAGATTCTTGGCCAGCAGCACGACGGCCAGCAATGCGAGGAACAGCAGGCCGAGAGAGACCACGGCTCGATGTCCGCTGGGCGGGGATGCGTGCGCGTCGGCCTGAAGATCGCCTTCTCCCGGAGGGAGAAAATAGTCCCGATGCCGGATTGTCTGGACGAATACGAAAGTGCCGTAGAGGGCCAAGGACGCGATCGCGGTAAAGGCAAGCTGCGCGTGCGAGTAGCTGGGGGTCGTTGCACCCGGGGCTAAGGTCGGCAACACTAGGACCAGCGTCGCCATGGCGGCGAGCACGCACAACGCCGCGCTGACCCCTTCCAGCACAAAATATTGTTCGCGGTGTCGTATGCCGCCGACGAGCAGGCACAGGCCGACGAGCCCGTTCAGGATCAGCATGATCGCCGCATAGACGGTATCGCGCGGCAGGGTCGCGCTCGCGGGTCCGCTGGCCATCATCGAGAGGATCATGGACGCCTCGATGATGGTGACCGCGATCGCGAGGATGAGTGTGCCGAACGGCTCCCCGGTGCGGTGGGCGACGACTTCGGCATGGTGGACCGCGGCGAGCACCGACATTACGAGGACGATGCATGTCAGGATGATGGTTCCCGTGGTCGGGTTCGATGGCGACAGGCTAAGAAGGGCGAGGCCGGCGGCCGGAATCCAGGCCGACCAGCCAGCAAGACCATGGCGGCAGAGCTCGCCGACATTACGATCCGCACGACTCCGCTCGTCCGGCCGCAAGGTGGGAAACATGAGTCACCTCCCACCGATGCGCGCCGCGATAGGCCGCAGATGCCCCTCGAGGCCAGTCAGCGACATGCGGCATCCTCCTGACGCATCTGCTCCAAGCCCTCGGGCCGGCCGGTGTCGCCGGCTCGTGCGCGCAGCCGGCGGATCGCCATGACCGCGAACTGATAGGCCAGAATGGACTCGGCGCCTTGGTTGAGGTTCACCCTGTCGATCTGGAGGCCGTCGAAACAACCGCCATCGGGGGTCGCAAGACGAAGGCCGATGTCGTTCGCCCCCAGATACCAGTCGAAAGCCGCCTCGGCATGCTCCAGCCAGAAGCGGTCGCCGGCTTGCTCGAAAGCGAGTGCGCAGGCGTCGATCGTCGCCCAGGCTTCGAGCGGCTGCTGGTCGAAGGGCCGAGGCGCCTGATAAGCAAGGCCGAAGCTTTGCGTCCCGACCGGCCGGAAATGACCTTGGGGCGCGGTCTGCTGGCGGCACAGCCAGCGCAGTGCGGTAAGGGCGTCCTCCTGCATGTTCTTGCGCCGTAGGACGATGCCGGCCCGCAAGAGACCCTCGGGCAGGCGAGCGTTGTCATAGGCCAGGACCGGCTCGAACCATGTCCAGTCCTGCCGTTGCTGCGCTCTGAGGAGATCGAGCAGATCGGTGGCGTAGGTCTCAAGCAGCCCGCGCGCCGTGCGATGACCCGGATAGACATTGAGATAGGCGGCAAGTCCCAGGATCGCGAAAGCCCGCGCGCGAGGGCTGCTGAGGAATGTGCTGCATGGGATCACCCTATCCGCGAGCGCGGTCGCCCAGAGCTTCAAGCCGTGGCTGCGCGTCAGCTCCGCCGTTCGGCCAAGCGCCCACAGCCCGCGCCCGAAGCTGTCCTCCGATCCTTCACGCTCGAGCCATTGACGGTCGTAGCTCATGAAGTTCCGAAAGCGCCCTGCAGGGTCGTCCCAAGCGAAGTCGACGAACGAGGCATAAGTGCGCGCCAGAGTGACCGCGCGCCTTCCATCGATCTCCTCGGCTTCGCACTCGGCTGCGAGCATCAGCGCGCGGGCATTGTCATCGAGACAGTAGCCGTGGCGCCGGTCGGGAATCGTGGAGCGCGCATGCTGAAGCATGCCGCAATCGTCGCTCATGCGCTCGATTACGCCGAGATGCGGCTGTGGCGGAGTCGAAGACTTGGTCTGCAAGGGTGTGAAGGCACCCCCCCCGGCTGCCTCTTCCCGCGCGTCATGAAACAGCGCCATGTATCGCTGTGCGACCACGGGCCACACCATGTCGCGGCCCGCTTGATAGGCATTCCGGCGCAACTCATCGCGCAGACGCCTATCGCCGAGAAGCGTCCCGATCGCCTCGGCAAGCGCGCCGGACGAGGCGAAAGGCACGAGGGTGCCGCGCCGCTCGGCCAGCAGTTCCTGCGCGTGCCAGTAGGGCGTGGACACCACCGCCTTGCCGAGCCCGACGCTATAGGCCAGCGTTCCGCTGGTGATCTGGGTCTCCGAGAGGTACGGCGTGACATAGATGTCGCTCGCGGAGAGCCAGGCCTGCAAGGTGGGCGCATCTACATAGTCGTTCACGAAGCGCACATGCTCGCCGAGGCGAAGCTCGCGCACGCGGGCCTCGAGTTCTTCCCGATAGGCTTCGCCTTCCCGCGCGATCAGATGCGGATGAGTCGCGCCGAGGATGACATAGGTGAGGTCCGGATGGCGTTCGACGAGTTCAGGAAGGGCAGCGATCATGACCTCTATGCCCTTGTTGGGCGAAAGCAGGCCGAAAGTTAGCACCACGTCGCGCCCGTCAAGCCCGAAGCGGCGCTTCTCGTAAGCGGGATCGAGGAACGGTAGGTCGGGGATGCCATGGGGTATGACCGAGATCTTTTCCGGCTCGATGCGAAGGTCGCGCGTAAGGATCGTGCGGCCCATTTCGGTCATTGCGACGAGCCGGGTGGAGGCACCCGCCACGCGCGCCAGAACCCGCCGCTGATCCGCGTCCGGTTCCGGCAATATGGTGTGGAGCGTTGTCACGACAGGCACGCGCAGCTTGTCCAGCATGACCGCCAGATGCTCTCCCGATCGTCCACCGAAGATCCCGAACTCATGCTGGACACAGATGACGTCGGGATTGAGCGCGTTGATATGCTCGGCCGCGGCTAGATAATCTTCGAGCCGCTCCTGGGCGATCTCGTAATCCACCT
>DATEEP010000116.1:0-15961 GCA_035281095.1 Novosphingobium sp. | reverse complement strand
TCGATGAAGTCGTCGACCTTGCTGTCGATCAGCGAGAGGTTGCCGAACACGCCGGTGTCGGGCAGGCCCAGGAACGAGAGGCTCGCCGACATGTCGAACTCGATGCCGTAGACCTCGCCGTCGCCGACGTTGCGCGGCTGGCGGATGAAGCTGCCGGGGCCTTCCGATCCTTCGATCGGATTGCCTTGGTCATTGAGTAGGGTGACGAGTTCGGTCAGGTTCTTGACCTTACGGTAGAACACGTTGACCCCGATCACGCCGGTGGTGCCGATCTTGTGTTCATAGCCCAGATCGCCGCCCCACGCGCTTTCCGGCTTGAGAAGCGGGTTGCCAAGCAGATCGTTGTCGCCGAATTCGGTCTCAAACAGGGCCGGGGTAATGTAATCGAAACGCGGACGACGCAGAGTGCGCGCGACCGAGGCGGTGATGCGACCGGCGCCGGTGTCCCACTTGAGCGAGGCCGACGGCAGCAGGAAGTCGTACTTCACTTTCGTGCGCGCGTCGGCCGGATCGACGGTGGCGTCGTCGATGGTGACGCTGGTGTTTTCCCAGCGCACGCCCGCTTCCCACTTGAGGCCGCTGCTGTCGCCCTCGATCAGCGCGAACAGGTCCTTGCGCATCTCCTCGATCGCGATAAGCCCACCTGGCTCGGGCTCGAAATCCTCGAAATCCCCCGCGAATTCCGTGGGGTCGCTCGCGAACTGATCCCAGCCATGGACCGATTCCGGCAACTCGTCTTCCTGCTCGGCGCCGGTGATGTCACTCCCGCGATCCTTGTCCTGATAGAAGCCGCCAAAGACGATGTTCACGCTCTCGCCGATCGGGAACTCATGCTCGACTCCGGCGGAGAATTCCTTGTCGACCAGGCGGCGCTTGGTGAACGTGCCCTCGAACTCGGGTTCGTCCTCTTCGAAGCCGATCTCGAACTCGGTCTCGTCCTGCTTGTCGTCGAAGCGGGCGTAGCCGGCCTTGAGGCTGGTCTTGCCCAGCGACCATTCGTGGCTGAGCTTGGCGTTGACCGAATAATTCTCGGTGTCGATGTCGTTGACGTTGGCGTTGTCGCTCAGCAGGTGGCCTGCCGGGCTGCCGCCGACCGAGCCGCCGATCGCGGTGGGATCGTCGTATTCGAACGAGCGCTCGCTCTCGGTACGGTCGGTGCGGACGTAGTTGCCGCTGATCTCGAACTTGGTGTTCTCGCCCTCGATGCCGTAGGCGATGTTGGCGGCATAATCGGTGCCGTCGCGCGTATCCGACTGGACCTCGCGGTTGTCGAAGTCCTCGGTGGCGAAGTCCGGGTTGTTCTCGGGCGAATCGCCGAAGCGCAGGCTGAGCTTTTTCTTGGGATTGTAGCGGCCCTGGACGTTCGCGCCGATCAGCAGGCGGCCCGGCCCGACCTGCCCGCCCCAGAACACGCCGACCGTCGGCTTGATCTCGCCGTCGTCGAAGTGGAGGCCGCCCCCGCGCACGTAGCCGCCGTCGAGCGTGTAGGCGTCGCGCAGCACGATGTTGAGCGAGCCCGCGACCGCGTCGCCGGTGCGGCGCGCCGAGGACGAGCGGATGATCTCGACCTGCTTGATGAGCTCGGCCGGGATGCGGTCGAGGAAGAACGAGCGATCGACGCCCGAGCCGGGCACTTTCTCGCCGTTGATGAGGATCTGTGTATAGCCCGGATCGAGGCCGCGCAGGCGGGCGCCGTCGCTTTCGATCACGTCGGACAGGAAGGTGACCGAGGGCACGCGCTTCAGGGCGTCGCCGGCGGTCAGCGGCTCGAAGCGCTGGAAGTATTCCTCGCCGTAGACAAGCGTCGGCGCGGGCTCCTCGCTGCGGTTGCGATAGCCGATGTCGGCCTGGACGACGATCTCGCGGCTGGACTGGAGCTGCTCTTCCTCGCCCACCGCGGCGTCTTCCGCGAGGGCGTCTTCGGCGAAGGCGGGCGCCGCGGGCAGGACGGCGGCGGCGCCGCACAGCAGGATATTGCGGAAAAACGACGCGCTCGCGCGGCTCGAAATGATCGGCTGTACCATGATTGGCCCCCTGTGGCTCGTATATGGGGGCGCCAATAAGTGTGGCCTGTGACTGTGTCGGGTCAGGTTGATGACGGTTTTCTGTCATCACCCCGAGCTGTGGGGATCAGGCGAGATCAGGCGCCGAGCTCGTCGAAGCGTTGCAGCGGCGCGCGCTGGGACTTGGGAAGCCGCAAGTAGTCGTCCTGGCTGGGCAACTCTTCGAAAGGCGGCGTGAAGCCCAGGAAGATATAGGACTGGCGATCGAGATAGGGCGCGGCGTCACCTGCGGAGAGATGCACCCGCGCGCACTCCCCCAGGTCGCGCAGATAAAGGCGGAAAAGGCCTTTCTTCATGGGGGCGACTCGTTGATTGGAATGAGCCGATAGTGCTCACAACCACATGATCGCAAAGTAAATGCGACTATTGTCATATTATGGTCGCACAAACACACGGTTTGTCGCGGGCTTTGCGAATGGTTAACCCGGCTTGAGTATCCATCGTGGCCCACGACGGCGGAGGGCGCAATGGCCACGACAGGATTCATTCCCACCCCGATCTTTCGCGAGAAGCGGCGCTCCCGGCTCATCAAGCTGGAAATGCGCGATTCGGCCGATGTGCTGCGCGATATCCTGGTGCGCGACGTCTCGGCGCATGGCTTCAGCGCGGTGGCGCGGCGGGAGCCTCCGGTCCTCGACGAGGTCGTCTCGGTGACGATGCCGGATGCGCGGGTCCTGTGGGGCATCGTCCGCTGGGTCGAGGGCAAGAGCTTCGGCGTCGAATTCGACGTGAGCTGAGACGCGCCGAGGAGGGCGGGGCTAGCGATCGCCGCCGCGGCGCGCCATATGGCCCCGGCCAGTCATCCATGCCGGGAGCCTATCGCATGATCGAACGCCACCACGCCAACCCCCACGTCGAACGCCTCATCGTCGAGCGCTGGTCCCCGCGTTCGTTCGACGGAAGCGACATTCCGCAGGCCGATCTCGACGTGATCCTCGAGGCCGGGGGATGGGCGCCGTCGTCCTACAACGTCCAGCCGTGGCGGTTCCTCTATGCCAGGCGCGGCGACGACAACTGGGAGCGGTTCCAGGCCCTGCTGATCGAAGGCAACCGCAAGTGGGCGCGGGACGCCTCGGTATTGATCGTCATCGTCTCCGACACGATGCAGCGGCGCGCCGACACGGTCAGCCCCAGCCACACGCACAGCTTCGATGCCGGCGCGGCGTGGCAGAACATGGCGTTGCAGGCGACCGCGATGGGCTATCACGCGCATGGCATGATCGGCCTCGACATCCCGCGGGCGATGGCGGAACTGGGCATTCCCGACGATTTCCGCGTCGAGGCGGCCGTCGTCATCGGGCGGCGGGACGACAAGGACAAATTGCCCGAGTCCTTGCGCGAGCGCGAGTTTCCCAGCGGCCGCAAGCCGGTTTCGGAATTCGCCTTTGCCGGCGACTTTCCCTCCGGCTAGAGCGCCCGGATGACCGAAACGACGCGCATCACCATCCGCCGCCCCGACGACTGGCACCTCCACGTGCGCGACGGGGATGTGCTGCGCGGCGTGCTTCCTTACACGGCGCGCCAGTTCGCCCGCGCGATCATCATGCCCAACCTGGGATCGCCGATCGTCGATGCGGTGAGCGCGCGGGCCTATCGGGCGCGGATCGAGGCGGCGCTTCCCGAGGGGATGGCGTTCGAGCCGCTCATGACCTGCTACCTGACCGACACGACCGATCCTGACGAGATCGCGCGCGGGTTCGAGCAGCGCGCCTTCATCGCCGCCAAGCTCTATCCCGCGCACGCGACCACCGGCTCCGCCCACGGCGTCACCCATATCGACAACATCGCGGCAGTGCTGGAGCGGATGGCCGCGATCGGCATGCCGCTGCTCGTCCATGGCGAAGTCACCGACCCCGACGTCGACGTGTTCGATCGCGAGGCGGTGTTCATCGAACGCACGCTTGCCCCGCTGATCGAGCGGCTGCCGGGCTTGCGCGTGGTGTTCGAGCACGTCACCACCAGCGAGGCGGTGGACTTCGTCGGCGCCGCCGGGCCGAACGTGGCGGCCACGATCACGCCCCAGCACCTGCATATCAACCGCAACGCCATGCTGGTCGGCGGCATCCGCCCGCACGCCTATTGCCTGCCGGTGGCCAAGCGCGAAAAGCATCGCTTGGCGCTGCGCAAGGCGGCCACCTCGGGATCGGCCAAGTACTTCCTCGGCACCGACAGCGCGCCCCACGCGCGGCACGCCAAGGAAGCCGCCTGCGGCTGCGCGGGCATCTTCAATGCGCCATTCGCGCTGGAAAGCTACCTCGCGGTGTTCGATGACGAGGGGGCGCTGGGCAAGTTCGAGGCCTTCGCTTGCGAGAACGGTCCGCGCTTCTATGGCGTGCCGCTGAACGAAGGCAGGGTGACGCTGGAACGCGCGGCCGTGACGGTGCCCGATGTGGTCGATGCCTGCGGAACCCCGATCGTGCCGTTCCATGCCGGCGAGACCCTCGGCTGGCGACTGGTCGCCTAGGCTCGTTCCGGTCCGGATATTCTTTGTTGCCGTGATTCCACCTGCCTCGAAATCACTCTAATCCCGCGTTCGGGCGCGACGTCGCTTCTGCAACAAGTCGAAGCTGAACACGGCGATCGCGGTCCAGATCAGGACGAAGCATATCGCTTGCGCCGGGCGCAGCGGCTCGCCGAAGACCACGAGGCCGACGATGAGGGTGAGCGTCGGCCCGAGATACTGGGTGAAGCCCAGGGTGGTGAAATCCATGCGGCGGGCAGCGGCGGCGAACAGTAGCAGCGGGGTCGCTGTCAGCACGCCGAAGCCGAGGATCCACATCGCGTTCTCGGGGTGGTTGACCAACGCCGAACCCTGAGCGCTGGCGCCGTACCACGCGACGATCCCGCTCGCCGGGATCAGCAGCAGCAGCGTCTCTATGGTCAGGCCCGGCAGCGATTCGACCGGCACGATCTTGCGCAGGAAGCCGTAGCTGGAGAAGCTCAGGGCCAGCGACACGCTGATCCACAGCGTGTCGAGCGCGCCCCAGGCCAGGAGCGCCACCCCACAGGCCGCGATCAGCACCGCAAGCCATTGCAGCCCCGACAGGCGCTCTTTCAGGAAAATCGTGGCGAACAGCACGTTGACCAGCGGATTGACGTAATACCCCACGCTCGCCGCCAGCACGTGGCCGGACTGCACCGCCAGCACGAAGGTCATCCAGTTCGTGGCGATCAGCATGGCGGACGCCAGCAGCGTCATCAGCACCCGCGGATGGCCCAGCGCCAGCCGCACCGCCTGGACCTGGCGGCGGGCCACCACGATGACCAGGCAGATCGGAACGGTGAAGATGATGCGCCAGCCGACCAGCTCGACCGGCGGCACCTTCATCAGCAGCATCAGGTAGATCGGCGCGACGCCCCAGACGGCGTAAGCGGCGATCGCATAGGCAAACCCGCCTGAACGCGTCTGGTGGTCGGTTTGCATGCCGGCCGTGTAGGCGAGGATCGCGGCCGCCACAAGCAACGGTCCACCGAGCCAGCTTCTCGCTTCGTCGAAGAATGCCCGATCCTGACGATCGCGTTGCGCATCGTTCAGCTTGGGCATGTATTGTATGAACACACGACGCGGCTATCACGCCGAGTCAGGCTGGAGAAGATCGATGACCAAGTCCCTCAAACTCACCGCGATCGCCGCCGCCGCCGCAGGCATGGTGGCGACATCGTTCCCGGCCGCAGCGATCGCGCCCAGCGGTGCGCCGAGCGGCTTCGGGCAGACCCAGACCATGCCGGCCCAGACCATGCCGGCCCAGGCCATGCCGACGAGCGCCGACGAGGTGTGGAACCAGTACCGCAACGACAACTGGCGCGAGTACAATCGTCGCGGCTACGGCCAGCGTCGCTATTATGACGAGCCGGTCTATCGCAACACCCGCGTGTGGCGCGGCAACGATGGCCGTACTTATTGCCGCAAGAAAAACGGCACCACCGGCCTGATCATCGGCGGTGCGGCCGGTGCCCTGCTTGGCCGCGAGATCGACGGCGGCCGTAACCGGGCGCTCGGCACGATCCTGGGCGCCGCCGGCGGCGCGCTGCTCGGCCGCGAGGTCGACCGTGGCGGATCGCGCTGCCGCTAACGGGCCACAGACTTCCCGCGCGTACGGCGACGCGCAGGCGGCGAGGCGCTTCCGCGAAAGCGGGAGCGCCTTTGTGCGTTTCGGCGATAAAAGGTCCCGGTCGCGGTCCATCCCGATTTGGCACGGCGGTTACGCAAAGCACGGTTAACCAGTTACTTCAACGTTGTGTTAACCTTTGCGAGTGATCCTTAACGCCACGTTAAGCTTGTGCGCGCGCAGGCTCAGGCGGATGGTATCGAGGAGCCGTGCAATGAAGTCTTCCCTGCGTTTCGCCACACTGACCGGAATCGCGGCGGTCGCCCTGCTCGCGGGATGCGGGAAGCAGGACAAGAAGGCCGATGCGGCCCCGGAAGATCCGGCGGTCAGCGGCGCGCTGGGCGATCAGATCATGGTCGATCCCAACATGGGCGGGCAGAACGGGGCGGCGGTTTCCGCCGAGGGCGCGGCGGTGGAACTGCCGCCCGAGCAGCGCAGCCCCGAAGCCATCGCCGCGGCGAAGGAAGACGCGGCCAGGAAGGCTGGCGGCTCTTTGGACAAGGCACCGGCAGCCGCAGAGGGCAGCGCCGCCTCGCTCGCCGAGCAGGCCGCCACTGCCGCGCAAGTCGCGCAGGAGAGCAAGGCGGCATCGACAGACTGTGCCTCCAAGGTGCAGTATTCCGCGAACTGGGCGGCCAAGCTGCCGGCGGCGCTGGCGGTCTACCCGCGCGGGGCGGTGCAGGAATCGGCGGGCACCGATGCCGACGGCTGCGCCCTGCGCGCGGTCAGCTTCGTCACTCCGGTCGAGACCGGCGACGTCATCGACTTCTACTACACGCAAGTGCGCAAGGCAGGATACGGCGCCGATGTGCGCAAGGACGGCAATGACACCGTGCTCGGCGGCAAGAAGGGCTCCAGCGCCTATGTCATCTATGCGCGCAAGCTGGACAACGGGCTGACCGAAGTGGACCTCGTTTCCAGCGGGAAATAAGTCCTGCTCACGTTCGTCTTTGCGAGGAGCGTAACGACGAACCAATCCAGGGCGGCTAGCGGCCCTGGATTGGTTGGCCTACGGCCGCCTTCGGCCCGCTTCGCTCGCAATGACGATGCCCATGGACCCGATAGTTATTTCAGCCCCAGGCCGATCGCGGCGCGGGGCTGTTCCATCTCGCCGGACGAGACGGGGTAGGCGCAATAGTCGGCGGCGTAATAGCCGTAGGGCTTGTGATTGCCGGAAAGGCCGATGCCGCCGACCGGCGCGGCGTGCGACGGGCCGATCGTCGGGCGGTTCCAGTTGACGATGCCGGCGCGGATGTTGGCCCAGAACTTGTTGTATTCCTGCGGTGATCCGCCGATCAGCGACGCCGCGAGGCCGAAGCGCGTGTTGTTGGCCTCGGCAATCGCCTCGTCGAGATCGTCGACCCTGATGACCTGGAGGATCGGGCCGAACAGCTCCACGTCGGGGCGGTCGGCCATCGCGGTGGTGTCGATGATCGCGGGAGAAAGGAACGGCAGCGAATCGTCCATCCGCACCAGATGCTTGATCGCCTTTCCGCCGCTGCTCAGCAGGTAGAGGAAGCTCTCGCTCAGCCCGTCGGCGACGGGATTGTCGATCATCGGGCCCATGAACGGCGCCGGCTGGTCGAACGGCGCGCCGCAGATGACCCGGTCGGCCAGTTGCTTCACTTCCGAGACGATCGCATCGTACATCGATGACTTGACGATCAGCCGGCGAGCGGCGGTGCAGCGCTGGCCGGCGGTGGTGAAGGCGGACTGGACGATGATCGCGGCGGCGTCGGTCAGCTTGGGCGTATCCCAGACCACCATCGGGTTGTTGCCGCCCATCTCCAGTGCGACGACCTTGTCGGGACGCGAGGCGAGCTTGCGGTTGATCGAGATGCCGGTGTTGGCGGAGCCGGTGAACAGCACGCCGTCGACGCCGTCGTGCGTCACCAGCGCCTGGCCTTCGGCCGGGCCGCCGGGCAGGAACTGCACCACCGTCGAGGAGATGCCGGCGCGGTGGAAGCAGCGGGCGAGCAGTTCGCCGGTGGCGGGGGCCTTCTCGCTCGGTTTGAACAGGATGACGTTGCCCGCGATCAGCGCGGGCACGATGTGCGCGTTGGGCAAGTGCGCGGGCATGTTGAACGGCCCAAGCACCGCCATGACTCCATGCGGCTTGTGGCGGACGGCGTTGGTGCCCTGAAGCGCGTTGTCGAGCTTGCGCTGCGCGGTGCGCTCGGCGAAGGCGCGGATCGAGGTCTCGACCTTGGCGACCACCGCCTCGACCTCGGCGTGGGCTTCCCACATCGGCTTGCCGGTCTCGCGGGCGATCGTGGTGGCGAGCTTGTCGCCTTCCTTGCGCACTTCGTTGGCGAAGCGGCGAACCAGTTCCATGCGGTTGGACAGCGGCTGCGCGGCCCAGGTCGGCCAGGCGCGCCGCGCGCGGGTCACCGCCTCGTCGATGTCGGCGACTTTGCCGCGCCAGACTTCGGAGCCGGTAGCCGGCTCGAACGAGACGATCTCGTCCTCGCCCACCGGCGTGCCTGCAGAGGCGCTTGCCGCCCTGGGCAGACTCGCTCCGGGTCCACCAGTTCTGACCGCATCCATTCCGGTTGGTTCCACTCGGCTAGGCTTCGTATCCGATCGCACACCGGTTATGCGCAATCCTTGGGAAACCACGTAACCGCATATGGTTAAGCAAACCTTTTCGGCGGTTCGCCCAAAGCCTGGCCAAGCCGCCGGATATGCGCGATTTTTTCGTGAAGCGCGGACCAGTCGTCGGTGGTATCGATTGCGGCCCAGATGCGCTCGACCTCGTCAATCACGAGAGTGGGCGGTTCCGCTTCGTCCCACAGCGAATCGGGGGCGGCGCGGACGGATTTGCAGGCTTTCAGCAGGTCGCCGAACGGGCCGTCCGGAGCCGCCCGCCCGCCGCGATGGTCGAAGAAAAACCGGTCGGGCGACACCCCGGCCTCGCGCATATGCGCTTCGGCCGCGGCGACCAGCGCGATTCCGGCCGAACCCTCCGGCGCCTCGACGCCCAGCCGCCACGCGAACCGCCGCGCCATCGCCCCCTGGTAAAGCGCCCCGAACCGGTCGAGCGCGGCGATCAGCGGCTCGCTGTCCGCCACTACGCGCAACGCGATGGCCAGTTGCGCACAGTTCCAGTGGATCGCCTCGGGCTGGCGGCCGAAGGCATAGAGCCCCGAATGATCGAAATAGGCGGCGGTGAAAGACGTGTCCCATGCCGGCAGCCAGCGCCACGGGCCATAGTCGAAGCTCTCTCCCGAGATGTTCATGTTGTCGGAGTTGAGCACGCCGTGGACGAAGCCCGCGACCATGTAGGACGCGGCAAGATCGGCCATGCGCTCGATCACCTGATGCATCAGCACGATCGCGGGCTCGTCGCGGCCGGGCGCGGCGGCGGGAGGCTGCCCGCCCGGAAACGTCTCCAGGCAGTAGGCGATCAGCGCTTCCAGATGGTCGCGCTCGTCCAGCGCCAGCAATCGCTGGAACGTGCCGATGCGGATGTGCCCGTGGCTCAGGCGGGTCAGCACCGCCGAGCGGGTGGGCGAAGGCTCGTCGCCGCGCCACAGTGCCTCGCCGGTCTCGATCACCGAGAAGGTCTTGCTGGTATGGACCCCCAGCGCCTCCAGCATTTCGGTCGCCAGGATCTCGCGCACCGCCCCTTTCAGCGTCAGCCGTCCGTCGCCCTCGCGGCTCCATGGCGTCTGGCCCGAACCCTTGGTGCCGAGGTCGAGCAGGCGGTCCTCCCCATCGCGCAACTGCGCGAAAAGGAACCCGCGACCGTCGCCGATCTGCGGGTTGTAGGAGCGGAACTGGTGCCCGTGGTAGCGCAGCGCCAGCGGTTGCGGCAGATTGCCGGGCAGAGGCTCGAACTTGCCGAAATGCGCGATCCATTGCGCGTCGTCCAACTCGCCGAAGCCCACCGCGCCGGCCCAGCGATCATTGCGGAAGCGCAGGATGTGCTGCGGGAAATCCGCCGCTTCGACCGGATCGGCAAGCCAGGGGGACAGGGCAGCGATCTTTGGATCGGGGCGATAGGGGCTCTGCTCGGGTTCGCTGCGCATCAACGCTTAGTGGGTTGCCGACCATCGCCATTCAAGTTTTGCGGAAGCGCCCGCGCGAAGCTATGGCGCAGGCATGACGGAATTCGCCGATCGCTTCTGGACCAGCCGGGACGGGCTGAAGCTCCACTACCGGGACTATCCCGGCGGTGGCGAAGCCCATGATTCCGCGCGCGCGCCGATCATCTGCCTCCACGGCCTGACCCGCAACGCCCGCGATTTCGAGACGCTGGCGCGGCGGTTGTCGCAAGATGGCCGGCGCGTCCTCTGCCCGGAAATGCGCGGACGCGGAGACAGCGAGTATGCGCGCGATCCCGCCAGCTACAATCCGTTGCAATACGTCGAGGACCTGACCGCGCTGCTCGATCATGAGGAGATCGGGCGCTTCGTCTCGATCGGCACCTCGCTTGGCGGGCTGATGACGATGCTGCTGGCGCTGACGGAGCCAGAGCGGATCGCCGCTGCGGTGATGAACGATGTCGGCCCGGTGCTGGAAGTGCGGGGCTTGACCCGCATCAAGGAATACGTCGGCAAGGGCAGCAACTATCCCACCTGGCTCCACGCCGCGCGCGGGCTGGCCGAAGTGCAGGGCGTGGCTTATCCCGGCTACGACATCGACCAGTGGCTGGAAATGGCCAAGCGGCTCATGGTGCTGGCGCCCAACGGCCGGATCGTGCTCGACTACGACATGAAGATCGCCGAGCCGTTCGCGGCGATGGACGTGAACGCGCAAGCCGATTTGTGGCCGGCGCTGGCGGCGCTGGCGGGCAAGCCGGTGCTGGTGGTCCGGGGGGCATTGTCCGACTTGCTGTCCGAGGCGACGCTCGCCGGCATGGTGGAGCGCCTGCCCGGGGCGGAAGCGGTGACCATCGACGGTGTCGGCCACGCGCCGACCTTGAACGAGCCCCAGGTCGCGGCCGCGATCGACCGCCTGTTGGCGCGGGTCGGCTGAGCTTTGCGCATCCTGCACCTTCATTCCAGCTTCCAGCGTGGCGGCAAGGAACTGCGCTCGGTCCGGCTGATCAATGCATTCGGGCCGAACGTGCGCCATTCCATCGTCTCCGCCCAGCCAGGCGCGACCGGCGCGGCGGCGGCGATCGACAAGGCCGTTCCGGTGGAGCTGCTGCGCGATTTCCCCTCGCTCGAAGGCAAGCCGACACCTGCGCGCTGGCAGCGGATCGCGCGGGCGATGAAGCCTTACGATCTCGTCCTCACTTACAACTGGGGTTCGATGGACGCGGTGATGGCGCATACCGTGTTCCGCGATTTCTACGGATTGCCGCCGCTGGTGCACCACGAGGACGGCTTCAACGAGGACGAGGCGGAGCGGCTCAAGACCAAGCGCAACTGGTTCCGCCGGATCGCGCTGGCGCGCACCTCGGCGCTGGTGGTGCCCTCCCGGCGGCTGGAGGCCATCGCGCTGGAGGTGTGGCAGCAGCCGCGCGGGCGGGTGCGGTTGATCGGCAACGGCATCGACGTGGCGGCATACGCGAAGAAGCCGCGTCCGGACGCGTTGCCCCGGATCGTCAAGCGCAAGGGCGAGCTGTGGGTCGGCACGCTGGCGGGGCTGCGCTCGGTCAAGAACCTGCCGCGTCTCGTGCGCGCCTTCGCGGGGCTTGCCGAGGAATGGCAGCTCGTGATCCTGGGCGAAGGGTCGGAGCGGGAGGCGATCCGCGCCGAGGCGGCGCGGCTGGACCTGAGCCACCGCGTCCACCTGCCGGGCTTCGTCGCCGATCCGGCGAGCGCGGTCGGTCTCTTCGACATTTTCGCGCTGTCGTCGGATAGCGAGCAGTTCCCGATCTCGGTGGTGGAGGCGATGGCCGCCGGGCTGCCGGTCGCCTCGCCCGATGTCGGTGATGTCGCATCGATGGTCGCGGCGGAGAACCGCGCCTTCATCGCTCCGCGGGGCGACGATGCGGCGCTGGCGGGCTCGCTGGAAGCGCTCGCGGGCGATGCCGCCTTGCGCGGGCGGATCGGTGCCGCCAACCGCGCCAGGGCCGTGCACGAATACGAGGAGACCGCGATGATCGCCGGCTATCGCCAGACCTACGCCCGAGCGCTGGGGCGGCGGGAATTTCCCTGAGGTCAGCGCGCATTCAGCGTCATTGCGCGATTCATCATATCCGTTGAAATGAACGGCCTATCCGCTAAACAGCGCCGGATATCCGTCACACAGCAGAAAGCGCGTGAACTTGGCCCTGCGCCCGACCAATCCCGACAAGTCCGCAGACCGCCAGGCTGCCGAGCAGGACGTGTTCATGCGCGAGGTGGACGACGCGTTGCGCCAGGACCAGATGTTCGGCTTCTTCAGGAGCTACGGCATGCTGGTGGCGGGGCTCGTGGTCGCGGGGCTCGTCGCGTTCGCGGGTTACCTGTGGTGGGACCACAGCAAGACCAAGGCCGCCGACGAACACAGCGAGCAGTACGTCATCGCGCTCGATCAACTCGACGGGCGCAATCTCAAGGGCGCGGACGACAAGCTGAAGCTCATCGCCGCCGATTCCGGCACCGCCAGCGCCGTCTCGGCCAAGCTGCTGCGCGCCGGGATCGCGCTGGAGCAGAAGCGCACCCAGGAAGCGTTGACGCTCTACGCCGAAGTCGCCGCCGACCAAGGCGCGCCCAAGCCCTATCGCGATCTCGCGACGGTGCGGCAGGTGGCGGTCCAGTTCGACACGATGAAACCGCAGGACGTGGTCGACAAACTCAAGCCGCTGGCCGTCCCCGGCAACGCCTGGTTCGGCGTGGCCGGCGAGCTTGTCGGCATCGCCTACCTCAAGATGAACCAGCCGGACCTCGCCGGACCGTTGTTCGCCGACATCGCCAGGGACGAGAAGGCGCCGGAATCGCTGCGCGGGCGGGCGCGCCAGCTTGCCGGACTGCTGGGCGTGGACGCCATCGACGATGAAGAAAAGCCCGCGAAAAGCGGGGAGAAGGCGGGCCCGGCCGACGAAGCTCCGCGTGAAATCGGCTAACGCCGCTGGCGCCCGCAATAAAAGAGGATTGCCGATGAAATCGCACGACATTTCGAAACTCGCGGCGACGCTGCTGATGTGCGCGGCCGTGGCCGGCTGCGGCGTGTTCGGCGGCAAGGGCGGTCCCAAGACGCCGACCGTGGGCGATCGCATCCCCATCCTCTCGCGTATCGAATCGGGTGCGAAGGTCGATCCGGCGCTGGCCAATGTCGCGGTCATCCTCCCCCCCCCGCAAGCCAACGCGGACTGGCCGCAGGCGGGCGGCACCGCCAGCAAGAGCTACGGCCATCTGGCGCTGTCCGGCTCGCCGGTGCGGATATGGACCGCCTCGATCGCCGGTTCCAGCAAGCAGCGGCGTCTGGCGGCATCACCCGTCACCGGCGGCGGCAAGCTCTATGTCATCGATACCCAGGGCATCGTCACCGCGTTCAATGCCGATAGCGGCGCGCAAGTCTGGACCAAAAGCCTCAAGGTTTCGGGCGACGGCGCCAACACCGTGTTCGGCGGCGGGGTGACTTACGACAACGGCCGCGTCTACGTGACCAGCGGCTTCGGCGAGGTTGCCGCGCTCGACGCCGCCAGCGGCGATCAGGTGTGGAAGGCGAAACCCGCCGGGCCGCTGCGCGGATCGCCGACGGTCGCGTTCGATTCGGTCTATGTCATGACGCAGGACAACCAGATCTTCGCGCTCAACGCCGCCACCGGCGCGCTGGCTTGGAGCGAATCGGGCTCGGTCGAGCAGGCGGGTGTGTTCGGCGTCGCCGCGCCCGCCGCCGGGCAAGGCACGGTCATCGCCGGATACAGCTCGGGCGAGCTGGTCGCCTACCGCTATGAGAACGGCCGCCAGCTGTGGTCGGACGCGCTGGCGCGCACCTCGATCTCGACCGAGGTCGGCAGCCTGACCGATGTCGATGCCGATCCGATCATCGATAGCGGCCGGGTCTACGCGCTTGGCCAGGGCGGGCGCATGGCCGCCTATGAACTGGTCAGCGGCCAGCGCATCTGGGAACTGAACCTCGCTGGGATTTCCACGCCTGCGGTCGCCGGAGACTGGGTCTTCACCCTGACGGACGACGCCGAACTGATGGCTATCGCCCGCAGCACCGGCAAGGTGCGCTGGCTGACGAAAATGAAGAAGTACCGCGACGAGAAGAAACGCGACGATCCGATCTTCTGGGTCGGCCCGGTGCTCGCGGGCAATCGCCTGTGGATCGCCAACTCGCGCGGCGAAGTCTCGTTCGCCGACGTCGCCGACGGCACCGTCACCAAGTTCGCGGAGATGGACAGCGGCATGTCGCTGGCGCCGGTGGTGTCGAACCAGACGCTCTATATCCTCGACGACGGCGGGCGGATTTCCGCGTATCGTTAGTATCCTCCCCGCCAGCGGGGAGGGTTGCTGTCCATTTACCCACCTCTTAACCAATTCCCGCTAAGTGGCAGGAATGAGCCGCGCACCGAAAGCCAGTCCGTCCCGGCCCGTAAGCGACGTTTCGTCCGGCGTCGGGCTGGCGGGGCTGCTCGGCCTGTTCGTCTGGCTGGCGATATGCCGCAACTGGGCGGGCCTTGCCGAAGCCTTCGCGCTGCCGGGGCCTCGGGCGCCGCTCGCCGGGCCCTATGCCTCGCTGGCGACGCTGCTGTTCACCGGCCTGCCGATGGTCGCATGGTCGCTCTTGGTCGACAAAGTCCATCTGCGGCCATCGACCGGGCTCGACTGGAAGCGCAAGCCCACCGCCACCGCCACCGCCGATGTGACGATCACCAAGCTTGCGGGCCTGTGGGCGACGTGGGCCGTGATCGGCGCGCTATACTGCATCGCGCGGTGGTACTGGGACGGGCAGTACCTGTTCGCGATGGAAGTGATCGGCGCGGCGGCGATCCCGATGTTCGTGCTGTCGGTGCCTTATGTCCTGTGGCTGGACCGGCACATGGTGGAGCCGCGCGACGGCGCCTGGCACTTCGGCGCGATGTTGATCGGGCGCGAGGCCTATGACTTCGAGGAAGTGAAGATCCACCTGCGCGCATGGGCGGTCAAAGGGTTCTTCAGCGCCTTCATGATCTCGATCCTGCCGGGCGGCTTCGCCTATGTCGTCAACCTCGACCTGGCGCGGATCGCCGGCCATCCCGCCGCGATCGGCGGGGCGATGATCGAGCTGCTGTTCCTCATCGACGTGCAGATCGCGATGGTCGGCTATCTCGTGACATTGAAGCCGCTCGACGCGCAGATCCGCAGCGCCAACCCGCATTTCCAGGCCTGGGTGGCGGCGCTGATCTGCTATCCGCCGTTCATCCTGATGGGAGAAGGCGCGCCGCTGGCCTATCACTACGGCACCGCCGACTGGAGCTACTGGCTCGAAGGCCACGACGCGCTGCTGTGGCTGTGGGGCGCGTGGCTGGTGTTCCTGACCGGGGTCTACGCCTGGGCCACCGTGGCATTCGGCCTGCGGTTCTCCAACCTCACGTATCGCGGCGTGCTGACCAACGGGCCCTACCGCTTCACCCGCCACCCGGCGTACCTGTCGAAGAACCTGTTCTGGTGGTGCGCGACACTGCCGTTCCTCGTCACCAACGGTTCCTTCACCGACATGGTGCGCAACACCGTGATCCTCGCGCTGGTGAGCGCCGTCTATTTCTGGCGCGCCAAGACCGAGGAGAGGCACCTCCTGGCGGAGGACGCCAAGTACCGCGAGTACCACGCCTGGATGGAAGAGAACGCGCTGATAACGCGGAGCTTGCGCAAGCTGATGAACCTGGCCCGCCCGCGAGGGCCGCAGCTTCAGCCTGCGGAGTAG
>DATEEP010000115.1:0-21465 GCA_035281095.1 Novosphingobium sp. | reverse complement strand
TTGTAGAGGTTGATCACCGCCGCCGCTGTCTCTTCGATGGAACGTCGAGTGACGTCGATCACCGGCCAGCCGTTGTCGGCGAACATCCGCCGCGCGAATTTCAGCTCGGCCGCGACCTTGTCGCCATCGACGTAGTCGGTATCGGGCGACTGGCTGAGCGACAGCAGCCGGTTTCGCCGCACTTGCACCAGCCGCTCGGGCGCCGTCGTCAGCCCGACGACCAGCGGCCGCCGGATGCCGTAGAGCGCGCGGGGCGGGGGGCTTTCGACCACGATCGGCACATTCGCGACCTTGTAGCCGCGATTGGCGAGATAGATGCTGGTCGGCGTCTTGGAAGTGCGCGAGACACCCGCCAGCACGATATCGGCCTCTTCCCAATCCTCCCAACTCACCCCGTCGTCATGGGCGATGGTGAACTGGATCGCATCGACCCGTGCGAAATAGGCATCGTCGAGCTGATGCTGGCGTCCGGGGCGGCCTTTGGCTTCCTGCCCCAGCATCGCCTCAAGCGCGTCTGTCACGCCATCCAGCACCGCGATCGCCGGCAGGCCCGCCACGCGGCACTGGTCTTCCAGCCGCTTCCTCGTCTCGCTGTTGACCAGCGTGTAGAAGACCAGGCCGGGATTGGCGAGAATCTCGCCCATGATCCGGTCGAGGTGCTGGTGCGAGCGGACCATCGGCCAGAAATGGCGCGAGACATCGGCATTGTCGAACTGCGCCAGCGCCGCCTTGGCGATCATTTCCAGCGTCTCGCCGGTGGAATCCGAGAGGAGATGCAAATGGAACTGGGCCATGGCGTTCGGCGGTCGCGTCTCTTGAATTTATTAGGGGCCTTGAACTGGATAGGGGCCTCGAATTGGATGGGGGCCTGTGGATAGCTGCCGGCATAAACCACGGGATGGGCCTGATGACAATCTGAAGGCGCGATTCCATCACCGCTGCGGGGATTCCACCGGGCAGGTTGTGGACAGATCCACCGGACAATTCACAGGCTGGGGATAGGCGGGATAACCATCGCTTGACGCGAATGCCCTCGGAGTCGCTTCCGGCTTTGGCCTGTTCAGCGCGGGAGAAATCGGGCAAGGGCGGGCTCTCCCCGATATCCACAGGGCCAACTAACTTCAGAATCCTATTAATAAATATATTATTTTGAGTGATCCGAACGATGCCCGGTCTTTTGCTTTCCACCTTGCGCGGCGAGAAATCGCCATCGGGACGGTCCCCGGTTTGGCTGATGCGCCAAGCCGGGCGCTACTTGCCGGAATACCGCTCCCTCCGCGCACGGAAAGGCGGGTTCCTGCCGTTGGTCTACGATACCGACGCTGCGGCCGAGATCACGCTCCAGCCGATCCGGCGCTTCGGCTTCGACGGGGCGATCCTGTTTTCCGATATCCTGATCGTGCCTTATGCGATGGGGCAGGATCTGGAGTTCACCGCGGGCGAGGGACCGCGCCTGTCACCCCGCCTGGTCGACACCACGCTTGACCGGCTGGATGCCGTGCCAGAGCGTCTGGAACCGATCTACGAGACGGTACGCAAGGTTCGGGCAGGGTTGGGTGTCGACCGCACGCTGCTGGGCTTCGCGGGCAGCCCCTGGACGGTCGCGACCTACATGGTGGCGGGCGAGGGCAGCCGGGACCAGCATGAGGCGCGGGCGATGGCCTATCGCGACCCGCAAGCCTTCAGGGCGATCGTCGATGCGGTGGCGGCGGTCACGGTGACTTACCTCGCCGGCCAGATCGCCGCGGGAGCCGAAGCGGTGCAGCTTTTCGACAGCTGGGCGGGCAGCCTTGCCCCGCGCGAGTTCGAACGCTGGGTGATCGAGCCGAACCGGGCGATTGCCTCGGCGCTTCAGCGGCGGTTTCCCGATGTGCCGGTGATCGGCTTTCCCAAGGGCGCCGGCGAAAAGCTGCCCGACTATGCCAGCGGAACCGGGGTCGATGCGGTGGGTCTGGACGAGACCATGGACCCCGTCTGGGCCAATCGCGTCCTTCCGGTCGGCCTGCCGGTGCAGGGCAACCTCGATCCGTTGCTCCTGCTGGCCGGCGGCGATACGCTCGACGACCGGGCAAGGTATATCCTCGAATGTTTCGCCGACCGTCCGCACGTGTTCAACCTCGGCCACGGGATCGACAAGGAAACCCCGGTGGAGCATGTCGAGCGGCTGCTGGCCGTGGTACGGGGACCGAAGGGATAGCGCGAGGCAGGCGATGGCACAGACTTTGGGCATGATCTATCCGTGGCTGAAAGCGGGCCACGTGATCTTCGTCATCTTCTGGATGGCCGGGCTGTTCATGTTGCCGCGCTTCTTCGTCTATCATCAGGAAGCAGCGCCCGGCTCTCCGGAGGCCGCGTTGTGGGTCGAGCGCGAAGCCAAGCTGCGCAAGATCATCCTGACGCCCTCGGTGATCATGGTATGGCTGTTCGGGCTGTCGCTGGCGGTTTCGATCGATGCCTTCGACCAAGGCTGGTTCCACGCCAAGCTGCTGCTGGTCGTGCTGCTGTCGGCTTATCACGGCTGGCTGGCGAGCTACGCGAAAAGGCTGGCGCGGGGCGAGCGGCCCTTGTCGGGACGCGGCTTGCGGCTGCTCAACGAACTGCCCGGCCTGGCTGTGGTGCTGATCGTCGTGTTGGTGGTGGTCAAACCGTTCTGAGCGCAAACGATGCGTTGACCGCGAAAGACGTACCGCTTATCTGAACCTGACCGGCAAGCACGGCGGCGTTCGTCGCGTGCCCGATCCGCTTTCTCCAAGCCCTTTGATCCGCCGGCCTCTCTCCAGACAATTTTCCGGATATATTCACCGATGCACCTTAAAGAACTGAAACAGAAGAAGCCGGCCGAGCTGGTCGAGATGGCCGAGGAACTCGGCGTCGAAGGCGCTTCCACCCTTCGCCGCCAGGACCTGATGTTCGCGATCCTCAAGGAAGTGGCCGAGGATGGCGAGGAGATCATGGGGCTCGGCACCATCGAAGTGCTGACAGACGGTTTCGGCTTCCTGCGCTCGCCCGAGGCGAACTATCTCGCCGGGCCGGACGACATCTACGTCTCTCCCAACCAGGTCCGCAAATGGGGACTGCGCACCGGCGACACGGTGGAAGGCGAAGTGCGCGCCCCGCGCGACGGGGAACGCTATTTCGCGCTGACCAAGCTGACCAAGGTCAATTTCGACGATCCGGAGGCGGTCCGCCACCGCGTCAATTTCGACAACCTGACGCCGCTCTATCCGGAGCGGCGGCTGCGGCTCGATCCGGTCGATCCCACGGTCAAGGACAAGTCGGCGCGCGTCATCGATCTCATCAGCCCGCAAGGCAAGGGCCAGCGCGCGCTGATCGTGGCGCCGCCGCGCACCGGTAAGACCGTGCTGCTGCAGAACATGGCAAAGGCCATCACCGACAACCACCCCGAAGTGTTCCTGCTGGTCCTGCTGGTCGATGAACGGCCCGAGGAAGTCACCGACATGCAGCGCAGCGTCAACGGCGAGGTCATCTCCTCGACGTTCGACGAACCCGCGTCGCGCCACGTCCAGGTCGCCGAGATGGTGATCGAGAAAGCCAAACGGCTGGTCGAGCACAAGCGCGACGTCGTCATCCTGCTCGATTCGATCACCCGCCTCGGCCGCGCCTACAACACCGTCGTGCCCAGTTCGGGCAAAGTGCTGACCGGCGGCGTCGATGCGAACGCGCTGCAGCGGCCCAAGCGCTTCTTCGGCGCGGCGCGCAACATCGAGGAAGGCGGATCGCTCTCGATCATCGCCACCGCGCTGATCGACACCGGCAGCCGCATGGACGAGGTCATCTTCGAAGAGTTCAAGGGCACCGGCAACTCCGAGATCGTGCTCGACCGCAAGGTGGCGGACAAGCGCATCTTCCCCGCGCTCGACGTCGGCAAGTCCGGCACGCGCAAGGAAGAACTGCTGGTCGAAAAGGGCCAGCTTTCGAAGATGTGGGTGCTTCGCCGGATCCTCATGCAGATGGGCACGGTCGATGCGATGGAATTCCTGCTCGACAAGATGAAGGATTCCAAGACCAACGAAGACTTCTTCGACGCGATGAACCAGTAAGCGGAACCCGCCAAAGTGAACGACCTCCTCTTGCTGCTTGCCGCCGCCGGACCCTCCCTTGGAGGTCCGACGGAGATCTGGGCGGCCATCGTCCACGATTTTTCGAACATCGGCACGCCCACGGCCATGGCCGCGTTCCTGCAGGTCCTGGCGATCGACATCGTACTGGCGGGTGACAACGCCATCGTCGTTGGCGCGCTGGCGGCTGGCCTGCCGGTGGACCAGCGCAAGAAAGTGATCGCCATCGGCGTCCTCGCGGCGCTGGTGCTGCGGGTCGCCTTCGCGCTGATGGTGACCTGGCTGCTGGGCATCGTCGGCCTGGTGCTCGCCGGCGGCCTGCTGCTGCTGTGGGTGGCATGGCGGATGTACCGCGACCTCAAGGGGCATGGCGCCGAGGAATCGCCCGGGTCCCCGGAGATCGAGGGTGACGAGCATTCGGGCATTCCCGCCGGCAAGAGCTTTGCCGCCGCTGCCTGGGCGGTTGCCGTCGCGGACGTTTCGATGAGCCTGGACAACGTGCTGGCGGTGGCCGGCGCGGCGCGTGAGCATCCCGGTATCCTGATCGTCGGGTTGATCGTCGCCGTCGCGCTGATGGGCATCGCCGCCAACCTGATCGCCCGTTATATCGAGCGCTATCGCTGGATCGGCTGGATCGGCCTTGCGGTGATCGTCTACGTCGCGTTCAAGATGATCTGGGACGGTTTCAACGAAGTCGCGCCCTACGCCGGCTTCTCCTGACGGTTCAGGGCCTGACTTTGCGGAAAGTATCCGCGCGGGCGACCTGCCATGCCCGTTCGTACGGCGTGCTCGTGGGATCGGCGAGCAGCTGGCCGGTCTCGAGGAACTGGTACGCTTCGTTGATCGGCCCGGCGCGGGTGGCGTCGAAGCGGCGATAAGTGTCGCGGTAGGAGATGTCCCAGGGGCGGACGAGACCCATGGCGACGACGATTTCGCGCAACGAATGCAGCGTCTGGCGCTGGAACTGGGCGACGCGCTTGGCCTTGTCCTCCACTACCAGACCTTTTTGCCGCCACTCCTTCTGGGTGGCGACTCCCGTCGGGCATTCGTCGGTATGGCACTTCATCGTCTGGACACAGCCGAGAGAGAACATGAAGGCGCGGGCGGCGTTGCACCAGTCGGCGCCCAGGCCGAAGGCGCGCGCCATGCCCGCGCCCGAGTAGATCTTGCCCGCCACGCCGATCCGCACGCGGTCCTTGAGGCCGGTGCCGACCAGTGCGTTGCGCACGGTGATGAGGCCCTCGCGCAGCGGCATGCCGACGTTGTCGGTCAGTTCCTGCGGCGCGGCGCCGGTGCCCCCCTCCGCCCCGTCGACGACGATGAAATCGGGGGTGAGTCCGGTTTCCAGCATCGCTTTCGTAATCGCGAAAATCTCGTGCGGCTGCCCGACGCAGAGCTTGAATCCGGTCGGCTTGCCGCCGCTCAGCTCGCGCAGCCGCGCGACCCATTCGAGCAGTTCGATCGGGCTGGAGAAAGTCGAATGCGCGGCCGGCGAGATGCAGTCCTGGCCTACCGCGATGTCGCGCGTTTGGGCGATCTCCTGGGTCACCTTGGCGCCGGGCAGCATGCCGCCGTGGCCGGGCTTGGCCCCTTGGCTGAGCTTGACCTCGATCATCTTGACCTGGTCGTCCTGGGCCCGCTTGGCGAACCGTTCGGGGTCGAACCGCCCGCTATGGTCCCGGCAGCCGAAATAGCCGCTGCCGATCTCCCATATCAGATGCCCGCCATGCTTGCGGTGATAGGGGCTGATCCCGCCTTCACCGGTATCATGCGCGAACCCGCCGATCGCCGCGCCCTTGTTCAGCGCCTCGATCGCATTGGCGGAAAGCGAGCCGAAGCTCATCGCCGAAATGTTCAGTAGCGCGGAATCGTAGGGCTTGGCACAGGAGTTGCCGCCGATCCGCACGTGCCATGATGGCGGCGCCTGCTCGGCCGGCATGATCGAATGGCCGAGCCACTGATACTCGGTCGAATAGACGTCCAGCTCGGTGCCCATCGGGTGGGTATCGAGGTCGCCCTTGGCCCGGGCATAGACCAGCCCCCGCTCGTCGATGGAGAACGGCCGCCCCTCGTAGTCGCTTTCGACGATGTAGGCACGCAGGAAGGGCCGCAAGTCCTCGAACAGCCAACGGATGCGGGCGATCAGCGGATAGTTTCTTCTAAGTGCATGTTTTGTCTGGAAAAAATCAAATAGAGTAATCAACAAAACGGGAACCAGCAGCGCCAGCGCCCAACGCAGCCACTCGACCGCCGCGCACGCCGCCGTCGCCGCCAGGACCAGCAGCGGTACGGCGTAACGCGGCGCCCAAGCCATGGCGATCAGCCCACGTGCTGGGCGAAGAATGCCTCGGTCCGGCTGTCGGCAAGCAGCGCGCCTTCCTCGTCGCGGCGCGCGCCCAGCTCGGCGGCGAAGCCGTGGTCCAGCCCCTCATAATCATGCAGCGTCACGCGCGGATGATCGTCCAGCCCCTCGTGCATCGCCTTTTGCGCCGGCGGCGGGACGAAGCCGTCGGCGGTCGGGATGTGCAGCATCAGCGGACGGGCGATCGCGTGCTTCTCATTGAGCATCTGGTCGATCTGCACGCCGTAATAGCCGACCGTGGCATCGATGTCCGTTCGGGTGGCGACCAGGTACGCGACCTTGCCGCCCATGCAGAAGCCGACGAAGCCGACTTTGGCGACGCCCTCTTCGCGGCGGATCCAGTGGATCACCGCTTCGATATCGCGGATGCCCTGGTCGAAGTCGTGCTTCATCATGAAGCCGATCGCTTTCTGGAAATCCTCGGGCACGTCGGCGTTCAATTCCACGTCCGGTTCCTGCCGCCAGAACGCGTCGGGAGCCACCGCCAGATAGCCCCGTGACGCCCAAGTGTCGGCCTTGCGGCGCACGCCGGCGTCGACCCCGAATACTTCCTGGAAAACGATGATCGCTCCACGCGGCGTTCCCTCCGGCCGCGCGACGTAGGCCGGGATGAGGGACTCTCCCGAGAGCGTGGGGATCTTGGTATTGGTGGTGGTCATGCGGCTCTCCGATGGGTGGCCGGTCATCGGCCGGTTCTGGTCATGGCGTGAACTAGAGTGATGTCGAGGCAGGCGGAATCACCTGCCGGTTCGGAAATCACGGCAAAACAAGGATATCTGGACTCGTTCCGGTTCTATCTGGACCTGGACGAGTCTAGGCACAGGCGATGGACTTTGCCAAGCGCCTGTGTCAGCAATGCTGCAGGTTTGTCGGTATGCGCAGGAGATCGCGATGAAGGTCAATGTCGAGGTCGACTGCACTCCCGAAGAAGCGCGCCGCTTTCTCGGTCTGCCGGATGTGTCGAAGGCGAACGACGCTTATGTCGATGCGCTGACCAAGGCGATGCAGGGTGCCGGTGGCATCGAGCAGATGCAGGACATGATGAAGCACGTCGCGCCGATGGGACAGTGGGGCATGAAGCTGTTCCAGCAATTGCTCGAAAGCGGCGCGGCCTTCGGCGGAAAGTCGGCCGGATCGGGCAAGCGCGACTGAGCTTTGCGTTTGCGGCGGGCCCGCGGATGTCATGACCGATACCATCTTCGCGCTATCCTCGGGCAGCCCGCCTGCCGCGATCGCGATCGTTCGCGTCAGCGGGCCGCGAGCCGGGGAGGCGCTGAAGATGCTCGCCGGCCATTTGCCGGCGCCGCGCCGCGCGACATTCCGTCGGTTGCGCGAGGGGGCGGGCGAGGTGCTCGACCAAGCGGTTGTGCTGTGGTTTCCCGGTCCCGGAACGGCGACAGGGGAGGACCTTGCCGAGTTGCATCTTCACGGCGGCCGGGCAGTGGTGGCGGCGGTCGAGCGGGCACTGGAGGAAATTCCCGAGTTGCGCCGCGCAACTCCGGGGGAATTCACCCGGCGGGCCTTCGCCAACGGGTGCATCGATCTGGCCGAGGCGGAAGGACTGGCCGACCTGCTGTCAGCGGAGACCGAACTTCAGCGCCGCAATGCGATGGCGCTGGCCGGCGGCGCCTTGTCCCGCACGGTGGAAGACTGGCGCGAGAGGCTGCTGGCCTTGTCGGCCGCGGTCGAGGCGGTTCTCGATTTCGCCGACGAGGATGACGTCGCGCACATGCCGCCCGATTTTGCCCGGCGGCTGGATAGCCTGGCCGACGAGATAGGCGAATGGCTGGCGCGGCCACGCGCGGAGTTGCTGAAGGACGGTTTCACCGTGGTGCTGGCCGGGCCGCCCAACGCGGGCAAGAGCTCGCTGTTCAATGCCCTGGTCGATAGCGATGCCGCCATCATAGCGCCGATCCCCGGCACCACACGCGATGTCTTGACCCGGCCGGTTGCGCTCGATGGGGTGCCCTTCGTGTTCGTCGACACCGCCGGCCTGCGCGAACGATCGCCCGACCCGATCGAGCGGATCGGGGTGGCGCGCGCGCGGTCGGCCGCGAGTGAGGCCGATCTCGTGCTGTGGCTGGGTCCCGAAGGCGAGGGGCCGCACGGGGGCTGGGAAGTCGAAGCGCGCATCGACGCGGGGGACGCCGTCCCCAAGCGCGCGCCGCGACACCGGGTGTCGGCGGTGACCGGGCAGGGCGTCGACGCGCTGCGGCGTGATCTTGTCGACCACGCCAAAGGCGCCATGCCACGAGCGGGCGAGGCGGCTCTCAACCGGCGGCAGCACACCTTGCTCGCCAGCGCGAAGCAAGAACTCCGCGATGCGCGCGGTCATCACGACCCGCTGCTTCTTGCCGAGCATCTGCGTCTTGCCCGCACGGCATTCGATGCGCTGCTCGGCCGCACCGCGACGGAAGATGTGCTGGATGCCCTGTTCGGCCGCTTCTGCATCGGCAAGTGATGTTCCACGTGAAACACGACGGCAGCTACGTTGGCCGGCTTTTGACCCAGCCCGGCGATTCGATTATGGGCGAGGCCATGCGCATATTCGATGTCATCGTCATAGGCGGCGGTCACGCTGGCTGCGAGGCTGCGGCGGTCGCGGCCCGCATGGGTGCGCGGGTCGCACTGGTGAGCTTCGAGCTCGGCACGATCGGCGCGATGAGTTGCAATCCGGCCATCGGCGGGTTGGGCAAAGGGCATCTCGTGCGCGAGGTCGATGCCTTCGACGGGCTGATCGGGCGCGCCGCGGATGCCGCCGCGATCCATTATCGCATGCTCAATCGCTCCAAGGGCAGCGCGGTGCAAGGGCCGCGCGTTCAGGCCGATCGCCGACTGTTCAAAATGGCCATCCACCGGCTGCTGGCGCGGCAAGGCGACCTGACGCTGGTGCCCGGCGAAGCCGAAGCCCTCGATCTGATGGGAGGGAAGGTCGGCGGCGTGGTGCTGGCCGATGGCGAGCGCCTTCATGCTCCGGCCGTGGTGCTGTGCACCGGCACTTTCCTTGGCGGCACGTTGTTCAGGGGAGAAGAACGGATAGAGGGGGGGCGGGCCGGCGAGGCTTCGGCCCGGAAGCTGGCCGGGCAAATGCGCGACGCGGCGCTGCCGATGGTGCGCCTCAAGACGGGAACGCCGCCCCGGCTGGATGGCCGCACCATCGACTGGGCACGGCTGGAGGAGCAGCCTTCCGATCCCGAGCCCTGGACGATGTCCGCGCTGTCGACCGGCCGGACGAACCCGCAACTGTCTTGCGCCATTACCCGGACCAATGTGCGCAGCCACGACATGATCCGCGCCAACCTCCACCGTTCGCCGCTGTTCAGCGGGGCCATCGGGGCACGGGGACCGCGCTATTGCCCGTCGATCGAGGACAAGATCCACCGCTTCGCGGATCGCGACGGGCACCAGGTCTTCCTGGAGCCCGAAGGTCTCGACACGCGGCTGGTCTATCCCAACGGCATCAGCACCTCGCTTCCCGCCGATGTCCAGCTCGCCATGCTGCGGACCATGGAGGGGCTGGAAGCTGTCGACATGGTGGTGCCGGGATATGCGGTCGAGTACGACCACATCGATCCACGCGCCCTGAATTCGGGTTTGGCGCTAAGGGCGATCGACGGTTTGTACTGCGCCGGTCAGATCAACGGTACGACCGGATACGAGGAAGCGGCGGCGCAAGGGCTCGTCGCCGGGATGCACGCCGCCGCCGCGGTGCTGGGGTGTGAGCCTGCACCGCTCGATCGGTCGAACAGCTATATGGCGGTGATGATCGACGACCTCACCCTTCATGGCGTGACCGAGCCCTATCGCATGTTGACCGCACGCGCCGAGTACCGGTTGCGGCTGCGCGCCAACAATGCCTCGACGCGGCTGACGCGGCTGGCGCTGGCGGCGGGTTGTGTCGGGCCAGAGCGTAGTGCCTGGTTCGACCGGCGGGAGAAGGCGCGCGCCCGGCTCGACGCCGAACTGGACGCGGTCATTCCGGCGGTGGCGCTCCGCCAGGCAGGGCTGCCCATTCGATCGGACGCCGGCAAACGCTCCGCGCGCGATTGGCTGCGCTTCGGCGGGATCGACATGGACGCGCTCATGCCATGGCTGGATTCCAACGCCCTCGCGGACGCCGCGCTGACCGAGGAAGTCGCGGAGGACGCCGTCTACGCACCGTACCTGATGCGGCAGGAGGGCGAACTGCGTGACTTGCGTGCGAGCGAGAGCCTGTCGCTGGGCGATGCCTTTTCCTATTCGGAAGTGCCCGGCCTTTCGCGTGAAATGGTGGAACGGCTGAGCAGCGCTCGTCCCTCGACATTGGCCGCGGCCGGCCGTGTGCGCGGCATCACCCCGGCGGCGCTGGCCGCCTTGCTGGTGCATGCCCGCCGGCGCGAAGCGCAGACCGCGTGATCGACAGCGAGAAGGCGGCTCGGGACTGGGTCGCGAAATTGCCAGGCATCGACGCAGGCGCGATGGGGCGCCTCGACCATCTCGTTAGCTTGCTTGGCGAGGAGAACAAGCGCCAGAACCTTGTTTCGGACACCAGTCTCCAGGCTGTGTGGCAGCGGCATGTCGCGGATTCGGCGCAGCTCGTGCTTCATGTTCCACGTGAAACATCGGCATGGCTAGACCTGGGGTCCGGCGCCGGCTTCCCTGGCCTCGTGATCGCCGCGCTGCAGCCGGGGCGCGAAGTGCTCATGGTCGAATCGCGAACGGCACGGATCGACTGGCTCGAGCGGGCGCGCCTTGCGCTGTCGCTCGGCCGGGCCAAGGTCCTGGGAAAGCGTCTGGAGCTTGTCGATTCGCTCGGCGTCGGCGTGATCTCGGCCCGCGCCTTCGCGCCGCTGCCCCGATTGCTGAAACTGTCGGCCCGATTTTCCACAAGCGAAACGCGCTGGGTATTGCCCAAAGGGCGGTCCGCGCAGCAGGAACTCGATGAACTCCACGGTTGGCGTCATTCTTTTCACGTGGAGCAGTCGATTACCGATCCGCAAGCTGGTATCATCGTTGGAGAACTGGCGGGCAGGAAGGGAAAAGCTTCATGATACGTGTCGCCATCGCGAATCAGAAAGGCGGAGTGGGCAAGACCACGACCGCGATCAATATCGCAACAGCGTTGGCGGCGACCGGCTGGAAGACGCTGCTGATCGACCTTGACCCACAAGGCAACGCCTCGACCGGGATCGGCATCGGCGCCAACGACCGCCAGAGTTCGTCCTACGACCTGCTGATCGACGGCGCTTCGGTTCAGGAGTGCACGCAACCGACGCGCATTCCCAATCTGGACATCATCCCCGCCACCGTCGATCTCTCGGGCGCGGAAGTGGAGCTGGTCGGGGTCGAGGACCGGACCGACCGTCTGCGCGATGCCTTGAAGTCCAACAGCGTCTATGACGTCTGCTTCATCGACTGTCCGCCATCGCTCGGCCTGCTGACGCTCAACGCCCTGACGGCGGCCGACACATTGCTCGTTCCGTTGCAATGCGAGTTCTTCGCGCTGGAGGGCCTGAGCCAGCTTCTCCAGACCGTCGAGCGCGTGCAGCAACGCTTCAATGCGGATCTCGGCATCCTCGGCATCGCGCTGACGATGTACGACCGCCGTAACCGCCTGACCGACCAGGTCGCCGACGACGTCCGCTCCTGCCTCGGCAAGCTGGTGTTTGAAACCACGATCCCGCGCAATGTCCGGCTGTCGGAAGCGCCCAGCCACGGATTGCCGGCACTGGTCTACGATCACACGTGCACCGGCAGCCGGGCTTACATGGCGCTGGCGCGCGAACTCATATCCCGCCTTCCCAAGGAGCGTGCCGCAGCATGAACGAAGACCCGATCATCCGCTTTTCCCTGCCCGAGCCCCAGGCGAACAAGCCGGAGGCCAAGGGCAAGGCGAGGGGGCTTGGCCGGGGACTGGGCGCGCTGCTGGGTGAGACGCGGCGTGAAGAGCCGCTGGTGACGCGGGGCGAGGGCGGTGTGGCCCAGGCGTCCCGCGACGGGCTGGCGATGCTGGCGGTGGCCGACATCGCGCCGCATCCGCATCAGCCGCGCCGTCATTTCGACGAGGAGGCGCTGGACGAACTCGCCGGCTCCATAGCACAGCGCGGCGTGATCCAGCCGGTGATCGTCCGCCCGGCCGGGACCGGCGCCGGCGGTCGCGAGCAGTATCAGCTCGTCGCCGGCGAACGACGCTGGCGCGCCGCCCAGCGCGCCCAGCTCCATGAAATCCCCGCGCTGATCCGCGACCTGGACGAGCGCGAGGTCATGGCGCTCGCCCTGATCGAGAACCTGCAGCGCGAGGACTTGAATCCGATCGAGGAGGCGCGCGCCTACCAGCGGCTTGCCGAGCACGAAGGGATGACCCAGGCCGAGATCGCCAAGATGGTCGACAAGAGCCGCAGCCATGTAGCCAATTTCCAGCGGCTGCTTTCGCTGCCGGGCGACGTGGTGACGCTGGTCGAGCGCGGGGAGTTGTCCATGGGCCACGCCCGTGCGCTGATCGGCTGCGACGATGCCGCGCGGATCGCCCAGGACGCCGTCGCCAAGCGGCTATCGGTACGCGAGGTGGAGAAGCTGGTCCGCAAGCAGACGCGTGGGACGAGCGAACCGCGCCGCGCGAGGACGGCTCGCGACCTGTCCGACGACGCCGACCTGATGGCTGTGCAAGCGCATCTCGAGGATTTCCTCGGCATGTCGGTGCGGATCGACGCTGACGGAGACCCGCGCTCGGGCCTGGTCAGGATACGCTACGCCTCGCTCGATCAGCTCGATCTGCTGTGTCAGCGGCTGACCGGCGAGGCAATATAATTCTTTGAAATTACGTATTAATTTTCGTCATTTGAGCCGGATACGCTTGTCCGGAACGATCTTGGCGCGCGGCGCGCGGCGCGGGATCGTGCGGCGCGCCGGGACGTCGACATATTCGTACTCGACCGTCTCGGTGCATTCCGGTTGCGCCGCGACCGGCTGGCAGCAGCCCGAGGCTACCGGCACGTAGCCGTAGGCCGCATGACCGTAGCCGGGGTAGCCATAGGCCGGCTGCGCCCATGCGGTGCCGTAACCGCCCTGGCGGTTGCCGTAATACGAACCGTAGTAGGCGTAGTAATCGTCGAGATAGGCCTCGCACGCATCGCGGTTGCGGCCCCGATCCTCGGCTTTGTCGATCGCCATTCCGGCGGCCGCGCCGACGGCGGCACCCGCGACGGTGCCGACGACCCGGTCGCCACGGCCGGCGATGCGGTTGCCGGCGAAGCCACCGATCAGCCCGCCGATCACCGCGCCGCCGACTCCATTATCCCGTCGCGAAAGGCTGTGGCGGCAATCGGCAAGCCACGCCTCGCGAGCCTCTCCATTCATCTGGGGCGACTCTCCCCGCATTTCCGCATGCCATTCCGGCCGGTTGTCCGGCCCCGGCGCGTGATCGCCGTGCGCATAGTCCGCTCCCGCTTCGCGCGCGAGCGCGGGCGATCCGATGAGCGCGGCAGCGAAGGCCGCTCCCGCCAGAATCCGGCCCGGAAGCCCACCCGGAAGCAGACCGGCCGAAGCGTGGACGATGTGGCGAATGCGCATGGTAATCCCCTGATCGTTGTCCTTGCCGAGCTTGCGGCAAGTGCGGACGTTTACACAAAATTCAGCATGATCTGCCGGTAAAACCGCGCAAGTGCCAAGGGCGGATGCGGCGCTGTCCCGAATCGGTGCATCGGGCCTTGGCGCAATTACCCCATCGCCGCGCCTCGCCGGCGACGACGCCGGTTGTTCCGGAGGCGAGGCGCGCCTAATAGTTCGGCATGAGCCCCACCTTGCGCAAAACGCTGATCGCCCTTGGTATCGTCCTGCTGCTGCTGGCGGCCTTCGTCGGCTATGTCTGGTACGGTAAGCCGTCCGACCGCCCGATCGCGGCGACCATGGGCACCGACGTCACCTTGGTGGAGGCCGATTCGGAGACGATCCCCAGCGTCAGCCTGGCCGACCCGGTGGGTTGGGCGGTGGATCGAATGCCCACCCCCGCCAAGGGCCTGGCCATCTCGCGCTTCGCCGGCGGCCTGGATCACCCGCGCACAATGCTCACGCTGCCCAACGGGGACGTGCTGGTGGCGTTGACCAACTCACCGCCGCGCAAATCGGGTGGCGGCATCACCGAATGGGTCATGGGCCTGCTGCTGGGCAAAGTGGGTGCGGGCGGGCCGTCCCCCGACAAGATCGTGCTGCTGCGCGACGCCGATGGGGACGGCAAGGCCGAGCAGCGCTTCGTCTTCCGCACCGCCGACATGGCCTCGCCCTCCGGCATGGCGTTCGGCCGGGACAAGGCCGGCAGGAACACGCTTTACATCGCCAACCACAACGCGGTGCTCGCGTTCGCGTTCACGCCGGGCGCGACCAGGCTGGAAAGCAAGCCTGTAAAGCTGATGGACCTGCCGGCGGGCGGCAACCACTGGATGCGCAACCTGCTGCTGTCCGCGGACGGAACCCGCCTGCTGGTCGCGGTCGGTTCCGCCTCTAACATCGCCGAGAACGGACTGGCGGTCGAGACCGGCCGCGCCGCGATCTGGGAGATCAGCCTCGAAACCGGGCGCCGGCGGCAATATGCGGCGGGGATGCGCAATCCCAACGGCATGGCGTGGAACCCCTCGACCGGGGAACTGTGGGCGACGGTGCAGGAGCGCGACATGCTCGGTCCCGACCTGGTGCCCGATTACCTGACCAACGTGCCGGTCGGCGCGCAATACGGCTGGCCGTGGATGTACTGGAAGGACCAGTACGACGAACGGGTCGAGCACAACATGCCGATGTACATGGGCGAATACGTTCGCAAGCCGGAGTATGCGCTGGGCGCCCATACCGGGGTGCTGGGGCTGGCCTTCTCGGGCGGCGGCAACCGCATGGGCCCGGCCTTCGCCAACGGCGCCTTCATCGCCCGGCACGGCTCCTGGAACCGCAAGCCGGCGGTCGGCTATGACGTCATCTTCGTGCCGTTCGACGCGCGCGGCAACCCGGAGAACATCTCCAAACCGGTGCTCACCGGGTTCCTCGTACCCGGCAAGCACGAGACCCACGGGCGCCCGACCTGGCTGGCGTGGGACAAGGCCGGGGCGCTGCTAGTCAGCGACGATACCGCCGGGATCATCTGGCGCGTGATCGCCCCGGACGCGGGGCCCTCGTCAGCGCCGGCTGCGGTGGTCAGCAACGGCCTGCCGCCGAAAAAGGCGTTGACCGGCGACCCGACCGGACAGTGGAAGGGCACGATCACCAACGACTACATCACCGATCCGAGCGAGCAGTAATCCCCACCTCGTCATTGCGACCCCGGACTTGATCCGGGGGAAGCAAGCCAGCGCGGTTTGCGTGGGCTCTGGATTGCCGCGCGACCTTCGGTCGCTCGCAATGACGAAACTCGCTTCCTAGAGCGGCTTCCCCGCGCGTCCGGCCAGTTCGGTGACGAACTGCCACGCCACGCGGCCCGAGCGGGCGCCGCGGCGTTTGGACCATTCGAGCGCGTCGAGTTCGTCCCAGTCCAGCCCGAAGTCGCCCGCATAGCCGTCGATGATCGCCAGGTATTCGTCCTGGGAGCAGGCGTGGAAGCCGATCGACAGGCCGAAGCGGTCGGCCAGCGCCAGGCGATCATCCACCGCGTCGCGCGGATTGATCGGGTCGTCCTGCTCGGACAAGTGGCGCGCGACGATCGCCCGGCGGTTCGACGTCACCGCCAGCCGCACGTTGCGCGGCCGTGCCTCGATGCCGCCTTCCAGCCAGGAGCGCAGCAGGCGCGGCGTGCTGGTATCGCCGTCCTCGAAGCCCAGGTCGTCGATATAGACGAGGAAACGCCGGTCTTCCCTGCCGAGCCGGGCGAACAGCGCACTCACGCCCGAAAGCGCCTCTTGCGCGACTTGCACCAGCGCAACCGCCCGCGGCCGTTCCTCCTGCGCCAGCGCCATGGCGGCGCGCAGCAGGGCGGACTTGCCCATGCCGCGCGCTCCCCACAGCAGCATGTCATGCGCCGCGTGGCCCTGCGCCAGCCGCATGACGTTGCCGACGACCTGCTCCTTCTGCCGGTCGATCCCGCGCAGGAGATCGAGGCGGGGGGCTTCGAACCGCTCGACAAAACGAGCCGCGCCGCCGTCCCAGACGTAAGCCGGGTGCGCCAGCCAATCGATGGCGGGCGGGGGTGGCGGAGCCATCCGCTCCAGCGCGTCGGCAATTCTCGCGAGCGGATCGCCCTGGTCCGGTGTCGTTTCGGGCATGGTCATTCTAATCCCGTCAGTCCATTTATTCCGTCAGGCCATCGGCATCGAGCTGGTAAAGCAGGCTGCTCCCGGCATGTGCCGCGGCATGCAGGCCCAGCGCTTCGGGCACGAGATGCTCGAGGAAATAGCGCGCGACCACGGGCTTGCGCGCGGCGATCGCGGCGGGGACTTCCGGATCCTCGGCGGCGGCGCGGGCCTGCGCCAGGAGCTGCCAACCCGCCGTCGCCACGGCGCACATCGTCAGGAAGGGCATGCTCCCCGCGAGGCGGTCGTCGATGCCGGCGGCCTCGATCATCCATTGGCCGGTGTCTGTGCAGGCCGTGGCGAGCTCGCGCAGCGCGGGCCAGGCCCCGGTGTCGGCGGCGATCTCGTCCATCAGCCCGGTCAGCACCCCGCCGCTCTCCAGCGCCAGCTTGCGCGTGACGAGATCGGCGGCCTGGATGCCGTTGGTGCCTTCGTAGATCGGCGGGATGCGGGCATCGCGGTATAGCTGGGCGGCACCGGTCTCCTCGATGTAGCCCATGCCGCCATGGACCTGGATGTTGAGGCTGGCCACTTCTACACCGACCTCGGTGCACCACGCCTTGACCAGCGGCACCAGCAGATCCGCGCGCATCCACGCCGCCGCATCGCCCAGCGCCCCGCGGTCGACCTGTCCGCAAGCGTAGTAGAGCAGGGCCCGCGCGCCTTCGGTCAAGGCCCGCATCCGCAGCAGCATGCGGCGCACGTCGGGGTGTTCGACGATGGCTACCGGAGTACGGTGTCGCGAGCCGGCGCGCGCGGACTGCACCCGCTCGCGGGCGTAGGCATGCGCCTGCTGCAGCGCGCGTTCGGCGATCTCGACGCCTTGCGCCCCGACGTTGATCCGCGCGTGGTTCATCATCGTGAACATCGCGGCAAGCCCCTCGTTCTCGCCGCCGACCAGCTCGCCGATGCATTCGCCCTTGTCGCCATAGCTCATCACGCACGTCGGCGAGGCGTGGATGCCCAGCTTGTGCTCCAGTCCCACGGCCTTGACGTCATTGCGCGCGCCCGTCGAGCCATCGGCCTCGATGCGGAACCTGGGCACCACGAACAGCGAGATGCCGCGTGACCCCGGCGGAGCCCCGGCTATGCGAGCCAGCACGAGATGGACGATATTGTCCGTCAGCTCGTGCTCGCCCCAGGTGATGAAGATCTTGGTGCCCGCGATCCGATAGAGCCCCGCGTCGGGCCCTTCGCAGATGGGGGTGGCACGGGTGCCGAGCGCCCCGACGTCGCTGCCGGCCTGCGGCTCGGTCAGGTTCATCGTCCCCGACCATTCGCCGCTGACCAGCCTGGGGAGGTAGCGCGCTTGCTGATCGGCGGTCCCATGGTGTCGCAGCGCCGCAATCGCGCCCATCGTCAGCATCGGCAGCAATGAAAATGCCAGGTTGGCGCTGCCCAGGCTCTCCATCGCGGCAATGCCGAGCGAGAACGGCAGGCCCTGCCCGCCGAACTCCTCGGGCGCGGCGATGCCGTTCCAGCCGGCGTCGACATAGGCCCGGTAGGCGGCGGCGAACCCTTTGGGCAGCATGACCTTGCCGTCGCCGAGCCGCGCCCCTTCGCAGTCCCCGATCCGGTTGAGCGGTGCCCATTCGCTTGCCGCGAACGCGCCGATGCCTTCGACGATTGCGGATACCATGTCGGGGTCGTCCACCAGCGCGTCGATTCGCGCGTTCGCTCTCAGTGCCAGGATCTGCTCGGCAACGGGCGCCGTGAAACTCATGATACGCTTTCCCTTGGCATTCTCCATTCCGGACTATAGCCCCCGGCGATGACCGGCAACAGCAAGCCTCAGATCGTGCAAGCGGACGCAGCCGGGATCGCGCTTGCGGTCCGCCTGTTGACGGAAGGCCGGCTGGTCGCGGTGCCGACCGAGACGGTCTACGGCCTTGCCGCAAGGGCCGACAGTGCCCAAGCGGTCGCCGGTATCTACCGCGCCAAGGGTCGGCCCGATTTCAATCCGCTGATCGTGCATGTGCGCGATCTGACCCAGGCCGGAACGCTCGCCCGGTTCGATGCGCGGGCACGGCGGCTGGCGGAGAGGTTCTGGCCGGGGCCGCTGACCATGGTGTTGCCCAGGCGGGACGGCGCGGCGCTGGCCGGCGCGGTCACGGCAGGGCTGGAGACGCTGGCACTGCGCTGTCCGGCGCATCCCGCGATGCGCGGGCTGCTTTCGGCAAGCGGACTACCGCTGGCCGCGCCTTCGGCCAATCGCAGCGGCGCGGTGAGTCCGACGCGGGCCGAGCATGTCGCGGCATCGTTGGGGGCGGCCATCGATTGCATCGTCGATGGCGGGCCGTGCGAGACGGGGATCGAGTCGACGATCGTTGGTATCTACGAGAATGGGTGGCGGCTGTTGCGGCCGGGGCCCGTGACCGGAGAAGAGATCGCGGAATGCCTGGGTGAGCCCGAAACGCGGTCGTCCGAGGAAGGGAGGATCAGCGCTCCCGGCCAGCTCGCGAGTCATTACTCGCCGGGCAAGCCGGTGCGGCTGAATGCGATGGAGGCCGCGCCGGACGAATTCCTGATCGGTTTCGGCGAGGTGCACGGGGATTTCGCGCTGTCGCCCAGCGGCGATCCCATCGAGGCGAGCGCGCGACTCTATGATGCGCTGCATGCGGCGGCGGCATCGGTGCAACCGCGCATCGCCGTGGCGCCGGTGCCGGAAGACGGAGTGGGCGCGGCCATCAACGACCGGTTGAAACGCGCCGCCGCCTGATTCAGTACCGCTCGTACGGCACCGAGGGCATCAGATCCTGCATCTCATCGTAGTCGGCGCGCGCGGCTTCGCATGCTTCGTCGTCGCCACGGTCGCACTTCTGGCGGTTGCGCCCGTACGAACGCTCCAGCTTGCCGAGCCGCTCCTCACGCTTGCGCATCTCGCGGCCGCGCTGCTCGTCGGCTTCGGACTGGCTGGTGGTTGCCCAGTCGGCCGCCTTGCCGGCGACGCGCACCGGCGCGGTGACGATGCTCGCGGCGGTCGAGAGGCATCCCGACAGCAGCGGGGCCAGCACAAGCGCGGCGATCATGGGGAACCGGGAGAACATCATCGCCGCCTTCTGCATCGACAGGCATGAGCCTGGCCTGAATTATCGGCCTGAATCATGCGCGTGCGAACGTGCCATGACAAATGAAAAGGCCGCCCGGTGGGGCGGCCTTTTCATGTCGCGACGGACGCCTCTTCAGGCGGTTTCGGCGCTTTCGTAATATTTCGGCGCATGCTCGTTCAGGATCTCGAGGATCTTGGCGAGCGCGGCAGGCTCGTCCGTCTTTTCCATCGCCGCGAGTTCGCGAGCGAGGCGCGAGGATGCCGCTTCGAAGATCTGGCGCTCGGAGTAGCTCTGCTCCGGCTGGTCGTCGGCGCGGAACAAGTCGCGCGTCACTTCCGCGATCGACACAAGATCGCCAGAATTGATCTTGGCTTCGTATTCCTGGGCGCGGCGCGACCACATGGTCCGCTTGACCTTGGGCTTGCCCTTCAGCGTATCGAGCGCTTCGCGCAGCGTCTTGTCCGAAGACAGCTTGCGCATGCCGATCGATTCGACCTTGTTCACCGGAACGCGCAAAGTCATGCGTTCCTTCTCGAAACGCAGCACGTAGAGTTCGAGCTGCATGCCGGCAATTTCTTGACTCTGAAGTTCGATCACCCGGCCGACACCGTGTTTCGGGTAAACGACGTAGTCTCCAACATCGAAGGCGTTAGCCTTGGCTGCCATGTATCACCCTTTCACCTGCGGGTTCGATTCTCCCCGGCTATCGCGCTGACCCGAAGGAACAAAAGTCCTTCGCTTGCGGTCTGATGGCGCCATCAACCGTGAAGCTCTTTACCCCGCCTGTTAATGATATGCTGCCGCGAACGGGCATGAAACCCGGACAGTCTCACGCTGCATAGCACCATTGTGACAAAAATGCCAGAGCCGTGTTAAAATTTGGATGTGAAGGCGATTGCGGCCCTGTCGTGCCGGATCGCCAAGCGATCTGGCGGGCGGCAGCCGATCAGTCGCCCTCGCCCGGCTCGGCGGAAAAGAACTTCTCGAACTTGCCGTCCTGGCCCTTGAACTCGTCGGCATCCTCGGGCGTGTCGCGCTTGCTGGTGAGGTTGGGCCACTCCGCCGAATACTTGGCGTTCAGCTCCAGCCACTGCTCCAGCCCGTTTTCGGTGTCGGGCAGGATCGCTTCGGCGGGGCATTCGGGCTCGCACACGCCGCAATCGATGCATTCGCTGGGGTTGATCACCAGCATGTTCTCGCCCTCGTAGAAGCAGTCGACCGGGCAGACCTCGACGCAATCCATGTATTTGCAGCGGATGCACGCGTCGGTGACGACATAGGTCATGGCTGCAAATTCCCCTCTTCGAACATGGTGCTGTCGCCCGCTGCTATGAGATGATCGCCGTTCCCGTCAAGTCTTCTGTAGCAGCCCAGCGCCTCCGCTGCCGGACCGCGCCGCGCCGGCAGGCTCAACACTTCTATGATGCGCACGCCCGAGGGCAGGGGGAGGGTGAGGACATCGCCCGGCGCGATCTTCTGGTGCGCCCGGTCGACTCGCCTGCCGTTGAGCCGGATATGGCCTTGTTCCGCCATCGCCTGGGCAATCGGCCGCGTCCTTGCGAGGCGCAGGAACCACAGCAGCTTGTCGATCCTCATGCGGTCATGCCCAGCTCTCCGTCGCGTCTACCGCACCAATTCCGCCAGCGCGGCGAAAGCCCCTTGCGGCCTCGCCGGCGCAGGCGCGGGCGCTTCCGTCGGCGGATGCGCGGGCCGCCAGCGCCAGCGCGGCG
>DATEEP010000114.1:0-78680 GCA_035281095.1 Novosphingobium sp. | reverse complement strand
CTTCAGATCGCCGCCGCCGCCGAATGCCCCCGGAAGGTGGCGAAACTGAGGAACTGGGGCGCGTGGGCATCGCCGACGATGTGAGTCTCGATCCCCCGTTCGATCAGTTCGTCGCCCAGTTCGCGGTTTGGCATGTTGAGCGAAACGAACACGACCGTGTCGGCGGCGAACTTCTCGGTGACGTTGCTTTCCGGCGGCGAGAATATCGGACCGACGATCACGCCGTCCTTTTCGATCTCGATCGCCCGGCTGCGGGTACGGTACTGGAAGTTGCCGCGATTGAGCCGCGTCAGCGCCGCCTCGTTCATCAGGAAGCGGTCGCAGCGGTGGGCGAACGCCGGGTGGCGCGTGACGTAAGTGACGCTGAGGCCCTGCGACACCAGGTAATCGGCGGTCGCCACGGCTTCGTAATGGCCGACATCGTCGATCACCACGGCGGACTTGCCGAGATCGCGCAGTTCGCCGCTGAACAAGCCGTCGCTCGATACGACATGCGGCTGGTCGATGCCGACGATGGGCTCGCCCGGATTGGAGGTCTGGATGCCGTCCAGGCGCGGCCTGGCGCCGGTGGCGAGGATGACCGCATCGGGCGCCAGTTCGGCCACGTCGTCGGCGTCCATGTACGTGCTCAGCAGCACCTCGACGCCCAGCCGGTAGACCTCTTCCTCCAGCCAGACGATCACATCCCGCATGCCCGCGCGCGTCGGCGCCATCGCCGCAAGGTTGATGTTGCCGCCAAGCCGGGGCTGCGCCTCGGCAAGGGTGACCTTGTGGCCGCGCGTCGCGGCGACGCGCGCCGCCTCCAGCCCCGCCGGACCGCCGCCGATCACGAGCACCTTCTTCGGAGTCTCGACCGGCTTGAACCGGCCGTCGCCCAGGAAGGTCTCGCGCCCCGTACCCGGATTGATGGCGCAGCCGATGACGCGCCCGAATTCGAAGCCGGCGCACCCCTGGTTGCAGGCGATGCAAGGCCGCACGCGTTCGGGATGCCCTTCCAGTGTCTTGCGCACGAGATCGGGGTCGGCGATCGTCGCCCGGTTCATCGCGACGAGATCGCAATCGCCGTTGCGGATCAGCTGGTCCGCCTCCTCGAGCGTGCGGATGCGGCCGATCATGATCGTCGGGGTCTTGAGACCCTGGCGGATCGGCAGGCTGGTCGGCAACTCGTACCCCATCGGCTCATGCATGCCGCCGATGATCTTGCGCGTCGTCTGGTAGTTGCCCAGCGAAAGGCTGAAGACGTCCGCCAGTCCCTTGCTCTCGATCAGTTCGGCGACCCGATGCAGTTCGTTCGATTCCAGCCCGCCGACGATCCCTTCGGGAGAGAGGCGCACGCACATGGCGAAGTTGGACGAAACCGCCTGCCGCACCGCGGTCAGCACCTCGATCAT
This sequence comes from Novosphingobium sp., assembly GCA_035281095.1. Lineage (GTDB taxonomy): Bacteria > Pseudomonadota > Alphaproteobacteria > Sphingomonadales > Sphingomonadaceae > Novosphingobium. The sequence goes on along the minus strand of DATEEP010000114.1, from coordinate 77,289 downwards.
GAAACGGACGCGGTTCTCGAACGAGCCGCCGTACTCATCCTCGCGGAAATTGATCGCGGACGACAGGAACTGGGCGGGAAGGTAGCCATGCGCGCAGTGCACCTCGACGCCATCGGCGCCCCATAGCTCGCAATTGCGGGCGGTGGTGGCGTATCCTTCGATCGCCTCGTCGATCATCGCCTTGGTCATCGCGCGCGGCAGCACGTCGTTGCTGAAGCCCGGCACCGCCGAGGCCGACCACGACACGCTGCCATCGAGCGTGGTGGTGTTGTGCCCGGCGTGCCACAGTTGCTGGAACACTTTCATGCCATGCTTGTGCAGCCGGTCCATCATCGGCGGGTACGAATTCGGCATGTCGGGATGAAAGCCCCAGATCGTGCCCGGGCTGGTCGGGTGGACCCCCATCGTCTCGATGATCGTCATGCCGACGCCGCCGATCGCGCGGGCCTCGTGGTAGGCTATCAGCTCTTCGGACACGTTGCCCATATCGGGCAGGTAGGTCTGGTGCGCCGGTCGCACCACGCGATTCTTGACCTCGACGTTGCCGATCCGGAACGGCGTGTTCACATGCTTGAGCGTGCCGACATTCACCACGATTGTTCTCCCGATCCTTTATGGGCTTTCTGATTCAGCTACTGCATGATGACTTGGGTTTGAATCACTTCGTCATTGCGAGCCTAGCGAAGCAATCCAGAGCCGCGCTGCACCGCCCTGGATTGCTTCGCTAGGCTCGCAATGACGAAGCAATGTAAGTCATCATGCTCCAATACCAATGTCCCGACCTTGCACGGGACCTGGTCGGATGCGCGGACCGACGCGGCCCTGTGCCCGCGGGGCCGCCTTCGGTTCAGGTTCCCTCTTGCGGCTGGCCGGACGGCTCGCGCACCGCATGCTCCGGCGCGTTCCAATCGGGATAGGGACCCAGCCCCACGATCAGGAATGCCGAGATCACGCTGGCGGGGATCGCCGCGATGATCAGCAGGTCGTAACTGCCCACCGCATCGTAAGCGACGCCCCCGACAAGCGCCCCCGCCGCGCCGGTCCCGGCGATGATGCTGGCCATGACGCCGAATATCTTGCCGTAGTTGCGCAAGCCCGCGTACTTGCCGGTCATATAGGCGCACAGTTCCACTTTCGCGCCGCCGGCAAAGCCCACCACCAGCATCGACAGCACGATCAGCAGCTCGGAGCGGAACGGTTCGAGCAGGAAGACGAGCGCCACGGCCGTGACCAGATTGGTGAAGAAGCCGATCTTGCCGGCGTCGATCTTGTCGATCATCCAGCCGACGATCAGACTGCCGCCGAGACCCGCCAGCCCGGACAGGCTGGCGAGCCACGCGGCCGTCGCCCGGGGCGTGCCGACTTCGATCAGCAGCGGCACCTTGTGCACCACCAGCGCGGAGGAAAGCAGCAGGATCAGCAGCGTCGACAGCCCGATCCGCCAGATGCGGACGCTGTGGAACGCTTCCTGGATACTGAGGCCCGGCAGGTCGGGCCGGGTCGATCCCCCCTTCGTCGCCTGGCCGGTGGCCTGCCGCTTGCGCGCATCGTCATGGGCATCGAAGACGAACAGCGCGCACAAGCTGAAGACGACGATGCCCCAGCCGATGCCCAGGTACATCCACGCCGCGCGCCATTCGAAACGCTCGATCAGCCACCACGCGGCCGGCGGCGCCATCGTCGTGGCGAGCGCGCTGCCGCTCAACGCCACGGCCAGCGCCATGCTGCGCGCCGTGTAGAACCTCTGGGAGATGACCGAGGCCCACAACGTGGATTTCAGGCCCATCACGGCGACGCCGAAAACGCCCCACAAGACCAGCCATTGCACTTGCGTGCCGTTCGCCAGCCCGAAGCTGGCCATCAAGGCGGCGGTCGCGATCGCCCCGACCAGCGTCAGCCGCCGCACGCCCCAGCGATCGGCCAGGGCGCCGACCAGCGGCGCCAAGGGAACGCCGACAAGCGCGGCGATGCTCGGCCCCGCGGAGATTTCCGTCCGGCTCCAGCCGAATTCCTTGGTCAAGGGGTCGATGAACAGACCCAGCGCATAATACGCGGTCGAAGGAAACGAATATCCGACGAAGCAGGCCAGGACCAGCGGCCAATGCGATTTCCACTCCGCCGCGCCCGACTTCGTCTCGATATTCACTGAAGCGCTTCCTTGCTCTGCCGGGCCGTTCCGGCCGTCAACGGCGGCCGCCCATCATGCTGTCGGGCGAACTCCAGTCGAGCCGGCACTTGCGGTGCGCGATCAGCCAGCGATCGCCGACCTTGCGGAAGGTGTCGGCATAATAGCCGCAGTGATCCGGGCCGATGTCGGTGTAGCAGTTGTAATACGTGCGCACCGAGGCGGTATTTTCTCCGGTCAGCTCGATGTGGCAGGTGGTGATGTTGTGCCGCAGGAAAGTCATCGCCGGGCGCGCGTTCGGCGCCGGCGCCGGCGCTTTCGTCGCGGTGTCCTTCACGCCCGACAGCGCCCCGCGGATCGCGTCCCGCCCTTCGTAGCGCGCGCCGCCGGGAAGCTCGATCACGCCGTCCTCGGTGAACTGCTCCATCATCTCGTCGAACCGGGCACGGTCGCCCGAGGAGTTGTAGGCGGCAAGCGTCTTGCGGATGGATTCCCGCGCCAGCAATTCGTCGATCGTCATCTTACTCTCTCCCCCGTCCGCCACCCGCGATGGGGCGGCGGCGTTTCCTGTTGTCCTGAACCGGCCTCAGGCCCCGGCTCTTCCCGCCATTTCGACAGCGCCGGAATTCGAACTCGCCGCAGCGTGTCGCGCCGCGATGTAACCGAACGTGAACGACGCGCCAATGCTCGTGCCCGGCCCGACGTAGTAGTGCCCGGTGACGGGCGCCGAAGAATTGCCGGTGGCGTAAAGTCCGGGAATGACCTTCCCGTCCGGCGTCAGCGCGCGCGCGAATTCGTCGGCAACGATGCCGCCCGCCGTGCCGACATCGCCGGGATAGATCCGGATCGCGTAGAACGGCCCCTTCTCGATCGCGCCCAGCGTGGCCGAGGGCTTGTTGGTGGGATCGCCGAACCAGCTGTCGTACTTGCGGCGGCCGCGGTGGAAGTCCTCGTCCACGCCGGTCCTGGCGAAACCGTTGAAGCGATCGACGGTCGCCTCCAACACCGCCGGATCGAGTTCGCAGGCGCGCGCCAGGTCGGCGATCGTCTCCCCGACCTTCACATAGCCCTGCTCGATCCATTCGGGCGAGAGCTTGGCACCCGGCATCGCCTTGGCCAGCATGTAGTTGGCGCGGTGCTGACTATCGAGGATCATCCACGAGGGGATCGCATTCACCCCCGAGCGGTGGCGGGCGATCTGCTTCTGGCCCACTTCCATGTATGATGCAGCTTCGTTGCAATAGCGTTGCGCGCTGCTGTCCACCATGATGGCGTGCGGCTTCGCGATCTCCTGGATGTGCATCGGCTTGAGCTGCCCGCGCCCCTGGGCGTAGAGTTCGGGCGGCAGGCTGGTGCTGATCCACCACGCCGCATCCATGGCATCGACGCTGCCGCCGATCCGCAGGACTTCCTCGATCATCTCGCCGGTATCGCCGGGGTTGGCGTTGGTCCACTCGGTCGTCACGTCCGGCTGGTACTTCGCGCGCATCTCGGCATTGCGCGAGAAGCCGCCGGCGTTGATCAAGACGCCGAGGCGGGCATTGATGCGCTTTTCGATGCCGTCCTTCCTGACGATCACGCCGGTCACGCGGCCATTCTCCACGATCAGCTCGCTCACGGGCGAATTCACGCGGACCTCCACGCCTTCCTTGAGCGACTTCTCCAGCATCCGGCCCTGCAGGGCCGCCCCGGTGCCGACCAGGTCGGTGCCCAGCAGCCGGTTGCGCATCATCCGCAGCGCGAACTTGAAGGCGGTGACCCGGCCTTCCCAGGTCTTCTTGACGAGGCCGATCTTGGCCACTTCGGTGATCGTCAGCGGCAGGCGGATCCCGGTAAGCCGCAGCTTCCTGGACCATTCCGGGCCCAGCCGGTTCACGTCGAAAATCTTCGCGACGATCGCGCGGCCCTCGGCCATGCCCCCCGGGCTGTCGTCGTAATAGTCCGAATATCCCCTGGCCCGGATCAGCTCGATGCCTTCGCGACGAAGGAAATCGATCATCTTGCTGCCGTTCTCCACGAACGCCTTGCGCCGCGCAGGCGTGCCGCCGCGGCCGGGATCGGGCGTAACGGTCAGGGTGTCGAGATACTGGAGGCTTTTCTCGTCGGAATCCTGGATGCCGGCTTCGCGATTGAGCGGATTGTTCGGAATCCACAGCACCCCGCCGGACATCGCCGACGAACCGCCGATCAGGTCGGTCTTCTCCAGGACGATCGGTTCCTTGCCGATGCTCTTCATGTAGAGCGCCGCGCACATCGAGCCGCCGCCGCTGCCAACGACCACGAAATCGTAGGTCTCGTCAGAACTGTCCAAAGCGTCTTCCCCTCATGATCGATGCCGGCGGCCACCCGTGGTTGGGCCATGCGCTTTGTGATTCGCAGCGGCTCATATCCGGACATCGCCAGAAATTTTAAAACGCTTTTGGCGCCACCGCGCCCGCAGTCAACAGGATTGTCGGTCGGGCGCTCGCTCTTGTAGCGGCGGAAGCCTCAACGGGCGGCGGCGGGCGACCGCACGAACCGGGTCGCATACATCAGGCCGGCCGCGAGGAGATCGAGCACGGCAAAGCTGTAAAGCATGGCGTCATAGCCGCCCGTGCGGTCGAACACCTCGCCCGCGAAGCGGACGGCCACCGCGCTCAGCACCGCGACGATCGGGACAAGCAGCCCCAGCGCCGTGCCGAACGAGGCGGCGCCGACGCGATCCGCCAGCGCGGCGTAATAGAGCGGGACTTTCCCCCCGCCGAGGAATCCCATCAGACCGTATGTCGCCAGCAAGACGAGATAGCTCTCCCCCAGCGCCAGCAATGCGATCATCACACCGGTAAGACCGTAAGTGCTGACGAGCAGAACTATGCGGTCGAACCTGTCGGCGTAAGCGGCGACCAGCAGCTTGCCGGCGAAGCCGCCGATCCCGCCCACCGACATGATCGTCGCGGCCTGCACCATCGGAACACCCACGCCCACCGCGAGCGGCACCAGGCTGACCGCAAGACTGCTGGCGATCGCGACGGTAAGCGCCGAACTGATGCCGATGGTCCAGAACGCCGGGAGCTGCAGGATCGCGCTCATCGAGACAGGCGCACCAGCCGCCGCCGATGAAGCAGGAACCGCCTCCCCCGCCCCGGCGGCCGCTCCCTCCTCTATGTCGAGCGGGCCGGGCGCGTTGCGCACAAGCAGGAACAGCGGAAACAGCACCGCGATCATCCCCACGCCGCAGACCAGCAAGGCATTGCGCCATCCCATACTCGCGACCAGCCAGCCCACCAGCGGAGGCATGAGGATGCCCCCGAGCGCGAGGCCGAGCATGGCCAGGGTGAGCGCTCTTGCGCGCTTGGCGGAGAACCATCGGGAAATAAGCACGTTGGTGGAAATCATTCCGGCGCCCTGCAGCGCCGGAGGGAGCACGAACAGCAGGATCGCCCCGCTCAGCCACAGCGACGGCGATAGCGCGACGGCGGCAAGGCACAGCCCCGTAACCACGGTCGATACGAGGAGGATCAGGCGGAGCGAGAACAAGTCCATCAGCCGGCCCATGGCGGTAGCCGTCAATGCGGTGCCAAGGCTGAGAAGAATGAAGGCGGTGTTCATGCCGGCTCGCGACAGGCCCAGATCTTCCGACACCGGAACGACGAATATGCCGAAGGATGAATAGGGAATGCCGATCAGCAGCGTGTTGGCGATGATCGCTATGCCGACCATGTACCAACCGTAATACAGCTTCATCCTCGAACCTCGCCCGCTTGTCTCGTGGGAACCGGGCGTCGCCGCCAGATCATGCCGCCGTACTTGTGCGATGTCGCCCGATCTTGCTGGTCCTGACCGGCGCGGCTCGAAACGATAACGCATTCGCGGGCGAACGCCGCATCATTTCATGGGTGCCAGTCTAGCCAGTCCAGTATCGCCGCGCCCATGACCCGATCCAGTTCCTTCTCCGTCATCCAGGGCAGATCCTCCTCGAAAAAGCGGACGAGGTCGCCATAGGGGCAGGGAAGTCGGCTGAGATCGGAACCCCAGAAGCAGCGGTCGGGCCCGAATGCGTCGAACAGACGCTTGATGTGGGGCGTCACGTCGTCCCACGGCCTCCCCGGACGATCGCTGTGGCAAGGCACCGCCGACAGCTTCACCGCTATGTTGGGGCGCGAAGCGAGAGCGAGGATTTCGTCTTCGAGCGCGAATTCGTCCGCGCCGGGCGCGACGATGCCGGTACCCATGTGGTCGAGCGCAATCCGCACCTCCGGGTATTGGTCGGCAATCCGCCCGACCAGCCCGTTGTTCTCTACCGGCGCGACCATGACGGGCACTCCGGCCTCGGCCGCGACGCGCCAGAACGCATGGTCAGCGCCCTCGGTCACCCAGGTGCTGCCGGGTCCGAATATCAGCCTGACGCCGAGCATGCCGGGCTGGTCGCGCCACGCGCGCAAGGCGTCCACCGGCGCGTGATCGGCAAACCGGCCCATGACAGCGAAACGGTCTGGCCAGCGCGCCGCCGCCGCCAGGGCCAGATCGTTGCGGTCACCCTCCCATGAAGGGGGCACGAGGATGGCGCGGGCGACGCCGGCCTGGTCCATCGCCGAAAGCACCTCCTCCGCGCCAAGCGGCGTTTCGCGCTGGGGCTCGGCTCGCTTGCCGTTCCAGGAGATGCCCGGCCACGGCCGTTCCGGCGTGTCGGCTCCCCAGATGTGGATCTGCGAGTCGACGACGACGCGCCGACGGTCCTGTGAAACCAATTCCCGTGGCCCGGGCTCAGTTCTTGTAATCGGGACAGGTTCGCTCGAGCTTGCGCAGGAGCGCCGGCCAGACCATGTCGCGCGCCAGATGCTCGATGTGGACGCTGCGGCGCCCGAAATCGCGCCGGCTGTTGGCAACCACTTCCGGATCGGGGTGATGCCAGGGCAGACCCATCGACAGGGTGCGAACCTGCACGGTGCATGCGCTTTCGAGCATGTACATCAGCTGGAAAGCCTCGGCCACCGTTGCGCCGATCGACATCGTCCCGTGATTGCGCAGAAACATCAGGTCCTTGTCGCCCAGCGCCGCCGCCATCCGTTCGCGCTCCTCCAGGCTGACGGCGGGGCCCTCGTATTCGTGCACGGCGATGTTGGCGCCGATGATGATGGCCGCCTGCTGCAGCGGAAGCAGCCCATCCTCCAGCGCCGAGACGGCCACGCCGTCGCGCGTGTGCAGGTGCATGACGCAGCCGGCATTCTCGCGGACGCGGTGGATCGCGCTGTGCACCACGAAGCCGGCTTTGTTCACGGGATGACCGTTATCGGTGAGAATGTTGCCATCGACGTCGACCTTGACCAGCGACGAAGCGGTGATCTCCTCGAACAGGAGGCCGTAAGGATTGATCAGGAACGACTCGGGCTCGCCCGCGACATGCGGCAGCCGAACCGTGAAATGGGTGCCGATCATGTCGTCCCAGCCGAACAGGGCGGCCAGCCGGTAGGCTGCGGCCAGATCCCGCCGCAGCACCGCTTCCGTCTCCGGCTCCCGCTCGAACTGGGGTGCCGTCTCGTTTTCCCTGGTCATCGTGAGGGTTGGCATCGCATCGTCCCTTTCCCGGATAGGCGATTCAAGCGCGTGGATCGTATTCGCCGTGAAGTTTTATCACGGCTTAAATCTTCCCGAATGCAGTGTCCAGATCGATAGGGCCGGTCCGGCAGCCCGGAACGGATAATCCGCCAGCGGATTGATATTAAAAATATATCATTATCGTGAAAATCCATATTTGACGGTGTCTTGAATCGGTGTTCTAATCACCTCACATCAGCGGTGACGAAGGCATTTTTAGCGCCGCTGCCCGCAATTTCGAAGGGAGAGATCCGATGGCCAGTTCCGATATCTCAGTACAAGAGCGTCCCGAGGCTGAAGCACCCCGTAAGTATCGCACGGTTGACGCCGATCAGCATCTCAACCCGCCCCAGACGTTCTGGGTCGACTATCTGCCCGAGCGTTTCAAGGAACTCGCTCCCAAGCTGATCCATGGCGACGACGCGGACTATATCGAGTTCGAAGGCAAGCGCCGCAAGATCAACCTGATGAACGCGCTCGCCGGCAAGAAGGCCGAAGACTGGAAGATGGAAGGTCGCGCCAGTGACGTCCTGAAGGGCAACTTCGACGCCGAGGCGCGCATCAAGGACATGGATGCGGACGGCATCGACGCGGCCGTGCTCTACGGCGGCGGACCGCTCGGCACGTCGAACGTGGAACTCTATTACGAGAGCTTCCGCGCCTACAACCGCTACCTCAAGGACTTTTGCTCCTACGACCCGAAGCGCCTTTATGGCGTGGCCTATCTGCCGATGCGCGACGTCAAGGAATCCATCAAGATGCTGCACGAAGTGGCGGAGATGGGCTTCACCGCGGTGAACATCCCGGCCTTCCCGCAGCGCAAGGGCGCCACCACGTCGAGCGCGCCCACCGGCGCCAGCGCGCAGATGGCGGCACAGGCGGCTGCCCTGACCGGCGATCCGTGGCAGGAAGACCAGTTCGACCAGCCGCAGTACGACGATTTCTACGCCGCGGCCGTCGATCACGACATCGCGCTGACCATCCATTTGGGCGCGCGCATGACCCGCTTCGAGGATAAGACCCGCCTGCTGTCCGACATGCTCGCCAGCAAGTTCGCGATGGCCGAGCCGGTCGCGATCAAGATCTTCGGCGGCGTGTTCGACCGTCATCCCAAGCTGCGGTATGGAACCATCGAATCCGGCGGCGGCTGGATGGCCTTCGCGGCCGACTATATGGACCGCACCTGGGAGAAGCAGCGCTTCTGGATCGGCAGCCAGATCAAGCATCCGCCGAGCTACTACATGGAGAACAACGTCTGGGCGTCGTTCATTCACGACCGCTCGGCGATCGAGAGCCGCAACATGCCGGGTGCCAAGAACATCATGTGGTCGTCCGACTATCCGCACTCGGAAACGACGTTCCCCGAGTCGCAGCAGTGGATCGACCGCCTGTTCGCGGGCGTTCCGGAAGACGACAAGCACGCGATCCTCGCCGGAAACGCGCAGAAGTTCTTCCGCGTCGGCGAATGATTGACTAGGTTAGCATTGCCGGGTTAGTCGCTGAATGCCTGGCCGGCCTTCCGGCAGGGCGACAGCTACAAATCGAGCCGGGTAGCCGTGGCAGAACATTCTGCACGGTGCCCGGCTTGATGGTTCGCGACGAGGCGACTTGCGCCCATCCGATTACGCAGAACGGAACAGAGAATATGAGCAGACCCTTGGAGGGGATCAAAGTCGTGGAAGTTGCGATGTGGGCCTTCGTGCCCGCATGCGGCGGCGTCCTTGCCGATCTGGGCGCGAGCGTAATCAAGATCGAACCGCCGGACGGCGATCCGATCCGCGGCCTGACGATCGGCGCCGCCCCTCCGGGGGAGCACGGTTTCATCCTCTCCTGGGAAAACTACAATCGCGGCAAGCGCGCCATGACGCTGGACTTGCGGCAGGACGCGGGCCGCGAGGTGCTGTACAAGCTGATCGCCGACGCGGACGTCTTCCTCACGAACCTGCTCCCGCGTGCCCGCAAGCGCATGCAGATCGACATCGACGACATCAAGTCGCGCAATCCCGGCATCATCTATGCCGTCGGCAGCGGCACCGGCCGGCAGGGGCCTGACGGGGACAAGGGCGGTTACGACACGCTCAGCTTCTGGCATCGCGGCAGCGTCTCTTCGCAAGTCACGCCCGATGAGCAGGAATACCCGATCGGCCTGCCCTGCGGCGCATTCGGCGATGTCACAACCGGGGCGATGCTGGCGGGCGGAATCTGCGCCGCCATCGCGCAGCGCGCCATGACCGGACATGCTTCTGTCGTCGATGCCTCGCTGCTCAACAGTGCGATGTGGTCGATGCAGCGCGCGATCACCCAGGCGTCGCTCTCGCAGGTAAAGACCTTCCCGAAGCCGTCGCGGCGGTCCGTCCCCAATGTGCTGGTCAACAACTACAAGACCAGCGACGACCGCATCGTCTCGTTGTGCATGCTGCAGGGCCAGCGCTATTGGCCAAATCTGTGCGAAGTGATGGGACGCCCGGACCTTGCGCAGGATCCGCGCTTCGCGACCGAAAAGGACCGCAACGAGAATATCGAAGCGTGCGTCGCCGAATTCGACGCCATGTTCGCTGCGAAGCCACTGGACGAATGGCGCGAGATTCTGTCCCGCCAGGACGGCCAATGGGACGTCGTCCAGCTCCCCGGCGAGCTAGAGTTCGATCCCCAGGTCGAAGCCAACGGCTATATGCAAGAGGTCGACTATGGCGACGGCCGTTCGCTGAAGATGGTCAGCACGCCGATGCAGTTCGATGGCGCAGCGCTTCCCGCTGCCCCGGCTCCGGCGTTCAACGCCAATGGCGACGAGATCCTGGCCGAGCTGGGTTACAGCGAGGAAGAGATCATCAACCTCAAGATCGCCAACGTCGTCTTCTGAGAAGGCGGTGGTCGTGCGCGTTGATCGGTGTGGCGCCGCGGATCGGCGCTCCGGGCCCGCAGGGATATGGGAGAAGACCGAATGAGCGGTGAAACGCAGAGGCGCATCGTCCTCGCCAAATATGCCGAAGGCCCGCTTCAGCCTTCCAATTTCGCGATCGAGGCCTGCGAAGCCCCGCAGCTGGAGGAAGGTCAGTTCCGGGTCCGCAACCACTTCGTCTCGGTCGATCCCATGTTGCGCATATGGGTCGATGCCAAGCCGCTGGGCGGGTCGTTCGCCCCTCCTCCGCTCGGATCGCTGATCGCGGGCGCGGCGGTGGGCGAAGTGGTGGAATCGCGTCACCCGGACTATGCCGTGGGTGACAGGGTCGAGGGCCGGTTCGGCTGGCAGGAGCAGGCCGTATCGAATGGCGCGGCGGTCCAGCGGGTGCCCGATGGCGTCGCTCGCGAAGAGCAGGCGCTGGGAATATACGGCCTCCCGGGCTTCACCGCCTATGTCGGGCTTCACCAGCTGGGCGACATCGCGGGCAAGACGATCCTGGTCAGCGGCGCCGCCGGCGCGGTGGGCTCGGTGGTCGGCCCGCTGGTGCAGGCTCGCGGCGGCCGTGCCGTCGGCATCGCCAGCGGCAAGGCGAAGCAGGACTATCTGGTCAAGGAAGCCGGCTACGATGCGGTTGCCGATCGCACCGCGCCCGATTTCGACGAGCAGTTGAAACGGGCCCTGCCCGATGGCGCCAACGTCTATTTCGACAATGTCGGCGGCCCGATGCTGGTACGCGTGCTGCCCCATTTGGCCCGCGGTGCACGGGTCCTGATCAGCGGACTGATGGCCCAGTACCAGTCCGAAGGCGAAGCCGGGGTCGACAACCTCCCGCCGGTCCTGCACGCGGTCATGGGCAATGGCGTGACGATCGGCAACTTCAGCCAGGTCGGCCAGGATGCCCTGCGCCCCGATTTCGTGCGCGAGATCGGGGCACTGGTGGCCGCCGGGAAGCTCAACCCCAAGATGCATATCGAAGAAGGCCTCGAACGTGTTCCGGACGCCCTGTGCGGCTTGTTCGAGAACAGCCGGACGGGCAAAGTCGTGGTACACATCGGCGGGTAGATCCTCCCCGCTCGTCCGATCATCGAAATTCGGTTTGGAGAAACAGAATATGACAGCGGTGCTTGAACAGCCCACCACCACCCTTTCGCCGTCGTGCGACATGCTGATCGGCGGCCGCCGGGTCGCGGGCCAAGGCAAGACGATGACCGTCCTCAACCCCGCCACGGGTGAGCCGGTCGCCAGCTTTCCGGGGGCGTCGGAAGACCAGTTCCGCGAGGCCATCGCCGCCGCGCGCAAAGCGTTCGATTCCGGCGTGTGGTCCGGCAAGACGCCGCTCGAGCGTGTGGAGATCCTGCGCAAGTTCGTCGATCTGCTGGCCGCGCGCGAGCAGGAGTTCATCGACCTGATCGTGGCCGAGACCGGCTGCCCGCCGGGCTCGATGCTGATGGGCGCGCAAGTCGGCGCCTGCTTCAAGCAGGGACGCGAGGTGCTGGACCTCTACCTCAAGCTGCCCGAAGTCGAAGAGCAGCCACTCACCATGGATGAGCGCATCACCGCCCAGGGCGGCACCATTCAGAGCCTTCGCCGCTACGTTCCGATGGGCGTCGTAGCCGCAATCGCCGCGTATAACTTCCCGCTCTACATCGCGACGTGGAAGATCATGCCCTCGATGGCGACCGGTAACTGCGTGATCTTGCGTCCCAGCCCGCTGACCCCGCTCAACACGCTGGCCATTGCCGAATCGGCGGCCGAAGCGGGCCTTCCCGACGGCGTGCTCAACATCCTGGCCGAGCCGGGCGCCGAAGGCGCGGTGTTGCTCAGCACCGAGCCGGGCGTCGACATGGTCGGCTTCACCGGGTCGAGCGACGTCGGCAAGAAAGTCATGGCGCAGGCATCGGGCACGATGAAGCGGGTGCAGCTGGAGCTTGGCGGGAAGTCAGCACAGATCTACCTGCCCGATCAGGTCGAAGCGGCCAACACCGCCGCTCTCAGCGTGCTGATGGGCCACGCGGGCCAGGGCTGCGTGCTTGGAACCCGCATCCTCGTCCCTGAATCGGAAAAGGCCAAGGTCCTGGAAGGGATGAAGGCGACCGTCGGGGCGGTGCGCATCGGCGATCCGCATGAGCCGACAACGACGATGAGCCCGGTCATCAGCCAGGCTCAGGCCGATCGCTGCCAACGCTTCGTCGATCTGGCGGTGGCCGCCGGCGGCAAGGTGGTGACCGGCGGCAAGCGCGCCGACCGGCCCGGCTTCTATTTCGAGCCGACGATCCTCGACGTGCCGGACAACAGCAACCCCGCCGCTCAGGAAGAAATTTTCGGCCCGGTGGTCTGCGTGATCGGCTATCGCGACATCGATCATGCGGTGGAAATGGCCAATGACAGCGCCTTCGGCCTCTCCGGCTACATTTACGGCAAGGACATGCGCGAGGCGACCGCGGTCGCACGTCGGATCAAGTCGGGAACCGTGAACGTCAACGGCCAGATCAATTCCACGCGGGTGTCCTCTGGCGGGCACAAGCAGAGCGGGCTCGGGCGCGAGCGCGGCATCGAGGGAATCCGCGTCTACCAGGAAGTCCAGACCTTCAACATGGTCCACTGAGGCCGATAGATCACAGGGAGAAGTGGCGTGATGCTCGAAGGAAAATCGGTCGTCATCATGGGCGCCGGCGCGGGCGTGGGCCGCGCTGCGGCGCTGATCTTCGCGCGCAATGGCGCCAGGCTGGTCTGCGCGGATGTCGTCCCGGCGCGTGTCGAGGAAACGGTCGCGCTTGTGACAGCGGAGGGTTTTCCGGCCCGCGCCGTGACGTGCGATGTCAGCAAGGAAGACCAGGTCGCGGCGGCGGTCGCGGCGGCGGTCGACGCCTACGGACGGCTCGACGTGATCTTCAACAACGTCGGCATCGCCAGCAACCGCTCCGGCGGCGGCACCCCTCCCGGTTTCGCCGACAGCACCGACGAGGATTACCAGATCCTTTCCGACGTGAACTTTCGCGGCGTGGTCAATGGGTGCCGGCACGCCATCCGCCAGTTCCTGAAGCAGGGAGACGGACAGGGCGCCATCGTCAACACCGCCTCCGCGGCCGGCCTGGTCGGCTGGGGCGGCACGATCTACGGCGCGACCAAGGGCGCGGTTGTGCAGATCACCCGTGGCCTGGCGATCGAGTACGCCAAGCACGGCATCCGCGTGAACTGCGTCTGCCCCGCCGGCATGGCCACCAACTTCGGGCAGCCGCTCGATTCGAAAATCCGCGAAGTCACGCCCGAGATCGCCGCCGCCGTCGGCAAATTCCACCCGCTCGGCCGGCCGATCGATCCCGAGGATCCGGCCAACGCGGCGATGTTCCTTGCCTCCGACCTCGCCAAGAACGTGACCGGCGTCATCATGCCGGTCGACGGCGGTTTCACGGCGCAGTAGCCGCGCCGGTCCTGACAGCGCATCGAACCCTGACGCCACAGCGGCGCCAGGGGTTTTTCGTGCTTCGCGTCAGGCCGCGTCGACCAATACCAGTTCGCTGTCCTCCAGCGCGGTGATCGTGACGGAGTCCCGCCCGGTGATCGCAACGCCGTCGCGCGCATTCGCGGCGTGGCCGTCGACCTCGATCCGGCCGGTCGCCGGCACGAGATAGGCGTGACGCCGTGCTTCGGTCTGGAACACCAGGCTGTCGCCGGCCTTCAGGGTCGCGCCAAGCACACGGGCGTTCGCGCGGATCGGCAACGCGTCCTTATCACCCGCCATGCCGGAAGCCAGCGTAACGAAACGCCCGGCCCGATCCGCCTTGGGAAAGGGCTGCGCGCCCCAACCCGGCTCACCGCCGGGCGCATCGGGCAGTATCCAAATCTGGAACAGGGTCGTGGCCTCGTCTTCCAGATTGAACTCGGCGTGCTGGATGCCGGTGCCCGCGCTCATCACCTGAACGTCGCCCGCTGCGGTGCGCCCTTCGTTGCCAAGGCTGTCGCGATGGCTGATCGCGCCGGTGCGGACATATGTGATTATCTCCATGTCGCGGTGCGGGTGGGTCGGAAAGCCGCTTTTCGCCGCGATCGTATCGTCGTTCCAGACGCGCAGGGAGCCCCAGCCCATGCGGTCGGCATCGTGATAGCCCGCGAACGAGAAGTGGTGGTGCGCGTCGAGCCAGCCATGGTTGGCGCCGCCGAGGCTGTCGAAGGGGCGAATGTCGATCATGTCGGTCTCCGTTGGCGAAAGTGATGAACGGGAGATAGGCATTCGCACCGTTTCTCAAAATTGCGATAGGATGAGGGACAATGTTCAGGAATATCCGGACAGTGAAACCCGTCCACCCCTCGCTCGACCGCGAACGTTAGGAAGCATTTGGCGCGATGGCCTGAGTTGCTTTCCGGGCCCAGGCACTCCACCTTCGGACGATGACCGCTACCCGCCTGTTCGATCGCGCCCTGATCCGGCTCTCCCCGTCGTGCGAGGGAGAGGATGTCGTGGCCTTCCTCAACAGCCTCGTCACCCACGATGTCACGGGGGCTTTGCCGGTGTGGACCGGCCTGCTGACGCCGCAAGGCAAGGCGCTGTTCGACTTCATCGTCTGGCCGGCCGGCAACGACCTCCTGATCGATTGCGAGGCGGCCTCCGCCGACGACCTGGTCAAGCGCCTGTCGATCTATCGCCTGCGCAAGCCGATCGACATCGCGCGCGACCCGGCGGTTGCAGTCCACTGGCGCCCGCATCTGGGCGACGGCGCCGCCCCGGATCCGCGACTGCCCGCGCTGGGCGAACGCTGGATCGCCCCGGCCGAACCGGCGGACGAGGCGGCGGACGGCGCATGGCTGGCGCACCGGCTCACCCACGGCGTGCCGGAAGGCCGGACCGAGCTGGGAAGCGACCAGACCCTGTGGCTGGAATGCAATGCGGCCGAACTCAATGGCGTCAGCTTCACCAAGGGCTGCTACGTCGGGCAGGAAAACACCGCGCGGATGAACTGGCGACAGAAAGTGAACCGGCGGCTGATCGTCGTGCCGCTCGACGCGTCGGACGAAAAGCGCCGCCGCGCCGTCTATCCTGAACTTGGGTGGGCCATCGACCACTTGCGCGTCGAGGACATCGGCCCGTCGGTCACGCCATCCTGGCTGGCCTAGACTCGTTCCGGTTCAGATTGAACCGAAACGAGGCCAGATATCCTTTGTTTGCCATGATTTCCGAGCCGGCAGGTGATTCCACCTGCCTCGAAATCACTACAGGCCTGAAGCAAGTCACGCGGCCTGCGGGCGTTCGGCGACGCGCACCAGCGCCGGCGACGCGGTCCCGCGCGAGGCATTGTAGCGAAGCCGGGTTTCGCCGGTCTTGCGGAAGCCGGCCCTGGCCAGAGCATCGCCGGCCCGGGAATTGCCGTCGAAATGCGTGGCGATGACATGCGAATGGCCCAGCATCCAGGCCTGTCCCAGCAAGGCACTGGCCGCTTCGGTGGCATATCCCTTGCCCCGCCAAGCGGGCGCGATGAAATACCGCAGTTCCACCTCCGAGCGGTCCGGCGAAAGGCTGATGCCCCCGATCAGGGTCAGCCGCCCGTCGGTGGGCAAATCAATGAGCAGATGGGGCAAATGCCGGTCGTGCGAGAGCGCGATCACCCGCCGCACTTTCTCCACGCTGTCCGGCAACCGGAAGGGATAGGCATCGGCCTGAGCCTGCTCTTCGGCCAGAAGGGCGGCAAAGTCATCGATGTCGTCGGGCCATGCGGGCCTGAGCAAGAGCCTTTCGGTTCTGAGAAACATAGAGCCGCTCTCCGAAATACCGATCGTTGCCTGTATCTATCACCAATCTTGCCGGCCGCGCGCGCTCTTCGCCGGAACGGTGGCCGCTTGCGGCGGACAGGATTGTACGCTCCGTTCGCCGCTGGTCTCCGTCAGGCTGCCAGCAGCGGCGGCATGTCGTCGTGCCAGCCGCCGCCGCAATCGTGACCCAGATCGATCTTGCCGGCAGGCTCGGGCATCGCTCCATCGGTGCCGACCACGACCTGACGATGGCCGAGCAGGCACGCCAGCGGCAGCGACGCCCGCACCGCCTCGATCTCGAACCCCGCGCCGCGATGGGCAGGGGCT
Source organism: Novosphingobium sp. (assembly GCA_035281095.1). Lineage (GTDB taxonomy): Bacteria > Pseudomonadota > Alphaproteobacteria > Sphingomonadales > Sphingomonadaceae > Novosphingobium. The sequence goes on along the minus strand of DATEEP010000114.1, from coordinate 60,616 downwards.
ATCACGCAGGAGAGGCGGACCTCTCCCCCCTCACGGCCGAGGCAGAGCGTGCCGACGATCATCGCGCCATGGGGACCCGGCAGCGTCACGAGGAAACAGGGATAGCGGGGGTCAGGCGCCCGGCGCATCTGGGCGGCGGCCCGGTCCCCTCTCTCGCCGGCGTGCGCCAGCAGTGCCAGGACTTCGTCTTGATCTTCCGGCCACACGGGTCTCAGGAACAGCCGTTCGCTGCGAATGAACATCTTGCATCTCCACTCATCCGCCCCGCACGTGCGCTTAGGCGCACCGCGTGACAGTGTCGTTACGGCATTCGGAGAAGCGCGCACGATTGCCGCTATCCGGACGCCAGCGATAAGGGAGAAATGAAAAAGGGAGACGGGCCTGGCCCTTCTCCCTTGCAGTGCCGGTGCTTCAAGCGCCCGGCGGGCCATCCCATCTGGACGGCCCTGTATCGACCATCCGGCTATTCGGCGGCTTCTGCCATCATGTCCACCGACACGTACTTGCGGCCGAGCTTGCCGGTGTGGAAGCGGACGCGGCCGTTCGCGAGCGCGAACAGCGTGTGGTCACGGCCGATGCCGACGTTGACGCCCGGATACGTGCGCGTGCCGCGCTGGCGGACGATGATGTTGCCACCAAGGACCGCTTCGCCGCCGAACTTCTTCACGCCAAGGCGCTTGCTTTCCGAGTCGCGGCCGTTGCGCGACGAACCGCCTGCTTTCTTGTGTGCCATTTCGCTTACTCCGAATCTTGCGCCGCGGCGGGGGCGGTCTCGGCCGCGGGTGCCTCGGCCGGCTTTGCGGCCGCAGCCTTCGACGCCGCCTTCTTGGCGCCGCCCACTTCCAGGATGCGCAGCAGCGTCATCTGCTGGCGATGGCCAAGCTTGCGGCGATAGTTGTGGCGACGGCGCTTCTTGAACGCGGTGACCTTTTCCGACTTCGCTTGCGCGATGATCTCGGCCGAAACCGTCACCTTGGACACGTCGGCCAGTTCGCCATCGTTGCCGGCGAGCAGGATGTCGCCCAGGCTGATCTTGTCACCGGCTTCTCCGGCCAGCTTCTCGACAGCGATCTTGTCTCCGGCGGCAACCCGGTATTGCTTGCCGCCCGTGCGCACAATTGCGAACATCGTACCCTACCTAAATCCAGTGCCCGAAAGCTATTGAGAGCCGCCTGCCAGTCATCCGATTTGCGGAATGACCCGAACGAGCGGCGCGCCGGACATCCCGCAAACAAGCGGGGGCCCGGAAGAGAGGTGCGGTTAGTCGAAGGTCCCATTTCTGTCAACCGGGGATCGCGCTCTTCCTGACGGCCCTCGCGAAATGGCGGCGCCATGCTATTGATGCGTCATGAAACGCACGACCACGCCCGCCCCGCCCCCGTTTCCGGGGCTCGTCGCCCCGCTCAGCGCCGTGCTCGCTCTCACCGCATGCGCCTCGGATGCGGCAGGCGGATACCCCTCGCTGGCGCGCCGCGACGCCGAGCGCGTGACGGCGCGGGCCCAGCCGGTCGAGGCGGCGACGCAGCCCGCGTTGCCCCCGCTCAGCGCCGATCTCGATTCGCGGATCGTCCAACTGGTGAGCGAGGCCCGGGAAGCCAACGCCCAGTTCTCGGCGCGGCGCTCCGCTACCCAGCGCGCGCTCGCCAACGGTGAGCGAGCGGCGGCGGGCAGCGAAAGCTGGACCGAGGAGCAAATCGCTCTTGCCGATCTCGAAGCAGCACGTTCGCGCGCGACGATCTCCCTGGCCGAGCTTGACCGGCTCTACGCCGACGAGCGGCTTGCCCATGCCGAAACGGTCAGCCCGACCGCCGAAGCGCTGGCCGCCGCCCGCGACCGGGTCGCCGCCTGGGTGGAGGAACAGGACCGGGTGTTGAGAGTCCTCGGCGGAGGGTAGGCTCGTTCCGGCTCAGATTGAACCGGAACGAACCCGGATATCCTTTGTTCACCGCGATTTCCGAGCCGGCAGGTGATTCCACCTGCCTCGAAATCACGCTAAGGCCCTACTGCCAACGGGCGATATCGGCGAAATCGCTCTCGCGCGGCTCGATCCAACGCCATTCGCCGCCCGCCTTTTCCCGCTTCCAGAACCAGCTGTCGCTCTTGAGGTGATCCATCGCGAAATCGGCGGCGGCAAAGGCGTCGCGGCGATGGCGCGCGGCTGCCGCGACCATCACGATCGGATCGCCGGGAACCATGATTCCGGCGCGATGGAGGATAGTCAGGCCGTCCAGCGTCCAGCGGCCTAGTGCCGTATCCGCCAGCGCGCGCATCCCCGGCAGGGTGAGCGGCGCGTAGTGCCTGAGCTCCAGCGCCTCGACCCCATCGCCCGCCCGCACTTGCCCGACGAAGCTGACGATGCCGCCCGATCCGGGGTGCGCGGCGGTGAATGCGGCCAGTTCGGCGGGGGGATCGAACCCATCGAGAAGCAAACGCACGTCCGCCGTCATGTCAGCCTCCGCTGACGGGGGGCAGGAAAGCCACCTCGTCTCCGTCGCGCAAGTGCTGGGCGGCGCGGTCGTTCACCAGCCGGCCATTGACCGCTACCCGGACCCTCTCGCCCGAGACCGCGCCCGCCAGGGCGGGTGCGAAACCTGAAAGCAACTCGGCAAGCGTCGTCACCGTATCCACCGTGCGTTCGGCTTCCCCGGCGACGCTTTCCAGCCGACCCAGGAAGACCAGCTTCAGAGGCACCGGGTCAGCCCCCGGTCATCGACATGTGGCGCGGCACCGCCGGTGCGCCGCCACGGCGGTCAATGGCGAAATGATGCCGCTCGGGCTTGATCCGCATGGCCAGGTTCAGCGCCTCGGCCAGCCGGCCTTGCGGGTCGTCGGACCGCAGGGCCTCGCGCAAGTCCACCCGCTCGTTGCCGCCCAGGCAGGCGTAGAGCTGGCCGGTCGCGGTCACCCGGATGCGATTGCAGCCTTCGCAGAAATTGTTGGTCAACGGGGTGATCAGGCCCAGCCGGCCACCGGTTTCCGCCACGTCGAAATAGCGCGCCGGGCCGCCGGTGCGATGGTCGCTGGGGGTGAGCGTCCAGCGCCGCTCCAGACTGTCGCGCACCGTGACAAGCGGCAGGTAGTGATCGAAGCGGTCCTCCTCCACCTCGCCGAGCGGCATGACTTCGATGAGGGTGGAATCGAAGCCCTGGCCGTGCGCCCAGGCGATGACCTGCGGGATCTCCTCCTCGTTCACGCCCTTCAGCGCCACCGTGTTGAGCTTGACCTTGAGGCCCGCTTCCTTCGCCGCGCGAAGACCGTCGAGCACTTGCGGCAGCGAATCGCGGTGGGCCAGGCTGGCGAAGGTCCCGCGATCCAGCGTGTCGAGCGACACATTGATGCGCTTCACGCCCGAGGCCGCGATATCGTCCGCGAATTCCGCCAGACGCGTGCCGTTGGTGGTCATGGTCAGTTCGTCCAGGCCATCCCCCACCTTGCGGCCGAGCGCGCGCATCAGGTCCATCATGTCCCGGCGGACCAGAGGCTCGCCGCCGGTCAGGCGGATCCGGGTGATCCCCCGATCAATGAAGCCGAGCGCAAGGTCATGCAACTCCTCCAGCGTCAGGACGTCCTTGCGGGGCAGAAAGGTCATGCGCTCCGGCATGCAATAGGCGCAGCGCAAGTCGCAGCGATCCGTCACCGAAAGCCGCAGATAAGTTATGCGACGCTGGAACTGGTCAACGAGAGGCGCTGGCATCGTCATGGCTGCTATATGGTACTTTGTCCGTTCCGATTCCAATTACTGGCAGAAGTTGGCCGGTCAGTCCATCGGCCGCTGCGATGTATTCCAAGGTGGCGGCAATCGCCGCTTCATCGCCGGACGCGATCGCATTGATCCGGACCGGGGCGTGCCTGCGCGCGAGTTGCTGCACGACGGCGAGGCGCCATCCGGTGTGGGTGTGATCGGCCGGATCGAACACCAGGGTCGCACTGCGGGCCCCGACCTCCAGCACCATCAGCAGGCGGGGAAGCACTTCGGCGTGGAATTGCACCGATGCCGCCATGGCCTCGGCCGGCAGCGGGCCGACGCGGAACGGCACCGTCCCGCCCGCCATCAGCGCCGCTCGCGAGTCAGGGTCATGCCGATCTTCTCGCCGTTCTCGCTGATCGCCAGCTTGACGATCTTCACCGTCACCGCTTCCACCCGCCTGTCCTGCACGAACAGCGTCTCGCAGATGTGATCGGCAACCGCCTCGATCAGCTTGAAGTGCACGCCGGCCGGAAGCGCCTCGGTCGCGGCGAACTTCAGGTCCATGTAATTCTTGCTGGCGCTGAGCGGCGTGTCGGGCGCGAAATGATCGGCGGGCTTCATCCGTGCCGAGACGGTTATCCGCAGCGGCTGCGGATTGCCGGTCTCTTCCGAGTAGATCCCGGTGAGGACGTCGGTTTCGAATTCGGCGACTTCGAGGATCAGGCTGTCGGCCAAGGCGGGTCTTTCGGCGGTGTGCGGGTATGGAGAAAGCCCGCGCGATGGCACCTGACGGCCGTCGAGTCCAGTCCGGCGAGAATCAGCCCGGCAAGCGCAGCAGCGGCTCTCCCATGCGGATCATGGCGCCGTCGACGAGGCCGGGAACCGGCGCGACTTCCGGCGGGGCGAGCACGACGATGGTGGAGCCATGCTCGAACCAGCCCATCTCCTCCCCCTTGGAAAACCGCGCGTTACAGGGCTCGATCCGCTCTCCGCCGGTCCTGACGCTGCTGTCGGGCTTGAGCCACGGCAGGCGGATGCTGGCGACGAGGACCGCCGCCACCGGGACCAGGATCAGCCGGTGGCCGCCCTGCTCAAGCCGCACCGCGATCGGCGCGCGCTCGTTCTTGCAGAACAGTTTCTCTATGCGTTTCAATGCGATGGGATTGACGTTCCAGGTGTCGCCCGCGATGTAGCGCAGCTGTTCGACCACCAGATCGTGCGGCGCGTGGAAGCGGTGATACATCCCGGCGGTCAGCCGCAGGGTCACGAACCAGCCGTTTCGCAACGCCATTGCATCGGCATTGCAACCCAGCAGCTCCGCGATCGGATAGGCCGCGCCCTTGATTTGCAACGCCTGCCCCGCCTCGATCCGGCCATGCGCGCCGACGATGGCATCGCAGGGCGAGGTGACGACGAGAGGATCGGCATCCACCGCCCGCGCTCCGGGCTTGAGGTTGCGGATGAAGGCGGCGTGCAGGCTGCCGAACCTCTTTTCGGCGGCATCTGTCAGATCAACGTCACAAAAAAAGCGCCATAGGGCGATCGACGCGGCCGCGACCGCCGGGTGCTCGATCTTGCTGAACCGACCCATCAACCGGGTGAGCAAGGCGCGCGGGATCCGGTTGGTGAGGAGGAAGTTCAGGTCCTCCTGCGCGGCAAGGCGTCCCATCATGGAGCGCAGGCTCACAGGGCCGGCCCTCCGCGCATCGCAGGAGCACGGGCAGGAACATGGCCTTGAACGGAAAGTCGCCGATACTGGGAGTCCTGGCAACGCTGGGCGGAGCGTGGGCGGCCGACAAAGTCGCGGCGCGCCTCACGCTGTCGCGCGCCAAGCACCGCTCGCTCGCCGGACACGCGCGCATGGCCAAGCGCGCCGCCGGGCTGATGCCGGGCTACGCCTTCGAGCGGGACGAGTTCTTCCGTGCCGACGATGCCCCGGTCGAGATCGCCGCGCGGCGCGAGGCCGGGTTCGAGCGGCTCACCGCGCTTTACGCCCAGCGCTATCCCAAGACCGCCGCCCTCACCGCCGGAATGCGCGATTCCATTCCCGACATCGATTTCACCGGCGCCTACCGCGTACCCTTCCAGTTCAGCCCGGTGGTGCGCGAGCACCTGCCCCAGACCAGTTTCTACGAGCGGTCCCAGGGCGTCACCCTCACCGACATCGACGGCAACACGTTCCATGACCTGACCGGCTCCTACGGCGTCAACCTGCTCGGCGTCGACGCCTACCGCGCGATGGTGCGCGAAGGGATCGAGGCGACCGACGCGCTCGGCCCGACACTCGCCGGACTGCACCCGCTGGTCGCCGACAACGTCGAGCGGATCAAGGCGGTGTCCGGCCTCGACGCCGTGTCGTTCCACATGTCGGGCACCGAAGCGGTGATGCAGGCGGTGCGGCTGGCGCGCTATCATACCGGGCGCAGCCACCTCGTCCGCTTCGCCGGCGCCTACCACGGCTGGTGGGGCGACGTGCAGCCCGGCATCGGCAACCCGGTGCCGGCCGAGACGACCTACACCCTGGCCGACATGAGCGAGAAGAGCCTCAAGGTCCTCGCCACCCGCAGGAATATCGCCTGCGTCCTGGTCAATCCGCTGCAGGCGCTGCATCCCAACCGGCAGGCGCCGGGCGATTCCACGCTGGTCTCCGGCCGTACCGACGGCCGCGTGGCGCATCGCGACTATGCCGAATGGCTGCAACGCCTGGCGAGCACCTGCCGCGAGGCCGGGATCGTGCTGATCATGGACGAGGTCTTCACCGGCTTCCGCCTCGCTCCGGGCGGCGCGTGCGAGTATTTCGGCGTCGAGGCCGACATGATCACTTACGGCAAGACGCTGGGCGGCGGACTGCCGGTCGGCGTGCTGGCCGGCAAGGCGGCGCTGATGAAGCGCTACAAGCCCGAACGGCCCGCCGACATCTGCTTCGCCCGCGGCACATTCAACTCGCACCCTTACGTCATGGGCGCGATGGACGCGTTCCTGCGCCACATGGAGACTCCGCGGGCGCGCGCGGCCTACACCGGGCTGGACGAGACCTGGAACGCGCGCGCCGAGGGGCTGAACGCCCGGCTGGAAGCGGGCGACCTGCCGGTGCGGCTCACCAACCTGGGGACGATCTGGACGGTGTGGTTCACGCAGGCGTCGCGCTATCACTGGATGCTCCAGTTCTACTTGAAAGCGCAGGGTCTGGCGCTGAGCTGGGTGGGATCGGGCCGCCTGATCTTCAGCCTGGCCTTCGACGATGCCGCGTTCGAGGAAGTGGCCGACCGTTTCGTCGCCGCCGCGCATGCGATGGAGGCGGACGGCTGGTGGTGGCAGCCCGAAGGCGGGCTCGGCAAGACGCTGAAGCGGCGGCTGGTGAGCGAGGTCATCCGGCATCGGCTGGGGTAGGGGGCTGGGGGTAGACGTGGGCCGGAGTAGGCGGCAGTCCATTCCCCTCCTCTGAAGAGAAGGGGTTAGGGGTGGTGGCGATGCGGCACGCATCGCTGGTGGAAGCCAACGTCTCTCCGTGCCTCCACCACCCCCCGGCCCCCTCCTCTGAAGAGGAGGGGGAGAACAGGGCTCTCCCTCAACCCGCCTTCGACAAACTCGGAAAAGGGGGATGACGATTCGATACGATGTCATCGCACGCGAGGTAGGGCTGACCGACCAATATTTCGTCATTGCGAGCGGCGAAGCCGCGCGGCAATCCAGGGCGATGCGGAACCGCCCTGGATTGCTTCGGCCTGCGGCCTCGCAATGACGAAGTGGCGACGAAAGGGGGCGGCCTGGATACCCCTCAACCCGCCTTCGACTGGCGGCGAACCTCGATGCGCTGGCGCACGAGCTGCCCCGGAGCGCGGCAGTAGAGGCGGAAGTCGTTGAACGGATCGGTCACGATCTTCGCGCCCCAGACGAGGCCGGTCTCGATGTCGCGGATGAAGAACAGGTGCACCACGCGGAACACCAGTCCGCCCGCGCCGAGCGCCAGCCAGATCAGCCCGAGATGGTTGAAGTATTCCGCCGGCGTCCCGTAGGGCGCGAACACGCCGAAGAAGCTCTCGTCGAAGTACAGGGCGACCGGGGTCAGCGCCCACAGGCCCATCAGCACGACCTTGCGCGCCAGATTGTAGCCGACCTTGATCTCTTCCTTGTGCTCGTGCGTGCAATCGTTGACGTGGTCGTAATCCTTGGGTTCGAAGAAGAAATGCCCCGCCTGGCGGCTGGTCATCGCCACGCCCCACGCCAGCAGCGCCGCCAGCGCCGGCTGGCTCCACACGATCACGTAGGCGACCAGGAAGGTCGTGGCGCTGATGAAGTGCAGGCTCTGGTTGACCAGGCTGTGGTGGTAATAGCGGTGGTCGTCCCAGCGCTGTTCACGAAGCTGCTCACGAAAACGTGTCATTGCGGTATCCATGCTATGAAAAGGGGAGTTCAGCCGGCGGTCTTGCCATAGCGGATCAGCGAGAAATGGCCAAGCGGCGGCAGCGGCCGGTGCTCGACCAGGCGCACGCGCGGATTGGTCCGCGCCCACGCTTCATAGCGGTCCCACGAAAACTCGGTGCGCCAGCCCAGCCGGCTGGTCACCGGCATGATGAATTTCTCGATGCCGCCGCGCAGGCCCTTGTCGGCGCCGATGCGGGTGGTGATGACGATCTCTCCGCCCGGTTTCAGCACGCGGACGAACTCGTCGAGCGCCCGCTCCGGATTGGGCACGGCGGTGACGACATATTGCGCGACGATCACGTCGAAGCTGTCATCCTCGAAGCGCAGCGCCTCGGCGTCCATCACCTCGATCGCCTCGACATTGTCGAGACCCAGGGTGCGCACCCGCTCGCGCGCCTTGTCGAGCATCGAATCGGAGATATCGACCCCGACCAGCCGGTTGCGCCGCGAATACTGGGGCAGCGAGATGCCGGTGCCCAGCCCGACTTCCAGGATGCGTCCGCCCAGGACGCCCGCCGCGGCTTCCGCCGCTTCGATCGACTGTTGCCGTCCGCTCTTGAAAACGTTGCCGAAAACGAGATCGTAAACCGGCGCCCAGCGGTCATAAGCGGCCGCCACGCCTTCGGTTCGCATCACTGTCGTCACACTCGCACTCCTGACACACCCTCTGTCAAAGCCGCGTCATGAACGCGCAATGTTTCAGGTATGCGTCAGCCGTTCACAAGCCTGTGGACGGATTCCGCCACCGCGCGAAGATCGCGGTCGGGAGCAGGCGCGCCTGCTTTTCCGAGCCGGGTTCGTCCTCGCGAACCGCGAGGTCGCCATGCTCTATCGCGCCCGGAAGATCGGCGAACGCTTCGTGCAGCAGCCCGGCGAGCGCCAGCGAGGACATGCGCACGGCGTAGACCGTCAGGAACAGGAAGCGGCTGTCGGCATCGAGCAGCCGGCGGCAATCGGCGACGAGGCCGGGGAGTCCCTCCTCCAGCCGCCAGACCTCGCCCTCCGGCCCGCGACCGAACTTGGGCGGATCGAGGATGATCCCGTCGTAACGCTTTCCCCGCCGCACCTCGCGCGCGGCGAACTTGGCGGCGTCGTCCACCAGCCAGCGGATCGGCCGGTCTTCCATGCCCGAAAGCGCGGCGTTCTCGCGTGCCTGCGCGACCGACTTCTTCGAGGCATCGACGTGGGTGACCGGCCCGCAAGCCGACAGCGCCAGCGTGCCGACGCCGGTGTAACCGAACAAGTTGAGGGTGCTGGATCCTCCCCGGAACGGGGAGGCGGCAGGCGCGCCGGCGCCTGACGGAGGAGGCTCGCGATCGGGCGCCGCGTTTGGCCGAGAGCCCCCTCCACCATGCTTCGCCTGATCCCCCTCCCCGCCAGGGGGGAGGACCAGTTGGTCGCGCATCCAGTCCCACACCGGGGCCATGTCGGGAAAGAAGCCGAGGTGGCGGAAGGGGGTGCATTGCGCGGTGAACGTCACATCCTGCCAGGCGAGCGGCCAGCCTTCGCGCGGGACGGGCGTGTCGAATTGCCACCGGCCGCCGCCGTCCTCGTCCGATCCGGGAACGAACTCGCCATCGGCGTCCCAGTGCGACAATTGGGGCGACCACATCGCCTGCGGCTCGGGCCGGATGAAGCGGAACGCGCCGTAACGCTCCAGCTTGCGGCCATGTCCGGAATCGATCAGGCCGTAATCCCGCCAGCCCTCGCCCGTCAGGACCAGCGGTGCCTGGGTCAGTTCGGCCATCAGCCTTTCGGCACGGCATGCGCCGCCACGTACTCGGCCACCGCGGCATAGTCGCCCGGCAGGCCGGCGCAGCGCTCCTCGCGTTCGAACAGGTTGCCGACGCGCGACGGCAGGTCGGGACGCTGCCCGGTCGCCCGCTCGACCGCGTCGCGGAACTTGGCGGGATGCGCCGTTGCCAGCGTCACCACCGGCACCGCCGGATCGATCCCGGATGTCCGCGCCGCATGGAGGCCGCAGGCGGTATGCGGGTCGATCAGCTCGCCGCAGTTCTCCCACCCCCAGCGGATCGCGCGGATCATGTCGTCGGCGTCGGCGCGCGCGCTCGAGAACAGCGCCGCCGCGCCGCCTTCGGCAAGATTGGCCCGCTGCGCATTGGTGAGCTGCATCGCCTTGTCGCGCTCGAAGCCCGCCATCTGCTCGGCCAAGGCCTTGCCGTCGCGGCCGCCCAGGTCGAACAGCAGCCGCTCGAAGTTGGACGAGACCTGGATGTCCATCGAAGGCGCGGCGGTCGGCGTCACCGTTCCGGTCGAATAGTCCCCGCTCGACAGCGCGCGGTGGAGGATGTCGTTGACGTTGGTGGCGACGATCAGCCGCTCTATCGGCAGGCCCATCCGTGCCGCGACATAGCCGGCGAAGACATCGCCGAAATTGCCCGTCGGCACCGAGAACGCCACCTTGCGGTGCGGCGCGCCCAGTTGCACCCCGGCGGCGAAGTAGTAGACCACTTGCGCCATCAGCCGCGCCCAGTTGATCGAGTTCACCGCGCCGATGGCGAAGCGCCCGGTCATCGCGGTGTCGTTGAACATGCGCTTCACCATCGCCTGTGCATCGTCGAAGCTGCCTTCGATGGCGATGTTGTGGACGTTGGGCGCCAGCACCGTCGTCATCTGGCGGCGCTGCACGTCGCTGACCCGGCCCTTGGGGTGGAGCATGAAGATAGAGACGTTGTCGCGCCCCGCCACCGCGTCGATCGCCGCCGATCCGGTGTCGCCCGAGGTCGCGCCGACGATCGTCAGGTTGCGGCCGGAGCGCTGGAGGAATTCCTCGAACAGCAGGCCCAGCAGTTGCAGCGCCACGTCCTTGAACGCCAGGGTCGGCCCGTGGAACAGCTCCAGCAGCCATTGCTGCTCGTCCAGCTGCTTGAGCGGCGTGACCGCCTTGTGGTGGAACCGGCCGTAAGCCTGCACGCACAGCGCGCGCAGCCGCTCGGGCGTCAGCGAGTCTCCGACGAACGGCCGCATCACCCGCGCCGCGAGTTCCGCATAGGGCAGCCCGGCAAAGCCCGCGATCTCCTCGGCCGGGAAGCGCGGCCATTCGCGCGGCAGGTAAAGCCCGCCGTCCGATGCGAGGCCCGCGAGCGTGGCGCCTTCGAAGTCGAGCGCCGGCGCGCTTCCTCTGGTGCTGACGTATTCCATATCGCCTTCCGTTGTGCGGGGTGCGGTTAGCGCCGACCGAACGCAAAGGAAAGGCTTGATGCCACATCGGCGGCGCTTCATTAGAGTGATTTCGAGGCGGGTGGAATCACCTGCCGGCTCGGAAATCACGGCAAGCAAAGGATATGCGGACTCGTTCCGGTTCGATGAGAAGCGGAATGAGTCTATCGCCGGGAGGAGACCGCCATGGACCTGAAGTTCACCGCATTCGGCATCATCGCCAGGCCCGTCGGCGAGGTGTTCGAGGCGGTGGTCGATCCCGCCAGGCTCTCCGCCTACTTCGCCACCGGCGGCGCGCACGGGCGGCTGGAGCAAGGCGCGCGCGCCACCTGGGACTTCGCCGACTTTCCCGGAGCCTTTCCGGTGGAGGTTGTCGAAGTCGTGCGGGACGAACGCATCGTGCTCCGCTGGGGGCTCGATGACGATCCCCACCGGCCCGAAGGCGCGGTCGAGACCGAAGTGACCATGCTGTTCACCGACACCGGCGACGGCCGCACCCGGATCGAGATCGGCGAATCGGGCTGGCCGGAGACCCAGGCCGGGCTGGACATGAGCTATGGCAACTGCATGGGCTGGTCGCACTTCATCTGCCTGCTCAAGGTCTGGATCGAGCACGGCATCCGCTTGCGGGACGGGTTCTACAAGTAGGCGCGCCTATTTGCGCGCGCGCCGCGCAAGGGCCAGCGCGTAGATCACCAGCGCCGCCGCGGCGAAGAAGAACCACTGCACCGCATAGGCGAGGTGGTTGTCGGAAATGTCCGACGGATCGGGCAGCGCGTTGGCCTCGAGCCCGGCGAGCGGCAAGGCGGCGATCAGGCGCGGGCCGTTGCGATCCGGCGGCGCGATCACGCCGCGCACTTCTCCGCCGCGCCAATCGGGCGTGACCGGCGCGCGCGACCAGCCGAGGACGACAGTGGTCCGGTTGCCCTGGCCCAGGTCGCATTCGGCGGTCACGGCCAGACCGGGATCGCCCTCGGCGTTGGCCCCCGCCATCGACGAGAGGTTCGAGGGCCTGGCGCACGTCAGCCGGGCGTGGCGGTAAAGCATGGTTTCCGCCCGGGCATCGTCGGCCGGGAACGGCACCTCGGCCGACATCGCCACCGCCTGATGATAGCGCGTCAGCAACGCCGCCTTCTGCTCGCGCCGCTCCAGCTGCCACAGGCCGAGCCAGATCATGACGCCGACCGCGCCGAGGACGATGATGGTCGGGATGATCGGCGGGCGAGGCATCATTCGCCCTTCATCCGCCCCTCGCCCGCACCGCGCCGGTATTCCGCCGCCAGCAAAGCCGCCTTGCCCGCGCGCAGGCCCCACATCACCGCGGCGCTGGTGATCGGCACCCACAGCACGACATGGACCCAGAACGGAGGATCGGCCGCGACCTCAAGCCACAGCGCCAGCCCGACGATCAGCGCGCCGACGATCAGCGTCAGGAACGCTGCCGGCCCGTCGCCCACGTTGAACCTGGCGAAATCCAGTCCGCAGGCGCGGCAACGCGGTGCGAATGTCGCCAGCCCTTCGAACAAGCTCCGCGAGCCGCAGGCCGGGCACAAACCGAAAAGGGCGGCCCGAACGATGCCGGGCCGCCCTCTCTGGTGATCTTGCGATCCGTCCATTGGACGCTCGGTGCCTGCCGATCAGTGGATCGGCGCGCCCCAGCCGCCCCAGACGTAGATGGCGACGAACAGGAACAGCCACACCACGTCGACGAAGTGCCAGTACCACGCCGCCGCCTCGAAGCCGAAGTGTTGGCGCGGGGTGAAATCGCCGTTGTAGGCGCGTTTGAGGCAGACGATCAGGAAAATCGTGCCGACGAGGACGTGGAAGCCGTGGAACCCGGTCGCCATGTAGAAGGCCGAACCATAGGTATTGGTGCCGAAGGCGAACGGCGCGTGTGCGTATTCGTAAGCCTGGATCGAGGTGAACAGCATGCCGAGCAGGATCGTCAGCCACAGGCCCTTTTTGAGGCCTTCCCGATCGCCGTGGATCAGCGCGTGGTGCGCCCAGGTCACGGTCGTGCCCGAGCACAGCAGGATCAGCGTGTTGAGCAGCGGCAGGTCGAACGGATCGAGCACCGCCTCGACCGCCTTGGGCGGCCACATGCCCGCCACCGGCTCGGCCAGTTCGGACGGGAACAGCGAGAAGTCGAAGAATGCCCAGAACCAGCCGACGAAGAACATCACTTCCGAAGCGATGAACAGGATCATGCCGTAGCGCAGGTGCAGCTGCACCACCGGGGTGTGATCGCCCGCGTGGGCTTCGCGCACGACTTGCGTCCACCACGAATACATCGTGTAGAGCACGCCGGCGAAACCCAGCAGCAGCACGTACTTGCCCGCCGGATTGTCGTGCATGAACAGCACGCCCCCGCTGGTCATCACCAGCGCGAAGATCGAGCCCATCAGCGGCATGATGCTGGGGGGCAGGATATGATAATCGTGGTTCTTGGTTCCGGCCATCTGCCCAGCGTCCCCTAAATGATCGTAACTGTGTGATCGTCCTATTGCGCGCCGGATCGGGCGGACCGATCCGGCAAAATCGGATTTGCCCTTAACTTCCCGATCCGGTGCGGTCCAGCCCCTTCGCATCGGCGAGCGAGGGATGGAAAGTGTAGCTCAGCGTGATCTGCTCGACGTCCCTGGTGTCGGGATCGTTGAGGATCGCCGGATCGACGAAATAGAGCACCGGCATCCGCACTTCCTGCCCCGGCTTCAACGTCTGCTCGGTGAAGCAGAAGCACTGGATCTTGTTGAAATACTTGCCCACCTGCGCCGGCTCGACATTGAAGCTGGCGGTGCCCGTCAACGGCTTGTCGCTGTCGTTGCGGGCGGTGAAGATCGCCATGTCGCGCCCACCGATGGGGACCGTATCGACTGTCTGGAGCGGCTTGAAGGTCCAGGGCATGCCGCGCTCGACATTGGCGTCGAAGCGGATCGACATGGTCCTTTCGGAAACCGCGACGGTCGCCGCCTGCGCCTCGTCCACGCGCTGGGTGGTGCCGTTGAAACCGGTCACCTGGCAGAACAGCCTATAGAGCGGCACCGACGCGAAGCCCAGGCCAAGCATGCTGGCGGCCACGCCAAGCGCCGTGAGGGCGACCCTGCGGTTATGGGCGACGCTCATCGGCTCAGGTCATCTTGGCGAGCGAGATGAAGAAGATCAGCACCGCGAAGCCGCCCAGCAGCAGGCCGAGCACGCGGTTGCGGCTGCGGCGGATGCGGTCGTGATCGGGGGTCGGATTCATTGCTTCAGCCTTGTTCAAACGACAGGTGCCACGCGATCGACGACCAGCGCCGCGAACAGCGCGAACAGGTATATCACCGAATAAGCGAAAAGCTGCTTCTCCGGTTTCATCGTGTCGTCCTCACCGGTGCGGACGCGAAAGCCCACCCGCGCCGACAGCGCCAGGAACAGCAGGGACAGCGCAGCCGCGCTCACGCCGTAGATCGCACCGGTCCCGCCGATAAACCACGGCAGCATGCTGAGCGGCAGCAGCAGCACGGCGTAGATCAGGATCTGGCGGCGGGTAGAGCGCTCGCCGGCAACCACTGGCATCATCGGGATGCCGACTTTGGCGTAGTCGCTCTGCACGAACAGCGCGAGCGCCCAGAAATGCGGCGGCGTCCAGAAGAAGATGATCGCGAACAGCACCACCGGCATCAGCGTGATCTCGCCAGTCGCGGCGACCCAGCCGATCAGGGGCGGGAACGCGCCTGCTCCCCCGCCGATGACGATGTTCTGCGGCGTGCGCGGCTTGAGCCAGATCGTGTAGACCACGGCGTAGTAGAAGATCGAGACCGCCAGGATCGCCGCCGCCAGCCCGCCGATCGCGAGCCCCATCAACAAGACCGATCCCACCGACAGCGCCACGCCGAAATCGCGCGCGGACAGGCGGTCCATGCGGCCGGCCGGCAGGGGGCGCTGCGACGTGCGGCGCATTCCGGCGTCGAGGTCGGCTTCCCACCACTGGTTGAGCGCCGCCGCCCCGCCCGCGCCGACGGCGATGCACAAGATGGCGGTGAAGGCCAGGACGGGATGGATACGCTCCGGCGCCGCGATCAGTCCGCAAAGCCCCGTGAAGATCACCAGGCTCATCACGCGCGGCTTGGTCAGCGCGAAGAAATCGCGCCAGTCGGTCGGAGCACGCATCCCCGCCGCAAGGCCGGGGGCCGCATTCTCCCCACCCGCTTGCGGGAGGGGTCGGGGGTGGGCCTGTTTCATCTCGTCTACATAGCGCTTTGGGGAAGGGCCGGCAGGCCCGCCCCGCCCCCGCCCCGTGTCCTCGCGAAAGCGGGGAACGGCGGAAGGGGCTTTCTTGGATCAATGATGACCCTTGTCCTCGATCACCGGCAGCGTCTCGAACTGGTGGAACGGCGGCGGGCTGGACAACGTCCATTCCAGTGTCGTCGCGCCTTCGCCCCAATAGTTGCCGGCGGCCTTCTTGCCCGCGGTGTAGGCGTAGACGATGTTGATGAACCAGATCACCAGCGAGGCGGCCATGATAAGGTAGCCGATCGACGAGATGTGGTTCCAGTACGTGTACGCCTCGGCATAGTCCGGATAGCGGCGCGGCATCCCCTGCAGGCCCAGGAAGTGCTGCGGGAAAAAGATCGTGTTCACGCCGATGAAGAACACCCAGAAGTGCGCGTGTGCGAGAAACTCGCTGTGCATCTTGCCGCTCATCTTCGGGAACCAGTAGTAGAACCCGCAGAACAGCGCGGTCACCGCACCCAGCGACAGCACGTAATGGAAGTGCGCGACCACGTAGTATGTGTCGTGCAGCACGTCGTCGACGCCGCCGTTGGCCAGCACCACGCCGGTCACGCCGCCGACCGTGAACAGGAAGATGAAGCCCATCGCCCAGACCATCGGCGACTTGAACTCCACGCTGCCGCCCCACATCGTCGCGATCCACGAGAAGATCTTGATGCCGGTCGGCACCGCGATCACCATCGTCGCCGCGGTGAAGTACATCTTCGTGTTCACCGACAGCCCGGTCGTATACATGTGGTGCGCCCACACGATGAAGCCGACCACGCCGATCGCGACCATGGCGTAGGCCATGCCGAGATAGCCGAACACAGGCTTCTTGGAGAAGGTGGCGACCACCTGGCTGACGATGCCGAAGCCCGGCAGGATCATGATGTAGACTTCCGGGTGACCGAAGAACCAGAACAAGTGCTGGTAGAGCACCGGATCGCCGCCGCCCGCCGGATCGAAGAAGGTCGTGCCGAAGTTGCGGTCGGTGATCAGCATGGTGATCGCGGCGGCCAGCACCGGCAGCGCCAGCAGCAGGAGGAACGCGGTCACCAGCACCGACCACACGAACAGCGGCATCTTGTGGATCGTCATGCCCGGCGCACGCATGTTGAGGATGGTGGTGATGAAGTTGATCGCGCCCATGATCGAGGCGGCGCCGGCAAGGTGAAGCGAGAAGATCGCGAAGTCCACCGACGGCCCGGTCGAGCCGTAGGTCGAGAGCGGTGCATAGACGGTCCAGCCCGTGCCCGCGCCGTTGCCCATGCCACCCGGCACGAAGGCCGAGACCATCAGCGAGCAGAAGCCCGCGACGGTCAGCCAGAACGAGATGTTGTTCATGCGCGGGAACGCCATGTCCGGCGCGCCGATCATGAGCGGGACGAACCAGTTGCCGAAGCCGCCGATGATCGCCGGCATGACCATGAAGAACACCATGATCAGCCCGTGGGCCGAGATCAGCACGTTCCAGGTGTGCAGGGTCGAGTTGAAATCGGGATTGGTCGCGCCGAACCAGCGGGCGAAGGTATCCAGGTACTGGATGCCCGGCTCCGCCAGCTCAAGCCGCATCATGCCCGAGAACGCGCCACCGATAATCCCGGCGAAGATGGCGAAGATCAGGTAGAGAGTGCCGATGTCCTTGTGGTTGGTCGACATGAACCAGCGGGCGAAGAACGCCGGCTTGTGATCGTGGCCGGTGTGGCCGTGGTGATCGTCGACGTGACCCTGAAAGGTGTCGGGTGCGGTTGTTGCCATGATATGTCTGACCCTGTCCTGCTTTTTCGGGCTTACGCGGCGGGAGTGGTTTCGGCGGTGGCCGGAGCGGCTGCCGGTACGGCGGGGACCGCCGCCGGAGCAGCGGCAGCCGGTGCGGTAGCGGCCGGAGCTGCGGCCGGCTTCTGGCCGTCGATGACACCGCCGGCCTGCGAAAGGACCCAGGCGTTGAACTGGGCGCGCGGCAGCGCCTCGATCGCGATCGGCATATAGCCGTGCTTGGCGCCGCACAGTTCGGAGCACTGGCCGTAATAGACGCCGGGCTCCTTGATCTCCAGCACGTGCTCGTTGATCCGGCCGGGGACGGCGTCGATCTTGAACCAGAGCGAGGGGATGGCGAAGGCGTGGATGACATCGGCGGCGGTGACCTGCATGCGGATCTTCTCACCGACGGGCAACACCAGGCGGTTGTCGACTTCGAGGTGCGAGGGACCGTCGCTGGGATCGGTGCCGACTTCGCGCACGCCGTTGTTGATGATCGGCTCGCCCGGGATGTTCAGCATGTTCGAAACCACTTCGAACTCGCCGTTGTCGGGATACGAATATGTCCAGTACCACTGGTTCCCCGTGACCTTGATGGTCAGCGCCTTGGCCGGCGCGGGCGTGAACTGCTTGGCGAGCAGGTCGATCGAGGGCACCGCGATGCCGACGAGGATCAGCACCGGGACCAGCGTCCAGATCACTTCGATCAGCGTGTTGTGGCTGGTCTTCGACGCCACCGGGTTGGCGCGGCGGTTGTAGCGCACGATCACCCAGAGCAGAAGCGCGAGGACCAGCAAGGAGATCGCCACGGTGAGCGGCAGCAGGATCGCGTTGTGCATCCAGTGACCGTATTCGCCGATCGGCGAATACTGGTCCTGAAGGCCGATGGCGCCGGGGATCGGCATGCCCTTGCCCTCGGTCGGCTTCATACGCGGGAACTTGGTCGTCGCCTGGGGATCGCCGCCGGCCTCGCCGCCCGAGACCGCATCCGCCTGCTGCTCGACCGCCGGGACTTGCGCCTTGCCGGCTTCGGTCTGCTCGCCGGCGATCGCCGGCGCGGCGGGGGCCGAGACTGCCGGAGCACCGGCGGCGGGAGCCGCGGCGGCCACCCCATGGGGCGCCGCCAGAAGGGCGAAGGACAACGCGAGAGCCTTCAGCAATGGGCTCGCGGCAAGGGCTTTTCTGCCGAATATCATCGTCAACGTGCTTTCGTTTTCCTGTGTCGGCGGAAGAAGCCGGCTTCTTCCCTACCCCGATTATTGGCCGGTTATTGACGGGGACGATGCCCCCCTTGCGCGGGCCTATACGCGCGCTTGCAGCGGGTCTCAAGCGCCTCTAGGGGAATTTTTGACAAGGGGTCCAAACATATCGGCGTCCCCGTGCCATTTTTGCGCAAATTGACCGTCAAGGAAGCTTTCCCAATGCAGGACGAAGAGGTTCTGGCCGAATTCCGCGCCAGCCACGCGCTGCTCGAAGGGCATTTCCTGCTCTCTTCGGGCCGCCACAGCGCCCATTATCTCCAGTGCGCACGCGTGCTGATGAACCCCGACCGCGCTTCGCGCCTCGCCATCGCGCTCGCCAACAAGCTGCCGCGCGACTTGCGCCGCGAAGTGGACAAGGTCGTCTCGCCGGCGATGGGCGGCATCATAATAGGGCACGAGATGGGCCGCGCGCTGGGCGTCGACGCGATGTTCGTCGAGCGGCCCGAGGGCACTTTCGAATTCCGGCGCGGCTTCGGCGTGAGCGAGGGCGACCGGGTGCTGCTGGTCGAGGACGTCGTCACCACCGGCAAATCCTCGCGCGAGGCGATCGCCGCGGTCAACGCGGCGGGCGGCAAGGTCATCGCCGGCTGCGCGCTGGTCGACCGTTCGGGCGGCGAGGTCGATCTGGGCGTCCCGTTCCACCCGCTGATCCAGATATCTTTCCCGACTTTCGAGGCGGGCGAGCTGCCGCCGGAGCTGGCAGCGATCCCGGCGATCAAGCCGGGCAGCCGGACCATGGCGTAGAACTATCGCCATGTCGGACATCCTGCGCCCCGGACGCCTGCGATTGGGCGTCAACATCGACCATGTCGCGACGATCCGCAACGCGCGGGGCGGTGCGCATCCCGATCCGGCCCGAGCGGCGGAAATCGTGGCACATGCCGGGGGCGATGGCATCACCGTGCACTTGCGCGAGGATCGCCGCCACATCCGTGACGACGACTTGCGCCGGGTACAGGAAGCCACGGGCCTGCCGCTCAACCTGGAAATGGCGGCGACCGACGACATGGTTGAGATCGCGCTGCGCCATGCTCCGCACGCCGCCTGCATCGTCCCCGAAAAGCGCGAGGAGCGTACCACCGAGGGCGGGCTCGACGCCGCCGGCCTGCACAACCAGCTCGCGCCGATCGTCGGCCGGCTGCGCGACGCCGGCATCCGCGTCAGCCTGTTCATCGCGCCCGAACCGGCGCAAGTCGAAGCGGCGATGCGGCTCGGCGCGCCGGTGGTGGAGTTCCACACCGGCGAATATGCGCACGCGGAAGGCGAGGCGGTCGCGGTGGAGCTGAAGCGCATCGCCGACATGGCCGCGCTCGCCGCCAAGAACGGTGTCGAGCCCCACGCCGGGCACGGGCTGACCTATGAAAACGTCCAGCCCGTCGCGGCGATTCCGCAACTGGCGGAACTGAACATCGGGCATTACCTCATCGGCGAAGCGATCTTCACCGGACTGGAGAGTGCCGTGCGCCGCATGCGCGACCTGATGGACGATGCCCGATGAAGTGGGCCCGACCGAGGTGGACCCGACCGAGGTGGACGAGGTGATCATCGGCCTCGGCTCGGACCTCTGCAACATAGAGCGCATCCAGGCATCGCTGGACCGCTTCGGCGAGCGATTCGAGAGGCGCGTTTTCACCGATGTCGAACGCGCCAAGGCGAAGCGGCGCCAACTCACAAAAGCCGCGACATACGCCAAGCGCTTCGCGGCCAAGGAGGCGTTCTCCAAGGCCGTAGGCACCGGCTTTCGCGCCGGCGTGTTCATGAAGGACATCGGCGTCGTCAACGCCATCACCGGCGCGCCGACGCTGGCGCTGACCGGCGGCGCGGCGAAGCGGCTGGCGGCGCTCACGCCCCAAGGGCATCATGCGATCGTGCACCTGACCCTCACCGACGACCATCCCTGGGCGCAGGCCTTCGTCGTGATCGAGGCGCGGCCGGTATGAGAGACCCGCTCGGCGACCGCCCCGGCGATTCGATCCACCACGTCAACCGGCGCGACACCGACAGCAAGGTGGACTGGTTCGCGGAAATTCGCGGGCTGGCGCTGATGCTGCTGGCGGTGCTGGGCTTCCACAGCCTGATCGCCAAGCCGTTCTACATCCCGTCGATCTCGATGATGCCCAACCTGCTGGTCGGCGACCGGCTGGTGGTGAGCAAGTATCCCTATGGCTGGAACTGGTCCTCGGTCAGCTTCCACCTGCTGCCGCGCGCGGACTGGCGCGTGGCGGGCAAGACGCCCGAATATGGCGACATCGTCATCGTCGTCCCCCGCAACCGGCGCGAGGATCTGATCAAGCGGGTCGTCGGGCTGCCTGGAGACCGGATCGCGGTATTGAACGGCCGAATCGTGCTCAACGGCAACCCCGTCCCGCAGGAGGTGGAACCCCCGCTCGAACTGGCGGTCGATCCCAACCAGCCGTGCGACGAGATCACCTTTCCCGGCCTCCAGGCGCGCCGCGTCTCCGGCAAGGCGGTCTGCGAATTGCCTCTCTTGCGTGAAACCCTGCCCAACGGCGCGAGTTACCTTGTGATCGACCATCTGTCGCAACTCCACGACACCATGCCGGAGGTCCGCATCCCCCAAGGCCACGTCTTCCTCATGGGCGATAACCGCGATCATTCCGCCGACAGCCGCGTCAGCGAGATCGAGAAAGGCCTGGGCGGGCCGGTGCCGCTCCACGACATCGGCGGGCGGGCCGAATTCATCACGTTCTCGCTGGACGGCAGCCAGGGGTGGAGCCCGCTCGGCTGGTGGCGCGCCTTCCGCGAAGGGCGCGCATTCACCTCGCTGCGGCCCCGAATCGACGAGAGGATCGCGACAGATGGCTGACAGTCCGGAACCGAATGCGCCCCAGCCGGCCCGCCCCGAGCCGAAGCGGCCCCGGGCGCGGCCGCGTACGTCGAAACAGGCCGGCCCCACCGACATCTCCGATCCGCTGATGCGGCAGGAGGCGCGGCGCGCCTTCGTCTGGCTGGGCATGGCGTCGCTGATCGCGCTGGTCGTTCTGCTGGCGCAGCCGCTGCTGGTTATCTTTGGCGGTATCGTCTTCGCCGCGATGATCGACGGCGGTTCGCGCCTGCTTGGCCGGGTGCTGCCGATCGGGCGCGGCTGGCGCGTCGGCCTGGTCCTGATCGCCGCGACCCTCTTCCTGATATGGACGGCGCAGTTCGCCGGCAGCCAGATCGCGCTGCAGGCCGCCGCCCTGCCCGCCACGATCGAGACGCAGGGCTATCGCGCGCTCGAATGGCTGGCCGCGCATGGCTTCGCCATCGAGCTCGGCGACATCAAGGGCTTCATGAGCCAGGCGATGGGCGGGGTCGGACAGCTCGTCGGCGCGCTGGGCGGACTGATCGGTGGACTCACCACGCTGTTCCTGATCCTGGTGCTCGGCATCTACTTCGCGCTGGAACCGCAGCTCTACCAGCGCGGCGTCGCCTGGATGATGCCTATGGACCAGCGCGCCTATTTCGAAGGGACTGCCCGCCGGATGGCGTCCTCGCTGCGCCGGCTGATGTTCGGCCGCATCGTCGGCATGGCGGTGGAAGGCGTGGCGACGTGGCTGATGCTGCAGATCTACGGCGTGCCGATGGCGGCGCTGCTGGGCCTCATCACCGGGCTGCTGGCATTCCTGCCCAACATCGGCGCGCCGATCTCGGGCATCATCATGGTCCTCGTCGGCTTCTCGGGCGGGGTGGAGATGGGCATCTTCACGATCATCGTCTATATCATCGTCCAGACCGTTGACGGCTATGTCATCGTGCCGATCATCGCGCGAAAAACCGTGGACATGGCTCCGGCGCTGGTGCTGGCGGCGCAGTTGATCATGGGCGTGCTGTTCGGCATCATCGGCCTCGCGCTCGCCGATCCGCTGGTGGCGATGATCAAGGTCTGGCTGGAACGCTCGGCCGAGCGGCGCAACGGCGCCCTGGAAACCTGATCCCGTGGCGCGCAAGTTCCTGTACCTGATCGCCGGATTGACGGTGCTGGTCATCGCCGTGCTGGTCGTCCTGCGCATCTGGGCGGACGACCTGACGGAGATCGCGATGGTCCCCACCGCCGAGTTCATCGCCCCGCCGCCGCTGGAGCCGAACGTCTACGACGACCCCGAGATGTGGATCGCGCGGCCGGGCATCGGCGACAAGGACGCCTCGCGCTGGCTGCCCGAGGAACCCGCGCCCGACGCATCGGCATCGGCCGCACCTTTGCCCGGCGCCTCCCTCCCCGCACCCGAACCGGCGATGGACGCGGCTGTCTTCTTCATCCACCCCACCAGCTACCTGACGCGCGACCAATGGAATGCCCCGCTGAACGACAGCGAAGCCAACCACCGCGCCGAGCTGTTCGTCAAAGGCATGGCGAGTCCGTTCAACCGCAGCCTCGACATCTGGGCGCCCCGCTACCGGCAGGCGACCGTGGGCGCCTTCCTGACCGAAAAGCCGGAGGCCATGGAAGCGCTCGACATCGCCTATGGCGACGTGCTCGAGGCGTTCGACTATTTCCTGAAGAACATCGACCCCAAGC
Organism: Novosphingobium sp.; assembly: GCA_035281095.1. Taxonomy (GTDB): domain Bacteria; phylum Pseudomonadota; class Alphaproteobacteria; order Sphingomonadales; family Sphingomonadaceae; genus Novosphingobium. The sequence continues at coordinate 37,530 of DATEEP010000114.1, read as the reverse complement.
GGCCGATCGTGCTGGCCGGCCACAGCCAGGGCGCATTCCATTTGCGCCGGCTGCTGCGCGACCGGGTGGCCGGCACGCCGCTGGCTGACCGCGTCGCCGCGGCTTACGTGATCGGCTGGCCGGTTTCGGTCGAGCACGACCTGCCGCTGATGGGCCTGCCCGCATGCGCCGAACCCAGTCAGCCGGGCTGCGTGATGAGCTGGCTGAGCGTCGCCGAGCCCGCCGACAACTCGATGCTGCTGACGGCATACTCCCGCAAACAGGGGCTGGACGGCAAGGAAGTGGGCGGCAGCGGCTTCCTCTGCACCAATCCGCTAACCGGAACGATCGACAAGGAAGCCGCCCCGGCGGCCAGCAATATCGGCACCCTCGTCCCGGACTTCGAAAAGGATGGCGGCACGCTCGTCAAGGAAACTGTCCCGGCCCGCTGCGGCGACGACAACTTCCTCTACATCGGGGCCCCGCCCGAGCTGGAGCTGGGGCCCTACGTGCTGCCCGGCAACAACTATCACCTCTACGACATGCTGCTGTTCTGGGGCAATCTGCGCGCGGACGCCTCGCGCCGGGTCGAGGCATGGCACAAGCCCCGCTGATCACCGCTGCCGCGCGCGATTTCCGCGCGTCGCTGCCGCAAGGCGGCGCGCTGATCGGGCTCGATCTCGGCACCAAGACCATCGGCACCGCGTTCTGCGACGCCGGCTGGCGCTTCGCCTCGCCGGGCAAGACCCTGCCGCGCGGCAAGTTCACCGCCGACAAGACCGCGTTGGCCGGACTGGTGATGGAGCGCTCCGTCGCCGGCATCGTCATCGGCCTGCCGCTCAACATGGACGGCAGCGAGGGGCCCCGCGCACAGGCCAGCCGCGCCTATGCGCGCAATCTCGCCGCGCTGGAGCTGCCGATCCTGCTGTGGGACGAACGCTGGTCCACCGCCAGCGCCGAACGCCACCTGATCGGCCAGGACATCAGCCGCGCCAAGCGTTCGGAGCGGATCGATTCGGCCGCCGCCGCCGTGATCCTCCAGGGCGCGATCGACGCGCTGGCCGGAGCGGCGTTCTAGACTCGTTCCGTTCCGGATTGAACCGGAACGAGGCCAGGAATCCTTTGTCTGCCGTGATTTCCGAGCCGGCAGGTGATTCCACCTGCCTCGAAATCACTCTAACAGCGCAGAACGACGACGAGGCCCGCGGCGTCTGGAGCAGGGTCGCCCAGCCCGATCGCGACCCGCGCCGCATCGGCGCGCGCGCGGTCGAGCACTTGAGGGGAAACTCGGGGCTCATGGGCGAGTACATCGGCCGATCCCAGCAGCCGCGCCTCCCGCAAGGTCAGGTCCTCGGGATCGGGACTGCGCAGCGCGATTTCGACCGTGCCGCCGGGTACGGCTTCGCTGGAATCCGCCAGCCACGCATCAACCCGCCCGGCACTGTCGCTGCCGAGCGGATCGAGCGCGCCGCCCTCGCCCAGCGCCGCATCGAGCGCGCGGCGCCGTTCGCCGGTGTCGGGCCAGCGCGCCCGCAGCGCTGCTCTCGCCTGTCCCAGCGCCAGCGCCAGACGCCCGAGCGACGCGGGTACAAGCACCTCGAAACGCAGTCGCAACGCCTTTGCAAGGCCCGCGCTCGCCCCTCCGGTGCCGAACGCGACCAGAACCGGCGAGCGGTCGAGAATCGACGGCACGGTGAAGTCGCACAAGTCCGGCCGGTCGACGACGTTCACCAGCACGCCGCGCGCGCGCAGCCGGGCGATAGCCTCCGCCGGATCGTCGAGCGCGACGAAGGCCAGCCTGGCTTGCGCGTTGTCCTCGCCGACGACGATCCCGCCCGCGCGCTCCACCAGCCGCCGCTTCGCCTGCGCGGCTTCGTCTTCCCCCAGCACGATCACCGCGCGCCCAGCGATCTTGTGGAACAGGGGAAGGGATTCGATCATCCCAGCCAGTCCGGAACGCTGTCCCCGGCGATCAGCGACTCGATCGGAGGACGCGCCCGGACAACCGCCCACTTGTCCCCGTCTACCAGCACTTCCGGCGCCAGCGGCCGGCTGTTGTAGGTATTGGACATCGACGCGCCATAGGCACCGGCGGTGGCGAACACCATCAGGTCTCCCGCCTCGGCCGCGTCCATTTCGCGCGCGCTGGCGAAAGTATCGCCGGTCTCGCAGACCGGCCCGACGACGCTGGCGGTGAAATGCTCGTTGCGCGGCCGCACCGGGCGGAGATCATGCCACGCCTCGTACATCGCCGGCCGGACGAGATCGTTCATCGCCGCATCGACGATCACGAAAGGCTGGGTCGCGCCTTGCTTCACCCGGATGACCTCGGTCAGCAGAACGCCCGCGTTGCCGGCGATCACCCTGCCCGGCTCGAACAGCAGGCGCACGTTCCAGCCCGCCGTCACGCGCCGCACCATCGCGCCATAGTCCGCCGGGCTGGGCGGCGGCGGTTCGGACGGATCGTAAGGCACTCCCAGCCCGCCGCCGAGATCGGCGGTCTCGATCGCGTGCCCCGCCGCGCGCAGGTCGGCGATCAGCTCGCCCAGCCGCTCGAACGCCTGCTCGAAGGGGTCGAGCGCGGTAAGCTGGCTGCCGATGTGGACATCGACGCCCTGAATGCGCAGGCCCGGCATGCGTGCGACGGCATAGTAGGCGGCAACCGCACCGGCATGGGGAATCCCGAACTTGTTCTCCGCCTTGCCGGTCGAGATCTTGGCATGCGTCCGCGCGTCGACATCGGGATTGATGCGATAGGCCACGTTCGCGACCTTGCCCATCGAGGCGGCGATGGCCGAGAGCATCTCGGCTTCCGGCTCGCTCTCCAGATTGAACTGATAGATGTCGTGCTCCAGCGCGATGCGCATCTCCCCGGCCGTCTTGCCCACGCCGGAGAACACGATCTTTTCCGCGGGGATGCCCGCCGCCACCGCGCGCAGCAGTTCGCCGGCGGAAACCACGTCGGCCCCGACTCCCAGTCCCGCCAGGATCCTGAGCAGCGCGCCGTTGGGATTGGCCTTGACCGAATAAGCGATCAGCGGGTCGACCAGGCCCGAAAGCCCTTCGCGAAAGACCCGCACATGCCGCGTCAGCGTGGCGCGCGAATAGACGTAGACGGGCGTCCCCACCGCTTCGGCGATCTCGACGAGCGGCACGTCCTCGGCGTGGAGCACGCCGTCCCTGTAAGTGAAATGGTCCATACTTTTCGGCCCTGCCCTATTCCGGCGGCGGCAGGTCGAAGGGATCGTCCTGACGCTCTTCGGAGCGGCGGCGGATTTCCGCGCTGCGTTCGGGGATCGCCTGGACCGGAGGGGTCAGCAGCGTATCGGCCGAGCGGCGGTCCTCGCTGCCGTAGGGCGCCGGGGGCAAGGCCTGCCCGGTCTTCGGCTCCAGCGCCGCCTTGTTGCCGCACCCGGCCAGCGCGAGCGCGAGCGCGATGATGGCAAGCCCGCGCATCGTCACGTCTCCATCCCCAGCGCGTCGCGCGCTTCGGCCACGCGCTTCCTCACCTCGTCCGGCGCGGTGCCGCCGTGGCTGGCACGCGCGGCGACCGACGCCTCGACCGAAAGCGCCGCGAAGACCCGCGCGTCGATCCGCGCGTCGATGGCCCGCAAGTCGGCGAGCGGCAGCTGGTCGAGCGCCACACCCCGGCTTTCCGCCAGCTTCACCGCCCCGCCGGTCACGTGATGCGCCTCGCGAAACGGGATGCCGCCTTCGCGCACCAGCCAGTCGGCCAGGTCGGTGGCGGTGGCATAGCCCACCTCCGCCGCCTGCCGCATCCGCTCGGTCCGGAACGTCGTTTCCGCGACCATTCCGCTCATCGCCGCGACCGACAGCGCGAGCAGCCCGGCTGCCTCGAACACCGGGGGCTTATCGTCCTGCATGTCCTTCGAATAGGCGAGCGGCAGGCCCTTCATGGTCATCATCAGCGCGGTCAGGCAGCCGACGATCCGGCCCGAATGGCCGCGCACCAGTTCGGCGGCGTCGGGGTTCTTCTTCTGCGGCATGATCGAGCTGCCGGTCGACAGCGTATCGGGCAGGCGCACGAAGCCGAACGGCTGGCTGGCCCAGATAATGAACTCCTCGGCAAGGCGCGAGAGATGCAGCGAGCATTGCGCCGCCGCCATCAGGTAATCCAGCGCGAAGTCGCGATCGGACACCGCGTCCAGGCTGTTGCCGGTCGGTGCGTCGAAGCCCAGCGCCTGCGCGGTCATGTGCCGGTCGATCGGAAAGCCGGTTCCGGCGAGCGCGGCCGAACCGAGCGGGCACTTGTTCATCCGCGTGCGCGCGTCGGCGAAGCGCGAGCGGTCCCGCGCGATCATCTCGTAGTAGGCCATCAGGTGATGGCCCAGCGTCACCGGCTGCGCGGTCTGCAGGTGGGTGAAGCCCGGCATGATGCTGCCCGCATGCTCCCCCGCGCGTGCGACCAGCGCGCGCTGGAGCGCTTCGAGGCCGCTGTCGGTCTGGTCGATGGTGTCGCGCACCCACAGGCGGAAGTCGGTCGCCACCTGATCGTTGCGGCTTCGCGCGGTGTGCAACCGCCCCGCCGGCGCGCCGATCAGTTCGGCCAGCCGGCTTTCGGTGGTCATGTGGATGTCCTCGAGGTCCCAGTCCTCGGGCACGCCGTTCGCCTCGTATTCCGCCGCCACCTCGTCCAGCCCGGCGATGATCGTCCTGGCATCCTCGTCGCTGACGATGCCTTGCGCGCCCAGCATCGCCACGTGCGCTTTCGATGCGGCGATGTCCTGGCGCCAGAGCGCCTTGTCGAACGGGATCGAGGCATTTATCTCGCGCATGATCGCGGACGGCCCGGTTGCGAACCGCCCGCCCCACATGCTGTTGGCTCCCCCGCTTCCCGGGGTCGCCGGATCGGAGCCTGCTGCCGTGCTGTTGTCCCGTTCGCTCAAGTCCATGGCCCTAGGTATCGCGCTGATCGCCGGGGGTTGCGATAGGCAAAGCGACGATGGCGCGCAACCACGCGATGCGGCTGCGGCGGCAGGTGCGCAGTCCGACGCGGGCGGCGGCGAGGCGCTTTCCGGCATGCTCGACCGGTCGCAGGCGGGCAAGGAGATACCCGACGTGACGCTGGGCGACGCAGCGGGCAACCGCCTGGCGCTGCGCTCGCTCAAGGGCGGGCCGCTGCTCGTCAACTTGTGGGCGACATGGTGCGCGCCCTGCGTCGTGGAGCTGCCGATGCTGGATCGGATCGCCAGGGCGATGGACGGCAAGCTGAAAGTGCTGACCGTCTCGCAGGACATGACCGATACCGGCAAGGTTGCGCCGTTCCTGACCGGCCGCAAGCTCGACCGGCTCGAGCCATGGCTCGACCCCAAGTCGGACCTGACCGCCGCCCTCGGAGCCCAGACGCTGCCGACGACGATCCTGTTCGACGAGGAGGGACGCGAGATCTGGCGCTATGTCGGCGGCAACGACTGGACCAGCGAGCAAAGCCGGAAACTGCTCGACGAGGGCACGAATTAGCCTAGAATGATTTCGAGGCAGGTGGAATCATCCGCCGGCCCGGAAATCACGGCAACAAGGAAATTCCAGTCTCATTCCGGTTCCATGAGAAGCGGAATGCGTGTGGAGTATCGGACAGACAGGGTTGAGGGCCGCCGAGGGCGGCGCGTGAAAGGAGACTCCATGAGTGACGAATCGTCCGCCGAACTGATCAAGTCCGCAGGAGACTTCATCGGTCAGCACCGCGACCTCTACATCCAGTCGGGCGGCGCCAAGGGACATATCATCGACAACCGCAACGTCGGCGGCCACTACTTCGCGACCACCTGCCTGATCCGCTACCAGGGCCGCAAGAGCGGGCGGTGGATGATCACGCCGCTGTGCTATGGCGACATCGGCGGCGAAGTGGTGATCGTCGGCTCGAAGGGCGGCGCCGACCACCACCCCTCGTGGTATCTCAACGTCCACGACATGGACGAGATGCAGTTCCAGATCGCCACCCAGGCGTTCCGCGCCAAGATCCGCGAGCCCGAAGGCGCGGAGCGGGAGAAGGTGTGGACCTACATGGTCGATTCCTACCCCTATTACGCCAACTACCAGAAATCGACCGACCGGCTGATCCCGCTGGTGATGCTGACGCCGCAGGAGGAAATCCCGGTGTTCACGATGGACGATTTCGACCGCAAGGGCTGATCCGGCTTAGGCTCGTTCCGCTGCGATTAGAGCATGATAACTTTACGATTGCTTCGTCATTGCGAGGGGCGGAGCCCCGCGGCAATCCAGGGCAGTGCAGCGCGGCCCTGGATTGCTTCGCTTCGCTCGCAATGACGAAGTGATTCAAACCGAAGTCATCACTCTCTAGCCTCACCTGCGGTTCGGCAAGTCTCGCTCCCCTCCCGCTTGCGGGAGGGGCCGGGGGTGGGCCTCGCCGCCTCCCAGGGCATGATGACTTCGGTCTTCGCGATTTGGGGTCTTCGCGATTTGGCAAATCCTCCGGCGCGTGCCGCGGTGGCGGTCCTCACATATAGACCGTCCGGTTCCCCCCGCCGTTGACGTTGAGGATGGTGCCGGTGATGTGCTTGGCCTGCCGGCTGGCGAAGAACACCGCGGCATTGGCGATGTCTTCGGGAGCGCCGAAGCGGTGGATCGCCTGATTGCCGTTTTCGGCGAGCCACGCCTGCTCGAAATCGTCGACCGAGATGCCGCGTTCCTTGGACTGGATCTCGATCCAGGTCTCGGTGGCGGCGGAGCGGATCACGCCGGGAGCGACCGAATTGACGGTGATGCCGTATTGGCCGAGGTCCTTGGCCATGTCGGCGCTCAGCTTGTTGAGCGCGGCCTTGGCGGCGCCGTATTCGGTCAGCACCGGCGTTCCGGTCGCGCCGCCGGTGGAGATGTTGACGATCCGCCCCCAGCCGTTCTCCTTGAGGGCGGCGAGGAAATGGCGCGACATCCGCAGGGTGGACATGATGTTGACGTCGAAGCTGTCATGCCACGTCTCGTCGGGGATGTCGCTCCACACCGGATCATGCTTGAGCAGCGCGACGCCGGTATTGTTGACCAGGATGTCCAGCCCCCCGAACGCCGCCAGCGTCTCGCGCGCGACTGCCTCGCAGCCTTCGGCGGTCGCCAGATCGCCGAGCGTGGCGACGGCCCGGACGCCCAGCGCCTCGACCTCGCGCGCGACGTGTTCGGTGCGCGGCCTGTCACGACCGTGGACCGCGACGTCGACCCCTTCCCCCGCCAGCGCCAGCGCGATCGCCCGGCCGATGCCCTGGCTGCTGCCGCTGACGAAGGCGCGCTTGCCCTTGATGCCGAAATCCATGCCTCTCTCCTGATGTTGTCAGCGGACCTCGATGTCGACGCCGTAGTGGTCGGTGTAGAAATCGAACCGTTCGCGCACTTCCTCGATGGTAACGCCGGAATCGCGGATGTCGTACTTGTGCGCCCCGTGCTTGCCCTTGCGGTTGTCGGCGATGTGCGCCTCCATCGCTACGCGGGCGGCGGGGGTGAACGCGATCCCGTGACGGTCGTAGACCTTGGCGACCTGGCCCAGCGGATCGCGTTCCAGGTCCATGTAGTTGACGTCGACGAAGTGCCTGTCCATCGCCGGATCCTTGCGGAACTCGATCACGCCGCGCAGCATCGCGGCAGTGCCGTCAAGCGAGGCGAGGAACGCCTCGCGGCCGAATTCGGGCACCGGATTGCCGAACTGCCGGCGATGGGCGACGAGCATGCTCTTCGACGATGCCTGGGTCTTGGCCGGATCGCGATGGTTGACGATCACGCGCGCGTCGGGAAATTCGGCGAACAGGTATTCGAGCATCCCCAGGTGCGGCGGGCCCTTTACCACCCACTGGTCGCGCCGCTGGCCATATTGCAGCGCCTGCATCACCATGCGCTGGATGCGGTAGGCCGGCGCGCGGTCGGCGGTCGTGAGCCATTGGCCGAACGAAGGCACGTTCCAGAAGAACGGAAAGGTGACGCCACGGAACGACAGGTCCTGGATGAAGGTGTCTTCGGACGCATTGGTGGCGGTGTAGTCGTGCGTCCTGCGCACTTCCGGGTCCTGCCAGCCTTCGAAATCGATGTAGTGCTCGGTCGCGGCGATCTGCGGGCCGTGATCGATGTCGGGCACGCCCGGCGGGGGCGAGGGAGCCCAGACCTGCCAGTGCAGCGGCGCATGGTTGCGCGTGTCGGACGCCAGCAGCGCGTTGAGGTACGATGTGCCCGAACGCCCCATGCCGCAGATCACCAGCGGCGCGCGGATTTCCTCGTCGGCGATGCCGGGATAACGCTTGCGGTCGTCGATCAGCCGCAGCCGCGCGACCAGGAACTTGCGGATATGGCTGCGGGTGCGCTCCAGACCCTCGTCGGTCAGCTCGGTCTCGGTGTTCAGCGCGTCGACGAAGCGCTCGAACGCCTCGTCGAAGCCATCGCCGCCCCAGTCGCTCGCGCCGGCCAGACCCTCGGCCTCGGCACGGAACCCCTTCAGATCGATGTAGGGCTTCGCAACCATGCGTTTCATTCTCCCTGCCGGTGCCCTGATATCGGCCACTCTGTCCGATCGAAATGTCGCGCATGATTCGGGCGCCGCACACTCCCAGATGGGAGGGTTTGTTTCATGCCCGCTAATTCCTCTCGGGCAAGCGGAACACCCACAGCGTGGTGCCGCCAACCGGAGTGACGATCTCGGGCGTCGTCTGGCCGACCAGGGCATCGGTCGATCCGCCGCCGCCCGCCGCCACCGCGACGTATTGCACGCCACCGACGCTGTAGGTGATCGGAAATGCGCTCGGGGCCGAATCCAGCCGCGTCCGCCACAGCACTTTGCCGGTCCGGTCGTCCGAGGCGCGGAACCAGCGATCGCGCGAGCCTTCGAAGATCAGGCCGCCGGCGGTCGCCAGGATGGCGCTGGCTTGCGGCGCGCGCTCCCGCCGGGTCCACCGCGTCCTGCGGCCGGCAAGATCGATCGCCTGGACCCGCCCGACCAGACGGTCGGGCTCGACCAGGCTGAGCGGCCCGCCGATATGGGTCTCGCGCCAGAACATGTCGGTGCACGTCTCGTTCAGCGGCACGTAGAGTACGCGGGTCTTCGGATTGTACGCGGTGGCGGGCCAGTTGCGCCCGCCCAGCGCGCTGGGGCAGAACCGCCGCGACTTGTCGAACTCCGGCACCAGCGCGGGATCGATCGTCTTCGCGCCGGTCACCGGATCGATGCCGGAGACCATGGTCTGGACGCCCGAGTCGATCGAGAACAGGTATTTGCCCGTCGCCGCGTCCAGCGTATCGAAGATGCCGAGCTTACCGGCCGTGGTCACTGTCCGGCGCGGCTTTCCGTCCACCGTGAGATCGGCCAGCGTGCGCTCGAAGGCCCAGTCGAGATCCCACACGTCGCCGGCGACGTGCTGGTAATGCCAGACCAGCTCTCCGGTGTCGGGCCGAAGCGCCAGCGTCGAATTGGTGTAGAGCCCCGGCGCGCGCTTTCCGTCGCGAATCAGGGCGCCGATATTGTAAGTCTGGCCGGTGCCGAAATAGAGCAGGTCCAGCCCGGGATCGTAGCTGCCCGCCAGCCACACCGAAGAGCCGAAGCGGTTCTCCAGCGGGGTGTCGTTCCAGGTGTCGCCCCCGGGCGCGCCGGGGCGGGCAATGGTGTCGAAGCGCCAGGCCTCCTCGCCGGTCCTGGCATCGAGCGCGACGATGAAGCATCCGCCCGGCTGCCCCTTGGCGACGCAGTAACCCATGCCCTGGAATATCTTGCCCTTGGCGGCGATCGGCCCCGATCCGAAACGGATGCCGCGATCGGCGGGAGCGATCAGCTTGTCCCACACCACCGCGCCGGTCTTCATGTCGAGCGCAACCACGCTGGTCTCTGCGGCGAGGTAGACCAGGTTGTCGTAGATCGCGAGGTTGCGGACGAGGCCGTTGAGGCCCGGCCGCGCATAGTGCCACAGATAGTCCCCGGTCGCCGCGTCGAGCGCTTCGAGCCTTCCCGAGCTGGCGACGTACATCACGCCGTCGTGGACCAGCGGCGTGATCTCGTTGGTGCCGGGCGCAAGCTGATAAGCCCAGGCCGGCCGCAACCCGCCAACATTGCGCCGATCGATCTGGGCAAGGGAGCTGAAACCCTGCCCGTCGTAAGTGCGCCGCCAGTTCAGCCAGTCGCCTTCGGCCGGATCGCGCAGCATCGCGTCGGTAACCGGCCGCATCCGGTCAAGCACGGCGCGTCGCCGGATCAGCGTCTCTTGCGCGATCCTGTCGAGCGGCTGGGTCGGCCGGGGCTGCCGCGCATGCTCGCTCGGCGGCGGGGCGGCCTTGGCAGGCGCCGCGGCGGCCGCCGGGTCGCCGGGCTTTGCGGTGGCCATAACCCCGTTGGCGTTCAGCAGATAAGCCGTCACATCGCGATAGTCCGCGTCGCCCAGCGAGCCGCTCGCGCCCGGCGGCATCGTTTCATGGACATACTTCAGCAGGGCCGCGCCTTGCGCGCTCCATTTCGCCTGGAACGCCCCGCCCCGCAGCGCCGGTCCGCCGGGACCGCCCAGCAGGTTGGCACCGTGGCAAGCGGCGCAGCCGGCCTGATAGACCTGCTCTCCACGCGCGACGTCATCGGCAGAGAACGATGCCTCGTCGGCATAAGCAGCCGACATCACGACGACGCCCAATACAAGAAGCGGCCCCATCAGCCCAAGCCACGTTCTCACAGTCCGGATTCCCCTTCGGAAAGTTCCATCGCCGCCAGCGTCAGGCGGCACTCGACCGCTCCGGCAAGTCCAGCCGGTAGACCTGCGCGGCCGTGCCCGCGAACAGCGCATCGCGCTCGGCCGCCGATGCGCCCGAAGCGATGCGCTTGAAGGCGTTCCACAAAGTCGCGTAGCTGGCGGTGGCGCCGTCTCCGGGGAAGTTGGAGACGAACATGCAACGCTCCACCCCGAACATCTCGATCGTCGGCTCGATGTAGGGCCGCCATTCGCGGGCCAGTTGCTCCGATGAAGCGCGCGGATCGGCTTGAAAGGATGCGAACCCCGTGATCGCCATGCCCATCCCGCCCAGCTTCACCCGCACATTCGCGCACTTGGCCAGCTCCGTCATGTTGGCGTGCCAGATTGGATAGCGCTCCTCGCGGCGCCCCCGATAGCGCCCCGATCCCACCGGCGTACCCAAATGATCGAGAACGATCGTGGTCTCGGGAAACGCACGCGCCAGGTCGATGAGATCGGGAAGCTGCGGTTCCAGCAACCACGCGTCGAAGCTCAGACCCAGAGGCGCCAACTGCCGAAAGCCGTCGCGGAAATCGGGGCGCAGATAGAGCCCGGGACCGGGGCCGTGCGCGTGCGGCAGCACGTTCTCGTCATCGTCGTACCCGGCTATGTTGCGCACGCCGCGAAAGCGGCTTCCCGCAGCGTCGAGATGGGCTTGCGCGACCTCGCCGGCGCGCGCGCGCAGCGTGAGGTCGATATTGCCGACGATGCCCGCACAAGCCCGGAAGTCGCCGTAGATGCCGCTGGCTGACATCGCCGCGATGCCGTTGATTGCCTCTGTCTCGCCCAGCGACCGCAGGTCGTCGGGTCCGCCCTTGCGGAAAAACGAAGTCGACGAGACGAATACCGTCGCGATCAGATCGTGGCCGCTCCCGGCATCGGCAAGCAGCTCGTCCAGCATATAGCGATCCGGGCGGACAGGTTTTTCGCCGCTTTCGGAAACCGGTATGGCCGGCAGCGCACGCTTGTCCCACAAGTGATGGTGCGCATCGACGATCGGCTGCCCAGGCAGGAGGATTTCCTCGCGCGCGCTCGTCCGTTTCTTGACGAGAGGGTCGGCGAGAGCGCCGGTCGCCAGCAGACCCGACGAAACCAGAAAGCTGCGGCGCGGCAATTTCACAGGCACATCCTCCTCCGACCATTTTCCAGACCGGACGAACCGGCTACCTTCACGATCTCGTCGTTATCGGGCAACTTTCGCTTGGCAAGCGCTTAGATGGCGTCGGCCAGCAAACCCCTCACCAGGGCTATGAACTCGTGCGCCATGGGACTTATCGTCCGGCCACGAAGACTCACCAGAACCAGGCGATGCCGCCCGAACGGCGGCGCGTCCACCGGCAGCCGGATCAGGCGTCCGCTCGCCAGGTCGTCCACCGCAGTTGAGGTGGACGAGACCCAGACGACATCGCTGCGCAGCGCGACCTCGCGCAGCGTCTCGAAGTTGTCGCAGAACAGCGCGCCGCCGGGCTCATGCGGGAACGGCAGGTCCAGCTCGTTCGCCGCCGCATAGGGAAACTGGCCGAGGTCGCCCAGCGCCAGGTTCTTGCGGTCCGCCAGCGGATGCCCCGCGCGCACGAAGGCGCCGACGGTCAGCTCGCCCAGCGGGACCACATCCAGGGTTTCGGTCGATGCGATCCGGCCATCGACGCTGAACAGGATCTCGACCTCGTGCTCCAGCAATTCGCGCAGCAGCTTGCGCCGTCCCTTGACCGAGGTGCGCAATTGCAAGCGCGGCCGCGCGGTCAGGATGGCGGCGCTGACATCCGCCAGGATCAGGCTGGCGAACAGCGGAACCACGCCGACCGACAGCCTCCCGGCCTCGCCCCGCCCATAGCTGTGCATGTTGCCCGCCAGCAGGTCGGCATCGCGGACCAGCACTTGCGCATCGGCCAGGACCAGCCGCCCGACGGCGGTCGGCGTCGCCCCGCCCCGCCCGCGATCAAGCAGGCGCACGTTGAACTGCTGCTCGAGCGAGGCGATGCTGCGGCTGAGCGCCGGCTGGGTGATGTTCAGTTCCTCGGCGGCCCGCGAAAAGCTGCCGGTCTGGGCGACACGAAGCAGGTGGCGGATTTTCTCCAGGCTGATTTCCATAACCTCAAGTTATCCTAATCGGTAGATATATCAATTGGACATGCGAGAAACCGCCGGTTACGCATGTGTTCGATAACAAGACCGAACATGAGGATTCCGATGGCATCGTTCGTTCCGCTCTCCCCTTTGCCCCCGGCGCAGAGCACTCCGCCGCTCTCGGGCATCCGCATCGTCGATTTCACCCGCGTCGTCGCGGGCCCGTTCGCCACGCAGATCCTGGGCGATCTCGGCGCCGAAGTGATCAAGATCGAGAACCCGGAGGGCGGCGACGATACCCGCGCCATCGACCCCAATCCCGGCATGGGCGGCGAGGCGCCGTTCTTCATGTCGATGAACCGCTCCAAACGCAGCATCGCGATCAACTTGCGCGAGGCCGAGGGACGGCGGGTGGCGCTCGACCTCATCGCCACGGCCGACGTGCTGGTCGAAAACTTCAGCGGATCGGTGATGCGCCGCTACCAGCTCGATTATCCCAGCATAGGCGAGCGGTTCCCTCGCCTGATCTACTGTTCGATCTCGGGATATGGCCGCTCGGGCCGCAATGCCGATGCTCCGGGGTATGACTCCACGGTCGCCGCCGACGCCGGGGTGGTCGGCATCAACCGCTGGGCCGACGGCGGTCCCGTGCTCGGCGCGGTGCCCAACACCGACCTGGGCACCGCGCTCAACGCCGCGATCGGCATCCTCGCGGCGCTGCAGGCGAGAGCACGCGACGGCAGGGGGCAGCACGTCGACGTCGCCATGTTCGACAGCGCGCTGGCCAACCTCTCGTTCATGGCGGCGGACTTCCTCGCCACCGGGCGTCCGACCCAACTCTATCAGCCGCAGCAGGCATCGCCCAAGGGCCTCTTCGCCACGGCGGACGGCCATCTGGTCATCACCACCAACGCCCGCATGTTCGAGCGGCTGGCGGTCGGCGTCTGCGAGCGTCCGGACTGGCTGGAGGACGCGCGCTTCGCCACCCCGGCCGCGCGGCGGGAGAACGCCGAGGCGTTCCTGACGCAGCTTCGTGCCGTGTTCCTTTCCCGCCCCACCGGCGAATGGTCCGAACGGTGCAAGCGATCCGGCGTCCCCTGCGGCGCGGTGCGAACGCCAGGCGAAGCGCTGCTCTCACCCGAGGCCCAGGAGCGCGAGCTGGTGTTCGGCATCCCCCATCCGACGGCCGGTCTGGCTCCCGCGATCGCCCAGCCGTTCCGCTTCAGCGAGACGCCCTGCCGCTACGGGGCACCGCCCCTGCTGGGGCAGCACACCGCCGAGATCCTGTCCGACCTGCCCGGATACGATAGCGGGCGGATCGCAGCGCTTGCGCACGGCGGCGCGATCGCGCTCGGCAAAACCACGAACTGAGAGGCTTCCTTCCCGATGAGCTACATCGTCCCCGGCTCCGTCATCCTCGTCACCGGCGCGTCCGGCGGCATCGGCCTGGAAGTCGCCGCGCAGGCGGCCGAAGGTGGCGCCATCGTCGGCGTCCACGGCTCGCGCGTCGAGACGGTCGACAAGGCCATGGAAAAGATTCGCGCCCGCGTGCCCGATGCAAGGCTGATCGCGGCTCCGGGGAATTTCCTGGAAGATGGCATGATCGAACAGGTTGTCGAGCGGGTCGCCTCCGAAGGCGGGCGGCTCGACGCGGTGATCCACTGCGCGGTCGCCAGCTCCGGGCGGGAAGGCCCCAGCGGCATCACCGGACCCTTCCGCAGCTGCGACCCCAAGGCGTTCGGAGAGGCGGCGAAGAACATGCTCGGCACATTCCAGGTGCTCAGCTTCGCGGCGCTGCCGCATCTCGCGGTCAACGGCGGCACGCTCGTGACTTTCGCATCGGACAGCGGCAGGTTCGCGGCGGCGCGGCAGTCGCTGGTCGGCGCGGCCTATGGCGGCATCATGTCCTTCGTGCGCAACCTCGCCATGGAAGTGGGGCGCGACAAGGTGCGGGTCCACTGCATCTCGCCCAGCTACGTGATGGACACGCCGGTTTTCGAAAAATTCGCCGCGGTGGCGAACCGTGCCGACCGGGCGAAGGAGCGTGCCGCGCTTGGCCTGCCCACCCCGCGCGACATCGCGCCGATGACGCTGTTCCTGTGCAGCCCGCTGGCCGAAAAGATCACCGGGCAGATCATCCACATCAACGGCGGTCTGAACGCTTGACCTCTCCTCCGGTCAGGCGCGCATTCCGCTGATATAGGCGCTGATCCGATCGCAGGTCCGGCGCAGCGAGCGGCCTATCGCGATGGCATCCTCGCCGGAATGGCTGTCCTTGAACCCGAACATCGAGAGCGCGAAGGCTACGCCGCCCGATCCGTCGAGCACCGGCGCGACGAAATGGTGCAGGCGATATACCGCTTCGGGGTCGATTTCGGGCAGGCTCACCGCGGTGGCCCTGAACCCGAGACCGTATTCGGCGGGATTTTCGATCACCGAGACAAGAAACCCGTGTTTTCGGACGAACCGGATCTCGCCATGAAATACCGCTTGCAGCTCTGCCGGGAGCGGCGGGGTGGTACCCGCCAGCGAGGGGCCCAGCTCCGCGTCGCTCAGGAGCGCCCGGAAGATGTTACCGGCCGTGCGCATCGGATAATGGGCGTGGTGCTGGCGGCTGGTGAAGTCGATATGGTTCACCGACGCGGCCCGTTCGCGCACGATCAGGGTGTCGCCTTCCGGAAAGAGCGCCGACACGATAACGTCGAGCTCGTCGGCAAGCGCACGCATCTCCTGGCTGGCGACCAGCAAAGGCGATTGCTTCTGGAGCGCGTTGGCCGCCAGTCGGGGAAGCGCGAGACCCAGGACGTAGCTCTTGTCCGGGCGGCGATAGAGATAGCCCGCCTCCACGAAGCTCAGCAGAATGGAGTGCGTCGTCGCGCGGCTGAGGTGGAGCGACTTCGCGGTCTGCGTCAACGTGAACGACTGCTGCGGATGCTCGAGAAAGAAATTGAGGATGGACACCATCCGCTTGACCGGCTGGGATAGACGCCCCTCGAGCCGAACGCCGGGCTCATCCGCCCCCTCTACATCCGGTTCCTCCCGGCGTTGTACCTTTGCCATAAACTCTTTCCCATGCCCTACCCGCAGCCACGCGACGCGGCCGACGACAGATGCCCGCGCCCAGTATCATACGCGTGCCCCGAATGTTCCGGCAGCGCAATCCGATATATCGAATTTTTCGACTGTATATCGACTAGGGCGGGATAGTATGCCAGTGGATGGCCTTTCATATGGCTCTGGCAAGGACGAGCATGCCATCTTTCACCACCACCGACGGCTGCACGCTTCACTATCGCCTGCGGGGGGACGGCCCGCTGATCGCGCTGACGCCGGGCGGACGGGAGGCGGGGGAAAAAGTCGCGGCGCTGGCCGACGCACTGGCCGAACGCGCCTGCGTGCTGACGTGGGACCGGCGCAACGCGGGTGCAAGCGACGTGTTCTTCGAAGGCGACGCGTTCGAGCATGAAGTGTGGGCGGACGATCTGGCGGCGCTCCTGCGGCATCTCGACAAGGGACCGGCCTGGCTGGCGGGCGGCTCGGCCGGCTGCCGCGTATCGGTCCACACCGCGCTGCGCCATCCCGACGTCGCGCAAGGCCTGTTGTTGTGGTCCGCATCGGGCGGGGAATACGGGTGCCAATTCCTGGGCTATATCTACCATGTCCCCTTCATCATGGCGGCCGACAAAGGCGGAATGGAAGAAGTCGCCAGGACTCCGTTCTTCGCCGCCCGGATCGAGGCCAACCCCGGCAACCGCGAACGGCTTCTCGCAATGGACCCGACGGCCTTCGCGCGGCAGCTGAGGAAGTGGAACCGTTCGTTCTACTATCGGCCTGACGAGACGCTTGCCAGCGTACCGGACACCGCGCTGCGATCCCTGCGGCTGCCAACGCTGATCGTCGAAGGCAACGATGATGTCCACGCCCCGTCGGTGGCGGAGGCGATCGCGCAACTGGTGCCGGGCGCCGAATGGATACCGTCACCCTGGACCACCGAGCAGTGGCTGGACAAGTTCACCGGCCGGACGGGTGGAGAGGTCTTCGATCTGTATCCCGCGCTGACGCCGGCCCTGCTCGAATTCGTGGAGCGGCGCCGATAGCTTCGGCGATCACGATAAAGCTCAGATCCCGGCGACGAGGATCATGTCCGCGCCCTTTTCGCCGATCATGATCGCCGGGGCGTTGGTATTGGCCGAAGGCAGCTTGGGCATGATCGACGCATCGACCACGCGCAGCCCCTCAACACCCCGGACCCTGAGCCGCGGGTCGAGGACCGCATCCTGATCCGCAGAGGATCCCATGCGGCAGGTACCGACCGGATGCTTCGCGACGCCGCTGGTCGAACGGATGAAGGCGTCGAGTTGCTCGTCGCTGCCGGCCTCTTCGACCGGGTAGTTGCGCCCCGTCACGAAAGGGGCCAGCGCCGGTGAGGCATAGATCGAGTCGACCAACCGCATCCCGGCACGCATGACCGCAAGGTCCTCCTCGTGCCGGTACATCGGCATGTCGATCACCGGCTTGTCGGCGGGATCGGCGCTGCGCAGCCGGATTTCCCCGCGTGTCTTCGGGAACATGTTGTTAATCGATACGGTGATGCCCGAACGGGAATGGGCTCCGCCCCTGGTATAGTCCATGCAGAACGGCATCAGCTGCAGCTTGACGTCGGGATATTCCAGATCCGGCCGCGACCGGCCGCTGGCCATGGCATGCACCGCGCAAGTCGAGATCACGCCGCGCCCGAAAAGCAGGTAGTTCAGCCCCTCCATCGCCAGACGGAAGGGATTCTTCATCGCATTGTAAGTCTGGACGCTGGTGAAACGCGAGTTGTAGATCGTGGGATGCTCCTCCAGATTGCGGCCGACGCCGGGGGCATCCTTGCGCACCTCCACGCCCATCCGGCGCAAGTGCTCGCCCGGTCCGATCCCGGAGCGCAGGAGGATGGCCGGCGACTGGATCGTGCCCGCGCTGATCACGACTTCGCGCGACGCCTGCACCACGTGCTCGGCGTCGTCCTTGCGATAGACCACCGCGCTGGCCCTGCCGTTCTCGAACAGCACGCGATCGACCAGAGCCCCGGTCACGACATTGAGGTTCGGCCGGTGGCGCGCTGTGGCCAAGTAGCTCGCGGCGGTGCTGCTGCGGCGCCCGCCTGTCTGGGTCGCCACGTTGATGAACACGCCGTCGACGTCGCCCGCGCAGTAGTCGGGCACGCGCCGCAGACCGACCTGCTCGCAAGCCGAGATGAAAACCTCGGCGAGGGGATGGACCACGCGCAGGGGAGCCACGCCGAGGGGGCCGGAACTCCCGCGAGTGGGGCCGGGCTCCCCTTCGAACGTTTCGGCGCGCAGATAGTATGGCAGCACCTCGTCCCAGCTCCAGCCCGTGCACCCTGCCGCCGCCCAGTTGTCGTAATCGTAAGAAGCGCCCCGGATATAGACCATGCCGTTGATCGCCGACCCGCCACCCAGCGCCTTGCCCGAATCCCAGCGTACCGATCTCCCCGCCGCCGTCGCGTCGGGTTCGGCCTGATACATCCAGTTCAGGCGGGGGTCCTTCACCACCAAGGTCAGTCCCGCCGGCGCGTTCACCAGCAGGCGATCGCTCGGCGGCCCCGCTTCCAGCAGCAGCACGCGATTGCGCGGATCTTCCGAGAGGCGATGCGCAAGAACGCATCCGGCGCTGCCCCCGCCGGCTATGAGGAAGTCCGTAGCCTGCATGTCCACTCCCGTTCTCCCCTGCTATGCCGAAGCACTATCTGTTTTGTCGACTTGAAATTCGATATCATGAAAACAGTGGCAATCAATTCCCGCGTTATGAAGAGATGCGCCCAGTCGCCCGACAGAACATCCATCTCAGCGGAGCCGGGCAGCAAGGAGTGGCGATTGCCTTCGAGACGAAGCTGCGCGAGCGGGGCTGGGACTGAACGAGGCGGTCCATAGTGACGAAAATCAAGCGCCGATTAAAATTATCGTCGATCCGCGGCACATGCTGTCATAGAACGAGTCGCGCCTCGCCGGCAGGGCGATCGAAGGGAAGTCGATGACCGATATCAATCTCAGGGCTCGCGGGCCGATCCCCGTTCAGGGTGACATGTCCGACGAGGAGCGCGCGATGCGCCGCGATCTGGCCGCTGCCTACCGCCTCGTCGCGCTGAACGGCTGGGACGACATGATCGGCACGCACATCTCCGCGCGTCTGCCCACGCCGCCCGGCGAGCCCGAGCAGTTCCTGATCAATCCCTACGGCATGCTGTTCGAGCGGGTCACCGCCTCCAGCCTGGTCAAGATCGACGTCGAGGGGAACATCCTTTCGGACAGCCCCTATCCGGTGAACAAGGCCGGGTTCGTCGTCCACAGCGCGGTGCATATGGCGCGTCCGGAAGTAGCCTGCGTCATGCACTTGCACACCAACGACGGTGTCGCGGTCTCGGCGCTGGAGGAAGGGCTCCTACCGCTCAACCAGACCGCGATGATCGTGCGGCGGCGGCTGAGCTTCCACGACTACGAGGGCGTCGCGGTCGAACTGGGAGAGCGCGAGCGGCTGGTCGAGCATCTCGGCAACAACGACCTGATGCTGCTGCGCAACCACGGCACGCTATCGACCGGCCGCACCGTCGCTGAAGCCTACTCCAGCATGTACAGCCTCGAGAAGGCCTGCACCTTCCAGGTGCGCACGCTGTCGATGGGCCAGCCCTGGCGGATGCCCGACGCCGATGTCCTCGCGAAATTCGACAAGATGGGGCACAACGACCCGGAAGGGATCGTCAAATCGAACTACGCGAACAAGGCGGTGTGGCCGGCCCTGCTCGACCGGCTTGAGCGGGTCTGCCCGGACTACAAGGACTGACCCGCGCCGGGCGCGCCGTCAGGGGCGTTCGATCTGCCAGCTTCCCGGAACCGCCGTCGCGAGCCAGTGGGTGAGCGCGGCGTTGACCTCGACGGGCTTTTCCTGCTGGACCCAATGTCCGGCCTTGACCACATATTCCGACAGGCTGGCGCACGCCTCGCGCATCGGGCGGGCGAGGTCGGAATAAGCGGTGTTGCACGACATGTCGTAAAGCGCGTGGACGAAGCCCACCGGCATGTCGAGCCTGCCACCGTTGACCGAACGCGCGGCATAGTCCTCGTTCGCGCGGTCGTTGCGGTAGAAGCAGTTGGGGCCGGCAAAGCCGTTGCGCTTGAAGTTGGCGAGGAACGCGCCGTAGGATTCCTCGTCCAGCACTTCGGAGTCGCAGGCTAGGCCCTTGGTGGCCTCGAATATCGGCTTCCAGCCGGCCGGCGCCTTGATCTTGCCCGCGGCGGACGGCTGGCGCAGTTCGTCGGGATCGCCCCGGCGGAACACCAGCCGCGTCGCATGCGCGACATCGGCTTCGAGCGTGGCGGCGACCTCGGCCGGCTCGTCCTGGTGATATTTGTAGTAGGCCCATTGCCCATAAGGATATTCGCCCGCCGGATAGACCTCGCGGTCCACCAGCTCGACCAGATTGCTCAGGGTGAAGCCCTCGGGCACATAAGGCACGCACAAGTTCGCGATGGCGATGCACGCTTCGGGGTGGTGGCTCGCCAGCGCCCAGACCGCGGCGGCGCCGGCGTCGTGCCCGATCCAGATCGCCTTGTCCTTGCCGATGGCGGCCAACAGCTCGAGCAGGTCCGCGACCGTCTCCTCCATGCTGTAGGCCTCGACCCGGTCGTACGTGGTCGAGCGGCCATATCCGCGCATATCGGGCGCGATCACGCGAAAGCCCAGTTCGGCCAGCAGCGGGATCTGGTGTCGCCAGCTTATCGCCAGCTCCGGCCAGCCATGGACGAGGATCACCGGCGTCCCGTCGGCAGGCCCGGATTCGAGATAGGACGTCGTGTGACGCCCGGTCGCGGCCACGCCTTCGACGATTGGAAACAGCATCGGCATCTCCTCCTTGTTCCTTAGCCGACTGAACGTCAGCCGACCCCGAACAGCATCCTGGTGCGGCGAATGAAGTTCATGTTGTCGTAGAACAGGTGCTGGTTCGCCGTCTCCATGTCACGGAAAATCCGTTCGAGCGGGCTGGCATGGACCGCATGCGACCCCGCCCACTGGAAACAGAACCGCACCACTTCCATGGCGACGCGATGGGCGTAACAGGTCGTCTGCTGGAGCCGCATGAATTCGGCCATGGGCGGCGGCGCATCATTGGCCGCGCAATACGCTTCCGCTTCCGAGAATATCTTGCGGACATAGGCGCGTGCGGCTTCGAGCGCGGCTTCCTGGAAGGCGTATTCGTACTGGAACATCTGCTGCTCCACGATGGGCCCGATGTAGCCGGTTCGCGCCCGTGTCGGAGCCAGTCGCGCTATCTCCTCCATCGCCCGTTGCGCTGCGCCCAGCGGAAACGCCGCCTGACCCACTGCGATCAGGCCGGGCACTCCCAGGTGACCGAGCGGGCGATTGCGCCGCACCGGTTCTCCCAGCAACAGGAAGGAATATCCGTGGGGCACGAACGTCCGCTCGATGTCGTAGTCGTAGCTGCCGGAGCCCCTGAGCCCGATGACATCGTGCCAGTTTCCGCGCAGCTCCACCTTCTCGCGAGGCACCAGCGCCACACGCACGGCCGGGATATTGTAAGGCCCGCTGACAAGTTCGCCGGCCGCGTCGCGCACTTGCGCTCCGCCCGCGATCCACGTCGCATGGCCAGAGGCGCTGCCGAAGCGGAACTTGCCGCCGAACATGTGCCCGCCGTCCGCGTCCTCGATCCTGCCGCCTTGCCCGCCGATCATCCCGGCGATGATCGCGGTGCCATCGCCCAACACCTCCCGCACCGCTTCGTCCGACAAGTAAGTGGAGACGCAAGCCGCCATCGTCGCGTTGACCAGCACCGCCCAGCCCGCCGCCACGTTCGCGCGGGTGACTTCCTCGAACACCTCCAGCGCGGTGAGCACATCGACCCCACCGCCGCCCAGCTCGCGCGGGACCATCATGTCGAACGCGCCCGCTTGCTTGAGCGCGGCGACGGCCGGCGCGGTCAGGGTGCCGGCCCGTTCGATCGCTTCCGCCTCGCCATCGATCAGCGGATAGAGCGCGCGCGTCCGTTGGATCAGGCTGTCTTCCGCCTCGGCGACCAGGGTGGCCATTACCGGTTCTCTCCATATCGAATCGCATTTATTACGACGCAATGTCGGAAAACACGAATTCGCGGCTGCCGTCAAGCGAGGGGGAAGTCCGGGAAGTCACGCCGACGATGCGGTGAAAATCGCCGCCCCACGTTAACGGTTCGTGCGCGAGGACCGATCTAAACTGCCGCCATGCGCCTCGCAACGATCACCAACTGGGCCTACGGCGCGACCGTCGCCCTCACGCTCGTCTCCGGCGTCACCATGCTGCTCGCGTCCAACGCGCAGGAAGCGGAACGTGACGCTGTCGCCCAACGCTATCGGCTGGACCAGGCGGCCAACCGCCTCGGAGTCGAGGTTTTCGCCACGACCGAACTGGCTCGCGAATATGTGCTGCGCGGCGATGCCTCGCACCTCATCGCCTACCAGCGGGAGGTCAGGATGCTGGCCCCGGTCGAGGACCGCATCCGTCACTTGCGCGATGCCGGCGCGGGGCATGACGAGCTGAACGCCATCCGCGAGGCGATCCGCTGGACCGATGCCTTGCGCGACGAGCAGCAGGCGGCGCTCGCCGCCCATCGCGAAGGCAACGCGGATCGGGCGCGCGAAATCCTGTTCGGCGCCGAGTACGAGCGCGAGCTCGACCGTGCCGAAGCGATGATCGAGCGGTTCGAATACCGGCTCGACCAGCGGACCGAGGACACGGTGAACGATGCCGGCGAACTCGCGAACGCGTGGAAGACCGCGTCCGAAATCGTCCTCGCGCTGACCGGCCTGCTGTTTCTGTGCGTGCTCTATTTCGTGTTCAAGCAGCGCGTGCTGCATCCGGTGGTGCGGCTGAGCGATGTCGTCGGCCGGCTGGCGGCGCAGGACTACGCCGTCGAACCGCCCGAAATGAGCCACATCGACGAGATCGGCGACATGGCGCAGGCGATCCGTGTCTTCCGCGAGAACGGCCTGGCCCGTCAGCGGCTGGAGCAGGAGCGCGACGCGGACATGCGGCTGCGCGATCTGATCGCGCGCATGACCCAGCGCATGCAGGGCTGCGACACGGTGCCCGATCTGACCGAAGTGGTCCGCCGGTTCGTGCCGGAAATCGCCCCGGGGCTGGCCGGGCGCCTCTATCTGTTCGACGAAAGCCGCAATGCCATGGCCGAAGCGTGCAGTTGGCTGTCGCCCACCCATTCGCGCGCCGAATTCTCGCCGCTGCTGTGCTGGGCGCTGCGCCGCGGGGTGCCGCACCGCCCGGCTGGCGAGCGCCTGGACGTGCCTTGCGATCACCTCGATGCGGTCGCCGATGGTCCGGTCGACACGCTTTGCCTGCCACTCACCGCGCAGCGCGAGACGCTCGGTCTGCTCTATCTTGAAGCACGGGGCGATCAGCCGGCCCAGACCGCGACCATCCAGCCTTATCTCGAGATGCTGGCCGAGAACGTCAGCCTTGCGCTTGCCAATCTCAAGCTGCGCGACCGGCTGCGGTTGCTCGCCATGGCCGATCCGCTGACGGGACTCGCCAACCGTCGCCAGCTCGACGCGGCGCTGGCACTCGAACTCGCGGACTCGGAACGACGCGGCGATCCGCTAAGCTGCCTGATGCTCGACGTCGATCACTTCAAGCGGTTCAATGACAGCTTCGGCCATGACGCCGGTGACGCGGTCCTGCGCGCGGTGGGCCGGGTGCTTGCCGGCGCGACCCGAGAGGGGAGCGCGGCCTACCGTTACGGCGGCGAGGAATTCCTGCTGCTGCTGCCTGGCATGGGGCCCGATCAGGCGCTCTCCCGCGCCGAGGAAGTCCGCACGCAGATCGAAGCTCTGCAGGTCACCCACGAAGGGCGCGAGCTCGGCGCGATCACCGCCTCTGTCGGACTTGCCTCGGTGCCGGCGGATTGCCGTCCCGATCAACTGGTGCAGGCAGCCGATGCCGCGCTGCTTCGGGCCAAGGCCAATGGGCGCAACCGGATCGAGGTCGCCCACGACCGCAGACAGCGCATCGCCTGAAAACGTCGCCTAGAATGATTTCGAGGCAGGTGGAAACCTGCCGCCTCGGAAATCACGGCAGACAAAGAATACGGCCTCGTTCCGGTTCAATCCGAAACGGAACGAGGCTAGGGACGACAATCGACGTTGTCAGACAGGCAGGCGGCGAGCGTTGGCGAACCACTCGTCCAGCTCAGTTCCCGGTTGCGGCCTTGCGGAAAATCGCGGCAACTGCGTAAGGCGGTTGGAAACGGCGATGCGAAACGGGTGAGGCAATGGAATGAGCGGAATTAGACAATTGCGCGCGGCCGAGTGGCGAGCGAACTGGCCGCTGGTCCTCGCCTGTTTCTTCGGCATGTCGTTCCCGGTGTCGGCCTACTATGCGCTCGGACTGTTCATCACCCCGCTCAGCGAGGAATTCGGCTGGAGCCGAACCCAGATATCGGCGGGCGCCAGCATCGCCGCGCTCGTCACGATCCCGTGCGCGCCTTTCATCGGCGCGGTTGTCGATCGCTGGGGATCGCGGCGCATCGTCCTCCCCGGTGCGGTGGTCACCATCCTGGCGATGGCCTCGTTCGGCCAGGCCAGCGGGTCGCCAGTCCAGTGGATGGCGCTGTGGGCCGTGTTCGCACTGGCGTCGCTGCTGCTCAAGTCGACGGTGTTCGCTTTCGCGATCTCCGGCCGGTTCGACGCTGCGCGCAGCTTCGCCCTGGCCATCGTCCTCAGCGGCACGGCGCTTTCGACCACGGTCGCCCCGCCCCTGACCCGATGGCTGATAGACAGCGTCGGCTGGCGGGACGCCTGGATGTATCTCGCGGTCGGCTGGGGCGTCCCATCCTTGATCCTATGCGCCTTTTTCCTGTTCGACGCGCATGACGACGTGCGTCGCGCCCGCAGATCGCAAGAAGCGGGAGGCGCACCCGCGAAAAGCAGCGGCAGCCGTCCCGATCTACCGGGCATCACCCTTGACCAGGCGTGGCGAAGCATGGCGATATGGCGGATCGCGCTGGCTACTCTCGTCACGCTGCTGTTCTCGACGGCGCTTGCCATGCACATGGTGCCGATACTCGAGGAAGTCGGCCTGACACGGGAGTCGGCGGCCTGGCTCGCCGGCCTTTACGGCATCGCGGGCCTGACCGGCAGCCTCGTCGCGGGATGGCTGATGGATCGGGTGGATGCAGGCCGGATCGGGTTCGTCACCAACACCACGACCGCTTTCGCGCTCGTCTTCCTGCTGGAGCAGTTCCGCACGCCGACGCTGATCGTCGTCGCCATGCTGGTGGTGGGATTCGCCAGCGGCGCCAAGCTGGAGCTGTGCGCCTATATGACGAGCCGATACGCGGGCTTGCGCAACTATGGGAAGATCTTCGGCGTGATGGGCAGCATCGTGGCCGTGACCGGCGCGGTGGGCGCCCTCCTGGGCGGGCTGGCCTACGACCTTGCCGGCAGCTACGATACGCTGATCCTGCTGTCGATTCCGGCCGGCCTGATATCGGCGGGGCTGATCGTGGGCATCGGTCCCTATCCCGTCTGGGAGCCGCAGCGGCGGCCGGATAAGGTTGGCGATACAGCAGAGGCGATACAGCCTTCATGAGCGTTCGCATCGGCATGTCCCCGGGCATCGGTACAACGCTGTCTCCGGCTGAATACTGGCAGTGGGTGGAGCTGTGCGAAGACAGCGGCATCGACAGCATCTGGCACTCCGACCAGTTGCTGGGCGCCACGCTCGAACCCTTGACGATGCTCGCGGCGCTGGCTGCCAGAACCACGCGCCTGCGCTTCGGCACCAACGCGCTGGTGCTCCCCTTCCGCGAACCGCTCGTGGTCGCCAAGCAGCTGGCGACGATCGATCACCTGAGCGGCGGACGCGCCTTCCCGGTGTTCGGGGTCGGCCGCGATAGCGATCCCTACTGGGCGGCGACGGACCGGTCCGCAGGTGACCGCGGCAGCCGCACGAACGAGGCGCTTGCGCTGATCGGACGGCTGCTGTCGCAAGACACGGTCGATTTCGCCGGCGCTCATTTGCGCTACCGCGGCCCCGGCGTGCGGCCTCAGCCGGCCAGGCCCATGCCGCTGTGGATCGGCGGGCACTCCGCGGCCGCGATCCGGCGGACGGCGGAGCTTGGAGACGGCTGGTTGGGCGGTCTGCTCACTCCCCGAAATGCCGGGGAAACGAAGGCCCGGATCGAAGCGGAACTCGTCCGCACGGGGCGACGGATCGAGACCGATCACTTCGGCGTAAGCCTCCCGCTGTTCATCGGCGCCCCCGGCTCCCCCGGCGTCATCGCGGCGAAAGAGCAGTTCGAGGCCCGCCTGCCGGCGCCGGATCGTGCCGGACTTTCGCAGGCTGTCGCCGTCGGCTGGGCTGACCATGTCGTCTCGATCCTGCGCGAATATGTGACGGCGGGCATGTCGAAATTCGTCGCCGTCCCGATCGTGAGGGATGCGGCCGAGCTGATGGATCAGACACGGCTGCTCGCCCGCGAGGTCGTTCCCCGCATCGAAAGAGGAGCAGCGGCGCAGCCCACCGCGTGATCGCGATTTAAAATCTACATTAGGTTAGAAGTTGGATTGACTCGCTTGGGCGGGCGGATAGAAATCCTCCGCGATCGCAACCGGACAGGAAGTGTCGCGGCGCACGCTCGATGCGCCAGCGATCGAAAGAGAGAGATGCTTCGCCATGGACAACGCCAGGCCCGACCCCGTCATGACCGACGCAATCCGCGACGATTACCTGCCCAAGGACGACTACGTCAGCCGGGAGTTCGCCGCGCTGGAAGCGGAGTATCTGTGGCCCGCCGTCTGGCAGATCGCCTGCCGGGTGGAGGAACTGCCCCGGCCGGGATCGTTCATCGTCTATGACATCGGCAAGGATTCCGTCGTCGTCCTGCGCGGCAATGACGGCGAGCTGCGGGCCTTCTTCAACGCCTGCCCGCATCGCGGGCGGCGGCTGCTGTCCGAAAGCGGCCAGCTCAAGCAAATCCAGTGCCGGTTCCACGGCTGGAAATGGAACCTCGATGGCTGCAACATCCACGTGCTCGACCGCGACGACTGGGCCGGATGCCTCTCGACCGAGGAGATCGCCCTCAACCGCGTGCACGTCGATCACTGGGGTGGTTTCGTCTTCATCAACATGGCCGAGAACCCGGAGCCGCTGGAGCAGTTCCTCGCACCCGCCGCCGACCTGCTGAAGACTTTCGAATTCGAGAAGATGCGCTTTCGGTGGTACAAGACGGTGCGGCTCAATTGCAACTGGAAGACCAACCTCGAAGCCTTTATTGAAGGCTATCACGTCGCGCAGACCCATCCGCAGCTGCTCGATTATTTCGACGACTACACCCGCAGCAAGGAATACGGCCTCCACGGCGCGTTCTGGTATCCGGCCTATCCGCCGATCCAGCAATCGCCCCGCCTGGAACGCGAAGCGCCGGCCGATTACCGTTCGCTCGTCCTCGAATACGTCGAGGAGTTCGACAAGAACCTGATGGCGATGGTCACGCCTCGCTCCTACGCCGCCGCCCAGCGGCTGCGTACCGAATTGCCGGAGACCGCGTCTCCCGGGGAGGTCCTGACCAAGTGGGCGGAATGGACCCGCGAAGCGGCCGAGGAGGAAGGCGCCGGCTGGCCGCCGGTCACTCCCGACGAGCTGGAGAAGAGCCACGCCGACTGGCATTTCTTCCCCAACACCGCCTTCCTTCACGGCAATATCGACGGGCTGCTGTGGTATCGTACCCGGCCCGATGGCGACGATCCCAACCACTGCCTGTTCGATGTCTGGTCGCTGGTGCGCTATGCACCGGGCGACGAGCCGCCGCTGCAGCGTGAATTCTACGAGAACTGGCGCGACTATGACGGTTGGGGACGCATCCTGAAGCAGGACTTCATGAACCTTGAAGACGTCCAGCGCGGGATGAACGTGCGTTCGTTCAAGGCATCGCGCACCAATCCGGTGCAGGAGCGCGTCGTGGTGAACTTCCACCGCAACCTTCACGCGCACATCGCCCGTGAGCGCGCGAAGGCGGAAGGCCGGACGTGATCGCGGCCGGCGAGGCGCGGCCGATCGCCGCGCTTGCCATCGAGCGGGCGGAGCGCAGTCCCGAGGCGACGGCGATCGTCGAAGCGTCGGGCAGACGCGTGTCCTTTGCCGAAATCGTCGGAGAAGCGCGCGCGCTGGCGGCGGGGCTGGTCGCATCCGGCCTGCAGCCCGGCGATACGATCAGCTTCCAGCTGCCGAACTGGCGAGAGGCGGTTGCGATCAACCTGGCTGCGTCGCTCTGCGGGCTGCGCGTCAATCCGGTCACCCCGATCTATCGCGGGGCCGAACTGCAGTTCATCCTGGCGAACAGCGCCAGCAGGATGGCCTTTGTCCCGACCCAAGTCCGCTCGACCGACTTCGTGCAACTTTACGCCGCCATGGCGCACGCCCTGCCCGGCCTCCGCGTGGTGACGGTGCGCGGGCGGGCGTCGGGACTGGCGTGCTACGAAGACCTGCTGGAACGTTCATCTTCCGGTTCCACCGAGGCGCTCTCCAACCCGACCGGTCATAAGATGGTGCTCTACACCTCGGGCACGACCGGACGAGCCAAGGGCGTGCTGCATTCCGACGCCAGCATGTTCTCCTATGCCGCCGCCACGGCCGATTTCTGGGGCCTCGGCGGCGAAGACCTGATGCTGATGCCCTCGCCCGTCACGCACGTGACCGGCTACACGTTCGGCATGGAGATGCCGTTCGTCAGCGGTACCCCAGCACTGCTGATGGACCGCTGGGACGGCGCCAAGGCCGTCTCGCTGATCGACCGCTTCGGCGCGACCGCCAGTGTCGCGGCGACGCCGTTCCTGGCCGAACTGCTGCGCGCGGCGCGGGATGCGGGCAGCCGGTTGCCCTCGATGCGGCTGTTCGCCTGCGGCGGTGCGGCAGTCTCGCCCGCGCTCATCGCCAGCGTTCCCAAGATCACCGAGCGATGCCGCGCGTTCCGCATCTATGGCGCCACGGAAGTCCCGATGGTGACGAAGGGCTTCATCGAGGCCGAAGAACTCGCGTTGGCCAGTACGAGCGATGGCAGGGTCGTCGATTACCGCGTCCGGGCGATCGATACCTCCGGGCGGGCGCTGGCGCCGGGCGAGGAGGGGGAGATCGCCGCCAAAGGCCCGTCGATGTTCCTGGGCTACACCGACCCCGAGGAGACCTCGAAGGCGCTCGACGCGCAGGGTTTCTTCAGGACCGGCGACCTCGGCGTGGTCCATGCGAACGGCGCGGTGGTGATCACCGGCCGGCTGAAGGACATCATCATCCGTGGGGGCGAGAACCTTTCTCCCGTCGAGATCGAAAATGCGCTGGAACGACATGCGGCGATCCGCGAGGCCGCCGTCGTCGCCATGCCGGACGACCGCCTCGGCGAAGCCGTCGCGGCGTTTCTCATCGCCGAGCCGGCACAGCCCCGCCCTGCCGCTCGCGAGATCGCGGCCCATCTCGACACGGCCGGCCTCGCGCGGCAGAAAATTCCCGCCCACATCGAATTCGTCGAAGAGTTTCCCCGAACCGCGTCGGGCAAGATCCGCAAGGACCTGCTGCGTGCGCGGTTCGACCGGAAGACAGAAACGCAGCGCTCTTGAACTGGCGGCAGCTATCGGCAAAGGACCGGGCCGGGGCTTGGCTACATCCCATCCGTGATACGTGGAAATACGCAAATGGCTGCATCCAGAACACCTGCCCCGCAAGCGAAGCCCGCAGAAGCAAGCGCCT
Organism: Novosphingobium sp.; assembly: GCA_035281095.1. GTDB lineage: Bacteria > Pseudomonadota > Alphaproteobacteria > Sphingomonadales > Sphingomonadaceae > Novosphingobium. The sequence continues at coordinate 7,963 of DATEEP010000114.1, read as the reverse complement.
TCGATGCTCGGGACAGAGCAATCCGGCCGATGGCGCGCAAGCGCGGAGAGCTCAAGCGCACCAAGATCATCCTGCACGCGGCAGAAGCCTTCGCGCGGAAGGGTTACAACGCCACCACCCTGTCGGACATCGCCAGAGCCGTCGGGACGCAGGCTGGGAGCCTCTACTACCACTTCGCCTCGCGCGACGACATCATCCGCGAGGTGCTGAAGTGCTCGATGTCGACCATCACGGACAACGTCAACGCCGCCTGGGCCGCCCTGCCCGACGGTACTCCACCGCTGCGCAGAATCCTTGTGGGCATCAGGGCGCATATCAGGACCATCCTGTCGGACGACCCGTTCCTTCCGGCCTACAACCGCATCATCAACGAAGTCGGCCAGGATATCCGCGACGAATACGTGCAATACCCCCGCGCCTATGGCGCGATGTGGCGCGAGCTGATCGCGCAAAGCCAGGCCGCGGGCGAGATCCGGGCCTCGATCGACCCGTCGCTGGCCCGTCTGCTGATCTTCGGCAGCATCACCTGGTCGCAAATCTGGTTCGATCCGAAAGGCCCCCGTTCCGCCGACGAAGTGGCCGACGAGCTGATCGAGATCTGCTTTTCGGGCATGTTGACCCACTCCGGCGCGAAGGCGGCAAAGGGCTTGGCGGACTAACCCCGGGGCAGGCCCAGGCGCCGCTCGGCGATCAGGTTACGCATGATCTCGTTGGAGCCTGCCGAAATCGTGTCGCCGAACGACTGGATGAAGTCGTGCATCGGGACCGTTCCGTCGCAGACGATCGCATGCCCTTGCAACTGGGTTGCAAGGCCGCCGAAACGCACTTGCATGTCCGCATAATGCTGGGCGCATTCGGTCGCGAGCAGCTTGATGATCGCGGGGAGCATGTCCGCCCCGCTGGGGTCGTCATGAGGCCGGGCGAGCAGCTTGCGGATCAGGCAGCGGATGCCCTGCATCCGGGCGTAGACCTCCGTGAATTCGGCCTTGGCGTGATCCTGCCGGGTCCAGGCCGTGCCACTGTCGAGCGACGCTTTCAGAAACGCCTCGACGAAGCTCATCTGCCGCTCGGCCCGTTCGAACGCCAGCACGCCCCGTTCGGCGGCGAGCGTCGACTGCGCGACCGCCCACCCCTCGTTCTCGGGGCCGATCAGGTTGGCTACGGGTATCTTCACCTCGGTCAGGAACACCTCGCTGAATTCGGCTTGCCCGGTGGGCTGGACGATCGGGCGGACTTCGACGCCCGGTGACGCCATGTCCAGGATCAGGTAGCTGATGCCCTTGTGCTTGGGCGCGGCGGGATCGGTCCTGACCAGCAGCAGGCAATAGCGGGCGTGACGCGACCACGACGACCAGGTCTTCTGGCCATCGACGACGAAGTGATCGCCATCCCGCACCGCGCGGGTCCTGAGCGAGGCGAGATCGGAGCCGGCGCCGGGTTCCGAAAACCCCTGGCACCACACGTCGCCTGCCAGCAGACCCGGAAGATAGGTGCGCTTCTGCGCCTCGGTGCCCCAGGCGAGCAGCGTCGCGGGAACATGCGTCAGCGAGACCATGAACAATGCGCCTTCGAGCGGCGGCGCGCCCGCACGCGCCAGTTCCTCGGCGACGATCAACTGGCTCTCGAAATCGAGGCCGGCGCCGCCGTACTCGGCGGGAAGGCCCGGCACGGCGATGCCGACCCGCCGCCGCTGATCGAGCCACCAGCGCTGGAAATCGACATAGGCCGCTTCGCTCTTGGCGGCGTAGGCTTGGCGCCAGTCACCGGGCAGGACCTCGGCCAGCCAGCGGCGCATGCCTTCGCGCAAGGCCTCCGGGCCGTCTGCCGCGCCGAGGAAATCGTTTGCCGCCGGGCGCCTCATGCCATGACTTGCCCACGACGCTCGCCAGCGAGGGCGCGGGCGGCCAGCGCCTCGAAAGCCCGGAGCCTCATCGCGACATTGTCCGCCCCAAGCATCTGATTGAGCCGCGCGCGCTTGAGGAACAGGTGGCAGTCGTGTTCCCAGGTGAAGCCGATGCCGCCATGCAGCTGAAGGCAGTCGCTGGCGATCGCGACGGCCGTGTCGCTTGCCGATGCCTTGCAGCCGGCGCTCCAGAACGCCGCTTCGGCATCGTCCGCTTCCAGCGCGGCGACCGCATGTCCGAGCATCGCTTCGAGCATCGCCAGTTCGGCGGCCATGTCCGCCGCGCGATGCTTGAGCGCCTGGAACGATCCGATCCTGACGCCGAACTGCTCGCGCTCGTTCAGATAGGCGACGGTCCGGTCGAAAATGCCCTGCGCCAGTCCGACGCAATCCGCGGCGATCAGGAGGCTGGTCACGCTTTTCAGACAGGCCGCCGCCTCTCCGGGCAGGTCGCACAGCTTTTGGGCATCGGACGGGACCGTCCACAAGGTCCGCGTCATGTCCCAGATGGCCAGCGCATCCGCCGCATCCTCGCACCGCCACAGCGCCAGCCCGACGCCGCCGAACGCGCCCAAGAGCAGGCGCTGGCCGCTGCGATCCCCGAGCACCGTGTCCCCATGGTCCGCATCGTCCGGCCGCGCCGCGATCGCGCCGGTCACCTTGCCGGCCACGATACCGGCAAGCAGGCCCTCGCGCATCGTCGGTTCGCAGAAGCGCTCGACGACATGGGCCACCGCCACGGTCGGCAGGAACGATCCTGGCGCGGCGACCCGGGCGAGTTCGCCGATCAGCATCGCCGAACCCGCCAGTCCGGCGCCGACGCCGCCATGGTCCTCGGCCACGCCGATGCCCAGCCAGCCCAGCCCCGCAGCCTGTGTATGGAGCGCACGGTCGAGCGCCGCCTCGCCGGCGACGTGGCGATGCACCGCCCGCCCGCCGCACATGTCCGCGAGGACGCCGGCGATACTTTGCCGCAGCGCCGCGATCTCTTCGGTCATGCCGCGCGGCCGGGTGGGCAGCCTCGCGCGGCGACCGCCATGTCCCGCACTTGCGCGCCATACCCCATCGCCATGCTCCCGCCGCCTTAATCTAATTCAAATTATCTTTAAAATCGCTGCCGGCATTGTCAATGCCGGGCTCGCGACCCCGCCCACGTCCGGCGGCGTCCTGCACAGGGCGCGGGTCTGGGGGCGCCGCATGCTTCGAGCGGGACCGCGGCGTCCCATGGGACTGGCCCCCCATCGGTAATGACGGTACAGGGAGCCCTGGCGACATTCGCGTGTTGACACCGCCATGTGCAAGTGCTGCGACGCTGGTCCCGCCAAGACATGAGAAAGACCCGCATGGAGCGCAAAGGCAAGACGCTCGCCGCCCTGGCCATGACGATGACGTCGGGCATGCCGTCCATTTCCATGGCGCAGCCCCGGCTCGGCGAGGCGCCGCTATATGCCGCCGGCGTGTACACCCCGGATGTCGAGGAAACCGCCAGGCAATATGAGCGGGTCTTCGGCGTCGTGCCCCAGGATTTCGGGACACCCACTCCTTCGGCGCCCGATGGCTCCACGGTGACGCTCAAGATGTCGGTCGTCTTCTTCCCCAATTTCTACATCAAGCTGCAGCAGCCGGTCAGCGAGAACGGACCCTATGCGGAGGGTCTGCGCAAGTACGGGACGAGCATCCAGAATATCCAGCTCCTTGTGGAGGGCGACGTCCAGACCATCCAGGCCCTGCGCGCCGACATGGTGCGGAAAGGCGGAACATGGACGTTGGGCGTGGACACCGACTTCCGGGCCTACGTCGAGTTCAAGGAGAAGCTCGGCATCACCCTCGAACCCATCACGTTGAGGCCGAAGGGCAAGGTCATCGTGGCGGCTGGCGCGACCGCGCCCGCGCTGGGATCGATGCCGGTCACCCACATCGGCTTCGCCGTCACCGATGCGCGCAAGACGGCCGAGGCCTATGGCCATGTGTTCGGGATACCGGTGCCCGAGGTGCGGGAGATCGCCCATCTCCGGTATCCCGCAGGGTCCACCTGGAACGAGACCGCCCATCTGCGCGTCGCCCGTTGGCGGCAGGGCGAGATCGGCATCGAGCTGACCGAATCCGTCGGCGAGCCCACGCCGTGGAGCGCGTTCGTCAAGGCGCAAAACGGGAACGCGGCGCAAGTCATCGCGTTCGACGTGGGGAGCCACTTCGACGAAATCCTCCACGACTTGCAGGCAAAAGGCGGGAAGTGGATCTTCGGAACGCCGGCCGGCGGCACGGCCTATCTGGACTTCATGAGCACGCTGGGCCTCGTCATCCAGATCACCGGAAAGTCCGGGCAGACGTCGACGCAATAGAGTGATTTCGAGGCGGGCGGCGCCCAGCCTTCCCGCCGTCCGCTCAGCTCATGCAAGCCCCGCCATTGGGACGCACCGTCTGGCCGGTGACGAAGCGGGAGGCATCGGACGCAAGGTACAGCACGGTCAGCGCCTGGTCGCGCGGATCGGCGATCATGCCCAGCGGATTCTTTTTCAACGCCGCGATCATCTCTTCGCGGCGCTTGGGATCGGGCTCCCGGGCGACGCTGGTCATCGGCGTCAGCGTGAAGCCCGGACCCACCCCGTTCACCCGGATGCCCGAAGGTCCGAATTCCAGCGCGCACGCCCGGGTCAAGGCGTTCACCGCCGCCTTCGTCATCGAATAGACGGATATACCGGGGGACGCCTGGTCCCCTCCGGTCGACGAGATGTTGACGATCGATCCCCCGCCGTTTCTCGCCATGATCCGGGCCGCCGCCTGGCATCCCCACAGCACGCCCTTCATGTTGACGGCGACCTGGAAGTCGACGTCGGCTTCGATCACGTCGATTACGCCCTTGGGGATGATCACGCCCGCGCAGTTCACCCAGGCGTCGATCCGCCCGAAGCGCTCCACCGCCTTGTCCGCCAGCGCATCGACCTCGCTCCTGGAGGCGACGTCGACCCGGACAGCGAGCGCCCGCGCTCCGCGCTCCTCGACCAGGCGGACGGTTTCGGCCATGCCGCCTTCGTCGAGATCGCAGACGACGACGTTCGCACCCGCCTCGGCCAAGACCACCGCGCTTGCCCGGCCGATGCCGGAGCCGCCGCCGGTCACCACGGACACCCGGCCCTCCATGCTCAGCGAGCGGACGAGATCGTCATGCATACCTGCTCCTCCCGGTTGTTCAGACGCTCGCCGTGGTTCCCAGTCGCGACTCCACGATCCGCCGCGCTCCTTCCCGCCAGTCGATCCGGCACGGGCCGGTGATCGAGATTCGCTTGGCGGGATCCGCGACGACACCCGGTTGCGCGCCGGGCAGCGGCTTGACCACGATCCGCGGTTCGACGCCCAGCGCCTCCCCGAAGTAGGCGCACCATTCCTGCACGGGCACGGCCTCGTCCCCGCCCCAATTGACGATGGTCGCCGGAACCGACGCGGCGTCCAGCAGGACGGGAAGCTGCTCGATCATGTCGTCGTCATGGATCGGCGAATAAGGCTGCGGATCGGAGCGCAGCGTGATCGGCCTGCCGGCGCGGATCATGTCGAAATGGATGCCGAGCATGCCGTGACCATGGGTCTCGACGCCGTAGTTGGCATTCATTCGGCAGATGATCGTGGGCAAGTTCAACTGCCGCGCGCACATCCGCGCCACCGCTTCCTGGGCATTCTTGGAAATGCCGTAAGCCGGCTGCATCGGGCTTGGTGACAGCGGGTCGCCCAGCGGATCGTCTTCCTTGTAGACGTGCCAGGGGTCGTCGTTCGCGCGGTAGACGCCGCAAGTGGACATCACCAGCACCGCCCTGGCCTTCCGGCAATGGGTCATGAGCAACCCGGTCGCCTCGGCGCTGACCTTGATCGCCATGTCGTAGTCCAACCCCTGGACGTAGGCTGCAAGGTGCAGGACGTAGTCGAAATCGTCGGGCAGCGCGCCGAACTCCGCCTCGGCCAGATCGACCCGCACCGCCTTGACGCCGATCCCTTCGACCCGCGCGAGTTCGGCCGGATCGGACAGGCGGCCGATGCCCCAGACCTCGTTTTGCCTGGCCAGTTCCCGGCACATGGGAAAGGCGATGCTTCCCGCGGGTCCCGTCACCAGCAGTTTCTTACCCTTGAGCATCGTTTCCTCTCCCCCTGGTATCCGGGACTTGTGCCAGGGAATCGCCGTCAGGTGATGGCAATTCCGCAGGCTCGACGCAAATGCCCGTTGGACACGACTTATGTCGCCGAAGATCACATGAAATAGTTTGCCCCGGCGGCCAATTCGGCAACGTGCCGCCAACACGCGCGCGATTGTCCCCACAGGTGACGGCGTTGCGAATATACAACACTGTAAATGCATAATCGCGAATTTGAACAAGTGCTAAGTTAGGTCAATTGTTTCCGCTTGCGGGCGATGCGCGCGCGGGTCAAACTGAAGATGGTTTAAAGCCGGGCCTCCGCCAGCCGGGGGCAATAGAAAAAGATGGGGGAGAAAAATGGCAAAAATGCACAACACAGTTGCGCGTGCCGGCCTTCTGGCATGCAGCGCCTTGGCGACGACCGGGATTTCGGCCAAGGCACTCGCGCAAGATGCGCCCGAGTCCTTCGGCGTCACCGACATCATCGTCACCGCCCAGAAGCGCGAGCAAAGCTTGCAGGACGTGCCGATCGCCATCACCGCGGTCACGCAGGAGACCCTGCAGGTCAACCGCGTCACCAATGTGTCCGATCTCAACGCGATCGCTCCCAACCTGACGGTTCTCACCACCGCCGGTGGCGCCGGAATCCCGACTTTCGGCATGCGCGGGCTGGTCAGCGCCGGGTCCGTTTCGGGCCAGGACAAGTCGGTCTCGATCTACCTCGATGGCGTGTCGATCGGCAGCGCGTTGGGTTCGACGTTCGATCTTCCCGACGTGGAGCGGATCGAAGTGCTGCGCGGCCCGCAAGGTACGCTCTTCGGCAGGAACTCGACCGGCGGCGCGATCAGCGTCATCACCCGCGAGCCAAGCGGCGAACTGGGCCTCAGGCAGGAAGTCGGCTACGGCAACCTCAACCAGCTGCGCACGGTGACGAGGGTCAACCTGCCGACGATGGGCGCATTTTCCGCGTCGGTGAGCTACACCCACAACGAACTAGATGGCGACGTCAAGAACCTCGCCGCCGGCACCGTCTGGGATCGCAGGAACGCGGGGATGGGTATCAAGCTTTCGCCGAAGACGCTTGGCGCGAAAAACAAGGAGTCGGTGTTCGTCGCCGCCAAGTTCGAGCCGAGCGATACGTTCAAGACCGTCTATCGGTTCGACTATATCTCCGGCACCCACACCGCCGACGGCGGTGTTCTGGCGGTATTCAACCCGAGCGCGCTGGGCCCGCTCGGGGCGACGCTACAGGCCTATTTCAATGCCCACCCGTCACCCATCGCCGGTGCGAAGCGGCCGAAGGTTGCCAACGCGGGATTCACCGTACCCGGCTACCAGAAAGTCTATGGCCACAATCTGACGTCCAACCTCATCCTGTCGGACAGCCTGTCGCTCAAGAGTATCCTGTCCTACCGTAAATCCTACATCTTCAACGCCTCCGACCTTACCGGGATAGGTGGATTGGTCGATTCATTTGGCATCTTCGGACCGGCGGGCGGGCGCTTCGTGCTGCTCGCATCGCAAGTGGAGAACAACGCCAAGCAATGGAGCGCGGAACTCCAGGCCAACTATGATTCCGACTTTCTGACCCTGACCGCCGGCGTCAATTATTTCCGCTACAAAGCGGTGGAAGGAGCTCCGCTCGGAATTCAGCGCGTGATACAATTCGCCAACATCCCGAATGGAGTGCTGGGCGCTTTCCCGCCCGACTACAACGCCCTCAAGACCAAGTCGCTTGCCGGGTATGTCCAGGCCGAGGTTCACGTAACCCCGCAACTCGATGTCATCGGCGGCCTTCGCGTCACGAATGACAAGAAAGACGGCACCAACTTCATCGGTGGATCCAACAGATCCTTCTCCTTCACTTACGACGATACGCGAGCGAATTACTCGATCGGCGTCAACTATAAACCCAATGCCGATCTCCTGCTCTACG
>DATEEP010000113.1:0-6234 GCA_035281095.1 Novosphingobium sp. | reverse complement strand
TGACCATCACCCTTTACGGCATCCCCAACTGCGACACGGTCAAGAAGGCCCGCGCCTGGCTGGATGGACAAGGCATCGCCTATGCCTTCCACGACTACAAGAAGCAGGGTGCCGATCCCGCGCAACTCGCGCGCTGGGTTGGCGATGCCGGCTGGGAGAAAGTGCTCAACCGCGTCGGGACGACTTTCCGCAAGCTGCCCGAGGAAGACAAGCAGGGTCTCGACGCTGGAAAGGCCGTCGCTCTGATGGCCGCCAATCCGAGCGCCATCAAGCGTCCGATCGTCGAGCACTCCGGCGGGCTGCTCGTCGGATTCAAGCCGGAGGAATGGGAGCGCGCGCTGGGCTGAACGCCCGAAGGTCAGTCGCCGCCGTCGCCACCGCGCAGCGCCACCTGGCAGCCGGAGCTGGAAATGACGACGGAGTGGGAGCCGCGCGCCTGGCGGGCGAAGGCGTCGAACAGGCTGGCACCCAATCCACTCACTTCGCGGCCGCCCGCCGCCGCGCCGACTGCTCCGCCCGATCCTACGCCATCGTCGATGATGCCCAACGACCAGTTCTGCGCGCCGTCGCGCTCCAGGAAAACGCGGACGGTGCCGCGGCGGTCGTCCGGGAAGGCGTACTTCGCGCAGTTGATCAGCGCCTCGTTGACGAACAGGCCGATTGCGACGGCGATCTCGCGGGGGAGGGTCATGTCGGCGATATCGCGGTGAACCTCGACCCGGTCGGTGAAGGCCCCGCGAACCACCCGGCCGATCAGGCTTTCGAGAAAAGGACGCATGTCGACATGCGCGCCTTCGCCTTGTTCGGTGGCCAGGTGGGAATAGGCATCGGCGAAGCTGCGGACCCTGCCGATGGCGTCATCGAATGCGGCCCTAACCTCGGGTGCCGTCTCGCGCTTCTTCTGGATTTCCAGAAGGCTGGCCACCATGGCGAAGTTGTTTTTCGTGCGGTGTTCCATTTCCTTGAACAGCATGGAGCGCCGCTCGATCTCCCGCTCGCGCTCGTTCGTCGCGCGCTCCACCGCGGCGCGGAAGGTCTCGGCGAACAGCAGCACGACACCCGCGCCGATCGCGTTGATGACCACACGCTCGCGCAAGGTGCTGAGCCCGAGGATGAACGTCTCGCTCGACGGGAGAACGATCAGCCACGCCCAGAGGAACGAGATGACATAGGCGACCGCGCCGGCCCGCCAGTGACCGTAAAGCGTCGCCAGCAGCACGGTGGGATAGACCAGCACGAACGGACCGGCGGAAGGGGCCCACAAGTCCAGCAGCCAGCGCGCGACGATCATCAGCAGGCCGCATGCCACTCCGAACGCGACTTGCGCGCCGACGCGAGCGGCGGGCGTGCGCAGGCCGCGGCTGATGTCGAACTGGGCAAGACCTCTCATATCGTGCACGTCCCCGATACCACGCGGTTTGCCCGTCTTGGCGGCGAGGGAATGGAACGTCTTTCCAACGGAATTGCAAGCACTTGTTTGCAAAATTGCACACATCGGCGGTCGGAGCGCGCCTTGCCTCAGTCCGTTGCGGTGGCGGTAACCATATAGTTCAGCGACAGGTCGGACGAGAGGTGCAGTCCCCTGCCCGGCGACCAGGCGATGCCTTGCGGATCGCGCATCGACAGGCCGGCGCCGGCAAGGAGGCCGCGCAGCTCCTCGGGCGTGACGAACTGGTCCCAGTGATGCGTGCCGCGCGGGATGCGGCCGAGCCGTTCGGCGCCTTCCACCAGCAGCAGCCGCGAGCGGGCGGTGCGGTTGGGGCAGGAGAGCACCATCAGGCCGCCGGGCTTCGTCGCGGCAGCCAGCGCGGCGACGAAGCGCGCCTTGTCGGCGACATGCTCGATCACTTCCAGCGCGGTGACGAGATCGAAGCCGGACGGAGAAATTTCCGCAATGTCTCCAGCATGATAAGTGATAGCGAGCCCCGCCGCCGCCGCATGTTCGCGCGCCGCCGCGACGTTCTCCGGCGCGGCGTCGATGCCGGTCACTTCCGCGCCGAGCCGGGCGAGCGGCTCGCACAGCAGGCCCGCGCCGCAGCCGGCGTCGAGCGCGCGCTTGCCCGCCAGAGGCCGCGTGTCGCGCGGACTGCAACGCCAATGCACGTCCAATGCATCGCGGATGAAACCCAGCCGCACCGGATTGAGGCGGTGGAGCATCGCGGACGAACCGTTCGGGTCCCACCATTCGGCGGCGAGCTTGCCGAAATGCGCCGCCTCCTCGGGCCGGATCGTGGGCATCGTGTCGGCTGGCGGAGTTGCAATCGTCATCGCCCGCTTCTAACAGCGCCCCGGACTTCATTCCACCGACCATATTCCCAGCTTACGGAGCATTCTGGCCTTGGCGCGCATCGTGATGAAATTCGGCGGCACTTCGATGGCCGGGACCGAGCGGATCCGCCGCGTGGCCGGCATCGTCAAGCGCCAGGCCGAATCGGGCAACGAGGTGGCGGTGGTCGTCTCGGCGATGGCGGGCGAGACCGACCGGCTGGTGACGTTCTGCCGCGAGGCCAACCCGCTCTACGATCCGGCCGAATACGACGTCGTCGTCTCCGCCGGAGAGCAGATCACCTCGGGCCTGCTGGCGCTGACGCTCCAGTCGATGGGCGTCAACGCGCGCAGCTGGCTGGGTTGGCAGCTGCCGTTCCGCACCGACGCCGCCTATGCCAAGGCGCGCATCGCCGATATCGACACGGCCGCGCTGCTCGCCTCGATGGGCGCGGGCGAGATCGCGGTGATCCCCGGCTTCCAGGGCCTTTCGACCGAAAGCCGCATCACGACGCTGGGGCGCGGCGGGTCGGACACCTCGGCGGTGGCGGTGGCGGCGGCGCTCAAGGCCGACCGCTGCGACATCTATACCGACGTCGACGGCGTCTACACCACCGACCCGCGCATCGTCGCCCGCGCGCGCAAGCTGTCCAAGGTGACGTACGAGGAAATGCTGGAACTGGCCTCGGTCGGCTCGAAAGTCCTCCAGACCCGCTCGGTCAGCCTGGCGATGAAGGAGAAGGTGCGGGTGCAGGTGCTCTCGTCCTTCATCGACGAGAACGCGCCCGCCGCCGACAGCCTGCCCGGCACGCTGATCGTCAGCGACGAGGAAATCGCCGGGGACGAAAGACGCGACGAAACCAAAGGAAGCGAAATGGAAAGCCAGCTCATCACCGGCATCGCCGCCGACAAGAACGAAGCCAAGATCACCCTGACCCGCCTGCCCGACAGGCCCGGCGTGGTCGCGGCGGTGTTCGGCCCGCTGGCCGAGCACAACATCAACGTCGACATGATCATCCAGAACGTCGCCAAGGACAAGGGCGAGACCGACGTCACCTTCACCGTGCCGCAGGCCGACCTGACGCGCGCGCTCTCGCTGATCGAGGAGCGCAAGGACGAGCTGGGCTATTTCCGCCTCATCAGCGACGACAAGGTCGCCAAGATCAGCATCGTCGGCGTCGGCATGCGCAGCCACGCCGGCATCGCCGCCACCATGTTCGGCGCGCTGGCCGAACGCGGCATCAACATCCTTGCCATCTCGACCAGCGAGATCAAGGTTTCGGTCCTGATCGACGCCGACGAGACCGAGCTTGCGGTGCGCGTGCTGCACACGGCCTACGGGCTGGACGCCGAGGTCGAGGGCTGAGGGCGACAGCGCCAATGGGCGATGTCGTCAACCTGCGTCAGGCCCGCAAGGCGAGGAAGCGCGCCGACGCTGAAGCGACGGCCCGAGGCAATCGCGCAAAGTTCGGCCAGACCCTGGATGAAAGGATAGAGGCGCGGGCCCATGCGGAGCGTACCGCCAAGACGTTGGACGGGGCCAGGCGCGATCCGGAGTGATGGAGCGCTTTCCCACGCGAAGCGCTCCGAATGATGTCCTGGGCGGTGTTATCGGGCGGTACTATCGGGATTGAGTGTAAACCGTCAATTGACACTTTCCAGTCTGTCGCCTATAACTTGACGCATGGAAATCGAAAGCATCGCGCACAAGGCGTTGCGGCGGTTCGTTGAAACCGGCAATGCCAAGGGCGTGATGGAGCCGGATCGGGTGCGCGATATGATCGCGTTCATCGCCCGCGCCGGTCACTTCGATGAACTTTCGACTCCGCCCAACTTCGGGTTCCATCCGATGCGCGGAGACCGCAAGGGCGCTTATGCCATGACGGTCACCAAGAACTGGCGGCTGACATTCACCAGGGTCGACGATCAGACGATCGCCGATCTCGATCTGGAGGATTATCATTGATGGCTATTCGGCTTCATTCCTCATTTTCGGTCCATCCCGGCCCATGGCTCAAGCGGCAGATCGTCGATCCCTACAATCTCAATGTCACCGCCGCCGCCGACCATCTCAAGGTCAGCCGCCAGCAGATGAGCGCGCTGCTCAACGGCAGGTCGGGCTTGTCCGCCGAGATGGCGATCCGCTTCGAAAAAGCGTTCGGCGTGAAGGCCGATACGCTGATGGGGATGCAGACCGCCTATGATTTGGCCCAGGCGCGGGCGCATGAGGAAGACATTCTGGTGGAGGCGATACCCGCGCTGGCATGAGCCGCGCAGTCGCCACTACCGGCCGTTCGCCCCCTCCACCGCCTCCATCACCGCCTTCCAGGACACCAGCTTGAAGTTCTGCGCATGCGGCTGGTTGTGGCCGTCCTGCGCCACGAACAGGCCTTCGGGGTAGTCGGGGCCGAAGTCGCCGCCTTTCAACTCGATGCCGTCGGTCTCCTCGGTCGCGCCGAATGGGCCCGCCGCGATGCGGAAGCGGCCGGCGGGTTCCATGCCGGGGAGGCGGTAAAGCGCGTAGGCGTTGTCGCCCTGGCTCGATGCCACCAAATAGCCGCCGCCAGCGCCTTCGGGAAGGATCGCGAGGCCCTCGGTATCCATGACGAGGTGCTTGCCGTCCGCCGGGGCCACCAAAACTCCTTGCGCCTGCCCCTGGGCGAAGCGCCAGACGCCGACGTCCTCCTCGCCGACATAAAGCGTGCCGTTTCTCGGATCGGCGACGCAGCCTTCGGTCTGGGTCTTGAGCTTGCGGGTCAGCACGCGCGTGGCGGTGGGCGTGGCGCCGTCCAATCCGTCAAGCCGGTATTCCTCGATCGTGCCGTCCTTCAGCACCGAGAAGGCGTGGAGCGCGGAGCCGTTGCGCCACAGGCACACGCCGTAAGCCTCGCCCTTGCCGCCCTCGACCACGCCCAGCGGCATCAGCTTCGCCGCTGCCGTGTCGAGCCGGTAAAGCCGCAGCCTGGCATTGAGCGGATCGTTGCGGTCGCTGGCGGCGACGATCACGCCCCGATCGCCCATGTCGAGCAAGTCGACGTTGTTGAGCCGCCCCGAAGGATCGAAGTTCTTCGACGCACCGCCAAGACCATAGACGTGCAGGCCCGCCTTCTTGTCGGTGGCGACGATCAGGCTCTTCGCCGGATCGGCCGGATTGCGCCAGATCGCCGGATCGTCGGCCGCGTCGGCGGCGGCGGTGCCGACCGGCGCGGTCTCGGCGGTGGCGGTGACGGAGACCGCCGGGAGCGAGTCGATCGGCGCGGGCGTCGTCACACAGGCCGAGCAGGCGAGAGCGGCGAGGAGGGTGGTCTTCGTTTTCATCGATGTGGCCCCCGGCATTGTGGCGTTGACGGATTCGTCATTGCGAGGGCCGAAGGCCCGCGGCAATCCAGGGCGGTTCGCACGACGGCCCTGGATTGCTTCGTCGCTCCGCTCCTCGCAATGACGAACGAAGCGGGGTTGTTCAATCAGAACGCATACCTCGCAACCAGCTGGAACACCGGACCGGCGCGCTCGCTCTCGATCTCGTACTCGTCGAAATCGCGGTCGAGCTGGTCTTCGATGGTGTCGAACTTGTTGAACACTTCGCGCTTCTTGCCGTCGAGCAGGTTCGATCCGACCGCGCGCACGGTGAAGCTGTCGCCGATGCGCTTCTCGACGAAGATCTCGAGGTCGGCGCCGTACGTCGTGGTCACTTCCTCGGCCACGGTGCGGTCGAAGGCCTTGCCCTGCTTGCGGTAGGTCGCGCCGAACGCCGCGCCGAAGTCACGCAGGTTCTGGATGAAGCCGAAGTTGTAGACGTACTTCGACTGGCCGTTGAACCGGCGCTCGTCGATGAAGTCGTCGACCTTGCTGTCGATCAGCGAGAGGTTGCCGAACACGCCGGTGTCGGGCAGGCCCAGGAACGAGAGGCTCGCCGACATGTCGAACTCGATGCCGTAGACCTCGCCGTCGCCGACGTTGCGCGGCTGG
>DATEEP010000112.1:0-7565 GCA_035281095.1 Novosphingobium sp. | reverse complement strand
TGGTAGCTTTCGGGCACCACCGCGCTGTCATAGGGCAGCTCGTCGTGGAGCTGGCGGTAGAGCTGTTCGCGCGTGATCTCGCAGGCGAGCAGGCGTTCGCTGGCATCGGAGACCTGATCCTCCGGGTAGTGCCACGCACTTTCGGGCATCAGCGCGGCAAGGTGGGCCTTCAGCTCGGGCACGCCGTCTCCGGTCAGGGCGGAGACGAAGAACACCTCGTCGAACGCCACTTCCCGCGTCAGCGCCTGCGCGGCGACGAGCAACGGCTCCTTCTCACAGGCGTCGACCTTGTTGAGAACGAGGATCTTGCGTTCGCGCCGGTCCTTCAGCGCGTCCAGGATCGGCTGGAGATCGTCGCGGCGCTTCTTGCGGGCATCGACCACCAAGAGGATGGCATCCGCCTCCTGCGCGCCTTCCCAGGCGGCGGCGACCATCGCCCGGTCGAGCCGGCGGCGCGGCTCGAAGATGCCGGGGGTGTCGGCAAGGATGATCTGGGTCCGGTCCGCCCCGGAATGGTCGAGTGCGATCCCCATCAGCCGCGCCCGCGTGGTCTGCGCCTTGGAAGAGACGATCGCGACTTTCTGGCCGACCAGGGAATTGACCAGCGTCGACTTGCCCGCGTTGGGCGCGCCGATGACCGCAACGAGGCCGCATCGGTCGGGGCTGCTGGGCTGGGTCATCCGAACTGCCTCATGAACTCGGCGGCGGCATTGGTCTCCGCCTCCTGCTTGCTGCTGGCGGTCGCCTGCGCGGCGCCGATGCCGTTGACCGCGACCTCGACCGTGAAGCGCGCGGCGTGATCGGGGCCGGAACGCTCGAGCAGCCGGTATTCGGGGGTCTTGCGGCGATTGCCGGCGGCCCATTCCTGCAACGCCGACTTGGGGTGCTTGCGGCTGCCGGTCTTGCCTTCGACCGCGCCGGCCCACAGCCCGCGCACCATCCGCCGCGCCGCGTCGAACCCGCGTTCGAGGAAGCAGGCGCCGAGCAGAGCCTCGAGCACATCGCCAAGGATGTTGTCGCTGTCATGCCCGCCGTCGTCGCGCGCCTGCTTGCCGAGGACGATGTGCGGGGCGAGATCGATCGAGCGGGCGATCGCGGCGCACGTCGCGCGGCTGACCAGCGCGTTGAGCCGCTGCGAGAGCTTGCCTTCGGCCTCGTCGCTGCGCTCGTACAGCCATTCGGCCATGACCAGCCCCAGCACGCGATCGCCGAGGAATTCCAGCCGTTCGTAGTTGCGCGTCTCGCCGGTGCTACCGTGAGTCAGCGCCTCGATCCACAATGCGTCGTCGAGCGGCGCGCCGCCCACGAGCGGCGCGAGGAACGAGGAGGTCTCGGCGGGAAGAGGCAAGTCAGAACGTCCCGCCGATGCGGCTCCACCGCGCGGCGGTGAACCATGTCCACGGCATCAGCCATTTGGCGCCGCCGTCGGTGGAGAACATCATGACGCTCGCCTTGCCGACGAGGTTGGCCTGCGGCACCAGCCCGACACCGCCCCCCGGAACCGCCGGGAAGCGGCTGTCGAGCGAGTTGTCGCGATTGTCGCCCATCATGAACAGATAGCCCTCGGGCACGATCACCGGCTGGGTATTGTCGGCATCGATGCCCATGATCCCGCCGGCCATGCCATCCCGGTCGACCGTGCCGAAGTCCAGGACGCTGTACTTGACGCCGTTGGGCAGGGTCTCCTCGAACCGGGGGTAGCGGCAGACGGGCGTGCCGTCTTCGAGCAGGCCTTCGAACTGCGCGCGGTAGCAGCGGGTATTGGCGGATTGCGGCACCACGAAATCGGCGATGCGCTTCTTCGGCACTCGCCTGCCGTTGATGTAGAGCACGCCTTGCCGGACCTGGATCTGGTCGCCCGGCAGGCCGATCACGCGCTTGATGTAGTCGGTGTCGTTGCGCGGCGGCGCCTTGAAGATCGCGATGTCGCCGCGCTCGGGCTCGCTGGCGAACACGCGGCCGGGGATGAGCGGCAGGCTGAACGGCAGCGAATAGCGCGAGAACCCGTAGGACCACTTGGAAGCCAGCAGATAGTCGCCGTTGAGCAGGCGCGGCAGCATCGATTCGCTGGGGATGTTGAAGGGCGAGAAGACGAAGCTGCGGAAGATCGCCACGATCAGCACCAGCTTGATCAGGAAAACGGTGAAGCTCTCCTCCTGCTTTTCCGGCTTCTCCGAGGCCGCGAGGGGCTCTGCTTGGCTGGCATCTGTCATGGCCCGATCCATGTTAGCGCCCGAACCGCGCGTCAAGCTTAATGGCACGTCGGGCCGGTCGCCGCTCGAAACATGCTCACCTCGGCTCTTTGCCTTCGCAGTCGCAGCAGGCATATGTCTGCGCGAACGAGACAGAGGTGATCGATGGACGAGTCGGTACGCAATGCCTGGACTATCTTGCAGGGGCTGCCCCGGCCTTCGCTGGCGCAGTTGTTCGCCGCCGATCCCGGCCGTGTCGAGGCCATGAGCAGTCGCCTCGCTCTACCCGAGGGCGAAATCCTGTTCGACTGGTCCAAGACCCATCTAGACGCCGTGCATCTGGAGGTGTTCGCGGATCTGGCGCGGGCGGCGGGCTTTGCCGAAAAGCGCGAGGCGCTGCTTGGCGGCGATGTCGTCAATCCGACCGAGGGCCGGCCGGCGGAGCACACCGCCCAGCGCGGCACCGGCGCGCCGGAGAGCGTCGAGGAGGCGCGGATGTTCCATGCCCGCATGGCCTCGCTGGTGGATGCGATCCACAAGGGCGTGTTGGGAGAGATCCGCCATCTCATCCACATCGGCATCGGCGGATCGGCGCTGGGCCCGGCGCTGGCGATCGATGCGCTCGCTCGTGACGGAGCGCCGATAAATCCACTTGGGGTGGACGTCCATGTCGTCTCCAACATCGACGGGTGCGCGCTGGAGGCCGCGTTCGCCAGGTGCGACCCGGCGACGACGCTGCTCGCCATCGCCTCCAAGACGTTCACCACCATCGAGACGATGACGAACGCGCGGACGGCGCTCGACTGGCTGGAGCGCGGCGGGGTGAGCGATCCGTTCGGCCGCGTCGTCGCGCTGACCGCCTCGCCCGACGCGGCGGTGGCGTGGGGTGTCGACGAGACGCGGGTGCTGCCGTTTCCGGAGAGCGTGGGCGGGCGCTATTCGCTGTGGTCGGCGATCGGCTTTCCGGTGGCACTGGCGCTCGGCTGGCCGGATTTCGCCGAGATGCTGGAAGGCGCGGCGACGATGGATCGCCATTTCGCCGAGGCGAATGGGGCCGACAACATTGCGCTGCGCGCCGCCTTTGCCGACCAGTACTACGCGCGGCTGCGCGGCTGCCAGACCCGCGCGGTGTTCGCTTATGACGAGCGGCTCCGGCTGCTCCCCTCCTACCTCCAGCAGCTGGAGATGGAATCGAACGGCAAGTCGGTCACCGCCGCCGGCGAGCCTGTCGACGGACCGACCGCCCCGATCACCTGGGGCGGGGTGGGCACCGATGCCCAGCACGCGGTGTTCCAGCTGCTGCATCAGGGCACCAATCTGGTTCCGGTGGATTTCATCGCGTCGATCACGCCCGGCCACGAACTGGACGAGGCGCATCACCGCATCCTGCTGTCCAACTGCTTCGCCCAGGGCGCGGCGCTGATGGCGGGCAAGGCGAGCGACGATCCTGCCCGTGCCTATCCGGGGGACCGGCCCTCGGCGACGATACTTATCGACGAGCTTTCGCCGGCCTCGTTCGGCGCGCTGGTCGCCTTTCATGAGCACCGCGCCTTCGCCAACGCCGTCTTGATGGGGATCAACCCGTTCGATCAGTTCGGCGTGGAACTGGGCAAAGAGATCGCCAAACAGATCGAGAGGGGCGGCACGACCTTCGATCCCGGCACGGAGGCCCTGCTGGCGGCCGCCGGCATCAGGTAGCGCGGCTATTCCTCGACAAGCAGCTCGGTGTCAGGACGGCGACCCAGGGCTTCGAGACGGACGCGGGCCTCGTTCTGGCCCTTGAGATAGCCGTCGAAGAAATCGAGCAGGGCCGCGCGGGCGATCTCCTGCTGCACGGCAGGGTCGATCAGCGGGCCTTCCATGCAAGCGGGATTGCGCGCGGCATCCGCCTTGCCGCCGAAGAACAGGCAGTCCGGGTTGATGCCGTCGACGGCCTTCTCGGCGCCGTCGTGAAACCAGACGTGATTGCCGCCCTTGATCGTCAGCTCGTACTTGGGGGTCTCTACCCGGGAAAAGGCCGCATGGGGCCGGCCGGTGGGGCGGACGAACATGTCCCTGTCCGCCGACAGGAACAGTACGGGGACCGATACGGCCGAGTGTCCGGTCCCGGCAAAGCCCATGTCCTGCCACAGCGCCGCCACCAGCGGATCGCCGGCGGCGATCGGCGCAGTGGCCTTGATGCGCGGATCGCGCACATTGGTCCCGAAGCTGGCGAAGTAGCTCATCACGCCGCCCAGGGAATGGCCGGTGGTGCCGATCTTCTCCGGATCGATGAGCGGGGCCAGCGTCCTGTCGGCCAGCAGCCGGTCGATGACGAAGCGAATGTCGCCCACCTGCGCGGCCGCCTCGCCGATATCGGCGCGTTCCAGCCTGGTGAAGGCGTTGCGCGAAGCCAGCGGATAGTTGGGCGCCGCGACGACGTAGCCGTGTCGAACGAGGTGGCGCACGATGTGCATCGCATTGTCGGCATGCCCCCAGGTGCCATGGCTATAGATCACCAGCGGCCACGGACCGCCTTTCGCGGCCGGCGCATCGCGCTTGTCCGGCTCTTGGGCGCCACCTTTGGCGGGATACCAGACCAGTGTGTCGATCCGGCGGTCGGGCGTGCCCGCGAAGGGGCCGGACGGCTTGATCAGGCGGCTCGCATCGACCAGCCGCAACTCGCGCATGCCCACCGCATAGGCCGGATCGGCGGCCAAGGCCGCGCGCCCATGAAACGAGGCGCATAGCGCCGCCAGCATCGACAGGACGAGCCTGGAACGCGTGAACACCATGGTATTTCCTCTCCCGCGGCGAAGCATCGCCGGATCCGATACTGCCGGCTTGCGGCGCGATCGCCAAGTCCGCTCATTTCCATTGTGCAAGCGCCGCCGTTCGTCATATCGCACAGGCATTCAGGAGCACCGGATGACCAAATTCGATTACGACCTTTTCATCATCGGCGCCGGTTCGGGCGGTGTGCGCGCCAGCCGGGTCGCAGCGGGGCACGGCGCGCGGGTCGCCGTGGCCGAGGAACACCGGGTCGGCGGCACCTGCGTGATTCGGGGCTGCGTGCCCAAGAAGCTGCTGGTCTATGGCTCGCACTTCGCCGAAGAGTTGCAGGACGCCGCCCACTACGGCTGGACGGTGAAGGGCATGGAGTTCGACTGGGCGACCTTGCGCGACACCGTCCTGCGCGACGTCGACCGGCTGAACGGCATGTATGAGCAGACGCTGGAGAACAACAAGGTCGAGCGTTTTCTCGAACGGGCGACGATTACCGGCCCGCATTCGGTCAAGCTGGCGAGCGGGCGGGAGATCACGGCCCGCATCATCCTCGTCGCGGTCGGCGCCTGGCCGGTCATGCCCGAATTTCCCGGTGTGCAGCACTGCCTGACCTCGAACGAGGTGTTTCACCTTCCCGAACTGCCCAGGCGGGTCGTCATCCAGGGAGCGGGCTACATCGCCATGGAGTTCGCCGGGATATTCAATGCGCTCGGCAGCCATGTGACCGTGGTCAACCGCTCCGACCAGATCCTGCGCGGATACGAGCAGGCACTGCGCGACCGGTTGTTGCAGATCACCATGGCGCGAGGGATCATCTACCGCTTCAATTGCCCGCTCACCAAGGTGGAGAAGCAGGACGACGGCTGCTTTTCGGTGACGGTAGGCGACAACGATCCGTTCCTGGCCGATGCCGTGCTCATCGCCACCGGCCGTCGGCCCAAGACCGATGGACTGGGACTGGAAGCCGCCGGCGTCGAGCTTGGTCCGAACGGGGCGATCCCGGTCGACGAGCACAACCGCACCACATGCGCCAGCATCTATGCGGTGGGTGACGTCACCGACCGGGTCCAGCTCACGCCCGTGGCGATCCGCGAAGGGCAGGCCTTCGCCGATACCCTGTTCGGGAACAGGCCCACCGAAGTCGACTATGGCTGCATAGCCAGCGCGGTTTTCTCGCAGCCGCCGCTCGCCGGGGTCGGACTGACCGAAGGACAGGCGCGCGAGAAGTATGGCAACGTCAAGGTTTTCACGTCGGACTTCCGGCCGATGAAGAACGTCTTCGCCGAACGGCACGAGCGCGGTCTTTACAAGCTGGTGGTCGATGCCAACTCCGACCGGATTCTGGGGATTCACATGATCGGGCCTGATGCACCGGAAATCCTGCAGGCGGCTGCGATTGCCGTGAAGGCAGGGCTGACCAAAGAGCAGTTCGATGCCACCATGGCGATCCATCCGACGATGGCGGAGGAACTCGTACTGATGCGGTAATGCCGCACCTGCGAGCCGCAATTGCGGAAAGTCGGTTAATCGGGCGATTAAAACTATTGACGCTGAGGGCCAACGGGCCCTAGCGATCCTTCCCGGAATCCATGCAACCCGCCCACTCATCAAGGAAGCCGCCGGATGTCAGCCAATATCGCCGAGATGGAAAAGCGCCGTGCGGCCGCAAAGCTGGGCGGCGGGCAACGGCGGATCGACGCGCAGCATGCCAAGGGCAAGCTGACCGCGCGTGAGCGGATCGAGATCTTGCTCGATGAAGGCAGCTTCGAAGAATACGACACGTATGTCGAGCACAACTGCGTCGATTTCGGTATGGAGGAGCAGAAGATCCCCGGCGACGGCGTGGTCATCGGCTCGGGCACGATCAACGGCCGCCTCGTCTATGTGTTCAGCCAGGACTTCACCGTGTTCGGCGGTTCGCTTTCCGAACGACACGCGCAGAAGATCTGCAAGGTCATGGACATGGCGATGAAAGTCGGCGCGCCGGTCATCGGCCTCAACGATTCAGGTGGCGCGCGCATCCAGGAAGGCGTGGCCAGCCTGGCGGGCTATGCCGAAGTGTTTCAGCGCAACGTGCTGGCGTCGGGCGTCGTGCCGCAGCTCAGCCTCATCATGGGGCCGTGCGCGGGGGGGGCCGTGTACAGCCCGGCGATGACCGACTTCATCTTCATGGTGAAGGACAGCTCCTACATGTTCGTCACCGGCCCCGACGTGGTCAAGACGGTGACCAACGAGATCGTCACCCAAGAGGAACTGGGCGGCGCGATCACGCATACGAGCAAGACCTCGGTTGCCGACCTAGCGCTGGAGAACGATATCGAGGCGCTGCTAGCCACGCGCGATTTCTTCGACTTCCTGCCTTCCTCCAACCGTGACGAAGTGCCCGAGCGCCCTTGCGCCGATCCCTTCGACCGCATGGAGGACAGTCTCGACACGATCATTCCGCCCAGCGCTAACCAGCCCTACGACATGCACGAAGTCATCCGGAAGACGCTGGACGAGGGCGATTTCTTCGAGATCCAGCCTGCGTATGCGGGCAACATCATCGTCGGCTTCGGCCGCGTCGAGGGCCGCACCGTCGGGATCGTCGCCAACCAGCCGATGGTG
>DATEEP010000111.1:0-27304 GCA_035281095.1 Novosphingobium sp. | reverse complement strand
CGCATCGAGCGCTGTCCGACCGCCTCGCACAGCTTCGCCGACAAACCGTCCCGGGAGTGGTTGTTCGATCGGGTCGTCGAAGCGCTGCAAGCCTGACCTACTCGGCCGCCACCGCCTGCTGTTGCGCGGCGAACTCGCGCTCGGCGAGGAACCGCTCGGCGTCGAGCGCGGCCATGCAACCGGTGCCCGCCGCGGTCACCGCCTGGCGGTATATCGGGTCCATCACGTCGCCGCAGGCGAACACGCCGGGAACCGCGGTCTTGGGCGTGCCCGGCTCGACGATCAGATAGCCCGAGGCGTCCATCGCCAGCTTGTCCTTGAACAGCTCGGTGGCCGGCGCGTGGCCGATGGCGACGAAGGCGCCGTCGGTGGCGAAAGTGCTGGCCTCGCCACTGACCGTGTCGACCAGCGCCAGCCCGGTCAGCCCCGCCCCGGCCTCGCCGACGAAACGGTCGACGCGCTTGTTCCACAGCACCTTGATGTTGGGGTGCGCGAACAGCCGGTCCTGGAGGATGCGCTCGGCGCGCAATGAATCACGCCGATGGATCAGCGTCACCTCGGGCGAATGGTTGGTCATGTAGAGCGCTTCCTCGACCGCGGTGTTGCCGCCGCCGATCACCGCGACTTTCTTGCCGCGATAGAAGAACCCGTCGCACGTGGCGCAGGCCGAAACGCCCTTGCCCGAAAGTTCCTGCTCGCCCGGAACGCCCAGCCAGCGCGCCGCCGCGCCGGTGGCGATGACCAGCGTGTCGCCCTCGTAGATGTCGCCGCCGTCGCCGACGGCGGTGAATTTCGGCCCGGAGAGGTCGACCGAGACGATGGTGTCCCACAGCATCCGGGTGCCGACATGCTCCGCCTGCGCCTGCATCTCCTGCATCAGCCACGGCCCCTGGATCACGTCGCGGAAGCCGGGATAGTTCTCGACATCGGTGGTGATGGTAAGCTGGCCGCCGGGCTGGAGGCCCTGCACGACGATGGGCTCCATCCCCGCCCGCGCGCCGTATATCGCGGCGGAAAGCCCGGCCGGACCCGAACCGATGATCAGCATGCGTGTGGTGTGTGTCGTCATTGTCCCTCCAACGCCCCCATATAAGGAGCGCATCGTCGTCCCGCCGGATAGATTGATTTCGTGAG
This sequence comes from Novosphingobium sp., assembly GCA_035281095.1. Lineage (GTDB taxonomy): Bacteria > Pseudomonadota > Alphaproteobacteria > Sphingomonadales > Sphingomonadaceae > Novosphingobium. The sequence goes on along the minus strand of DATEEP010000111.1, from coordinate 26,170 downwards.
CCGCAATTGACGCTTTCGGCGGCCTAGCGCAATGCACGGAGATGAAATTCCTCGGCCCCACCTCGAACAGCTACATCTCCCAGCGGCTGAGGCTGCACTACGTCGACTGGGGAAACCCCGACGCGCCGCCGCTGATCCTGCAGCACGGCGGACGCGACCATTGCCGCAACTGGGACTGGCTGGCCGAGGAGCTGCGGGCCGACTGGCACGTCATCGCCCCGGACCTGCGCGGCCACGGCGACAGCGCGTGGTCGCCCGAGGGCAGCTACCCGATGGACGCCTATGTCTATGACTTCGCGCAGCTGATCGAGACGCTGGGCTATGACGAGGTGACGATCGTCGCCCATTCGCTGGGGGGCAACGTCACCACCCGCTTCACCGGACTTTACCCGGAAAAGGTCCGCAAGTTCGTCAATATCGAAGGGCTGGGCCTGTCGCCCGAACTCTCACTGAAGCGCGAGGCCGTGGCCAAAGCAGACCGCCTGCGCGAATGGATCGCCGACAAGCGCAAGGCGGCGGGCCGCGCCCCGCGCCGTTACGCCAGCCTGAAGGAGGCTTACGCGCGGATGAAGGAGGTCAATTCCTTCCTCACCGACGAACGCGCCCGCCACCTCACCATCCACGGCGCCAGCCGCAACGAGGACGGCACTTGGAGCTGGAAGTTCGACAACTACCTGAACGTCCTGCCCGCCACCGACATTTCCTACACAGAGCAGCAGAAGCTGTGGGCGGCGATCACCTGCCCGGTGCTGCTGTGTTATGGCGCGGACAGCTTCGCATCGAACCCGGAGCGGGACGGACGGCTGGCTTATTTCCAGGACGCACGCGTGATCGAGTACGAAAACGCGGGGCACTGGCTGCACCACGACCAGTTCGACAAGTTCCTGGCGGACGTGAAGACGTTTATCTGATCCCGCCAATATACGTCGCCCTACATTCGTCTCCCTATATTCGTCCTCCCTGTATTCGTCATTGCGAGGGCGCAGCCCGAAGCAATCCAGGGCCGCGTGCAATCGCCCTGGATTGCTTCGCGAGGCTCGCAATGACGAAAGTGGGTCGATTTGGAGTCATCAGGCTTTAGTCGCGGCAGGGAAGTCTTGGGATCCGTGGTCGCCGGCGCTCACCCCTCCACTAGCGCCTCTCTCAACTTCCCGCGCATCGCATCGTCTGCGCCAAGCGCATCGGCCAGATAGCTGTCGACCGAACCATGGCGTTCCCCGATCGCGGCGAAGGCCAGGTCGAGGTACTCCGGCTCCACCCCCAGCAGCACCCGCAGCGAGGCATCGTCGAGCGGGCCCATCATCGCGACGATCGATTCGGATCCTTCGGCAATGCGCGCCTCGCTGTCGCCCGCCGTGTTGGTCAGCAAGTAGTCCTCGATCACATCATCGTGGTGGACCCCCGCCGCCAACTGCACCATGGCGACGGCGATGCCGGTGCGGTCCTTCCCCGCGAGGCAGTTGACCAGGCTGGGCCCGTTGCCCTCCGCCGCTTCGGCGATCAGCGAACGCGTCATCGCCTGCAGTTCAGGGCGGAACGCGATGGCCTTGTAGGTGGACAGCAGATGGCCGCGCATGGTTGCGGGACTGCGCTCTCCCGCCGCGCGGGCGGCCGCCACGTGCGGCGCGTGGGCATAGGCCGATGCGTCCGAGAAATGGACCTTGCCGCCGAACCCTGCCGGCCGGCGGCAGGGATGCGTCGAGCGCTCGCGCGGGTTGCGCAAGTCGAACACCGAGACGAGGCCGATCTCGGTTATCCGCTCCAGGTCGGCGTCGCTGGCGCGGACATGCTGGCCGGAACGCCAGAGCACGCCTCGCTTCAGCCTGCCGCCGCCGCTGACGGGATAGCCGCCATAATCGCGGAAGTTGTGGACGCCATCGAGATTCAGGACGCGATTCAGGACGCGGTCGGTGTTCATGGGTGTGTTCTTACCTTGCCGATACTAGCCAAGCTTAGTATCGCCCGACCATTGCAAAGCGAAGATAGTCGATGAACGTGGAAAGTTCCATCAAGGGAGAGATGTCCGGACGCGGCACGCCGCATGCCGAAGGCGTCACGGACGAATCCCTGATGCATATCGACTCCGGCGCGGCGGACGAGGCCCGCAGGAAACGTCGGCGCCTTGTCCTGATGCTGGCGGCGCCGGTGCTGCTCGCGATCGGGGCGCTGTACTTCTACCTGAGCGGGGGCCGTTACGAATCCACTGAGAACGCCTCGCTCCAGACCACGCTGGTCGCAATCAGCCCCAGCGTGTCGGGCAAGGTCGTGGCGGTTCACGTCACCGAGAACCAATTGGTGAAAGCCGGCGACATGCTGTTCCAGATCTCGCCGCAGGGTTTCGAGGCCAGGGTCGCCGCCGCCGAAGCGGAACTGGCGGAGGCGCGCGCCGATATCGGCTCGCTCCAGGCCGAATACCGCGAAGCGCTGTCGGAAGTGGGCGCGGCACGGGCCCGCCGGGGCCTCGCGGCGCAGGAAGCCGCTCGCCAGCGCTCGCTGCTGGGCGAAGGAATCTCGTCGCGCGCGCAATACGATGCGGCGGTGACCAATGCGCGAACCTCCGGCGATGCAATCGTTTCGGCGCAGGCACGCGCGGAAAGCCTGCGCGCGCGGCTGTCCGGCCGGACGAGCGGTTCCGCCGATGGCCTCCCCGCCGTCCGCAAGGCCGAGGCGGAACTCAGTCTGGCAAGGCGGGACTTGAGCAACTCTTCGGTCCGCGCTCCGCAGCAAGGGATCGTCACCCGGGTGAACCAGGTGCAGATCGGCTCGTTCGCCCCCGTGGGGCGGCCGATGTTCATGCTGGCGGGCACGAAATTCTGGGTCCAGGCCAATTTCAAGGAAGACCAGTTGCGCTACATGCGCGTCGGCCAGCCCGTGGCGATCGAGGTCGATGCTTTCCCGGACGACAAGTTGAAAGGCCGCGTCGCCAGCTTCAGCCCCGGCACCGGCAGCAGCTTCGCGGTGCTGCCGCCCGAGAATGCCACCGGCAACTGGGTCAAGGTGACACAGCGCGTCCCGGTCCAGATCGCGATCGACGAGGTGCCCGCCGGCCTCCCGCTCAGCGCGGGCCTGAGCGTGGCGGTCGAGGTCGATACCGGCCACCAGCGCCACCTGTTCGGCCCGGATACGCCCCCGTCCAATCCCCGGGTCCGCGCGTCGGATGCCGCGGTCCGCCGGTGAATTCGGGCGTGGCCGGTGCAGGCGTGACCCAATATCCGACCGGTCTCAAGCGGTTCCTGATCACCGCGCCGATCATGATGGGCGTGACGCTGGTCGCGCTCGACATGACCATCGCCAACGTCGCGCTGCCGCACATGCAGGCCAGCCTGTCGGCGTCGCAGGAACAGATCTTCTGGGTGCTGACGTCCTATCTCATCGCCTCGGCCATCGCCACGCCGCTCAGCGGCTGGCTGGCCAATCGCTTCGGCCGCAAGAACGTGATGCTCGCCTCGGTCACCGGTTTCACCGTCGCATCGGTCTTGTGCGGCGTCGCCAACGACCTGCAGACCATCGTCTTCGCGCGCATCATGCAAGGGGCGTTCGGGGCCGGGCTGATGCCGCTGACCCAGGCGATCCTGCTCGACATCAACGCGCCCGAAAACCGCCTCAAGGCCATGGCGGTGTTTTCCATGGGATCGCTGCTGGGCCCGATGATCGGCCCCAGCCTTGGCGGATACCTGACCGACATCGTTTCATGGCGGTGGGTATTCTTCATCAACATCCCGTTCGGGATCCTCGCGGCGGCGGGTATCCTCACCTGGGATCGGGAGCGCGACGACGCTCCCAAGCTGCGCTTCGACTGGTTCGGCTTCGCCACGGTGGCGATCGCCCTCGCCACGATCCAGCTCATGCTCGATCGGGGCGAACAGGTCGACTGGTTCGATTCGGTCGAGATCCAGATCTATGCCGCGATCGCGGGCCTGTCGGTCTATCTCGCCGTGGTTCACACCGCGACCGGCGTCGATACCTTCATCAAGCCGCAGCTGTTCAAGGACCGCAACTTCGCCACGGGCTGCACCGTCAGCGCGGTGGTCGGCATCGCGACGTTCGCGATGATCCCGGTGTTGGTGGTGATGCAGCAGACGCTGCTCGGCCACAGTGCCTACCACACCGGCCTGCTCGGCATTCCGCGCGGCCTTGGATCGCTGGCCGGCATGATCATGGTGTCACGGCTCGCCAAGCATGTCGATCTGCGCCTGCTGATGCTCGTCGGCCTCGGCGTGATCGGCGTCAGCCAGGCGATGTATGCCGGGCTCGACTTGTACACCGACGACAAGCTGCTGATCGTGACGGGTTTCATCAACGGTATCAGTTCGGGTCTGGTGTTCGTGCCGCTGGCGGCGATCTCGTTCACGACGCTGTCGCCCGTCTTCCGCAACGAAGGATCGGCGATGTTCGCGCTGGTGCGCAACGTCGGCAACGCCGTGGGTATCTCCGTCCTGCATCGCCAGATGGTGCACTACACGGCGGAATCGCAGGCCCATCTGGTCCAGGGAATAAGGCCGGACAATCCGATGCTCGATTATGCCCGGCCGGACTTCGATTTCGGCTCGATCGAGGCGCTCAGCCGCATGGAAGCCGAAATTTCGCGACAGGCGGGAATGGTCGGCACGGTGGAGGTATTCTGGCTTTCGGTGGTGATCTCGCTTGCGGTGGCGCCCGTCGTCCTGCTGATGCGCGTCAAGAAGAACGGCCAGGACGACGGCCATGTGCCGGTGGTGGAGTGAGGTGATGCGCTCGTTTCCCCTTATGCTGGTCGGTTGCGCATCGCTGGCGCTGGGCGGCTGCGCTGCCGGTCCCGATTTCGCCACCCCGGCGCCACCGCCGCCCGAGCAGGGGTATGGCAATACCGGAGCGGCGTCCGCGGTGCTTGCGGAGGGGCCTGGCGCCCGATGGTGGACCGCGTTCGGCTCGCCCGAGCTCGACGCGCTGGTCGACAAGGCGCTGGCGGGCAACCACGGCCTCGCCGCGAGCAAGGCGACGCTGGAAGCCGCCGGAGAGCGGATCGCGGCCGTCGCCGGGCGACGCCTGCCGCAAGTCGATGCCGACGCGCGGGTCGATTACCAGCGGGTCAACCTCCAGGCGATCGGCATCGGTCAGCTTGCCGGCGGCGCGATCAGGAAGAACCCCGAATTCGATCTCTACAGCCTGGGCGGCGGGGTCAGCTACGATCTCGACTTGTGGGGTCGCAATCGCCGCGCGCTGGAGCAGGTCGCCGCGCAGGCCGCAGCGACGCGGCGCGAGACCGAGGCGGCGCACCTGCTGATCGCCGGGCGCGTGGTGGCCCAAGTGCTGGCGATCGCCGCGCTCAACGATCGCATCGCCACCGAACGCGCGCTGATCGGCGAGGATGGGCGCACCACGACGCTGGTGCAAAAGCGCCAGCGCGCGGGCGCCGGGACCATGGTCGAAGTGCTGAGCGCGCAAGGCCAGCTCGCCAGCGACCGCGCCGGCCTGCCCGGCCTCGAACAGGACCGGACCGAGGCGCGTGGTGTGCTGGCGGTCGTGCTGGGAATTTCGCCGGCGGAACTTGGCGCGACGGATTGGTCGCTGACGCAATTCGCGTTGCCCGGCAGGGTGCCCGTCGCCCTGCCCTCCGCGCTGGTGCGGCGGCGGCCCGACATCCTGGAGGCCGAGGCGCGGCTGCACGCCGCCACCGCCGCGATCGGCGTGGCCACGGCCGACCTCTATCCCAACGTCACGCTGGGCGCGACGATCGGCCAGTCGACATCCTTCCCCGGCGACTTCTTCAGCGGCCGTTTCACCTCGTTCGACCTGTTCGCCGGTCTGACCGCGCCGATCTTCCACGGCGGCACCCTGAAGGCCAATGTCCGCGCCGCGGAGGCCGAAGCCCGCGCCGCCCACGCGACATATCGCCAGACGGTGGTCGAGGCGTTCGGGCAGGTTTCGGGCCTGCTCTCGGCGCTGGAGACCGACGCGGCGACGCTGGCCGCGCGCGAGGAGACGGCGCGGATCGCCGAGCGCTCGCTGCACCTGTCGCGCCGCAGCTTCGAGGTGGGCAACAGTGGCATCCTGCAAGTGCTGGACGCGAGCCGCGCCAACCAGCGCGCGCGGATCGACCTGCTCGAAGCCCGCGCCGACCGCTTCCAGAACGTCGCGCGGCTCTATGCGGCGACGGCGGGGGGATGGATCACGGAACCGGAGGGGACGTCAACGGCGGCTCCCAACCCCCGCCCAGCGCCTTGACCAGCGCCGCGTGGGCGCGCAGCGCGTCGGCCGCCGCGTCCGTTGCGGCGCGCTCGGCCGCGTGGAAACGGGAGGCCGCCGTCAGCGACTGGATCAGGCTGTCCTCTCCGGCGCGATAGCGCCGCGCCGCCAGATCGCGCGACACCGCCGCCCGGTCCCGCGCCATGGCAAGATCCTCCGCCACCGCAACCGCGGTCGCATAGCGGTTGAGCGCGGTCTCGCTGTCCGCCATCGCGCCCAGCACCGCCGCTTCGTATACCGCAGCCGCCGCCTCGGTCCGCGCGTCGGCGGCGCGGATGCGCGCCTTGATCCGGCCGAGGGAGAGGATCGGCCAGCTGAAGCTCGGCCCGATGGAAAAGCGCGTGCTGCCACCCGAAGTGAGGTCGGCGGGATCGCGCGACTGCTGGCCGATTCCGCCGACCAGCGAGAGATGCGGGAACATCCGCGCCGTCTCCACTCCCACATCGGCGTTGGCGGCGCGAAGCTGCGCCTCCGCCGCGACAACGTCTGGCCGGCGGCGCAGCATGTCGGACCGCAGCCCCGCCGCCACAAGCCGTGGCGCGACGGGAAGCGCACCCGCCGTCGCCAGCCGTCCGGACAAAGCCTCGGGCGGGTTGGCGGTCAGCAGCGCCAGCGCGTTCTCCGAGGCAACGATACGCGCCCGAGCCCCGGCATGCTCGGCCTCGGACCGGCGCGCTTGCGCATCCGCATCGGCGGCATCGGAGCGGGCGACCTCGCCCGCCTCATGCAATTGCCCCAACAGCCCGGCGATCCTGCGCTGCGCTTCGGCTTCCTCACCCAGCACGCGCGCATCGGCCTGAGCCCCGCGCAAGTCGGCATAAGTGCGCACCGTCTCGGCCACCACCCGCAGCCGCGCCTCGCGCGCCTGTGCCTCGGCGGCGGCAAGCCGGCCCGCCGCCGCCTCCACCGATCGGCGCGTGCCGCCCCACAAGTCCAGCTCCCAGGAGGCGTCGAAGCCCACGTCGTAAAGCGAGAACGTGCGGTCGATCCCGGGGATATTGGCGAAAGGCATCTCGCCGTTCTTGGAAAGCTGAACCTGGCTGGCCGATGCCTTCACCCCGCCCTCGGGCACCCTCCCGCCCCGCGCCACGTCGCGCAATGCCCGCGCCTCGCGCAACCGCGCATCCGCCTGCGCCACGTCGCGGTTGGCGGCGACGGCGCGTTCCACCAGTTCGACCAGCAGCGGGTCGCCAAGCTTGCGCCATGGCTCGAGATCGAGCGCCGCCGCGCCCAGCTCCTCGCCATCGTTGGGCGGGCGCGACCAGTCCGCGCGCGCGCCCAAGACCTGAGGCCGTTCGTGATCCGGCCCGACGGTGCAGGCGGAAAGAAGAAACATGAGAGAAAGCCCGGCTGTCCGCATACCCACCTCACTCCCCTTCGTCATTGCGAGGAACGGAGTGACGAAGCAATCCAGGGTGGCGCAAGACTGCCCTGGATTGCTTCGCTTCGCTCGCAATGACGAGGTTTTGTGCAAAAACATACCGCGTCACTCCATCCGCGAGCGGAACAGCATCGCCGCCGCCGTAGTCGTCACAACCGCGATCAGGGCGATCGGCCAGGTGTGGTCCAGCACTTCGGCGACCCCCATCGACTTCAGGAACACGCCTTCGGAAATGTCGAGGAACCAGGACGCCGGGTTGGTGCGGCTGATCGCCCTGAAGAACGGCGGCATGTTGTCCACCGGCGAGGCATAGCCCGACAGGATCACCAGCGGCACCACCAGCGCGAACATGCCGAGGAACGCCTGCTGCTGCGTCGCCGAGACGCACGAGATCAGCATGCCGAGCCCGCTCAGCGCGACCAGATAGAACACGAGAGCGAAGTAGAACGCCGTGACCGAACCCGTCAGCGGCACTCCGAACGCCAGCGGCACCATGACCATGAACAGCGTCACATTGGCGAGCCCCACCAGGACGGGCGGCATCATCTTGCCGATGAAAATCTCATGCGTGCGCAAGGGCGATACCATCAGCTGGTCGAAGGTCCCCAGTTCCCGTTCCCGCGCGACCGATTGCGAGACCACGGTCATTGCCGACACGGCGGCGATGATCGCGATCAGCGCGGGCATCACGAACCACAAGTCGATCAGGTTGGGATTGAACAGCGCGCGCACGTATGTCTGGCCGCGCTGGATGGCGCGGGGGCTGACTTCGGCGCCCACCTCTCCGGCGATCCGGTCGACATAGCTTGATACGATCTGCGCCGCGTTGGACCGCCGGCCGTCATAGACCGCGCCGATCGTCCCGCCCCGCCCCGCCGCGACATCGCCGGAAAAGCCGGCGTCGAAGCGCAGCGCACCGATCACCCGCTGCCGGTCGATCGCTTGCCGCAACTCGGTATCGGAGCGCAGCGCCACCACTTCCTTGACCGTCGGGCTGCCCGCCAGCCGCTCGACCACCGCGCGGCTCCAGCGTCCGCCATCGAGATCGAGCACGCCGATGCGTACGTTCGTCACTTCCATGGTCGAGGCGAAGCCGAACAGCAGCATCTGCATCAGCGGCGGCGCGATCAGGATCAGGCGCGCGCGCGGATCGCGCAGGATCGCCCACATCTCCTTGACGACGATCGCGCGCAGCCGGGTTCCGATCATGCGATCCGCCGCTTCGTCACCGTGCGGCACAGCGCGAACAGCACCGCGCCGAAGCCCAGCAGGATCGCCATGTTGGGCAGGAACAGCGACCAGTCGTCCCCCGCCACGAACACCGTCTGCAACTGCGGGATCAGGTAGCGCGCCGGCACCAGATAGCTGATCGCCTGGACCGGCCACGGCATCGAGGCGATCTCGAACACGAAGTTGGACAGCAGCATCGTCGGCATGAACGCCGTCAAGAGCGCCACCTGGCTGGCGACGAACTGGTTCTTGAGCCCCGCGGAGATCAGCAGCCCCTGCCCCAGCGCCGGGATCAGATAGACCACGGAAATCGTCAGCAGCGCGAACACCGATCCGCGCAGCGGCACGTCGAACATCAGGATCGCCATCACGGTGCACAGCGCCATCGAGACGAGTCCGAGCACCATGTAGGGGATGACCTTGGTCAGCAGGAACTCGGTCATGCCGATGGGCGTCGCCATCAGCCCTTCCAGCGTGCCGCGCTCCCACTCGCGCGCGACGACCAGCGCGGTCAGCAGCGTGCCGATCATCGTCATGACCACGGCGATGGCGCCGGGGACGAGGAAATACTTGCTGGTGAGGCCGGGGTTGAACCAGAAGCGGGAGGAAGTGGCGATGGGCGGCGTCCCACCTCTTCCGCCATCGGCGGCGCGCGCTTGCTGCCAGCGCGCGTGGACGCCCTGCGCGTGACCGGCCACGAAGGCGGCGTTGTTGGGCATGGCGCCATCGGTCACGACCTGGATGTCGCCCCCACCTTTCGCCGCGTCGCTGCCGAAGCCGGAGGGGATGACCACGATCGCGCGGATCTCTCCGGCCACCAGCGTGGAGCGCAGTTCGGCCACCGTGCCGGTGCGCGCGACGGCGAAGTTTTGCGAGGTCTGGAACGCCCCCGCCAGCGATTGCGCGGCGGCGCTGTCATCCTCCAGCGCCAGCCCGATGCGGGTCTGCGCGGTGTCGAGGTTCATGCCGAATCCCATCAGCACCATCAGCATCACCGGCATCACGAAGGCGATCAGGAAAGTGGAGGGATCGCGCAGGATCTGGCGCGTCTCCTTGACCAGCATCGCGCGGAAGCGGCGCGGTTCGAGGCGTGAAGCCGCCTCGCTCATGCCGCTTGCGCCTCTCGTTCCCTTTTACGGTCGAACGCTTCGATCAGGGCGATGAACGCGTCCTCCATCGTCCCGTCGGGATCGCCGCCTTGCGCCTTCAACTCGTCGGGCGTGCCGGTGGCGATCTGCTCGGACTGATAGATCAGCGCGATCCGGTCGCAAAACTCGGCCTCTTCCATGAAGTGCGTGGTGACCAGCACCGCGACACCCTTCTCGACAAGTCCGTTGATATGCGACCAGAACTCGCGCCGCACGATCGGATCGACGCCCGATGTCGGCTCGTCCAGGAAGATCACCGGCGGCTGGTGCAGCACCGCGCAGGCCAGCGCCAGCCGCTGCTTGTATCCCAGCGGCAGCGTGCCCGCGTCGCTCTTGAGGTAGCGTTCGAGGTGGAACAGATCGACCGCGCGGGCGATGGCGTCGCGCGCCTCGTTGCGGGGAACGCCATAGGCACCGCAGAAGAACTCCAGGTTCTGCCGCACCGACAGGTCGCCATAGAGCGAGAATTTCTGCGCCATATAGCCCAACGACTGCCGCGCGTCGGGGCCGGCACGCATCAGGTCGTGCCCGACGATGGCGCCCCTGCCGTCGGTCGGGGTGAGGAGACCGCACAGCATCTTGAAGGTAGTCGATTTGCCCGCGCCGTTGGGGCCGAGCAGGCCGAACACCTGACCTGGCGCGACGGTGAAGTGGATGTCGCGCGCGGCGGTGAATTCGCCGAACTTCTTGGTCAGGCCGACGGCTTCTATCGCCGGTGCGTCGCTAGTGGGTATGTCGCGATAGGTGTCGATCAGGCGCGAGGAGGCTTGGCCGCCTTCCCCGATGATGTCGATGAAACCGTCCTCGAACACGGGTTCGGCTGGTTTCGCGGGCTCGGTGGAACCGGCAAGCGCCGGGAGCGGCGCGCTTTCGCGCATCGCGAGCCGCACCGTCGCGCCCCGGATCGCGCCGTCGATCACCGCCGGGTCTTCCAGCGCCAGGCGAAGCGCCGCGCGGCGGCCCTCGTCCGGCAGGTTGAGCGTGAATACCCGGCCGCGCATCCGCTCGGCCAACGCCTGGGGTGGCCCCTGATAGAGCGGCTCGCCCTCGCGCAGCAGGGTGACAGCGTGACACTTCGCCGCTTCGTCCAAGTAGGAGGTGGACCACAGCACCGCGATGCCCTCGTCCAGCAGCGAGGTCACCAGCGCCCACAGCTCGCGCCGCGAAATCGGATCGACGCCGACGCCGGGTTCATCGAGCAGCAACAATTTGGGCTTCCTCACCAGCGCACAGGCGAGGCCGAGCTTCTGCTTCATCCCGCCGGAAAGCTTGCCCGCCAGCCGCGCCTCGAACGGGGCAAGGCCGGTGAATTCCAGCAGCATCGGCAGGCGCTCGGCCCACAGCTCCCGCTCCAGCCCGCGCAAGTCGGCGTAGAGGCGCAGGTTCTCGCCCACCGACAAGTCCTCGTAGAGCCCGAAGCGCTGCGGCATGTAGCCGATCTCGCGCCGGTCGGCCTGGGTGGCGGGCTGGCCGAAGACGATGGCCTCGCCCGCATCGGGTTCGATCAACCCCGCGAGGACGCGGATCAGCGTGGTCTTGCCCGCGCCGTCCGGGCCGACGAGGCCGGTCATGACGCCGGGCTCGATGGCGATGTCCACGCCGTTCAGCGCGAGCGGCGCGTCGGGAGCAAAGCGCTTGACGATGCCCCGTGCGCCAGCAACCACCGGGGCGACGGCCATATCAGTCCCTCGCCGAATCCGAGCGTGATCTGGCGCCGGGCACCACGATCGTCACCGGCTGGCCCTGCCGCAGCGCGTCGTCGGGCTTGTCCACCAGAACGCGCACGCGATAGACCAGATCGGCGCGCAGATCCTCGGTCTGGACGGTCTTGGGGGTGAACTCGGCATTGGGCGCGATCTGGCTGATGCGGCCCTCGTAAGTGCGCGGATTGCCGTCCGCGCTGACCTTCACCGCCATGCCCGGAGAGATGCGCGACAAGTCCTCCGCCCCCACATAAGCGCGCAGCCGCATCGGCCGGTCGATGGTGAGCGTCAGCACCGTCTCGCCCGGCTGGACGATGGCGCCGGGCTCGCGCGCGCGGGTGGAGACGGTGCCCGCCATCGGCGCCTTGAGCGCGGTATCGGCAAGGTCGGTCTGCGCTGAGTCCCGCCGCGCCGTGGCCGAAGCGAGCTGCGCCGCCGCCGCTTCCCGGTCCTCGGCCCGCGCGCCGGCCTGCGAGAGCGAGAGCGCGGCCCGCGCCTCCGCCACTCGCGCCCCGGCCGCCTTGTATTGTGCCTCGGTCGCCTCGAAATCGCGCCGGCTGATCGCGCCCGAGGCGACGAGGCCGGAGCGTCGTTCATATTCGCGCCGCGCCACGTCGACATCAGCCTCCGCCGCCGCCAGCCGCGCCCGCGCCTGCCCGATCTCCTGCGGACGACTGCCGCCGCGTGCCTTGGCGAGTTCCGCCGCCGCAGCGCTCAATTGCCCCGATGCCGCCGCCGCCGCATCGCGGAACGGACGCGCGTCAAGCTGGGCCAGGACCGCGCCGGCCGGCACTTTGTCGCCTTCCTCCGGCCCGATCGCCTCGATCCGCCCCGGCACCCTGAACGCGAGGTCGACCTCGCGCACATCGACGTTGCCGTAAAGCGTCAGCCCCTCCGCCGCCGGGCCAAGCAACCCGAAGCCGCGCGTGACGAACGCGGCGACGACCAGCGCCAGAGCCGCCACACCGATCACGATTGTCCTGCGGTTCATGGCCCCTCACCCATTGTGAAACAACGCGGATCACACCAGCCTACAACATTGTCGCCCGGATGCCAGACCGAGCCGCCGCCCCGGCCGCATTTTCCTACATCGCCGGAATGCGGGACGGGGTACGGGTTGTCGATGCAATGTGGGTTAGGGGTAGTGCTGCCGCGAGTGTACCACGCCGATCACTTCCACGGCCGATGCCGTGACCTGATAAACCACGATATAGTTGGAATGCACTACCGCTTCACGCGTTCCCCCGATGCGACCGGGGCGGAACATGAAGGGATGTTCGGGCAAGCGTTCGGCACATGCCTCGATCGCCGCGAGCAGACGTTCCGCCGCTGGAACATCCCCGGTCAGCGATGAAGGTGACGATCCGTTCAAGATCATCCAGCGCGTTCGCGCGCCAGATCAGCGTCAGCACGCGGTGCCGGGCCGCTTTGCTTCGATGATTTTCCGAACCCGCGCAATCGCCTCATCGTGCGCGACCGGCGGACGGACGTCTGCCAGCGACGCGGCGACCTTCGCCTTCAGCCAGACCTCATAGGCAGCGGCGTCTTCCGGGGTCGCGAATTCCGATACGATGGGCGATTGCGCGTTCATGGCGTGAACGTAAGGCATTTGTAACGCCTTTGCAAAGCGGAGGACTGCGTTGGATGCCCGAATGTCGCGCGCCGAGAGGGATGCTACTCCTCGCCCATCCGCAGCGCCGCGATGAAAGCCTCCTGCGGGATGCTGACGTTGCCATACTCGCGCATGCGCTTCTTGCCCTCTTTCTGCTTCTCCAGCAGCTTCTTCTTGCGGCTGATGTCGCCGCCATAGCACTTGGCGGTCACGTCCTTGCGCATCGCGCTGATCGTCTCGCGGGCGATCACCTTGGCGCCGATGGCGGCCTGGATCGGGATCTTGAACATGTGCCGCGGGATCAGGTCCTTCAGCCGTTCGACCAAGCCGCGGCCGCGGTTCTCCGCCTGGCTGCGGTGGACGATCATCGACAGCGCGTCGACCGGCTCGTTGTTGACCAGGATGTTCATCATCACCAGGTCGCCCTCGCGCAGCCCGATCTGCTCGTAGTCGAAGCTGGCGTAGCCGCGGCTGATGCTCTTCAGCCGGTCGTAGAAATCGAACACCACTTCGTTGAGCGGCAGTTCGTAGCTCACTTGCGCGCGACCGCCCACGTAAGTCAGCCCGGTCTGGATGCCGCGCCGATCCTGGCAGAGCTTGAGGATCGAGCCGAGGTATTCGTCCGGCGTGTAGATCACCGCCTTGATCCAGGGCTCTTCCATTTCGGCGATCTTGACCGGATCGGGCATGTCGGCCGGGTTGTGCAGTTCCTTGATCTCGCCATTGGTCATCGTCAGGCGATAGACCACGCTAGGGGCGGTGGTGATGAGGTCGAGGTCGTATTCGCGGGAGAGCCGCTCCTGGATGATCTCGAGGTGGAGGAGGCCGAGGAAGCCGCAGCGGAAGCCGAAGCCGAGCGCGGCGCTGCTTTCCATTTCGAAGCTGAACGACGCGTCGTTGAGACGCAGCTTGCCGATTGATTCGCGCAACTTCTCGAAATCGGCGGCGTCCGTCGGGAACAGACCGCAGAACACCACCGGCTGCACTTCCTTGAACCCCGGCAGTGCTTCGGCCGCACCGCCTTTGACCGTGGTGATGGTGTCGCCGACGCGAGCCTGCTCCACTTCCTTGATCTGCGCGGTGATGAAGCCGATCTCGCCCGGCCCGATCTCGGTCAACTGCTCGATCTTGGGGCGCATGCAGCCGACGCGGTCGATCAGGTGTTCCGTCCCGCCCTGCATGAAGCGGACCTGCAGGCCCTTTTTGATGACGCCGTCGATCACGCGCACCAGGATGACGACGCCGAGGTAGGGATCGTACCAGCTATCGACCAGCATCGCCTTGAGCGGCGCGGCGCGGTCGCCCTTGGGCGCGGGGATCTTGGTGACGATGGCTTCGAGCACGTCGACGATGCCGATGCCGGACTTGGCGCTGGCGAGCACCGCCCCGCTGGCGTCGATGCCGATCACGTCCTCGATCTCGGCGCGGACTTTCTCGGGCTCGGCGGCGGGGAGGTCGATCTTGTTGATGACGGGGACGATCTCATGGTCGTGCTCGATCGACTGGTAGACGTTGGCCAGCGTCTGCGCCTCGACCCCCTGCGCCGCGTCGACGACCAGGAGCGCGCCTTCGCACGCGGCGAGGCTGCGGCTGACCTCGTAGGCGAAATCGACGTGGCCGGGCGTGTCCATGAGGTTCAGCTCATAAGTCTCGCCATCCCGCGCGGTATAGTTGAGGCGGACGGTCTGCGCCTTGATGGTGATGCCGCGCTCGCGCTCGATGTCCATGTTATCAAGCACTTGTGCGCTCATCTCGCGCTCGGACAAGCCGCCGGTGAACTGGATCAGCCGGTCGGCGAGCGTCGACTTGCCATGGTCGATGTGGGCGATAATCGAGAAATTGCGGATCTTGGCCAATTCAGTCATCCGGCGCCGTTAGCAGCCAGTCGCCGAACTGTCAGCAGCGATCAGCCCACCTTGCGCAGCAGCGCCTGCTCCACCGGCGCGCGCTTCATCCCCGGCGGCACCACGGAGACCGCGCCGTTGTCGTCCATGTCGAGCGGCGCGGCGAACTCCACGCCCATGCGGTCCTCCTTGGACCAGCGCGCGGTGGCGGTGACCATGAAGCCCTTGGACAAGTGCACGCCGAAACGGGTTCCGGCCGGCACGTTCCACAGCCCCTCGATCATCGCGCCGGACGTGGAGATGTTGCGGATCGTGCCCTGATAGCGATGCTGGCCATGCTCCAGCATGACCTTGCGCAGCATCGTCTGGCGCGGTGCCCGTGCCGATTGCGGTCCCTTGGCGATGGCGGTGAGGCCCGATTCCAGCCGCGCCGTGGCGGCCTGCGCGGTAAGGGCCTTCTCGTAGATATAGCCTTGGATGTGGCTACATCCGAGCATGCGGATCAGGTCCAGCTCGTCCAGCGTCTCCACGCCTTCGGCCGTCGTCTCCATGCCCAGCGCCTCCGCCAGGCTGACGATCGAGGAGATGATCGCGCCGTTGCGGCTGCCCGAGATGGTGGCGCCGCGAACGAAGCTCTGGTCGATCTTGATCTTGTCGAACGGCGCGCTCTTGAGATAGCCGAGCGAGGAGTAGCCGGTGCCGAAATCGTCCAGCGCCAGGCGCACGCCGATGCTCTTGAGCGCGGAGAACATCGCCTCTGTCGACTTGTCGTCGTTGAGAAACACGCTTTCGGTGATCTCCAGCTCCAGCCGGCTCGGCGCGATCCCGGCCGAGGCGATGGCGCTGGTGACGATCGCGGGGAGCGCCGGATTGGCGAACTGCAAGGGCGAGACGTTGACCGCGACGCGCACGGTTTTCGGCCAGCGTGCAAGGTCGGTGCAAGCGGTTCGCAAGGCCCATTCGCCGATCTGGGCGATCAGGCCGGTGTCCTCCGCGATCGGCACGAATTTGGCCGGCGAGAGATAGCCGTGCTTGGGATGGTTCCAGCGCAGCAGCGCCTCGAACCCGGCGATCTTCTCGGTCGTGGTGCGCACTTGCGGTTGATAGTGCAGCTCGAGCGCGCCTTGGGAGATGGCATCGCGCAAGTCCTGTTCGAGCTGACGGCGCTCCTCCGCCTCGCTGTGGAGGTCCTGCGCGTAGAAGTGGTGGCGGCCTCGCCCCCCGTCCTTGGCGGCGTAGAGCGCCAGGTCGGCGTTGCGGATCAGCTCCTCCGAAGTCGTGCCGTTGTCCGGGCACATGGCGATGCCGACCGACGCGCCGATGATCACCCGGTGCCCCTCGATCGAATAAGGCTGCGAAAGGTTCTCGATGATCAGCTTCGCCAGATTGGCGAGATTGGCGTGCGACTGATGCCCTGGCAGGATGATCTTGAACTCGTCCCCGCCAAGCCGGCCGACGCTGCCCCGTTTGCCCACGGTGGAGCGAAGCCGGTCCGCCACTTGTCCCAGCAGCGCGTCGCCGGCCGGATGGCCCATCGTATCGTTGACTTGCTTGAACCGGTCGAGGTCGAGCAGGAATATCGCACAAGCCCGCCGCTCGGCGCGCGGCGCGGTGAGGATTTTCTCCAGCCACTCCGACATCTGGAAGCGGTTGGCGAGCTTGGTCAGTGAATCGAAGCGAGCCAGCTCGGTCACGTGGCGCTGTGAGCGCTTGGTTTCGGTCAGATCGGTGCCGGAGCCGCGAAAGCCGAGGAAATTGTTGAACTGGTCCATGATCGGGCGGCCGGTGATCGACCACCAGCGCTCCTCCCGTTCGTTGGTCGCCGCCAGCACGGCAAGGTCCTGAAACGAGGAGCGTGTCGACAGATGGAAGTTGAGCGTGCGCTCACTGTCCTTCTCGACCGTGTCGAGCCGGAACATGTCGGTGAACAGACGGCCGAGGGTGTCCTCCTGCGACGCGCCCAGGAGTTGGGCAATACGCGGCGAAACATAGGTGATCAGGCCGCGACGATCGGTTTCCCAGAACCAGCCCTGTCCGGTCCGCTCATATTCCGAAAGCAGTTGCTCGGCCCGGAACTGGACGCGCCGCTCCTCCTCCTCGATCCGGGCTTTCTGTTCCGAGCGGCGGCAGCACAGACGCGTCATATAGAGGCCAAGGCCGCAACTGAGCAGCAGCACCGCGGCCGCATAGACAGGTGCGCTCTCGATCCCGGAACCGATCCACAGCCCGGCAATCGCGGTAAGGCTGGCGGGCAGCCGGCCCTGCAGCGTCGCCGCCGCCATCGTCCCCACGATGATCAGCCCGCACATGCGCACCATCCACACACCCAGCGAAACCTCGTCCAGCCAGTCGCACAGCCCAACGCTGAACAGGATTGTCGGAAGGCCAACGAGCGCGGCCATCCACCAGTAACGCCGATGCGGAGTGCGGGCGTGGCGCAGCTCGAACGGCAAGGCCGCGCGGGAAAGCAGGGAGATGAGAATGCCAGCCGCGCAAAGCACGCCCGCAAACGGCCCGGGCAACGACCACGTGCTCACCGCGGCGATCAGCAGTGCCATGGCCATGCTCGGCGCGACGAACATCCATTCGGACCCGACCAGCGAGCCGCCGTGTTCGGGCAACCTTGCGAACCGCTCGATCAACCGCTGAAGGGGCTTGGTCTGCCCCGACGCGCGCGGATTTTGGACCGACGCTTTGCGCGTGCCAACGACGGCGCGCGCCGAAGCACGCCTTTCACCCTGATCCCGCCGCTCGATCGCCCCTGACATGATTGGGCCATGCATCAGGCGCGCTTGCGAAACGGTTAAGCCCGAACCCGGTGGATGGCGGCCGTGCCGGCTTTCTATGGACTTGCTTGAAAGCACACGCTCTGGAATAGCCCGGACGACAAAAGTTCGGGAGTTGTAGGTGAAGCAGATCGCGATCGTCGGCTCGGGGCCGGCCGGATACTACACGGCCGAAGCGGCCCAGAAGCAGTGGGGCGACGACGTCAGGGTCGACATCTTCGATTGCCTGCCGGTCCCCTA
Organism: Novosphingobium sp.; assembly: GCA_035281095.1. Classification (GTDB taxonomy): domain Bacteria; phylum Pseudomonadota; class Alphaproteobacteria; order Sphingomonadales; family Sphingomonadaceae; genus Novosphingobium. The sequence continues at coordinate 8,001 of DATEEP010000111.1, read as the reverse complement.
CGGCCTGATCCGTACCGGCGTCGCTCCGGACCACCAGTCGATCAAGGCGGTGTCCAAGCGCTACGAGAAGACGTCGTTGTCCGACAACGTGCGGTTCGTGGGCAACGTCACCATCGGGCACGATATCTCCATCGCGGAGTTGCTGGGCCTGTACGACGCCGTCATCCTCGCGACCGGTGCGCCGAACGACAAGAAGGTCGGTCTTCCCGGCGAGGATCTGGCCAACGTGTTCGGCAGCGCCTCGTTCGTCGGCTGGTACAACGGCCACCCCCAGTTCGCCGATCTCGCGCCCGATCTGTCCCACGACACCGCGGTCGTCATCGGCAACGGCAACGTCGCGCTCGACGTCACGCGCATCCTCGCCAAGACGCGCGGGGAGTTCGACGGCAGCGATATCGTCGCCCATGCGCTCGACCGGCTGGACGGCACTGCGATCAGGCGCATCGTCATTCTCGGCCGCCGGGGGCCTCACCAGATCGCGATGACACCCAAGGAACTGGGCGAACTCGGTCACCTGGAACGCGCGACGCCGTACGTAGAAGCCGCCGATATGCCGCCCGAAGCCGAGGACGATGAACTCGATCCCGGTCAGCGCAAGTCGGTGACGCTGCTACGCGGCTTCACCGCGATCGACGAAGCAGACCGCGTCAGCAAGTCGATCCGGGTTGAGTTCGACTTCTTCGCGTCGCCCAAGGCGATCATGGGCGATGACAGGGTTGAGGCGATCGAGGTCGAACGCACCGAACTGAGGGAGGGCCGCGCGGTCGGCACCGGCGAGACCTACACCATCCCGGCCGGCCTCGTCGTCGCCTGCATCGGTTACCAGACTTCGCCGATCCCCGACGTGCCGTTCGACGAGAACGCGGGCCGCTTCGCCAACGACGAGGGACGGATTCTACCCGGGCTCTATTGCGTCGGCTGGGCGCGGCGCGGTCCCTCGGGCACTATCGGCACCAACCGGCCCGACGGCTTTGCGATCATCGAGAAGATCGCGGGCGACCTGGCCAAGGATACAGGCAAGTCCGGCTTCGAGGGCTTCGAACAACTGGCGAACGAGCGGCGGATCGGCTTCGTCCAATTCCAGGACTGGCAGAAGATCGACGAAGCCGAAGTGGCCCGCGCCCGCGATGGCGCCCCGCGCGAGAAGTTCGTCGCGGTGGCCGACATGATCGCAGCGCTTGGGCGGTAAATCTAACGGTGCGGAATGCCGGCAGCTCCATCTACCCTCGCCGACGGCTACCCCGTCACACCCGCATCGGCATCAGGACATAGAGCGCCGGGCTTCCTTCGCTCTGCCGGATCAGTGTCGGCGCGCCGGCGTCGGCGAGGTGGAGTTCCACCGTGTCACCTTCGATCTGGCCGAGGATGTCCTTGAGATAATTGGCGTTGAAGCCGATCTCGAAGCCCTCCGCGGCATAGGCGGCGGGCAATTCCTCGGCAGCGGTGCCGTTGTCGGGCGACGTGACCGAAAGCGTCACCTTGTCGGCCTCCAACGCCATCTTGACCGCGCGGGTCTTTTCGGTGGCGATGGTGGCGACGCGATCCACGCCTTCGAAGAAGCTCTTGGGATCGATCCTGAGCAGCTTGTCGTTACCAGTTGGAATCACGCGCGAATAATCGGGGAACGTGCCGTCGATCAACTTGCTTGTGAGGACGACGCCATGCTCTCCGCCCAGCGTGAAGCGGATCTTGGAGGCCGACAAGTCGATCTCGACGTTGGTGTCGAGCGCCTCTTCCAGCAGCTTGCGCAACTCGGCGACGCATTTGCGCGGTACGATCACGTCGGGCATGCCGTCCGCGCCGTCGGGCCGCTTTATAGTGAAGCGCGCCAGGCGATGCCCGTCGGTCGCCGCCGCCTTCAACTCGTCCTCCGCAACGTGCAGGAAGATGCCGTTGAGGTAATAGCGCGTTTCCTCGGTCGAGATCGCGAAGCGGGTGCGGTCGATCAGTTGGGCCAGCGTCGCTGCCGGAATCTCGAATGTCGTCGGGAGCTCGCCCTCGACGATCACGGGGTAGTCGTCACGCGGCAAGGTCGGCAGCTGGAAGCGGCTGCGCCCGGCCTTGACGACCAGGCGGTTATCGGCGGCGTCCAGGCTCACCTGGCTGCCATCGGGCAGCTTGCGGGCGATATCGAACAGGAGATGCGCGGATACCGTGATCGCGCCGGCCGTTTCCACCGAAACCGCGCTCATCGTCTCGACCACCTGGAGATCGAGGTCGGTCGCCATGATCCGGACGGTGCCATCGCCCCCCGCTTCGATCAGCACGTTCGAGAGGATCGGGATCGTATTGCGCCGTTCGACGACGGACTGGACGTGGGACAGACAGCGCAGCAGCGTCGCGCGTTCGATTGTGGCCTTCATGATCGTCTCATGTCCCCCTTGACGGACGCGGGATTCGCGCCCGCCGGAATTCGGACCCTATTCCTTAGCGAGGAGTCTTGATGCGGCAAGCCAGAACGACGCGGCAGCGGACGATGGCCACGCGATTCTGGGGATAACGGCCGCTCAGGAGATCATCGCCATTCCGCCGTTCACATGGATCGTCTGGCCGGTGATGTAACCCGCCTCGCGACTGGCGAGGAAGGCCGCCGCCGCGCCGATGTCCTCGCCTTCGCCCATGCGGCCCATCGGGATGCGGGCATTGAGCGCATCCTTCTGCGTATCGGGCAGCACTTCGGTCATCGCCGTGCGGATGAACCCGGGGGCGATGCAGTTGACGGTGATACCGCGCGTGGCCAGTTCCTGCCCCAGGCTTTTGGACATCGCGGTGAGCCCGCCCTTGGCGGCGGCATAGTTGAGCTGGCCGGGATTGCCGGTGGCGCCGACGACCGAGGTTATGGTGATGATGCGGCCGAACCGCGCCTTCATCATCGGCTTGGCCGCGGCGCGCATCAAGCGGAACGCGGCTTCGAGGTTGACGCGGATCACCGCGTCCCATTCCTCGTCCTTCATCCGCATCGCCAGGTTGTCGCGCGTGATTCCGGCGTTGTTGATGAGGATATCGAGCGAGCCCAGAGAATCCACCGCCGCCGGAACCAACTTTTCCACCTCGTCCTTGTCCGAAAGGTCGCACTTGATGGCGATGTGGTCGACCTTCTGGAAGTGCTGGGGCGTATGCTCGTCAAGCTCGTCCCGGAACGCCCGCAGCTTTCCATCGTTCGACCCGCTGACCGCGAGCCGCGCGCCCTGCCCCGCCAGCGCGCGCGCGATCGCCGAGCCGATCCCGCCGGACGCGCCGGTGACGAGGGCATTCATTCCGGAAAGGTCGAACATCGCTTTCTCCATCTTCAAATCTCCTTCGCCAGCGCCTCGATCTCGTCCATTGAAGCGATGCTCGATATCGTGGCATCGGGGAAGGAGCGCTTGATCATCGGTCCCACGACCTTGCCGCCGAACTCGACGAAATGCGTGACGCCTGCCTCGCCCATCGCGATCGCGCTCTCGCGCCAGCGGACACGGCCGGTGACCTGCTCGACCAGCAGACGCTTCACTTCCTCAGGGTCGGTCACCATCGCGGCAGTGACGTTGGCATAGAGCGGCAGGCGCAGCGCGGCGGGCGGCGTCGCCTCCAGAGCCTCGGCCATCGCGTCGGCGGCGGGCTGCATCAGCAGGCAATGGAACGGCGCCGAGACCGGCAATGCCATGCCCCGCTTGATTCCGTGCTCCTTGACTCGCGCAATCGCCCGCTCGATCGCACCGCGATGGCCCGAGAGCACGACTTGCGCTGGGTCGTTGTCGTTGGCGACGGCGCATATTTCGCCTTCGGCCGCATCGTCGGCCAGCGCCTGGGCCTTGTCGATGTCGGCGCCGAGCAGCACCGCCATCGCGCCTTCGCCGACGCCCACCGCCGCCTGCATCGCCTTGCCGCGAAGCTTCAGGAGCCGCGCGGTGTCGGCAAGGCGGAAACCGCCTGTGGCGCATAGCGCGGTATATTCGCCCAAGCTGTGACCGGCGACGAAATCGCATTTCGATGCGGTGGCAATGCCACCTTCACGCTCAAGCACGCGCAGGACGGCCATGGCATGGGCCATGATCGCGGGCTGCGCGTTCTCGGTCAGGGTCAGTTCGTCCTCCGGCCCCTCGCGCATCAGCTTCGAGAGCTTCTGGCCGACCGCGTCGTCCACTTCCTCGAACACCTCGCGCGCGATGGCGCTGGCATCGGCTAGCTCGCCGCCCATGCCGACTTTCTGGCTGCCCTGCCCCGGAAACACGAATGCGCGCATGGCGACTCTCCTTCACGCCGGCATCCCCGGCAACGACGCCCCCGCGCCAACACTACAGTGGCGCGGCGGACTATTGCCCTTCGCCGCGTCCCGCAAGCCCAAAGGGCACAATCCTGTTGGCGGAATCATGGCCGATGTCCGCCGATCCCAGAAACGCGATAGCGTGCCGCGCGCACCAGTAGCGGGCGATTTCCTCCGCCTCCTGCCCGAACGGGCGGTCGTTATCGGGAACGTCGCTCACTCGTCCGAGCCGCAGGCCGGCGATGCCGCCAAGGTGGGCAGTGACGTGATAGAACAGGCGGTCGACGGCGTAGAGATGCTCGGCCACTTCCTCCACCAGCACGACATGCCCGGCAAGCCCCGGCATCTGGCGCGTGCCGCAAAGCATCGCCAGCGTCATCAGGTTGAAAGCGACGGCGGGATGGCTATCCAGCGAGCGTTCGAGAACGCTTCTGTCACCGGTCAGAAAGGCCAACGAGCGCCGTATCGCCTCCTCGCCCCCTCCCCGTCGGATATCCCCCGGCATAGGGCCATGCACCGGCGTTCCGATGCCTTCCCGATAAAGCGCGCCCAGCAGGTAGCCGGCATCGGAATAGCCGAGATACACCTTCGATCGCGCCGCCTCGTTCATCCGGCCCAGCGCGTCTTCGGCGATCCGGCATGCGCCATAGCCGCCGCGAGCAAACCAGACCGCGTCGAACGATGGATCGTTGGCATACTCGACCAGCGCATCGACCCGTAGCGCATCCGGTCCGGCGAAGTGACCTCTCGCGGCGAAACACTGATCGTGAAAATGAAGTTCGATCTGCGGGAACTCTAAGGCGGCAAGTGCGGCAACCCGCGCGGCATCCTCGCGGGTCAGCGGAGTGGACGGAGCGCAGATGGCGATGCGGATCATAGCACCACTAACCAGTTTCGGCGGTCACCTTAAAGTTGAAATGACACCATTGTGTTGAAATGCACCCGCGCATAACCCTCCCGCCATGACATCCCCCACCGATCTCACATCTCGCCCCTGGTTCTTTTGCGGCATCGGCGGATCGGGCATGCTGCCGCTGGCGCTGATCTTGAGGGCACAGGGGGCCGAGGTCGCGGGGTCGGACCGTAGCCATGACCAGGGCCGCAGCGCCGAAAAGTTCGCGTGGTTGGAGAACCTCGGGTTCGCGCTTCATCCTCAGGACGGCAGCGGGGTGTCCAGCGCGGACCAAGTGCTCGTGGCGTCGGCGGCGGTGGAGGACACCGTGCCCGAAGTGATCCGCGCGACGGAGTTGGGCTGCGACCGGCTGAGCCGCGCCGAATTGCTCGCCGAACTGTTCAACGCCGCGCCGCAAAGTATCGCCGTGGGCGGAACCAGCGGCAAGTCGACGGTGACCGGCATGATCGGATGGATCATGACGGAAGCCGGGCGCGATCCGACGATCATGAACGGCGCGGTGATGAAAAACTTCACCTCTCCCGACGCGCCGTTCGCCAGCGCGCGGGTGGGGACGGGCGGAACCTTCGTGTCCGAGGTGGACGAGAGCGACGGATCAATCGCGCTTTATCGTCCGACTGTCGCGGTTCTTGGCAATGTTAGCCTCGACCACAAGTCGATGGAGGAACTGCGCGAGCTGTTCGGCGATTTCGTGGCGCGGGCTGATGTGGCCGCGATCAACCTTGACGATCCCGAAAGCGCGGCACTGGCCAAACACGCCAGTTCCCTGATCGGCTTCGGCATCGAGAGCAGCGCCGCCCGGATCGGCATCGAAGCCGACAGCGTTGTCGAGGCGCCGGACAGTGTTTCCGCCACGGTGATCGATCGGAACGATGGCAGCGTGCATGCACTGACCGCGCGGCAACCGGGACGGCACACGCTCTACAATGCGCTCGCCGCGATTGCGGGCACGGTGGCGGCGGGCGTCCCGACAGGGGCGGCGGTCTCAGCACTCGGCAGCTTCGCCGGCCTTGCTCGCCGGTTCGACGTGATCGGCACCAGCCCCTCCGGCGTGACCGTGATCGACGATTTCGGCCACAATCCCGACAAGGTGCGGGCGACCCTTTCGGCGCTGAAGGCCCATCCCGGCCGGGTCGTCGCGTTCTTTCAGCCGCACGGGTACGGGCCGCTACGCCAGATGGGCGCCGAGCTGGCCGAGGTTTTCGCACGGATGCTGGGCCCCGACGATCTCACGATCCTTTGCGATCCGGTCTATTTCGGCGGAACCGTCGACAGGAGCGAGGGCAGCGAACGAATCGTGCGTCTCATCAACGAGGCGGGCGGGCGCGCCGAGTACATTTCGTCACGTGAGGATTGCGGCGCCCGCATCGTCGAGATCGCCCAGCCTGGCGACCGCATCGTCGTCATGGGCGCTCGCGACGACACGCTGACCCAGTTCGCCGCCGATATCCTGACGAGACTTCAGTAACCGTAACCCAGCGCATCGAACCGCGCCTGGAACCACCAGAAGGCAAGGCCGCTCGCCGTCGCGGCCATGAACAGCACGATCCAACCGGCGGGCGTGAAGTTTTGCCGATCTTCATAGCGGTACGGCACGCTGGCGCCCACGATCAGGAAGAACAGCCCATAGACCGCCGCGAACGGCACGAACACGAACGCCTTGACGCTGTAGTCGATCTCGGCCGCGCCGGCTTCCGCCAGCTGCAACGGCTGCCAGATGAAGAGCCAGCCAAACCCCGCCGCGACGGCCAGGCAAAGCAGGCCTCCCAACCGGTACAGAATGTTCGCCCCCATTTCGCCCCTTTGCGATCAGTGACTGCCTTTCCCGTGCGCCTTCTGCACTGCATGGACCAGAAACGCCACCACCGCGCCGACTATCAGTCCGACCACGGCAGACGCCACGGCATAGCTCAACCATCCCAGGACCCCGCCCAGCGGCCCCGTGGCATGCTCCACCGCGTGCTGAAGGCCGTGCGCCCAGTCGGCCGGGCCGTGCAGGCCAAGCTCCTCGGTCCCGTGCAGCAGGATGCCGCCGCCGACCCACAGCATGGCGCCGGTTCCCAGCGTCGCCAGCAGCGTCAGCAGCCGGGGCATCGCCCACAACAGCAGGCGGCCCAGCCGCTGCGAAGCGGCGTCGCGGCGCTCGGCCAGATGCAGCCCGATATCGTCCATCTTCACGATCAGCGCCACGGCGCCATAGACCAGGACCGTAATGACCACGCCGACCAGCGCGAGGATCACCGCGCGCTGACCGAGCCCCCCGGCCGAGACCTCCGCCAGTGCTATCGCCATGATCTCGGCCGAAAGGATGAAATCGGTGCGGATGGCGCCAGCAATGCGCTCCTTCTCGAATGCGGCGATGTCCTCGATCGGGTCCTCGAGCGTCTCGCCGTGCTTGGCGCCGCCCAGCTTCTCGATCACTTTCTCCGCCCCTTCGAAGCAGAGATAGAGCCCTCCCAGCATCAGCAGCGGGATGATCGCGGCCGGCAGGAATTCGCTAAGCACCAGTGCCACCGGTAACAGGATCAGCAGCTTGTTGCGCAAGGAGCCTTTGGCGATCTGCCAGATGATCGGCAACTCGCGGTCCGGCGTGAAGTTGGTGACATAGCTTGGCGTCACCGCCGCATCGTCGATCACGACGCCCGCGGCCTTGCTCCCCGCCTTGGCGACGCCCGCGCCGATATCGTCGACGGATGCGGCAGCCATGCGCGCGATGACGGAGACATCGTCCAGCAGGGCGACGAGACCGGAAGGCATGCTGGAAACTCCTGGAGGAAAGCGAGGCTACTCGCGATTCTGAGCATCGACGATTAGGATAGGCGCGCGTTTAGCGCAATCGCTC
>DATEEP010000110.1:0-2268 GCA_035281095.1 Novosphingobium sp. | reverse complement strand
TGGGCGATGTTCTTGTCCACGAGGTCGATCAGCGGCGGCTCGTCGATCTGATCGCCCTTGCCCGAGCGACCAATGATGGCGAACGGGATATAGGTCAGGGGCTGCCGGTTCATCGCCGGATAGATCGGGCCCTCGATCAGCACGTCCTTGCCGTCACGAACGACGAATACGCGCTGGCGGTAGTGCCCGGCTTCGTCGAGGTCGAGGACGCGGAACCGATCTTCAATCTCGGTGGTGAACTCGTCCTTGGCCACTTCCCCGCTCTCGCCAAGCACAACTTGTACCAGAACCCAGGCGTTCTTGACTCGGGCGAACTTCCAGTTGCGGATGCTCTCGGCCGGATAGAACGAGATGAACGGACGGTGGCCCATGCTCTCGGCGGTGGCCTGCGTGATAGCCGACACGTTCTCCGGCATCGAGGGGTGATCGACCAGCAAGCCGCAACGGCCCGTCTCCAGCACCTCTTCCACGACCTGCTCCGCCAGCGCGTCGAGGTTGACGCCGGACATGGTGATGTCCTTGGAATACCCTTCCAGCAGGCCCGGCAACTCCTTCACCGGCTCCTTGCGGAAGGCCATGCCGTTAAGGCCGGAGATCGTGCGCCATGTGGCGTTGAAGAAATCCGAGCGCTTGACCCGTGCCGCGTATTCCTCAGGCTCCTCACCCTTGAGCTTAGGTAGGTACTTCTCGCCCTTCGCATGGATCGCGGACTGCCCGACGACGGTATCGCGGCACCGCTCCCACAGCGGAGACATGCGGTCATAGTCACGGTGAGTGGTCTTTACGCCTGCCATCATATGCCCCCGATGACGCGCCGGCCTGCCGTGCGGGACAGGACGGGGAATTTGTAATGGATGAAGTACCCCGCCGCGTCGTTCGCGTGGTCGAACCCGGCGGTCTTGTCGGGCTCGCCGTTCTTGTCGTATGCCTGCTTTTCCAGTCCTTCGACGAAGGACGGGCAGGCATCGGCGTTAACCAGCAGGCGGCGCTTGCCTTCGCTGTGGATCATCTGATTCATCGCCATCACGCGATCCTTGACCGGCGGATTCGCTGACGGTGCCAGCACGTTGAACTTAGCCTGGCGCAGCAGCGCGATATCGCTTTCACTGGCGTTGACCGACTTGCGGTTCCCGCCCGAGCTGTCCGGGTAGACGTAGATCGCGTGGCCGACGTACCTGGACTTGATCGCGGCGATCATGGCGGGCGTATCGAGCAGGCCGGTCAGTTCGCCGACCGCGCGGGGATCGCCGTCGCGCAGCACGAATATTACCGCGCTCATCTTCCCAACGTTGAAGTCCATGCCGATGTGCAGAGGCTCTGACGTGCGGATACCTTCGCCCAGCGGGGTCTTGTTCAACTCGCGGTCGAACTCGGCATAAACCGACCCCGCCGTCAGATTGACGAACTCGCCGTCGAGATAGGCTTGCAGCAGGTTCGCGGGGTAGGACGTGCGCAGGCTGTCGATGTAGCCATCGGGTAGATTGGCGGCATTCGACATGGTGGCAGCGCGGATCAACCGATAACCCGGCGCCGGGGACTTCCGCCAACGCTCATAGACGAACCGGAAGCCCTCTGGCGTGGTGGCGACGCCAACTGTGTTCAGCGAACCGTCCGGCTTCTTCTGGCGGTTTCGGGCGATGATCTTGTTCCAGACCTCACGCGCCTTATCGACCGCCAATGTGTCCAGCTCGTCCGCAATACTGTCGGCGACCTCGTACGCGACAATGCGAGCCGGGTTGTCCATCGTGCGGAAGATCACGGAGCCGCGATTCTCCACGTCGATGACCGCCTCGTTCTTGTTTATTTTGAATGGTAGGCGAGCCAGTTCCAACGTCTCTTCGAAGCGAGGGAAGGCCATACGCGACACAAGGTCGTAGGTCGGCAGATAATACGCGACGTTCTGCTTCGGGTACGCCAGCTTGCGCGTCAGGGCCCGCCAGATGCCAGCGTGCGTCTTGCCTGACCCGAAGCCGCCGACGAACGCGGGGAACTGTTCCTCGGCCGCCACGAAGTCGAATTGAGGCGCTGTGAGGCTAACCTGCATCGGGCGCCTCGGGCTGACGGATCAACTGGATCGCGATGGGCGCGCCTTCGTCCCCAGTGCCCTGGACTTGCAGCGGGATAACTTTGCCCACGAGCGTCATGAATGCAGTGGGGTTCGCTTCAGCCTGCCTCACAAGGTAATCGACGCCGCCCGCTTTATCGAGCGCTTCGATGATAAGTTCCTTGACCGCAGCGGTGAACTTGTTGGGCACACCTTTGCGGCGG
>DATEEP010000109.1:0-4386 GCA_035281095.1 Novosphingobium sp. | reverse complement strand
ATCAACGCCTATCGCGGCTGTGAGCATGGCTGCATCTATTGCTTCGCCCGTCCCACTCACGCCTTCCACGACCTGTCGCCCGGACTCGACTTCGAGACCAAGCTGTTCGCCAAGCCCGGCGCGGCGGACCTGTTGCGTCGGGCGCTCGCCAAGCCCGGATACAAGCCGGCGCCGATCGCGATGGGGACCAACACCGATCCCTATCAACCGATCGAGGGACGTTACCGCATCACCCGGTCGATCCTGGAGGTCTGTCTGGAAACCCGGCATCCCGCGATCATCACCACCAAGTCCGACCGGGTCCTGCGCGATCTGGACCTGCTCGAGGAAATGGCCCGCCGCCGCCTTATCCATGTCGGTATATCGGTGACCAGCCTCGATCCGCGCCTGTCCCGGCTGCTGGAGCCGCGTGCCGCATCTCCGGCCAAACGCCTCGCCGCGCTCGGCACCCTGGCCGGCGCCGGCGTGCCCGTCCATGTCGGCGTGGCTCCCGTCATCCCGTCGATCACCGATCACTTCATGGAGGCGATCCTCGCCCAGGCCGCGGGACGCGGGGTTTCTTCGGCCAGCTTCATCATCGTGCGCCTTCCGCACGAAGTCACGCCGCTTTTCCGCGAATGGCTGGCGGTCCATTTTCCGGACCGCGCCGACAAGGTCATGGCCATCATCCGCTCGATCCGGCGCGGCCGCGACAACGATCCGAACTTCGGCACGCGCATGAAGCCGCAAGGGGTCTGGGCCGACCTGTTCCGTCAGCGCTTCCGCCTTACCGCCCGCCGGCTGGGGATGGATCGCGGCGACCTGGCCCTCGATTGCTCACACTTCCGCCCGCCCGACTTGCACGGCCAATTGCGCCTCTTGTGAGACAAGCACGGCGGCCCTCGCAACCCCTGGAGGAGAAGCGCGTTCTCACACTGTCACGAAGTGAACATTCACGGAGACAAACCATGGCCGAAGAACACATAACGACAGTCGAGCCAGCGGACGGCACGCGCGGCGGCACCACCCACACCACCATAGTCCACGATTCCGATTCCCGCAGCGGCGGTGCGGGCTGGTTCATCGGACTGGTTTTGCTGGTCGCGGTGATCGCCGGTTTCTATTTCTTCACCCAGACCTCATCGAGCGAAGCGGTGAAGGACAACGCCATCGCCAATGCCGCCAATCAGGTGGGCGACGCAGCCCAGCAGGCCGGAAATGCGGTGGAAGGCGCCGCCGAGCGGGTCGCGCCCGCCAACTAGACCATGATGACTTTACATTGCTTCGTCATTGCGAGCGAAGTGAAGCAATGACGAAGTGATTCAAAACGCAGTCATCATGGTCTAGATTCCCTGGTTTGCCGTGATTTCCGAGCCGGCAGGTGATTCCACCTGTCTCGGAATCGCTCTAGGCGACAAGCCTCAGATGATCGCGGGATCGCTGCGCCTTGAGAGAGACCGCGGCGATCCCGTCGATCGTTTCGAGCTGGTCAATCAGATCGCCATCGAGCATGAAATTGCGGCCCAGCCGGACGCTCCGGGATTTACCGTCCCCCAGCATGAGGGTTGCGACGACTTCGCCCTTTGCCGACGCGCTCCCCTGCAACAGCAACGCCAGTTCGGACATCGCTTCGGGACGCTCGACCTCGAACTCGAGCACCATCCGCGCATCGCTATGGACTTCGGCAAGCGGGCGCCCGCCACGAACCGTGATACGCGGCGGCTCGTCCGGGTTGGGACGATCCAGCTCTACATTGAGCAGGACGCAGGTTCCGTCCTTCGCCCAGCGCACGAAGCTGTCGACCAGGGTCTCCTCGAAGCAGCTGGCCGAGAACTGTCCGCTCTGATCCGAAAAATCGGCCATCACGAAGTCTTTGCCCTTGCGGGTCTTGCGTTTCTGCACGTTCTCGACAAGCGCGGCCATCACGCCGCCGCTGCGACCCTCCCCGCCTGACGTCGAGCCCGATGCGACTATCGCAGAGTGGCTGCGCGCGCCATTGGCCGACGCGACCGCGCGATATTCCTCCACCGGATGCGCGGCGAAATAGAAGCCGAAGTTCTCCCGCTCTTTCGCCATCTGCTCGGCACGGTTCCACGGCGCTGCGTCGGCCAGGCGCACGGCGTGATCCTCGCCGGTCTCGCCGCCGAACAGCCCGGCCTGGCCGCTGCTGCGCGAGCGCGCGGCTTCGTCCGCCACCGCGATGAGCATGTCCGCATTGGCGAGCACTTTGGCCCGGTTCGGCTCCAGCGAATCGAAAGCCCCCGCTCCCGCCAGTCCTTCCAGTTGACGGCGGTTCATCGATCCGGCGGGAACCCGGCGAAAGAGGTCCTCCAAGGTGGTGAAACGCCCGTTCGCTTCCCGCTCGGCGACGATGGCGTCCATCGCCTTTTCGCCGACGTTGCGGATGCCGGCCAGGGCGTACCGGACGGCGTGGCCCTCCTCGGTCCGCTCGACGGTGAATTCCGCTTCGGACCGATTGATGTCGGGGCCCGCCACCGCGACGCCGTTCTTGCGCATGTCGTCGACGAACACCGCCAGCTTTTCCGACTGGTGCATGTCGTAGCACATCGAGGCGGCGAAGAATTCATGCGGATAGTGGGTCTTGAGCCAAGCGGTATGGTAAGCGAGCAGCGCATAGGCGGCCGCGTGGGACTTGTTGAAGCCATAGCCGGCGAACTTGTCGATCAAGTCGAACAGCTCGTTGGCCTTCTTGGCGTCGATCCCCGACACTTCCTTGCAGCCCTCGACGAAGCGCGAGCGCTGCGCGTCCATCTCCGCCTGGACTTTCTTGCCCATCGCGCGGCGCAGGAGGTCGGCATCGCCGAGCGAATACCCGGCAAGCACCTGGGCCGCCTGCATCACCTGTTCCTGATAGACGAAGATGCCGTAAGTCTCGGCAAGGATGCCTTCCAGCCGGTCATGCGGATACTCGATCGCCTCCAGCCCGTTCTTGCGGCGGCCGAACAGCGGGATGTTGTCCATCGGGCCAGGCCGATAAAGCGAAACGAGCGCGATGATGTCGCCGAAGTTGGTCGGCTTCACCGCCGCCAGCGTGCGCCGCATGCCTTCCGATTCCAGCTGGAACACGCCCACCGTGTTGCCCGACTGGAGCAAGCGATAGACGTCCTGGTCGTCCCACGGCAGCGTATCGAGATCGACCCCGATGCCGCGCTGGGCCAGCAGGTCCACCGCCCGGCGCAGTACCGACAGCGTCTTGAGGCCGAGGAAATCGAACTTCACCAGCCCCGCGTCCTCGACATGCTTCATGTCGAACTGGGTCACCGGCATGTCCGAACGCGGATCGCGGTAAAGCGGAACCAGCTGGGCCAGCGGCCGGTCGCCGATGACGACGCCGGCGGCGTGGGTGGAGGAGTTGCGCGGCAGGCCTTCGAGCTGACGGGCGAGATCAACCAGCCGCTTGACCTCGGGATCGCGATCGTACTCGCGGCGGAAATCGGCGGCGCCGTTGATCGCGCGGTCCAGCGTCCACGGGTCGGTCGGATGGTTGGGCACCATCTTGCACAGCCCGTCGACCCGCCCATAGCCCATTTGCAGGATGCGGCCGCAATCGCGCAGCACCGCGCGCGCCTTCATCTTGCCGAAGGTGATGATCTGGGCGACGTGATCCTCGCCGTATTTCTGCTGAACGTAGCGGATCACCTCGCCGCGCCGGGTTTCGCAGAAGTCGATGTCGAAGTCCGGCATCGACACGCGCTCCGGATTGAGGAAGCGCTCGAACAGCAGGCCCAGCCGGATCGGATCGAGATCGGTGATGGTCAGCGACCATGCGACGAGCGAACCCGCGCCCGACCCACGCCCCGGCCCGACCGGGATGCCGTTCTCCTTGGCCCACTTGATGAAGTCGGCAACGATCAGGAAATAGCCTGGAAAGCCCATTCCGGCGATGATCTGGATTTCGAACTCGAGGCGGTCGGCATAGACCTTGCGTTCCTCGTCCGGCATTTCTCCATAGGGCGCCAGCCGCGCCGCCAGCCCGGCCCGCGCGTCTTCGGCCAGCATCCGCGCCTCGCCGGCCACATCGCCCGCAAGGCTGGGCAGGATCGGCCTACGCTTGGGCGGAGCGAAGGCGCAACGCCGCGCGACCACCAGCGTATTGGCGATTCCCTCGGGCAAGTCGGCGAACAGCTCCGCCATCGTTTCCGCCGGCTTGACCCACCGTTCGCGCGAGGATCGAGGGCGATCCGCCGCGTCGATCTGGGTTGAATTGGCGATGCACAGCACCGCATCGTGCGCCGCATGGAAATCGGGCTCGGCATAGTTGGCCGGGTTGGTGGCGATCAGCGGGATGTCGCGGGCATAGGCCAGGTCGATCAGCGCGGCCTCGGACGCCGCCTCCACCGGATCACCGGTGCGCGCGATCTCGATATAAAGACGGTCGGCGAACAG
>DATEEP010000108.1:0-44315 GCA_035281095.1 Novosphingobium sp. | reverse complement strand
CTAGTTGTGGACGTCCAGCAATGGACTTTGACACGGCATTTCGAACCGCGATGACATTCCTCGCAAACCCTTATAAACTTTGGATTTCCGACAAGCTGGAGCACAAACGATTGGTGCTCAAACTCGCATTTTCGCGCCGGGTGGAATATCTTCGCGAAAGCGGCTTTCGAACACCTCTAACCTCTTCACCTTTCAGGATTTTGTCGACCGTAGGGGGTGGTTTGGAGAAACTGGCGCGCCCGACAGGATTCGAACCTGTGGCCCCAAGCTTAGAAGGCTCGTGCTCTATCCAGCTGAGCTACGGGCGCGCGCCGGGCCTTCATAGAGCGATTTCGAGGGAGATGGAAACATCTCGCGGCACGCAAATCGCCATCACCGCTTGACGGCATGCGCCGGCGCGATAGTCAGCCATGATGACCGACGCCCATCTCACTTCGATCGACGGCATCGCCGGAGCGCGGCGGCACTTTCGCTATTTCGACTATGTGATGGCCGCGTTCGTCGCGATCCTGCTGCTGTCGAACCTGATCGGGGCGGCGAAGCTGTCGACCGTGGCGGGGTTCACGTTCGGCGCGGGCATCCTGTTCTTCCCGGTGTCCTACGTGATCGGCGACGTCCTGACCGAGGTCTATGGCTATGCCAACGCGCGCCGCTGCGTATGGATGGGATTCTTCGCGATGCTGTTCATGGCATTCATGAGCTTCGTCGTGGTCGGAATGCCCGCCTCGCCCGACTGGGGCTGCGCGTCGAGCTGGGATACGATGTTCGCCGGACTCGTGAAGGAACACGGCGCCGGAGCGATCTGTCAATCGACGTACGTTTCGGTGTTCGGCAGCACCTGGCGCATCGTCCTCGCGTCGGTCATGGCGTTCTGGGCGGGCGAGTTCGTCAATTCGTTCGTGCTCGCCAAGATGAAGATCCTGACCAAGGGCAAGCATTTGTGGAGCCGCACCATCGGCTCCACGGTGTTCGGCCAGGCGATCGACAGCGCGATCTTCTACCCGGTAGCGTTCCTTGGCGTATGGGAGACGAACGACGTGCTGCTCGTGATGGTCACCAACTGGGCGATGAAGGTCGCCTGGGAAGCAATGCTCACCCCGGTCACGTACGCGGTCGTCGGTTGGCTCAAGAACCGTGAGGGCGTGGACGTGTTCGACACCGGGACCGAGTTCTCGCCGTTCGCCCAGGCGGATACGGTCTGACCGCTGTGACCGCCTGACAGGATGGCGCTGGACCGCATCTGGCTGTCGGATTTCCGCAACCATCGAGAGACCCGGATCGACGGCACCGCGCGCTTCAACCTGCTGTTCGGGGATAACGGCGCGGGCAAGACCAACGTGCTGGAGGCGATCTCGCTGTTCGCGCCGGGCCGCGGATTGCGCCGTGCCGCGCTGGCCGACATGCCCGCGCAAGGCGGCGGTGGCGGCTTCGCGATCAGTGCCCGGCTTGGTTCGGGCGACGCGGCGGTCACGCTGGGGACCGGTGTACGCGCCGGCAACCCCGGTCGGCGGCTAGTCCAGGTGAACGGCGCGGAAGGCCCCGCCCTGCGGCTGGCCGAGTGGCTCAGCATCGGCTGGCTGACCCCGGCGATGGACCGGCTGTTCAGCGAGGGCGCGGGCGCCCGCCGCCGCTTTCTCGACCGCATGGTGGTGGCGGGCCTGCCCGGCCATGCCCGCGCCGCCAAGCGGCTGGAGGACGCCCTTCGGGAGCGCAACCGCCTGCTGGCGGCGCCACGAGCGCCCGATCCGATGTGGCTCGACGCGATTGAGGAGCAAATCGCGGAGGCAGGTTCGCAAGTCGCGACGGCGCGGGCCCGGCTGGTCGAGCGGTTGCAGGCGACGCTTGTCGCGCTGCCGTCCGGGCCCTTCGCCCGCCCCGCGCTCGCCTATGCGGCCGGAGGTCCGATCACGACGGATGCCCTTGGGCAAGCACTGCGCCAGGGCCGCGCCCGCGACCGGGCCGCGCAGCGCACCCTTGCCGGCCCGCACCGCGACGAGTTGATCGTCATGCTTGCCGAGAAGGACCAGCCCGCTTCCGAATGCTCGACTGGCGAACAGAAGGCGATGCTCATCTCGATCGCACTGGCGCATGCGCAATTGTTGCAAGACGCGCCCGCGGCGGAGCAACGCCCGCGGCTGCTGCTGCTCGATGAAGTGGCGGCGCATCTCGATCCGGTGCGGCGGGAAGCCCTGTTCGACCGGCTGTGCCAGGGCCGCGCACAAATCTGGCTGACCGGAACCGAAATCGCCCCATTCGCTGCGATCCGGGCCGAGACCGCGATCTGGCGCGTCAGCGAGGGCGCGGTGGAGCGGGTGGATTAACGCGGTGGCATCGATCCGTTTGTCCTTCCCGGTGTCATCGGGCGCCCGGTAAGGCACCAGCCACGTCGTCCACCGTCGCGGCGACCATCGCCTCGATCCCGGCTTCGGTCGGATGGATGTGGTCCTTCTGCACCAGATCGGGCTTGTCGAACAGCGGCTGGAGGAAGAACGGCACCAGCGCCGCGTCATACTTGCGCGCAAGTTCGGGATATATCGGATTGAACTTTCCGGCATAATCCTTGCCCAGGTTCGGCGCCGCCAGCATTCCCAGCAAAAGCACGGGGATTTTCTTTCCCCGCAGCGTCTCGAGCATCGCCTCCAGGTTGGCGCGTGTCTGATCGGGGGCGATGCCGCGCAGCATGTCGTTGCCGCCAAGGCTGATCACGACGAGGTCAGGCGGGCGCTGCTGGCTGTTCAGGGTGAAATCCAGCCGCTGCATCCCGGCGGCGCTGGTATCGCCGGACACCCCGGCATTGGCGATGCGCGCGTTGACTCCCCTCGCCCGCAGCGCCCTTTCGAGCATCGCCGGATAGCTCTTGCCGTCGTCGAGACCATATCCGGTCAACAGGCTGTCACCGATGGCGAGCACGCGAACTTCGGGGCCCATCACCGGAAGCTCGGGCGGCCCCTGCTCGGTCGAGGCAGCGCCGGGCACGGCGGCATCCCGCTCGCCCGAGCCGCATCCGGCCAGCACGAGCGCGCCGCACATCGATCCGAGAACCGCCGGCCAATACAATTTCATACATCGGGCTCCTTGTGGGACGAGCCCTAGCTATGCCATCTCCGCCGGGTGACAAGTCCTCCCCCGGCGATAGCCGCTTCCAGCCTAACCCTGACCCTTGGCAACGGCACCGGTGCGGTCGAAATCCTTCGCGGGATCGACCTGACCGTGCCGAACGGCCAGACGATCGCCCTGCTCGGCCCGTCCGGATCGGGCAAGAGCTCGCTGATGGCGGTGCTTTCGGGCCTCGAACGCGCAACTTCCGGCGTTCTCCACGTCGCCGGCGCGGATTTCGCCGGGATGGACGAGGACGCGCTCGCCCGCGCCCGGCGCGGCCGCATCGGCATCGTACTTCAGGCGTTCCATCTGCTGCCGACGATGACCGCGCTGGAGAACGTCGCCACACCGATGGAGCTGGCCGGCATGGACGGTTCGCGCGACCGCGCCACCGCAGAACTGAAGGCGGTCGGTCTCGGCCATCGCCTGTCGCACTATCCGGCGCAGCTTTCGGGCGGAGAGCAGCAGCGCGTCGCCATCGCCCGCGCCACCGCGCCGCGCCCCTCGCTGATCTTCGCCGACGAACCGACCGGCAACCTCGACGCCGCGACCGGCGAGACGATCATCGACCTGCTGTTCGCCCGGCGGGCCGAGACCGGCGCGACGCTGCTCATCATCACGCACGACCCCGCCCTCGCCCGACGTTGCGAGCGGATCGTGACGCTGGCGGACGGGCGCATCGCCAGCGACAGCGCGAACGATGCATAGGGCCTTCCCGATCCTCCCCAAGCGGGGAAATATCTAGATGCCCCTCCCCTGGCGCATCGCCTGGACCATTGCCCGGCGCGAGCTTTCGGCCCGCTTCAAGGGCTTGCGACTGCTGCTCGTCTGCTTGTTCCTCGGCGTCGGCGCCCTTTCCGCGATCGGCACGCTGACCGGCTCGATCGAGGGCGAGCTGGCCTCGCGCGGACGCGAGATCCTGGGCGGGGACATCGAAGTGCGCGTCTGGCAGCGCGAGTTGACGGCTGGGGAGCACGCCTTGCTGGAAGAGATGGGCGAGGTCTCGTCCGGCTACCGCATGCAGGCGATCGCGCTCCACGGCGATTTGTCCGCGCCGGTCGCGCTCAAGGCGGTGGACGCGAAGTGGCCGATGGTGGGCGCGCTGACGCTCAGGGACGGACGGCGGGTGCGCGCGCCGGCGCCGGGCGTGATCTACTTGTCCGAGGGCACCGCCGAACGGCTCGACGCCGCGCCTGGCGACAGCGTGACCCTGGGCGGCGAAGCGTTGCGTGTCGGCGGCATCATCGGCACAGAGCCCGAGCTGCTGGGCGAAGGCTTCAACCTTGGCGACACCGCGATCACCAGCCTGGACCTGCCGCGTCGCGCGGGGCTGACCGCGCCGGGTGCGATGTTCCGCACCAAGACGCGCGTGGCGCTGAAATCCGGCCTCGACCCCGAAGCGATGGTCGCGCACATCGAGAAGCGCTTTCCGGACGCCGGCTTCGAGTTCCGCACCCGCAACGACGCTTCGCCGGGCGCAGAACGCTTCGTCCAGCGGATGGGCGAGTTCCTCGTCCTCGTCGGCCTCGCCGCGCTGGTGATTGCCGGAATCGGCATCGGCGGCGGGGTGTCTTCCTATCTCGATGCGCGCCGGTCGAGCATCGCGACCCTGAAAGTGCTGGGGGCGACCGGCGGCGACATCGCGCGCATTTACCTGCTTCAGATCGGCGCGGCGGCGCTGGTGGGAAGCGCAGGAGGGCTTGTCGCCGGTCTGCTCGTGACGCCGCTGCTCGCTCGCGCGCTCGGCACATTGCTGCCGGTCGATCCGGGTTTCGTCGTGGCACCGGGCGCGTTGGCCGTCGCCGCCGTTTACGGCCTGCTGGTGGCGCTGGTCTTCGCGGCGCCGCCGCTGCTGAGAGCCCGCGCGTTTCCGGCGATGGCGCTGATGCGCGCGCGAGTCAGCCCGCTGGCGCTGACCCTGCGGCAGTACGCCTTGCCCGTTGGCGGCGGCCTTGCCGCGATCTGCGCGCTGGCGCTGCTCACCGCCTCGCAGCCGAGGATCACCGCAATATTCCTCGGCGGAGCGACGGGCGTGCTCGGCCTGCTCTGGCTCCTCGGCCGCGCGATCCGCGCTGGCGCGGCCCGCCTTCCGCAGCCCGCCAATCCGCTGCTGCGCGCGGGGCTGGCCAATCTCCACCGTCCCGCCGCGCAGACCGGAGGGCTGGTGACGGCGCTGGGCTTCGGGCTCTCCGCCTTCGTGCTGCTCGCCGTGGTGCAGACCAGTCTCGACGCCAACATCCGCGCCCGCGTGCCGCAACGCGCACCCGATTACTTCGTGCTCGACGTGCCGCGCCAGAGCGCTGGGGCGTTCCGCGACGCGGTGCTGGAGACCGCGCCACGCGCCGATATCCGCATGGTGCCGAACTTGCGCGGCAAGATCCTCGCTTATGGTCCCGAAGGCGCGATGACGCGTGTGTCGGACCTCAAGGACATTCCCGACGACGCTTGGCCGCTGAGAGGCGAGCGCGGCATCACTTACGCGGATGCGCTTCCCGAGGGGAACGTGTTGACCGAAGGGAAATGGTGGCCGAAGGACTATGCCGGCAAGCCGCTCGTCTCGGTCGACGCGGACCTTGCGGTGGCCATCGGACTCCGGCTCGGCGACCACATGACCATCGGGCTGCTGGGGGTGGAGCGCGAGGTCCGCGTGGCCAATTTCCGCCGGGTCGACTGGGATTCGATGGGCTTCAACCACGTGCTGGTGTTCTCGCCCAACGCCTTGGCCGATGCGCCGCATAACCTTGCCGCCACCATCGATTTGCCGCCCGGCTTCAAGGCCGAGGGGCTGCTGCGCAAGCTGGTGCGCGCGTTCCCCTCAAGCTCGGTGATCGAGACGGGCGGCGTGCTGACGCAGGCGCGCGAGGTGCTGGGGCAGATGTCGGTCGCGATCCTCTCGGCCGCGTCGGTGGCGGTACTCGCCGGCATCGCCGTGCTGATGGGCGCCATCGCCGCCGCCCGCGCCACGAGGGTCTACGACAACGTGATCCTACGCGTGCTGGGCGCCAGCCGGGGGCAGTTGCTGCTGCTCCAGCTGGCCGAGTACGGCTTGCTGGCGGGCGCACTGGCTCTGGTCGCGCTGGCGCTTGGCAGCGCGATCGGCTGGGCGGTAATCGTCCAACTGTTCGATTTCGACTGGCTGCCGAACTGGCCCACGGTGCTCGGCACGCTGGGCGCGGGGCTGGTGCTGGTCCTGGGCTTCGCCCTGGCCGGCTCGCTGCCGCTGCTGCGGGCGAAACCGGCCAGGGCGTTGCGCGAGCTTTAGGTAAAGGCTTCCACGCCCGCCGGGTCCTTGGGATCGGGGCCGAAGCGGTTGGGTCCCTTGGTGCCTTCCATAAACATCAGGATCAGGTTGTAGATCGGCACGAGGATGAACCATCCCGACTTGTCGGAGTCATGAATGCGACGCACGCCGACCGCGATGGATGGGATCAAGCTGCCCAGACCGAAAACGGCGTAAATGATCCAGCCCACGGTCGAAAGGATGCCACCGCCGCCGGATACTTGCCCCGTCACCGGGTCGAACGATGGCATTCCCGTCATAATCAATGCATTGCAGATCGCATAGACGATCACCACCAACAGGAAGAACATCCAGTATTCCTTGCGGCGCGAGCGCCCGGAAAAATCTGCATAGCGCCGATACGGCATAAGCATCCATTCAAGCATGACTTACTCCTATTCCCCCCGTGCAGAAGCAGGCACGGCCACTGCGTCTCAGGTAATCAGGCGAATATCACGCTCCTTTCGCCCCATGGTGTCGGTCAAATTACTCGAAAACCGCCGCGTTGGTGGTAACCTCGGCCCCGCTGCGAGCGCGATAGACCAGCGTGCCGGCCATCATGTCATGGAGGCCCTGCTTGCGCTGGGTCCATCCGACCATGAGAAAACCAATTCCCAGGATGAACGCGGAAACGTAATGACTGAAATGTCGTCCGGTCGCCCTGGCAAAGCTGAGGCGGTTGCCGGCATCGTCGGTGACGATCATGCCCAAAGCTTTCTTGCCCAGCGTCGCCTGCCACGAAGAGCTTTCCATCAAGGCGGCATAGAGCCACCAGACGACGACCGATATCACGAAGCCCATCCCGGTGGCGGATGTCTGGGCTCCTATCGCCGCGCCGTTCCATCCGGCGCCCTGCATGCCCATCGTCAGGCCCGTCAGCATGCCGATCACCGTCAAGGGTATCTGCAGAACGATCGCATCAATTATATAGGCTACGAAGCGCAGCCAGAAACCGGCAAAAGGCGCCATGGATCATCCCCCTATCCAAGAGCCGGAATTTATGCCCCAAGCCAACCTGGGCACGAACGACCGCGACCCCCGATAATTGCATTTCTGCTGCGACCGGCGCGGAAGCTATCGCATGGCGCGAGAATGTAAACCCGTTACCACTTGAACCGCGCCGCCACGCCATAAGTACGCGGCTGGTTGGGATAGCCGGTGATCGAGCCGATCTGTGCGGGGGAATCGAAGATTTGCTCGATATGGCGGTCGTTCAGCAGATTGCGGCCCCAGACACTCAGTTCCAGCCCGCTGCCCATCGCATAAGTCAGCGAGGCGTTGAGGTTCTCGATCTCGCGCGTGAAGGGCTTGGCCGCGTCCAGCGCCGGCTGGAACGAGATGACGTCTCCGGTCACGCGGTCCTTCTGCACGAAAGCCGGCAGCCCCTCGATCACCTGCGTCTTGTCCTCGTAGTGGAAATCGGCGTGGAGGATCAGCCGGCTGTCGCCGCCCAGTTCGTGCTCGTAATCCGCGCTCAGCGTCACCGACCATTCGGGGATGTCGGCGGGATGCACCCCGGTCAGGTCGCCCACCGAGGAACTGAGGAAACTGTCGTACTTGGGATCGAGCCAGGTCACCGCCACCCCCAGCGTCAGCGGCCGCACCGGGCGGTAGTTGCCTTCGAACTCCACCCCGAACACCGATTGCTTGCCGGCGTTGGCGAGGAAGAAGCCGGTGCCGGTGAAGATGTTGGACTGGAAGCCCTTTATCTCTTGCTTGAACACCGCGAGGTTCGCGCTGGCGGTGCGCCACGCCGCCTTGATCCCGGCTTCGAACGACGTGGACTTCTCCGGCCCCGCCAACCGGCTGCCATAGCGCTGGTTGACCACGCCGATCCCCGCTGCCTCAATCGCCGGGCGCGCCGACAAGGGCGGGCGGCTATCGCGCGACAAGTTGATCGAACTGGCCTTGAAGCCGGTGGCGACGCCGGCATAGACCTTCACCGCATCGCTCAATTCGTAGGACAGGCGCGCCGTCCATGAAAGGTTGTCGTCGCCCGTCCGGCCCGGCTCCACCGCGTTCGGCACGCTCAGGAACGGCGGCAGGAATTGCAGCGCCGACAGCGCGTTGAGCGGATTGGCGCGCGGGTTGTTCTGGTTGGCGTTGGCGAAGGCCTGCACCGCCGCCTGAACCTGCCCGAACGCCGCCGGATTGCCCGCGGCAAAGCCTTGCACTTCCGCCGCCGTCGCGTCGCGGCCCAACCCCAGCAATGTCCCGACCTGCCGCGCCAGCCCACTCTGGAAGATCAGCTGGTTGCGGAACGGCGCATACGCGGCATTGTTGAAATCGAGCGCGGCGAAAACATCGTTCGATGCGACATTCGCCGAGAAGCGCTTCTTGTCGTAAGTGTAATTGACCCCGCCGGTCAGCGTCAGCCGGTCGCTCACCTCGAAATCGAGCTGCGCGAAGATCGAAGCGGCGGTGTTCTTCAGCCGATAGCGCTCGTCCAGCCCCTGCCCCGGCACGAAGAAGCGCCCTGCGTATTTGGCCGGATTGCCTTCGAGCGCGCCGAAAGTCTGCTCCAGCGCGGGCACGCTCAGCAGCCCTTGCGTCTCGCCCTGCACCAGCAGGTTGGCGTAACCGCGCGCCTGCGATCCCCACTGCACCTGGCTGTGCTGGCGAACCCGCTCGTCGAAGTAATAGGCGCCGAGCAGCCCCGTCAACCGATCCGTCAGGTTGCCGGTCAGCCGGAATTCCTGGGTGAATGTCCTAATCCCCAGGTCCTGCGAAAACCGCTGGAGGATCTGCGCGCTGCTGAAATCGGCATCCTGGTTGGTATCCGCATCGGTCTTGCGCCATGCCGAGATCGACGTGAGCGTGAACGCGCCCAGTTCCTGATCGATCTGCGCGGAGAGGCCGTAGTTGTCGATCTGGTTGGTGGAGGGATAGTTGCCGTAGACCACGCCGGCGAAACGGTCATCGGGCGAATTGACCTGTCCGCCCAGTAGCCGGATCGCCTGCGTCGCCCCCGATTGCCGGACGTTGACGGCGGCGCAGCAGTTCTCGTCGATCTGGCCGTAGTCACCGATGATCCGCACTTTTGTACTGTCGCCTGGCTCCCACAACAACTGTCCGCGCAGGAACCAGCGGTTGCGGTCGTTGACGCGGCCGCCGGTGCCGAGGTCGCGGTAAAAGCCGTCGCGGCGGTTGTAGGCGCCGGAAAGGCTGGCAGCGAGCCCTTCTGCAAGCGGCCCGGTGACGACACCCTTCAGGACGAGCGCGTCGCGGTTGCCGTAGGACGCCTCGACATTGCCGCCGAACTCATCTTGCGGCGCCCGCGTGACGATGGAGATGACGCCCGCCGAAGCGTTCTTGCCGAATAGCGTCGATTGCGGACCGCGCAGCACTTCGATCCGCTCGACATCGGGCAAATCGGCAATCTGCGACGCGGTGCGCGAGCGGTAGACGTTGTCGATGAACACGCCGACCGACGGCTCGATGCCCGCATTGTTGGCCCCGTTGCCGAAGCCGCGGATGAAGAAATTGGTATTGGCCGAACTCTGCCGTTGTCCGACCTTGAGCGACGGAACCAGCGATTGCAGATCCTGCAAATCGCGGATCTGCGCACGCTCGATGGTCTGGCCGGAGGTGACCGAGACCGCCACCGGAATGTCCTGCAACGTCGCCTCGCGCTTGGTCGCGGTGACGACGATCTCCTCGGCGATATCGAAGTCCGACGGCGCCTGCTCTTGCGCGAGCGTCGGTGAAGCGAAGGCGAATGCGGTCAGGGCCGTGGTTGCGGCCAGCACCGGCATGCGCGCGGCGTAGGATCGTGCACGGTCCTTCATCGGGCTCCTCCTCTCAAGCCTCGACGCCGCCGCATAAAACCGGCCGTTTTCGCCAGGCCCCTTTTAACCCATGCTATATTTTGTTGAATCGACCGGGAAATCGTTTGTTCCCTCGGGGCGATTTCCGGACCCGACTGTTGCAGTTGAGTGACTACGGGTCGCGTGAAAGCCTTGTTGCCGCCTCGGCCAGCTTGCTGTAAGGGCGCGCCCATATTGCGGCGCAGCAAGCGGCGCGCCGCCATCCCCAACCTGACCCTTCATTTACAAGGCTATTCGCATGTCAGCCCCGCTTCCCCTGCGCAACATCGCCATCATTGCGCACGTCGACCATGGCAAGACCACGCTGGTCGACCAGCTTTTCCGCCAGTCCGGCACGTTCCGCGACAACCAGCGCGTCGAAGAGCGGGCGATGGACTCCAACGATCTCGAAAAGGAGCGCGGGATCACCATCCTTGCCAAGCCGACTTCGATCGAGTGGACTCCTCCCGGCGGTGGACAGGCCACGCGGATCAATATCGTCGATACCCCGGGCCACGCCGACTTCGGCGGCGAGGTGGAGCGCATCCTGTCGATGGTCGACGGCGTCATCCTGCTGGTCGACAGCTCCGAAGGCGCGATGCCGCAAACCAAGTTCGTCACCGGCAAGGCGCTGGCGCTGGGCCTTCGCCCGATCGTGGTGGTCAACAAGGTGGACCGCCCGGACGAGCGCACGCACGAAGTGCTGGACGAAGTGTTCGACTTGTTCGTGACGCTCGACGCCACCGACGAGCAGCTCGATTTCCCTGTGCTCTACGCCTCCGGTCGCAACGGCTATGCCAGTGACGACGCCAGCGCGCGTTCGGGCACGCTGCAGCCGATGTTCGAGAAGATCATCGAGCACGTGCCACCGCCATCGCTCGATGAAGAGGCGCCGTTCAGCTTCCTCGTCACGCTGCTGGACCGCGACAATTTCCTCGGCCGCGTGCTGACCGGCCGCGTCCAGTCAGGGGTGGTGAAGGTCAACCAGCCGATCCACGCGCTCAACGCCGAAGGCAAGGTGATCGAGACCGGCCGCGCCTCCAAGATCCTGTCGTTCCGCGGGCTCGACCGCGTGCCGGTGGAAGAGGCCAAGGCGGGCGACATCATCTCCATCGCCGGGCTTGCCGTCGCTACCGTTTCGGACACCATCTGCGACACCTCCGTGACTGTCCCGATCCAGGCCCAGCCGATCGATCCGCCGACGCTGTCGATGCGCTTCGCGGTCAACGATTCACCGATGGCCGGCCGCGAGGGCACCAAGGTCACCAGCCGCATGATCCGCGACCGCCTGCTGCGCGAAGCGGAATCGAACGTCGCGGTCAAAGTCACCGAAGCCGCCGACAAGGACAGCTTCGAAGTCGCGGGTCGCGGCGAGCTTCAGCTTGGCGTGCTGATCGAGACGATGCGCCGCGAAGGCTTCGAACTGGGCATCAGCCGCCCGCGCGTGCTGTTCGGCACCGACGAGGACGGCAAGCGTACCGAGCCTTACGAGACCGTCGTCATCGATGTGGACGACGAACATTCGGGCACGGTCGTCGACAAGATGAACCAGCGCAAGGCCGAAATGACCGACATGCGTCCGTCGGGCGGCGGCAAGACCCGGATCACCTTCTCCGCTCCCTCGCGCGGGCTGATCGGCTATCACGGCGAATTCCTGTCCGATACGCGCGGCACCGGCATCATGAACCGGCTGTTCGAGAAGTACGGCCCGCACAAGGGCGCGATCGAGGGCCGCCAGAACGGCGTGCTGATCTCGAACTCGACCGGAGAGGCGGTGGGCTATGCGCTCAACAGCCTCGAGGATCGCGGCATCCTGTTCGTCAGTCCGCAGGAAAAGGTCTACGAGGGCATGGTGATCGGCGAGAACGCCAAGCCCGACGACCTGGAAGTGAACCCGCTGAAATCCAAGCAGCTCACCAACTTCCGCTCGACCGGCAAGGACGACGCCATCCGCCTGACCCCGCCCCGGATCATGACGCTGGAGCAGGCCATCGCCTATATCGACGACGACGAGATGGTCGAAGTGACCCCCCAGTCGATCCGGCTGCGCAAAGCGATTCTCGATCCGAACGAGCGTAAAAAGGCGAGCCGCAAGAAAGAGGCGGCGTAAGGCGAATTAATAGGCCGTCGGCCCCGGCGTTCGCCAGGACGACGCGTCAGCCGACAGGCCAGTCACCCGCTTCGTCATTGCGAGGAGGTAAAGCCGACGAAGCAATCCAGGGCAGTTGCGCACCGCTCTGGATAACCACGGACCTTACGGTCCTCGCAATGACGAAGGGTTGGGGGGTACGTGGCCGGCTGGGTATGCCGAACCCGAGCGCCACCCGCTCACGACCACCCCGTCGTCCCGACGGATGCCGGACCGTTGGCTGTTAGAGCGCCTACCCCGCCAGATCGAACCGATCCGCGTTCATCACCTTCGTCCACACTTTGACGAAGTCGCGCACGAATTTCTCGCCCGCGTCGGCCGAGGCATAAACTTCCGCGATCGCCCGCAGCTGCGAGTTGGAGCCGAAGATCAGGTCGGTGCGGGTCGCGCGCCATTTCTCCCGGCCGTTGGCACGGTCGGAGCCGACGAATTCCTCGTCGCCGCTCTCGTCCACCACCTTCCATGCCGTCTCCATGTCGAGCAGGTTGACGAAGAAATCGTTGGTGAGCTGGCCGACGCGGTTCGTGAGCATCCCGTGCGGGCGCCCGCCGTGATTGGCGCCGAGCACGCGCAAGCCGCCGATCAGCACCGTCATCTCCGGCGCCGACAGTCCCAGCAGCTGCGCCCGGTCCACCATCATCTCCTCGGTCTTCACCGAATGCTTCGTCGACAGGTAGTTGCGGAACGCATCCGCCCTGGGTTCGAGCGGCTCGAAGCTCTCGGCGTCGGTCTGCTCCTCGCTGGCGTCGCCTCGCCCGCCGGTGAAGGGAACGTCGATGGCAAAGCCCGCGTCCCGCGCCGCCCTTTCGACCGCGACGGTTCCGCCCAGCACGATCAGGTCGGCCAGCGAGACTTTGGACCCGGCGCCGATTGCCTCCAGCTTCGCCAGCACTTGCGCCAGTTCGCCCGGTTCGTTGACCGCCCAGTCCTTCTGCGGAGCGAGCCGCAGCCGCGCGCCGTTGGCGCCGCCGCGATGGTCCGACTTGCGATAAGTGCCCGCCGAAGCCCACGCGGTCCTGGCCAGTTGCGACACCGACAGCCCGCTCGCCAGGATCGCCTGTTTCAGGCTTGAAACCTCATCGGCGGTGGGCATGTATCCCGTCGGGATCGGATCCTGCCAGATCAGATCCTCCGCCGGAACCTCCGGCCCATGGTAGCGCGCCTTCGGCCCCATATCGCGGTGGGTCAGCTTGAACCAGGCGCGGGCGAAAGCATCCTCGAACGCAGCCGGATCGGCGCGGAAGCGCTCCGATATCTTGCGGTATTCGGGATCGACCTTGAACGCCATGTCGGCGGTGGTCATGATCGTCGGCACCCGCTTGCCGGGGCGGTGCGCGTCGGGAGCCAGGTCCTCCTCGCGCTGGTCGATCGGCTGCCATTGGTATGCGCCCGCCGGGCTCTTGACCAGTGCATATTCGTAATCGAGCAGCATGCGGAAATAGTCGTGGTCCCACCGCGCCGGGCTGGGCGTCCACGCGCCTTCGATACCGCTGGTGATGGTGTGCTCGCCGATCCCGCTTTCGTAGCCACTGGTCCAGCCAAGGCCCTGCATGGCGATGTCCGCGCCCTCGGGCTCCGCGCCCACGAGATTGACGTCGCCCGCGCCATGGCATTTGCCGAAAGTATGGCCGCCCGCTGCAAGCGCCACCGTCTCTTCGTCGTTCATCGCCATGCGCGCAAAAGTCTCGCGGATATCGCGGGCCGAGAGCGCGGGGTCGGGATTGCCGCCGGGCCCTTCGGGATTGACGTAGATCAGCCCCATCTGGATCGCCGCCAGCGGGCTCTCCAGGATCAGTTCATGGTCCGGATCGATGCGCGTCGGGCCGAGCCATTCCTCCTCGGTGCCCCAGTAGACGTCGGTTTCGGGCTGGAACACGTCCTTGCGGCCGCCGCCGAAGCCGAACACCGGGCCGCCCATCGATTCGATGGCGACATTGCCGGTCAGGATGAACAAGTCGGCCCAGCTTATGGCCTTGCCGTACTTCTGCTTGATCGGCCACAACAGCCGCCGCGCCTTGTCCAGATTGGCGTTGTCCGGCCAGGAATTGAGCGGGGCGAAGCGCTGCTGGCCGGAGTTGGCTCCGCCACGCCCGTCGGCGGTGCGATAAGTGCCAGCCGCGTGCCATGCCATGCGGATGAAGAACGGGCCGTAGTGCCCATAGTCCGCCGGCCACCACGGCTTGGAATCGGTCATCAACGCATGAAGATCGGCCTTCAGGGCGTTGTAGTCCAGGGTATTGAACGCTTCGATATAGTCGAAGTCCTCGCCCATCGGGTCGGGCGATACGCCACTCTGGTTCAGGATATCGAGTTGGAGCGAATCAGGCCACCAATCACGGTTTACCCGTCCGAGCAGTCCGCGCGTTCCCCCGGTGCCGTGACCGAAGGGGCATCCGCCTGTTTCCATGTCCATGATCGCTCTCCTCTGCCGTGATGGGCGCAGACTACGGACACCGGAGCCAGGACAAAAGCGCCTTGGGCTCGTTAGTGAAATCGATAAAGGCGATCAGTCGCGCGACCTTGATCTATATCGGTCGGTCCTTCCGCATAGGATTTATCAACTCCTTGGCCGCTATAGCGCGCGTCTGAACCAGTGAGATCCCATGGCCGAAACCCTGTTTCCGCAATCGTCGATCGAGGCATTGGCCCGCGTCTATCCCAATGCGCCCGTGAAGCTCGCGCATCGGTTGCTCGACCATACGCTACTGACGATCGCGGGGCTGGCCGAGCTTGCCGCGCGGCTTCCAGCAGCCAGTGTCGAGTACAACTCCGGACGGCTGCCCATTGGCATCGCGCCCGAAGACGTGCCGCAGGCGGCGATGAGCGCCGAGGAGACCATCCGGCAGATCGACAGCACGGATTCCTGGGCCGTGCTCAAGCGCATCGAGCAAGTGCCTGCCTATGCCGCGCTGCTGCGCGAGGTGCTGGCCGAGCTGGAAGCGGTGGCATTGCCCCGGACCGGCGCGATGCACCAGTGCGAGGGCTTCATCTTCATCAGTTCCCCCCACGCGGTGACGCCGTTCCACTTCGATCCGGAGCACAACGTCCTGCTTCAAATCAGGGGCAGCAAGACGATGACGGTATTTCGGCCGGATGACGAGGCGCTGTGCGACCCGCAAGTCCACGAGCAGTTCCACCACGGCAACCATCATCGCAACCTGCCCTGGGACGAGCGCTTCGCCGCTGCCGGTCAGCCGATCGCGATTGGCCCCGGCGAGGCGGTCCACGTGCCGGTCAAGGCGCCGCATTTCGTCCGCAACGGCGATGCTGTCTCGGTCTCGCTTTCAGTCACCTGGCGTTCGGAGTGGAGCGTCGCCGAAGCAGACGCGCGCGGCTTCAACCGGGTGCTCCGCCAGGCGGGCCTGCATCCGCGCAGTCCCGGCCAATTCCCCCATGGCAACCGGCCCAAGGCGCTGGCGTATCGGGCGCTGCGGCGGCTGAAGATGGCCTGATGGTCGATTATTTCGCCATCGCCGTCTCGCACGGGCTGCTGCTGATGATGAGCTGGCGGCTGCTGTTCCGCAACGATCTGGACGACGATCACGCGGCTGCCGACCCTCGGCTCTCCCCGGTCGGCCGTCCACGCGCGAGACCTGTCTCAAGCGCGGTCGCGAGCCTGCGCGAGGATGATCGGCCGCAAGGTTAAGCGGCCTTAAACCCTTTTGGACCTATTCGGAAAATCCGTTCCCGCTTCGGCCCAGCCCTTGTCCCAGACCGCTTCCCGCCTTGTAGCCGTTCTCGGCGCCGACAGTCCCATCGGGCTGACGGTGATCCGCGAACTGGGCGGACATGGTGTGCCGGTGCTGGCTCTCGGGAAGAATAGCGACTCGATCAGCCGCTATTCGCGCCACGCGCGCGACTTCGCGGTGATCGAGGCACCGCTGGCGGAGTGGCTGCCGGCACTGGTGCGCGAGAAGAACCTCGCGGCGATTCTCGCCATATCCGAGCACCACCTGATCGAGTTGGCGGAGCTGAAAGGAACGTTGGGCGACTGTCTGGTGCTGGCGCCGGACTCCGACAAGCTGGCCATCGTACTCGACAAGCGCCGCACGCTGGAGATCGCCGCCCGTCTCGGCCTCGCGGTGCCCGAAACGTGGCAGCCGCTCCCGCACGAGGACTTCGCCCGCCGCGCGGCAGTGCTGGCCTATCCGGTGGCGGTGAAGTGGCCCGATCCCAATACGGTCGCCGGCTCGCTCGACGCCCTCGGGATAGCGCTGGAAAAGGTCGAATATGCTGCCCACGCGCCAGCGCTGCTCGGCATCCTCGCGCGCTATAATCGCATGGGCGCGTGGCCCTTGGTGCAAACCTGGTGCCCCGGCGAGGGGCTCGGCCAAATGCTGCACATGGCGAACGGCAAGGCGACGCTGAAATTCCAGCACCGCCGCCTGCGCGAATGGCCGCCCACCGGCGGTGTCTCCAGCTTCTGCGAGGCGGTGCCCCTCGCCCGCCACGCCGGGCAGATGGAGCGTTCCGAAGCCTTGCTGCGCACGATTGGCTGGGAGGGACCGGCGATGGTCGAATACCGTTTCGACCAGAAGACCGGCACATACTGGCTGATGGAGATCAACGGCCGCTTCTGGGGTAGCCTGCCGCTGGCGTGGCACTGCGGCGCGCATTTCGCCTGGGAGACCTATCGCCGCCGCGCCCTCTGCCAAAACGATCCGGCGCCGTTGCCGCGTTCGAACCGCAAGGCGCGGTATGTCTTTCCCGACGTGAAGCACTTGGTCGCCATCATCCGCGATGAATCCCTTGCGATCGCCGGACGCATCAAGTTTGCGGTCCGCTTCCTGTTGGACTTCCTCGACCCGCGCGTTCGCTACTATGTGTGGTCCTCAAGTGACCCTCTGCCCCTTCTAGGTGACGTCAAGGGCGCTCTCGGTCGCCGCCTCAAGACGGGCCGGAGAGCGCCCTGATCGTTCATGATAGCGCCTGAGCCGGGCGTCCCAGCAGGCGTCCGAAGCGAAAGTGCTCGTCGAGATCGTATTCGACCACCGCGCCGCGCCGCTTCCGGCGGGACACCCATTCGCCGATCATCTCGGCGCAAGTATGATCGAGGTAGACCACGTCCCGAAAGCGCAACCGCACGTCGCGCCCTTCCGGAATCCCGTCGAGCTGCTTGGCGAGCTTGGGCAGGTTGACGCAGGTCGCGGCGCCGGAAACCTCCACTTCCTCGACCTCTCCCTCACTGCGCTGCATGACGCGAAGCTTGTGGTTGCGGAAGTACGGGGCGAGTTCCAGCATGGAGAACGCCAGACCCGCCAGCACGCCGGTCAGCAGGTCCGTCGCCACCACCATCACGAAAGTCAAAGCCCAGACAGCGGCGGGAAGCGGGCCGTACTGGTGTAGCAGATGCTTGGCATGCGCCAGACTCACCAGCCGCCAGCCAGTAACGACCAGCACTCCGGCCAGCGCCGCGGTCGGCATCTCACGCAAAAGCCACGGCAGCAGGGCGACGAACGCGAGAATCCAGCCTCCATGCAACACCGCCGACATACGCGTGACGGCACCGGCCTGCACGTTGGCGGAGCTACGCACGATGACGCCGGTCATCGGCAAGCCGCCCACGAAGCCACAGGCCATGTTGCCCACCCCCTGCGCCACCAGTTCCTTGTTGTATTGGGTCCGGGGGCCATCGTGCATGCGATCGACCGCCGCCGCCGACAGCAAGGTCTCGGCGCTGGCGACAAAGGCGATGATCAGCGCGCTGACGAGGATCTGGGTCTCTCCCAAGCGCGAAAGATCGGCCCAGCCGGGCGCGTTGATGGCGTCGATGAGCGATTCCGGCACGATGACGCGCTTGACGTCCGGTCCCAGCAGCCATGCCGCCAGCGTGGCGACCGTGACCCCGATCAGCGCGCCGGGCACGAGGCGCAGCTTCCGAGGCCGGAATTTCTCCCACGCCAGGAAGGCAAGGATGGTGATCCCGCCCAGCGCGAACGCCGCTTCGGTCGATCCGCTCGCCGTGGGTGACAGGTCGATGAAGGCGCCGGGGATCGCGACGAGGTTGGCGAGCCCGCTCGGCAGCGGATCACGGTCAATCAGCACGTGAAGCTGGCCCAGCACGATCAGCAAGCCAATGCCCGCCAGCATGCCGTGCACCACGGCCGGGGAGATCGCGCGGAACCAGTGGCCGATGCGTAGCACGCCGGCGAGGATCTGGAACGCGCCGGCCAGCAGGACGATCAGGCCGAGCGCGACCACGCCCTGTTCGCGCACGATTTCGAACACCAGCACGGCCAGACCCGCCGCCGGGCCGCTCACCTGCAGAGGCGAGCCGGCAATCAGCCCGACGACGATGCCGCCGATGATCCCGGTCATCAGGCCGGCTTCGGGCGGCATGCCCGAGGCGACCGCGATGCCCATGCACAACGGCAACGCCACCAGGAACACCACCAGCGATGCGATGAAATCGCCGCCGAGGCTGACGGGGAGCCAGGCCCTCCGCCCGGCGCTCGTTTCACTCACAGTGCGGCGACCCGGGCTGGCTGCGCGCTCATCTGACGCGGGGCGATGGCCACCGGCAGAGGCCCGTCGCCGGCCACGACCGCGAAAGTGTCGGTCTCACCGTCCAACGCATGTATCGACCCGCTCTCGATGTCGAAGAACCAGCCGTGAAGCGACAGTTCGCCGCGAGCCAGCGCGGCGGCGACGCTGGGATGCGTGCGGAGATGATGGATCTGCGTGATCACGTTCTCCCGTGCCAGCGCCCCCACTTTCTGCTTCTCGTCGAGCGAATGATAGGACGCGTTGACGACGCATTCGGCCGCGTGGGCATGGCGCAGCCAGCTTGCCACGTTGGGCATTTCGGCCAGCTTCTCGGGATGGAGGAAGGCCTTCATGGCGCCGCAATCCGAGTGGCCGCAGACGACGATGTCGCGCACCTTGAGAGCGACCACGGCATACTCGACGGCGGAGGAAACGCCGCCGTTCGCCTGCGAGAAGGGCGGCACGATATTGCCCGCGTTGCGGCAGACGAACAGCTCGCCCGGCGCGGCCTGGGTGATGAGTTCGGGCACGACGCGCGAGTCCGCGCACGAGATCATCAGCGCCTTGGGGCTCTGGCCATGCTGCGCCAGCCGCTGATAGAGCGCGCTTTCGCGTTCGAATATCTCGCCACGGAAGCGGGTTGCACGATCGAGGATATTGTCCACGTCCATCCTTTCGGGAAGCATTTCGCCCGCCGTATTCGGACGGCAGGCCGGTATGCTGGAATGTACGTGAAGCGTTTTTCCGCAGTACAACGGAACTATTTCAAAATGTTATGCTATTTCATTGTGTCCTGCGGAAAGAACATCTCGGCCTTGAGGCCATGCGGCTCGCGGTTGGCCAAACGCAGTTCGCCGCCTTCCTGCTGCATCGTGTGGTTGACGATCGAGAGGCCCAGCCCGAGCCCGGCGGTATTGCGCGGCCGCGCGAAATCGAGGCGGCGGAACGGCTCCAGCACCACCGAGAGCTGGTCGGAAGGAATCCCTGGCCCATCGTCCTCCACTGTCAGATGCACCCCGTCCTCATCGCCGCAAAGGGTGACCCAGGCCCGGCCGCCATAGTGGAACGCGTTCTCCAGGAGATTGTCGAGCGCGCGCTTGACGCGGAGCGGGCTGATCGTCGCGTGCAGCGAGTCCGGCCCGTCGTACTCCACGGGTTTTCCCGCGTCCTGCGCATCGTCGACCACGGTCATCGTCAGGGAAGCCAGGTCGGTAAGCGTCGTCGGTTCCGCGTTGCTTTCGCCCGCGAGGTACGACAGCACCGAATCCAGCATCAGTTCCATTTCGCTGAGGTCCTTGCCGATCGCGGCGCGGACGAGGTCGTTGTCGATCTGCTCCGACCGCAATTGCAGGCGCGACAAAGGCGTGCGCAAGTCGTGGCTGACGGCCGCCAGCGCCCGCGTCCGGCTGTCGAGCAGGTTGCCGATGCGCAGCTGCATGGCATTGAACGCGCGCGCCAGCGCCTGCAGGTCGGGCGGGCCGCGCTCGGTCAGCATCACCGGCACGCCGTGACCCACGGCATCCGCCGCGCGGGCGAGATGACGCAAGGGCGCGCCCAGCCCCCGAATCAGCAGGGCGGCAGCGGCCAGCACGCCCAGGATGAGGATGGAGATCGACAGGACCGAAAGGTACAGGCTCTCCCAGTGGCTGCGCAGATGGCCGCTGAAGTGAATGTAGGAGCCATCGTCCAAAGCCAGCGAGCCCGCAAGGAGGTCGCTATCTTTCCGATCCAGCGCAAGGCGGATGTCGCGCCTTGCCAGATAGTCTTCCCAGTTCACCATGATCCGCCGCACGTCGCGCAGGTCGCCGTTGTGTCCAGTCTGATCCACTACCGGTACCGCGCGCCAGTCGATCCTGACATGGTCCGAGGAAAGCTGGCTCACCAGAACCGACCGTTCGCGCGGGCTCGCGCCGGACAAGACGCGGTCCGCGACGACGACCTGCTCGGCGAAGTTGCGGGCGCTCTCCTCGTGCGAGGCGGACGCATCGAAATACTGGTAGAGCAGCGCGCTGCCGAGGAATTCCAGGACGATGGCCCCCAGCAGGACCGCCATCACCTGGCCCATCAGGCCGTGGGGCCAGATGTGCACCCGCTTCAAGCGTGTTCCACCGTCGCCGTCAGCATATAGCCGGTGCCGCGCACCGTGCGGATCAGGTCCTTGCTGGCTTCGTCCTGCGACAGCTTGCGTCGCAGCCGGCTGATCAGCACGTCGACGCTGCGATCCGACGAGTCGGCCAGTCTCGTGCGCGACAGTTCCAGCAGCCGCTCTCGCCCGATCACGCGCTGCGCGTTGTCGAGCAGGACCACCAGCAACGCATACTCCGCGCCCGACAGCTCGACCCGCGCGCCGTTCGGTGCGGTAAGCTGGTGCTGACGGATGTCGAGGGTCCAGCCGTTGAACGCCATGGCTGCACGCTGTTCGTGGGGGCGTTGCCGGTCGCTCGAACCCCGGCGCAGCACGGCGCGTATGCGGGCGAGCAGTTCCTTGGTGCTGAACGGCTTGGGCACATAGTCGTCCGCGCCCAGTTCCAAGCCGACCACGCGATCGGTCTCGTCGGCGCGGGCGCTCAAGATGATGATCGGCAAGCTGCTATCGCGGCGGATCGTCCGGCAGATGTCGAGGCCGCTGGTGCCCGGCAGCATGATGTCGAGGATGACGAGGTCCAGGGCATGCTCGCTGATAGCCCGATAGGCCTCGGGCGCCGAATGCGCCGAAAGCGTCTTGAACCCGTTCTCGCGCAGGCGCCGGCTCAACAGGACGCGAAGCGCGGGGTCGTCCTCGACGATCAGGACGGTCTGCTGCCCCTCGGACGCCGGACTGCTGAAATTTTCGATGTTCATCGACTGCCTTAGAACGAGATACTTACGGTTTGGCCGCAACGACGCCGCGCCGGCCCGGACCAGGGCTCGCCCGAACGGCCCTGATCGTCCGCGTAGGCGGCGTATGCTCTATCGGGATCGCGGTCGCGCTCTACAAGGCCGAATGCGTCCGGGGCGACGGGGGCCGGGCCGCGACGAGTGACGCGAACCTCGCTCCCCGTGCCCCCCGCGCGATACTACCGCGCATCCGCCGTGAGCAGGACGCCGAGGCTCGCCAGCTCCGTTCGCAGGGCAACGGCGTCCGCATCCGCCACGGCGGTAACGAATGCCGGCAGCTCCCGCTCGGCGGCGGCGGATGCGACTTCTCCCGCCAGACTGGAGCAATGACCGACATGCATGCCGCTGCGCACCTTGCTCTCTTCAACCACCCGCGTCAGGACGACGATGGGGCGGCCCGAAGCGTCGGCGACCGTGCGCTCGACCGACACCTCGGTCCTCCAGCGGCAAGCCGCGCTTGTGCGCGGACCGATACCGGCCTGCTTCAGGCTGGTCCTGGCGACCGGGGCGTAGCTGACCGAGACCGTGCGCCCTCGATGGTCGACGGAGGTGCGATGGATCGCCTCCGCGGCGGCTGGAGCGGCGAGGATCGTGGAACCCAGGAGCAGGCCGGGGATCAGGAGTACGGAATGTTTCATGGGGAACGCTCCAGCGAAAGTCGCAGCGCGACGGGGATGGACGGCCGGGCGGATAGCAGCCCAGCATTGCTCGACCCCCTCGGCTTTGTAACAAATCATTGCACCCCAAGGGCATCCCCCAAGCCCGCACAGCGGTCGTCCGCAATGGCAATGCTTTGTCACGAAGTGGAAATCCGCCAGCACGGTCCACACGATAGACCGGCGGTCCCTGATGCATGCAGCGCACGGATGTCCGCAGGACGCCGAGAGAGACGATGCGGCTTCAGGGCGCAGGAGGAACGTTCTCAACATGAGGGAATGTTCCATGAAGAAAATCGTATTTGCCGCGGCGGCCCTCGCCGGCGCGACTCCCGCTTTTGCGCAAGAAGAGGCTCCAGGCCCGTTGGAGATCGCCGGATCGGGCGCCATCGTCAGCGATTATCGCTTTCGCGGCGTCTCGCAGACCGACAAGGAAATGGCGGTGCAGGCCGGCGTCTCGGTCACGCACGAGAGCGGGCTCTACGCGGGCGTCTGGGGTTCCAACCTCGCCGGGTGGGGCACGTTCGGCGGTTCCAACACGGAGCTGGACATCTACGGCGGCTATGCGACCGAACTCGGCGGGGTGAAGCTGGACGTCGGCCTGACCTGGTACATGTATCCGGGCGGCGCCGACACCACCGATTTCGCAGAGCCTTACGTCAAAGTAAGCGGCACCGCCGGCCCGGTGAACCTGCTGGCCGGCGTCGCCTACGCGCCGAAGCAGGAGGCGCTCGGCCGCTGGTACTTCACGGGCGCGGACGCGGCGTCGGGCATATACAATGCCCCCGGCGACAAGGAGGACAACCTCTATCTGTGGGCCGACGCCAACGCGGGCGTTCCCGGCACGCCGCTCACGCTCAAGGCCCATCTCGGGTACTCGGACGGCAACGACGGCCTCGGCCCCAACGGCACCAGCGTGGCGCCGACCGGCAAGTACTGGGACTGGATGCTGGGCGCGGACATGGCGGTCGGCCCGCTGACGCTGGGCGTCGCTTATATCGACACCAGCATCTCGAAGGCGGGCACGGTCTACCTTCAGCCAAACTTCTCCTCGACCAAGGACGGCTCGCAAATCGCCGGAAGCACCGTGGTGTTCTCGCTGGGTGCGGCATTCTGATTTCGGCCGCACGCCTCGGCTGAACCCCTGAGGCGCCGCGCCAGAACAGATCGGCTATGTCGAAAGGTCGCGGCGCCTCTCTTTTCCGGCGGCAAAGCGGTCGCAAAGCACCGCGACCGCGCTCTCGATCCGGTCGAGGCAGGCCGGGAGATAAGCTTCGTCGATTTCGTAGGGGTCGTGCACGTGCGGCACCGGAAACGGTGCGTAGGCGCCCAGCAATCCGCGTGGCAAATCGCGCAAACGCTCGTCGGTCGAGAGCGTGCGCAAGTGCCGGGTCTCCATCGCCAGCAGGTAGTCGCCCTCGCGCGGCTCGTAGTCGGCCAGCGCGGTGGCGCGGTGGGCGGACAGGTCGAGCCCCCGCGCCGCGGCTGCGGCCACGATCGGGGGATGTGCAGCCTTGCCGCTCCTGGTCGAGAGACCGAACGAGGCCACCTCCGCCCCTCCCCGCCGCGCCAGCTCGGCCGCGTAGGCGCTGCGGCAGATATTGCCGTGGCAAACGAAGACCAGCCGCTTGACCGAACAGAGCGCGGGGCGCCTGATCGATGCGATGCCCAGCGCGACCTCGGCATAGGACAGCACGAGCCGCACCGCGCCGCGAAACGTGCCGAACTTGCGCGCAATCATCGGCATCACCCGTAGACCATGTTGGCGATGGCCTGCTCGCCCATGCGAAGCGCCTCGCGCACCGGGCTGTGCGGCAGCAAAGCGGCGGCGGCAGCCGGTGTCCGGCCGATCAGCCTCTCGTCGATCCCCGGCTCGGAAAAAGTCGCGGCACGCACGTCGCCCTGCCTGCCCAGCCACTCGCAGAACGCCTCGAAGCGGCGCTGCACCAACCGGTTGGCGACGCCGTTTTGGCGGTTCATCATCTCAAAACTGTGCGACACCACCACGAATGCCGGCCAGTCCGCCGTGACCGCGTGGCGTACCGCGGACTTGAGCTCCCACAGCGACATCGCGGTAAGCTGCGCATGCCGACGCCCCCTTCCTCGCGCAGCGATCGCGCTGATCGGAACTTCGACGACGCCGAGATGCCGCTGCGGGAAGACATCGCCGCGCCCAAGCGAAATGCGGCATGCGGAGAAGTCCAGCGCTGCCGGAAAGCTCGACTCGAGCTTGACCCCCAGCAGGGCGAGCGCGCGCAGGGTATCGTCGTTCGCGCCGTAGTTTCCCGCGCGGAACGCGACCGGAGCGGGCGCCCCAGCCGCGACCAGCTGCCCGCAGGCGTAATCCAGCAGGATCCGCTGCTCGTCCAGCGTGAAGTCGGCAATATTCGTGCCGATTCGCGATCCCAGCGGATTCCGCTCCGCGAACGCGAGCCATTCGGTGTGCAGGTGCAGCTGGACGTCGTGCCCAGCGGACAGGATCGGATCGACGGCGGCGGCGATGGCGTCCGTTCCCCAGACCAGCGCGGGCATCGGATCGACGAAGAACACGCCTTTCAGGCCATGCCGGTCCATCACCTCAATCTGATATCCGACACCGACGCTCCCGCCCCGCGCCTCGCAGGCTATGGAGCGGGCGAAGTTCTCCCGCCATGTGCGGCCGCCGCCATGGAGGTAGAGCCCCGCCGAATATTCGGTATCGATGGTC
Organism: Novosphingobium sp.; assembly: GCA_035281095.1. Taxonomy (GTDB): domain Bacteria; phylum Pseudomonadota; class Alphaproteobacteria; order Sphingomonadales; family Sphingomonadaceae; genus Novosphingobium. The sequence goes on along the minus strand of DATEEP010000108.1, from coordinate 19,255 downwards.
AGGAACACCGGCAACATGCGGCGGCACCCTAACGCGCAAGGCTTAACTTGAGGTATCCCGGCGGGACAGGCCCGGCGCCGATCACCGGCGCGGTTGACGAGGCCAGCAGGGTCCCATCCCTTCCGATATCCGATATCCGATATCCGATATCCGATATCCGATGTGCGTTGGATCTGCCGGCCTTGCCCGGGTCAGGCGTCGAACACGGCGGTCGTCTTTTCCTTGACCTCGCTGGCGCTGACGCCTGGAGCCAGTTCCAGGAGCTTGAATGGCGAATTGTGATCGGGGCGCTGGAAGACCGCGAGATCGGTGATGATCATGTCGACCACGTTGCGACCCGTCAGCGGCAGCGTGCATTCGGGGATGAACTTGGCCGATCCGTCCTTGGCGTTGTGCTCCATGACGACGATGATCTTCTTGACCCCGGCGACGAGGTCCATCGCCCCGCCCATGCCCTTGATCATCTTGCCCGGCACCATCCAGTTGGCGAGGTCCCCGTTCTCCGCCACTTCCATCCCGCCCAGCACCGCGAGGTCGATATGGCCGCCGCGTATCATGGCAAAGCTGGTCGCGCTGTCAAAATAGGCCGAATGCGCGAGTTCGCTGATCGTCTGCTTGCCGGCATTGATGAGGTCGGGGTCGATCTCATCATCGTATGGGAACGGGCCTATGCCGAGCATGCCGTTCTCCGACTGCAACGTCACCGTCATGCCGGCGGGCACGTAGTTGGCGACGAGGGTCGGAATGCCGATGCCAAGGTTGACGTAGAACCCGTCTTGCAGTTCCCGGGCTGCGCGCGCGGCCATCTCTTCACGTTTCCAGGGCATCAGGCGGTTTCCCTTTCGCGGACCGTGCGGAACTCGATCTTCTTCTCGTACGGCGAGCCCAAGACCAGCCGCTGGACGTAGACCCCCGGCAGGTGGATGCCATCGGGATCAAGCGAGCCGGTCGGGACGATCTCCTCCACCTCGACGACACAGACCTTCCCGCAAGTAGCCACCGGCACATTGAAGTTGCGCGCGGTCTTGCGGAAGACGACGTTGCCGGTCTCATCGGCCTTCCAGGCTTTCACCAGGCTGAGATCGGCGAAGATTCCATGTTCGAGGATATAGTCCTCCGGCCCGTTCGGGCCGTCGAAGCTCTTCGTTTCCTTGCCCTCGGCCACCAGCGTGCCGACGCCGGTCCTGGTGTAGAAGCCGGGAATGCCGGCACCGCCAGCCCGCATCCGCTCAGCCAGGGTGCCTTGCGGGCAGAACTCGATCTCAAGCTCGCCGGCGAGATACTGGCGCTCGAACTCCTTGTTCTCGCCGACGTAGCTGGCGATCATCTTCTTGACCTGCCTAGTGCGCAGCAGCTTGCCGATGCCCTCGTTATCGATTCCGGCGTTGTTCGACGCGAAGGTAAGGTCCTTGACGCCGCTGTCGCGCACCGCATCGAGCAGCCGCTCGGGGATGCCGCAAAGGCCGAAACCTCCTGCGGCGATCAACAGCCCATCTCGCAGAAGTCCGTCAAGCGCCGCGGCGGCCGAAGGATAGAGCTTGTCCATGGGAATCCCTTTCGTCCGAAAACACTAGACGAGAAGAATGATCAGAAATAGCGATTGTTTTTTATCGTTTTCGATAGGTGAATCTTATCAAGCGGATCGCCCTGTTTCACCTAGAGACCCTGCACTGGATTTCCCGGCTCGGCACGTTCCGCGCCGCGGCGGAGCGCCTGAACACCACGCAGCCGGCGATTTCGGCGCGGGTCCGGGAGATTGAGGAGCAACTGGGCATGGAACTCTTCCGGCGGCAGGGTCGAAAGATGGTCCTGACCGCCAGAGGCAGGCTGCTGGTTCAGGCTTGCGAGCCTCTGCGCCACGATCTCGAACGAACCTTGCTTGAGATCGGCGACTATGCCGGGGCCGCCGGCGTCGTGCGCATCGCATCCGGAGAGATAGCGGCCGCCAGTTGCCTGCCCGCCTTTATCCAGGCGATCGAACGCGACCTGCCGGGAGTTACGATGGAGGTCGAACTCGACCTTACCGCGCGCATGCTTCAGCAGGTCCTGGCAGGCACGACGGACCTTGCATTCCTTGCCGGGCCAGTCGCGGGGCCGGGGCTGAAAACGGCGCCCCTGGGATCGGTCAGCCTTGTCTGGGTTGCCGGCCCCAGGATCGCACAGGCCGGCGGATTCTCGAAGCAGCTTCCGGTCTGGTCCCTGCCGATCCATTCGCCCCTTCACGCCGTTACCGTGGAATCCATCGCCGCCAATGGCGTGTCCGTCAGTTCGCTCAACACCTGCAACAACGTGCGCACGATCGTCAGGATCGTCTCGGATGGAGGTGGCGCCGCCGTCCTGCCCGAGAGCATGATCCGCGCCGAGCTTGCCGAGGGCAGCCTTCTCGAAATCCTTCCTCGGCCCGAGCGCAGGATTCACTTCGAGGCGGCCATTCGGGTGCAGGAGCAGGAGCCCCTGCTGCTGGAGCTGTTCCGCAGGGCGGCCGACCTCCGGATCGACCCTGGAATGCCGGCCGCCGAAGCGTTCGTAACCGTCCGCTGCCTGCGCTAGGATATATTGCAAGCCTAACCGATCTTCGAGGACGTTGTTTCCACAGGGCGGGACTCTTCCGCAAGGCCGAGGTCCGCAATCGCCCGCTCCGATGGGTTCAGCACGCTTTCCCCCTTGGCCTTCTTGCCGATCGAGTAGCGGTAGACGAGATAGACGGTGGCCCCGGTGGCGGCCCAGCGCAGCAATTTCATCAGATATTTTCCTTATATATTTTGGTGACCCGGTCCGCTGACTTACCAGACATGCGGCCGGGCGCGAGGCCAGATATTGTACCGAAGCGATCGATCTTCCGGAAACCCGTCGATCGACAGGGCCCCGCGACGGCAAGAGCGCAGGCGCGCGATCGCCGGGAAACGGCTTTGCCACGTGCGGTCAGCCAAGCCGCAGGGCCGCGAAGCGCCGATCGACCGATTTAATGCCGCGCCCACTTGGCTCCCCGGAAACAGCCGACTAACAGTATCCGCGCATCCGGGCGAAGATGGGGATGCCGATGCGCGGGCGCATCGCATCTGGCAGGTCCGACACTAAGGAAGGGATAGGCAGGGGGTGCGCGGCTTCAACTACGGGTGGATCATCGTTGCTGCCGGATTTGTCGCGAATCTCGTGCTTATGGGTGCGTTCTATGCCTCTTACGGGCTGTTTGTCCTGCCCGTGAGCGAAGAGTTCCAACTGTCGCGGGCCGATGCCAACACCGGGCTGGTGATCCTCAGCCTGGGCATCGCCCTGCAGGCGCCGCTCATCGGCAGTCTGCTGGACCGGGTGTCGGTTCGCCGCGCGATGATGGTCGGGTCGGTCATCTTCGGAGCAGTGCTCGCCGCCATCGCTTTGTCGCGCAACTTGTGGCTGGACGTCGCCCTGCTTGGGGCGGCGTTTCCGTTCGCGGTGCTGGGCGCCTGCTCGCTCGCGGTGCCGGTGCTGATCGTCCGATGGTTCCCGACGCACACGGCACGCGCGCTGGTGATCTGCCAGCTGGGGTTTTCAGTCGGCGGAATCGTCTGGCCGCCGCTGGCGGCGCTCCTGATCGAATGGCAGGGCTGGCGCACCGCGCTCATGGTCCTGGGAATTGCGGCCGGGGCAATCTTGTGCGTCGCCGGCATGGTCATGCGCGACTGGCCAAGCGCCGAAGCTTCGGAAAGCGCATTTGACGGGGCCGAAAGGCCGGAGGCCCGGCAAGAGCCGCCCGCAGCCGTCGGCAAGCTGCTGAGGACCGCGCAGTTCTGGACGATCAACCTGAGCGGAGCGCTGGTCATCGCCACTTCCTCGGCGTTCACCGTATCGCTGGCGCCCATGGCCCACGACGAGGGGCTGACGCTAGTGCAGGCGGCAACGCTCATTTCGGTCATGTCCGCGGCGGGTATCGCCGGAAAGCTCGTGCTCGCGGCGATCGGGGACCGTTTCGACAGGATCCTCATCCTCGTCGGCATATTCCTGGCGGGCGCCATCACCACCGCCGCGTTCCTGATGACCGACGAGTATGTCCTGCTGCTCGTGGCGGTCGGGGTGACGGGATTCTTCACCGCCGGGACCACCCCGGTCCTCAATGCCGTGATCGCCGATCGGTTCGGGCGGGCATCCTTCGGCACCGTCACGGGCCTGGCACAGCCGGTGCAGTCCATCGCCGCCATGGTCACCATCCGATACGCGGGCGAAATCTTCGATCGGACCGGCGGCTACGATCTGCTGTTGACCTCGATCATCGCCGTCAATCTGCTTGCCGCCGCCGTGATGTTCGCGACACGGCTGCTGCCCGCCCCGCTGCGGCCCCATCCCGCATAAGACACCCGCCGCGCCGCGGGCCTGGCAAAACGAGATCGTGAACTGCTAGTGGCCATGCCCACGCAAGGAGAAACACATGCCCGGCCTACGCCCCGAAATCGATCCTGAAGGCCTTCTCGAATATTCGGTCGTGTTCACCGACCGCTCTCTCAACCACATGAGCGAAGCCTTCCAGACGGTAATGGCCGACATCCATGCGACGTTGTGCGAGGTCTACAATGCGGAGCGTGCCGTGATCATTCCCGGCGGCGGGACTTATGCGATGGAGGCCGTCGCCCGCCAGTTCGCGACTGGCGCCAAAGTGCTGGTGATCCGCAACGGCTTCTTCTCCTATCGCTGGACGCAGATCTTCGAAGCAGGGTCGATCCCTTCCGAGGAGATCGTGCTCAACGCCAGACGCGAAGCGGATGCGCCCGATGCGCCCTTCGCCCCCTGCCCCATCGAGGAAGCGGTCGCGCGGATCCGCACCGAGAGGCCGGATGTCGTCTTCGCACCGCACGTGGAAACGGCTTCGGGCATCCTGTTGCCCGACGGCTACATCCGCGCATTGGCCGACGCCGTGCACGAACATGGCGGCCTGTTCGTGCTGGACTGCATCGCCTCGGGCTGCGTGTGGGTGGACATGGCGGCGGCCGGCGTGGACGTGCTGATCTCGGCGCCGCAGAAGGGATGGTCCGCGCCGCCTTCGGCCGGGCTGGTGATGATGCGGGAGCCCGCGCTGGAGCGTTGCCGCGCGTCGCGGTCGACCAGCTTCGCGGTCGATCTCGGCAAATGGCTGACCATCATGGAGGCCTATCTCGCCGGTGGCTACGCCTATCACGCCACCATGCCGACCGACGCGCTGCGCACCTTCCGCACCGCGATGCTGGAGACCCAGGCGATCGGCTTCGAGCGGCTTCGGGCCGCGCAATGGGAGCAGGGCAACGCGGTTCGCGCGATGCTGGCGGGGCATGGCGTGCGATCGGTGGCGGCCGAGGGTTTCGGCGCGCCGGGCGTGGTGGTCAGCTATACCTCCGATGCCGATATCCAGAGCGGCAGGAAGTTCGCGGCGCTCGGTCTCCAGATCGCGGCGGGCGTGCCGCTGATGGTGGACGAGGGGCCGGACTATCGCAGCTTCCGCCTGGGCCTGTTCGGGCTCGACAAGCTCAAGGACGTGCCCGCCAGCCTGACGCGGCTGAAAGCGGCCTTCGACCGGGTGTTCTAGACCATGATGACTTTACATTGCTTCGTCATTGCGAGGAGCATCGCGACGAAGCAATCCAGCGCGGTCGAACGCGATCCTGGATTGCTTCGCGGGGCTCGCAATGACGAAGGTGGGTCGATCTGGGGGTATCGGGCTTCAGACAGAAGAAGGCGGCCGCGACGCCGCCCTCTCCCCACCTTCACCTGATGCCCAGGCGCTCCAATCCGTAAGCCTCGATCGCGTTGCCCCTGAACAGCATGAGGCGCTCTGCCTGGTTGAGGCCGGCCGTATCGGCAAGTTCGTTCGCCACCTGGACGACATTGGGGAAATGACAGGCCGAGTGCGGGTAGTCGACCTCCATCATGATCTGGCCCATGCCGATCAAATCCCTGCACAACAGCGCGGTGTCGTCGTCGAAGATGCAGCCATAGACATGGCCTTTGACATATTCGCTGGGCGGACGCGGCGTGCGCTTGTAGCCCATTGCTTCCTTGTCCCTGGCCGCCCAGACCCGGTCGGCGCGCCGTACCGCATAGGGCAGCCAGCCGATCTGTCCTTCCGAGAGTGCGATCTTCAGCGCGGGATGACGCTCGAACACGCCGGCCAGGATATAGTCCAACGTCGCCGTCATCGAATCGACGAACATCAGGATCGAGGTCATCATGTATGGCGAATCCGGCGACGTTCTGGGAATCTTGCCCGAAGAGCCGATGTGCATGCTGATCGTCGTCCGGGTCTCGGCGCAAGCTTCGAAGAACGGCTCCCAATGCTCGGTGTAGATCGAAGGCAGGCCCAGTTCGTAAGGATTCTCGCAGAACGATGCCGAAATCGCCGGGCTCTTGGCAGCGCAGCGATGCACTTCGGCGGCGGCCAGCCGGGGATCCCACAGCGGAACCAGGATCAGCGGAATGAGGCGCCCGTACCCATCGCCCGCACACCATTCGTCGATCATCCAGTCGTTGTATGCCTGGATGCAGGCGAAGCCGAGTTCCTTGTCGGGATTGTTGAGGAACGTCTGCCCGCAATAGCCGGTGACCGTGTTGTCGAAACACAACGACGCCTCGATCCGGTTCGAATCCATGTCTGCAAGGCGGACGGCCTGCTGCCAGGCGCCGGGATTGACTTGCTCATACGTCATCGGTGCGTTGGTGATGCGATTTGAATCGATGCCGACCGCGTGGGTGATCGCGGTGAGGCCGCCCTTGGGCTTGCCGTCGAAGACCCAGTAGTCGCCGATCTGGCCATCCGGCACTTCGAACTGGGTCTTTCCCGCCAGCGGGTCGTCGCTGGGCTTGATCCGGCCGCGACGGACCTGCGGTCCGCGATCCCTGAACTTTTCGGAAAGGCGCGAGGTCCACAGGTCCGGCGGTTCCGTGACGTGATCGTCGACCGAAATCAGCCAGGGCTGTGTCCGCGCCGTCTCGGCTTCCAGGTCTTGCGTCGTTTCGAGGCCCATCGGGCGTCCTCCTGATGAATGTCTGTGCGGTGAAGGGGCGGTGCCTCCTCAGCGTGATCCGCGTGCCTGCCCCGCCTACCGCAAGAGAACCGGCAAGGCCGAGATGCCTCGTTGATGCGATCCGCCGACGATGGTCGGTGCCGGCTCGTCGGGATCGAGACGCAGGTCGGGGAAGCGATCGAGCAGGCCGTTGATCGCCCAGGCCATCTCGTGCCTGGTGACGTAGTGTCCCAGGCAGCGATGCTGTCCCAGCGCGGTTCCCAGATTGTACTGCACCGGCCGGAAGATGTCATAGGCGTCGGGGTGGTCCCAGCGCGCGGGATCGCGATTGGCCGCCCCCATGCAGAGGTCGACGCGCGCGCCCGCCGGGATCGCCACGCCGGCGACTTCCACATCCCGGGTCACCAGCCGCGGCATGAAGGGATCGGTCGGCATCCAACGGATCGATTCCTCGATCGCCGCCGGCACGAGCGCGCGATCTTTCCGGCAGGCCTCCCAGAAGCCGTCGTTGGTCAGCAGGGCGAACAGGGTGATCCCCAGCTGACGCCAGGTCGTGCCGCCACCGGCGAACATCACCAGGCGGCAGAACGCGAACACCTCCTCGTCGGTGAGCGGGCGCGATCCGCCTCCCTCGAGCTTGAGCTGGCGATGGACGATGCCGCTGACGACGTCGTTCCGCGGCTCGGCCCGGCGGGCGGTGATCAGCCCGCGCAGCGTGTCGTTCACCCGGTCGAAGGCCTGCTTCTTTTCCTCGGGCGTGGCCGGAAGCACGTCGACGGCCCGGAGCAGGTTGTCGCGGTATTCCAGAGCCTGGTCGCCGCTCAGCCCGAAACCCTGCGAGACGAGCTGCATCGGCAGCCGCGCGCACAGCGAAAAGTTAAGGTCGGTGCGGTCGAGCTTCTCGATATGGTCGAGCAGCGTGGCGACGATCTCGTCTCCCCAGCTTGTCTTCCACCAGTTGATCACCTTCGCCTCGGTGAACAGCGGCTGGGCCACCGCGCGATAGCGGCGATGGTCATCCCCCGTCTTCCAGAGAATCGTGTCGCCAAAAGTGCGCACGATCTCCATGTCGTGGTAGATCTCGTTGGAGAAGGTCTCGCTGTCGCGGAAGGCGCGCTCGCAGGTCTCGAAGCTGAAGAACGTGTAGGTCTCTCTCACGACCTCGGTCTCGCCGTGATCTTCCACGCCGACGAGCTCGGCCCCCAGCCCCCGGTGCACCGCACCCTGCTCTCGCAGCGCGTTCATCCGTGGGGACAAGTCTCCGTACACTTCCTTGCCGCGGCCCGCCGCTTCGGTGGCGACGTCGAACATCCGGGTATACCGGGGATCGTCCTCCACCAGCACATTGGCCTGTTCCTCTTGCGCCATCTGCCTCTCTCCCAAATTTTCCACGCGGTCCGGCGAAGACGCGTCATCGGCCGCTTCGGTACCGCTATCCGGCCTTTCCGTGGGCGGTGTAGACCCCGGCCCGCCGCGCCAGACGAGCCGGTCCGCTCGCGCGGCTTGATCTTGCCCCGACGCGGCCGATCACAGGCTGTAGAACCGCTCGGCGCAGCCCCTGATGATCCAGTCGCGCTCCGCATCGGGCACGCCCTTGAAATTGCTCGCGATCGTGGCGTGCGAATTCGGAAAAGTGGTCTCGTTGTGCGGATAGTCCGACGACCACATGATGTTCTTGCAGCCCGGATGATGGCGCAGCGCCACGCCGACCGCATCGCTGACGAACGAGCCGTAGATGTTGTTGTCGAAATAATAGCTGGGCGGATGCGCGTTCAGCGGCTCGTTCCATTCGCGCTGCATCTCCCAGCTGCGATCCATGAACTCGGCGCCCCAGGGCATCCAGCCGACGCCGCTTTCGATCAGGCCGACGCGCAGATCGGGAAAGCGGTCGAACACGCCGCCGTAGATCAGGATCGCCACGACCTCGAGCATGGTTACCCGCGCCATCGGCATGTCGGGCAGGAAATTCACCTTGTCGCCGAAGCGCGAAACCCGCCCGCCGAGGTGGAACGTGATCGGTATGTCGGCCTCGCACGCCGCCGCCCACAAAGCATCGAATTCGGCATCGCGATATTGCCGGGAGCCCGCAGGCGACCCCGTCAGCGCAATGGCCTGCGCCGCGCCCTTGTTCAGGGTGTCGCGCGACATGGGGAAGGCAGGGAGGTTCACGCCGACGGCGCCGGCCCGACCCGCCTCCGCCAGCATCGTCGCGGCGATCCGGGTGTCGGTGGTGGGAACGTAATGGATCGGCCGCAGCCGCTTCGGATCGTGGGCGCAGAAATCGCTGACCCAGCGATTATAGGCACCGAAGCTGTCGATATAAAGGTCGTGGTCGGCGGTGCCGAGCGGCCCACCACCATAGATTACCGCCAGATCGATGCCGTCTGCATCCATGTCCACCAGCCGCTTGTCCGCCATGGTGTTCGACAGGCGCACCTGAGACAGCTTGCCGAAGGCCCTGAACTGGTCTCGCGAGCGGCCGACCTGCGATCCCATCATCAGCTTCTTGCGGTTGCCTTCGAAGACGACGAAGTCGCATTCGTCACCCTCCTCCAGCCTGGGAGCCCGATCGCGGTATTGGGGAGACAGGTAATCGGCCCACATCAGCGGGGCTGGGTTCACGTGGGCGTCTGCATCGACGACGTAGGGCGCGACCCGAGGGGCGCCCTCGATCTGCTTGTTGACGTCCAGCGTTGCGAGTCCATCCATCGTACTCATCGCTTCCTCCGAACCTGCGCCTTCCCCCGCGGCATGCGCCGTGGAATCAGCGCTGGCTTATCGGTCGAAGGCTGGGCGACCGGCGGTCGGATGTCAACAATGCAATTAGTTATTCGATATATCGAATTATGTTCCATCATATCCGTCATGGGCTTGAGCGGTCGATCCAATCCTTATTGGCAACATGAAAGACCGATGTTACCAGCCTGTCCGCCGGGGCAGTGCAACCTCCCGGTCAAGCGCAGCGGGTGCTCAAGCGTTGCTTCTTTGCCGGCTCCGGGCTGGCCGAAGGAGCGTGTTCATGGCTTGGATCGGTTCGCTTTTTGTCTTTCTTGCCGGATCTCTGGCGCTGTCTTCGGCCGCGCTGGCCGACGCGCCGACATTGCAGTCGGCAATCGGCGATCCTCAGGACTTCAACGTGTCGGGCAGCATCCGCGTCCGGTACGAGACGCTCGACGGGCAACCACGCGCGGGCTTGCGGCCACGGGACGAGCAACTGGCGCTGCGCACCACGCTGTCTGCCGAATATCGCGGCGGCGGCTGGCGCATGGGCGGCGAACTCTATGACAGCCGCGCTTACCTGGACAGGACCGGGAGCGCGATCAGCGCCAACGAGGTCAACACGCTGGAACTGGTGCAGGCCTATGTCGCGCGGGATTTCAAGGATCCGTTCGGCCCGGCGACTTCGGCGCGGCTCCAGCTCGGGCGAATGACGCTAAACCTCGGCTCGCGCCGCCTGGTGGCGGCCGATGACTACCGCAACACCACCAACGGCTACACCGGCATTCGTGCGGACCTGAAGGCGAAAGACGGGACCGTCGCCACGTTCATCTACGTGCTGCCGCAAGTCCGGCTGCCGGACGATTTGCCGTCGATCCAGCGGGAGAAAGTCCGCTGGGATCGGGAAAGCTTCGACTTGCGGCTATGGGGCGGCCTGATCGCCCGACCGAAGACGCTCGCCGGAGCCACGGCGGAACTGGGCTATTTCCGCCTGCGGGAAGAGGACGGTCCCGGCCGCGCCACGCGAAACCGCCACCTGCATACCGTCAGCGGCCGGATCGTCCGCGATCCGAAGCCCGGCGGCTGGGACTTCGAGGCGGAGGGCATCTATCAGCTGGGCAGCATCCGCGCGGGAGTGGCGACCGGCGCCGCGCGACTGCCGGTCGACGCCTGGTTCGTCCATCTCGACGCGGGCTACACTTTCGCGGGACAGGCCAAGCTGCGGCTGTCCCTTGAATTCGATCATGCCACCGGCGACGGTTCGGGGCGCGGCTTCGCCCGGTTCGACACGCTGTTCGGCATGCGCCGCGCCGACCTGGCGCCCGCCGGCATCTACAACGCCATCGGCCGCGCCAACATCAGCACGCCGGGACTCCGGGCGGAGATCGCGCCGGGCAAGCGCTTCGATGCCTTCGCCGTCTATCGCCCGATTTGGCTAGCGGAGCGGACCGATGCCTTCTCGACCACCGGCGTGCGCGATCCATCGGGCCGAAGCGGCAGCTTCGCCGGTCATCAGGTTGAGGCGCGCATGCGCTACTGGCTCGTGCCCGGTTTCCTGCGCGGCGAAGTGAACGGGGTCTGGCTCGCCAAGGGCCGCTTCCTCAAGACCGCGCCAAACGCACCGCGAACCGGGGATACGCGGTATCTGGCGACCGGACTGACGGCGACGTTCTAGACTCGTTCCGTTTCAGATTGAACCGGAACGAGTCTAGGAATCCTTTGTTTGCCGTGATTTCCGAGCCGGCAGGTGATTCCACCTGCCTCGAAATCACTCTAGGAAGCGACGCCAGGACATGCCCGCGCAGTTCAGGCGGCCCGCAGTGCCTGGGCGAGCCTGTCGCCGCTCTCGTCCGCCAGCGCCAGGTCGCGCAACCGGCGAATGTCCGCCGCCGATTGCGGCGTCCTCGCATGCAACGCCATGATCCGGGTGAAATTGCCCAAACCCCGCTCGAAGGTGTCGCCGTAACCCTTGATAAGCCGCTGGCAGCGCACGATTTCGACTGCGAGCGCATTGTCCGCGACGGCATCGCGGCGCGCTTGCTCCAGCCATGCTTCGATACGGTCCTGCTCCTCGACGAAACGCAACGACTTGGGCCGCATCCCCCGCATCGCCGCGAGCGTCCACAGCATCAGGAACCAGCGCAGGCTGGTGGTCTCGACTTGGCGGCCCTTGCGGAAGAAGCCCGAGAGCAACCGTGTCAGGCGCGGGCTCGACAAGATGCCCCGCCCAAGCGCGGCCGGCAGCGTTTCGCAGACCTCGCGCAGGCGCGGGTGCATGAACTCGGTGACCTGAACCAGTTGGCCTTCGCTCGCGCGTACTTCGGCGCGCACCCGCTCCAGCCGCGACGCGCGGATCTTGAGGTCGGCGACCCGGATCGTATCGTCATAGGCCATCCACAGCGCAAGGTGGCGCGCGGTCTCGGCGGTCAGTTCGAACGGCGCGCGATCGAGGGCCGCGACCCGCTCCAGCCGGTCGAGGTAGAGCGTCGCATAGGCCGCGTCCTGATAGTCCATCAGCTTGCAAACGCCATGCATCGCGTTTGCAAGCGCCGGCTCGGGAAGCATCGCCACCGCCCGGTCGGCCAGCGCCCGGCCTTGCGGTGTCGTCGGCTGTGGCACCGGGACCTGCTCCTCCTCGGGCATCGCTACCGGCGCCTGGGCGGCATCGAACCCGGCGGCGAAGCCCGCAAGGTTGCTCGCCACCGCAATGCCGCTGTCACGGATCGCCTGCTCGAAGGTCTCACGCGCGAACGGCAGGGCATTGCTGCCCGCCAGCGCGCCGAACATCACCGCGCTGATGACGCTGGCCGAACGCTCAGTCGCGGCTTCCATGTCGAAGCCGATGAAGCGGCGCGAGCGGGCATGCGCCGCCTCGATGATTTTGTCGCCATTGCCGCGCCCGTCGCCCATCGCCGCCTTCTCGGAGATGGCATAGACGCGGTGGGTCGAGCCGATCAGCGTGGTGCGGCCTGCGGTGGAGAACCCGCGCAGCAAGGCGCGTCCGGTCTCCATCAGCTCCGACGCGACGACCACGTCGACATCCCCCGGAACCGGCATCTGCGCCAGCACCGGCACGCGCCCGTCCGCATCCGGCCGCGCCAGCTCGACGTAGTACACGGTCGACCCGGTGCGCTGGGCGACGCCGGGAACCGAGGTCCCTTGCGCCAGCCAGCCGGCTTCGCGCGCCACTTCCTGGATCCAGTCGGCCAGCACGCCGCCGCCCTGTCCCCCGAGCGCGAGGATGGCGATGGTCAGGCGGTTGCGGAAAGGGTCGTCGTTTTGCGCCATCGCGCGCTGCTCCTCAGAATGCACGGGCGGCCAGCGCACGATCGTAGCGCGCCTGGAACATGCCGATGATCGCGCCACGCAGGCGGTTCATCAGCCGCTCGACCCGGCCGGGATTGGAGACGATGCTGGCGCGGTAGAAACTGGGGCACAGCACCGCGGCGTGGCTGACCTCGCCGCACAGGCCGCAGCCGACGCAGCTGTTCTCGACATGCGCGACCGGGTCCTGGCGCAGCGGGTCGGGATTGGGCTTGAGCGAGAGCGACGGACAGCCCGAGAGGCGGATGCAACTGTGGTCGCCGGTGCAGGTGTCGCTGTCGATACCGAACCGTTCGCGCACCACGCGCCTGCCCTCACCCAGCGCCTTCTTCACCAGCGGCTTTTCGCGACGCTGCTTGTTGAGCATGCATTCGGACTGGGCGATGATGACCTTCGGACCCTTTTCCGGCGATGTCAGCGCCTCGCGCAAGGTGTCGCGCATCTTCGCCAGATCGTAGGTCCGGGTCACGCTGCGAACCCATGTGGCGCCGACGCCGCGCACCGCCCGCTCGATCGGCGTCTTGGTCACCCGGCGAACGTTGTCGGCGCGCGAGGAAAGGATGTCCTGCCCGCCGGTCGCCGCCGAATAGCCGTTGTCGATGATTAGGTTGACGGTGTCGTCCTTGTTGAAGACGGCGTTGCCGATCCCCGACGTCAGCCCGTTGTGCCAGAAGCCGCCGTCTCCCATGACCGCGATCGCGCGCTTGGGAGCGGCTTCGCCGCCGGCTGTCCGGAACGCCGAAGCGCCGGCGCTGCCGAGGCCATAGCCCATCGTCGTGTTGCCGAGGTTGAACGGCGGCAGGATCGAAAACAAGTGGCACCCGATGTCGGCCGAGACATGCGCCGGGCCCAGCTCGCGCTCGACCAGCTTCATCGCGGTGAACACGGGGCGCTCGGGGCAACCGGTGCAGAACCCGGCCGGACGCGGCGGAATCTGTGCCGCGACGGGCACAGGCAGCGTGTCCGCGAGCATTTCGGCCGGCGCCAGCTCCGGCGCTTCGGCGCGCAGAAACTTCGCCAGCCCCTCACCGATCGCTTGCGCCGTATATTCGCCGGCGCGCGGCAGCATGTCCTTGCCGACGATGCGAGTGTGAAGGTCGGCGCGACGGACGAGCGTGTTCAACTCGTGCTCGATGAATTCGGGCTGGCCTTCTTCGATCACCAAGACCGCGCGCTTGCCCGCGCAGAAATCGCGCACTTCGTCCGGCACCAACGGATAGGTGACGTTGAGGCAATAGATCGCCAGCTTGCTGTCACCGAAAGCGTCGGAAAGGTCGATCAGTTCGAGCGCGCGGTTGAGGTTGTTGTAGAGCCCGCCCTGGACGATCACACCGATCTCGGGCGCCGGGCCGGTGCCGGTTCCGGGGCCAAACCACTCGTTGAGCTTGTTGTCCCGCACATAGGTCACGCCGGCCGGCCAGCGCTGCTCGATCTTCTCGACCTCATGCAGGAAGTTCGCCGGCGGCAGCACGATGCGGCTGGTATCGCGCACCGGCGCCGCCGCGGCCTCGGCCACGGTCATCGGCGGGCGGCGGTTGTCCCTGGCGGTGAAGGATCCGGTCATGTGGCACGAACGGACGCGCAATTGCAGCATGACCGGGGTATTCGACGCCTCCGACAGGCGGAAGCCCTGCTCCACCGCCTCGACGATGCTCGGCAAGTTGGGCCGAGGATCGAGCAGCCACATCTGCGACTTCATCGCGAAGGCATGCGTGCGCTCCTGCATGATCGAGGAGCCCTCACCGTAATCCTCCCCCACGATCACCAACGCTCCGCCAGTGACGCCGCCCGATGAGACGTTCGACAGCGCGTCCGACGCAACGTTGGTGCCGACGACGGACTTCCATGCCACCGCGCCGCGCAACGGATAATTGACCGAGGCGGCAAGCATCGCGGCGGCGGTCGCTTCCGAAGCGCTCGCCTCGAAGTGGACGCCAAGGCTTTCGAGCAAATCGCTGGCGTCGGCGAAGACGTCCATCAGGTGGCTGATCGGCGATCCCTGATAGCCGCCGACATAGGCGACGCCGGATTGCAGCAGCGCCTTGGTGACCGCCAGGATGCCCTCGCCGACGAAGGTCTCGCCTTCTCCGGCGGTAAGCTTGGCGACCTCGGCCTTGAACGAACGTTCCGCCACCCCAGCTTACTCCGCGACCAGCGCGATGACGCGCAAGGGATTGCCCGAGCCGTTCCGGATATTGAGCGGTGCGGCATAGCGCGAAATCTCCTGCCGGGAGAACGCGGCGGCCTGGCCGAACGGTTCGGGCAGCATCAACAGCGGCTTCTCCTCGGACAGTTCCCGAGTGAGGTCGGCGACCTTGATCTTGCCCCTGGCGACGACACCTGCGAAATCGGCGAGGATCTGGGTGATGGACATAGCGGCTCCTGCGGACCATGTAGCGCGCAGACTATCGAATTATGTTGCATATGCAACTAAATTCACGAGACCGACACAGGAGAGCTGCATGAACGAGGATTTGCGCCCTTTCGGAAACCCCGGCTCCGAAGAGTTCCGGGTGGACGCCTATCCCTTCTACCTGCTCAACCGCACGGTCAGCCGCTACAACACGGTCATCGAGGCCCACTTGCGCCCGCTCGGCCTCGAGATCCCGGCCTGGCGCGTGCTGATGATCCTTGGCGAGACCGAGCCGCTGCCGATCGCGCAGATCGCCAAGACCGCGGTGATCAATCTTTCGACGATGATGCGCATCGTCGAGCGGATGACCAGGGCCGGCCTTGTCGAAGCGGCGCCCAGTCCCTCCGACGGCCGCGTCACCGAATTGAGACTCACCAAGGAAGGCCACGTCGCCCTCGCCGCCGCGCGACGGGCGACCGCGCCGATCTACGAAAAGATCATCCAGGGCTTCTCCGCCACCGACTTCGGCCGCTTGCTCAAGCTACTCGACCGGCTCCACGCCAATCTCGGGTAGACCGCTCAAACAAGTTGCGCGTGCAACCGATTTGCTTTAGGCTTAAAATAAATCTGGAGAACGCCTATGCGGATCGCGTGTCTCGGCGGAGGGCCCGCCGGAATCTACTTCGCCATCTCTATGAAGCTGCGCAATCCCGAACACGACATCCACGTGTTCGAGCGCAACAAGAGCGGCGACACGTTCGGCTGGGGAGTCGTGTTCTCCGACCAGACGCTGGAAAACCTTGCCCGCAACGATCCGGTCAGCGCCGCCACGATCGCCGAGAGCTTCGCGCACTGGGACGATATCGAGGTTACGGTCGGCGATCGCTCGGTCGTCTCCTCCGGCCACGGTTTCATCGGCATCGGCCGCAAGCGGCTGCTCCAGATCCTGCAAGGCCGCGCCCGTGATCTCGGCGTCGCGCTGCACTTCGAGACCGAGTTCGACGCGGATCTTGCGGCCTATGCCGACTTCGACCTGATCGTTGCCGCCGACGGGGTGAACAGCCAGATCCGCACCGCCCATGAAGATCGGTTCGGCGTCGACATCCAGGTCCGCCGCAACCGCTTCTGCTGGCTGGGCACGACCAAGCTGTTCGACGCCTTCGCTTTCATCTTCGAGCAGACGGAGGCAGGGTGGGTCTGGGCCCATGCCTATCGCTTCGACGAGACGCACTCCACCTTCATCGTCGAATGCTCGCCCGAGACCTGGGCCGGCCTTGGCCTCGACACGATGGAGCAGGCGGATTCCGTCACCTTCTGCGAGCGCCTGTTCGCCCGCCATCTCGACGGGCATCCGCTGATCTCCAACGCGACGCACTTGCGCGGCTCGGCCGCCTGGATCAATTTCCGCCGGGTGCTGTGCGAGCGCTGGTCGTTCGACAACGTCGTGCTGCTGGGTGATGCCGCGCACACCGCGCATTTCTCCATCGGTTCGGGCACCAAGCTGGCCATCGAGGACGCGATCAAGCTGGCCGAAGTGCTCGACCGGCCCGGAGTCTCCGAACCCGCGGCGCTGGCTGACGCGCTGGCCGAATACCAGGCGGTCCGCCACGTCGAAGTACTCAAGATCCAGAACAGTGCGCGCAACTCGACCGAATGGTTCGAAACGCTGGACCGCTACATCCGGTTCGAGCTGCCGCAGTTCGCCTATTCGCTGATGACGCGCAGCCAGCGGGTCAGCCACGAGAATCTGCGGTTGCGCGACAAGGCGTGGCTGGAAGGGGTGGAGCGCTGGTTCTGGGCCGGCAATGCCGCCAGCAACGCGCCGACCCAGCCGATCTTCACGCCATTCCACTTGCGCGGCGTGACGCTGCCCAATCGCATCGTCGTGCCGCCTATGCTGACGTACTCGGCCGGCGAAGACGGCACCGTCACCCCGTTCCACATGGTGCATTACGGCAGCCGGGCGCTGGGCGGCGCGGGGCTGGTGATGACCGAGATGCTGGCCGTTTCGCCCGAAGGCCGCGCCACGCCCGCCTGCCCCGGCCTCTATGGCGACGTCCAGGTCGCGGGCTGGCGCGAGATCAACGAGTTCGCCCACCGTCACAGCGCCGCGAGGACCTGCGCCCAGATCGGGCATGCCGGTGCCCGCGCCGCCTGCCGCACGCCCGACGCGGGATACGACGTGCCGCTCGACCGGCCGTGGCCGATCCTGTCGGCCTCCGCGAAACCGTGGAAGGCTGGCGGCATCGTGCCCCAGTTCATGACCATTGACGATATGACACGCGTGATCGCCGATTTCGTCGCCGCCGCGCGCCGCGCGGACGAAGCGGGCTTCGACATGCTTGAACTGCAGGCCGGACACGGCAACCTGCTGTCGAGCTTCATCACCCCGGTCATGAACGCGCGCGGGGACGCGTTCGGCGGATCGCTCGACAACCGGCTACGCTTCCCCCTCGCCGTCGTCCAAGCGGTGCGGGCGGCGTGGCCCCGGGCAAAGCCGCTCGCCGTGCGCATCTCCGCGAACGACTGGGTGGGAGAGGCAGGCGTCACTCCGGTGGAAGCAGTCGAGATCGCGCGCCGGCTCAAGGCGGCCGGGGTCGACCTGATCGACGTTTCGGCGGGCGAGACCGCGCCCGAGGCACGCCCCGTCTTCGGCCGGATGTTCCAGACACCTTTCGCCGACCGCATCCGCAACGAAGCGGACATCCCCACCATGGCGGTGGGCAACATCACCGATGCCGATCAGGCCAACTCGATCCTCACCGCCGGGCGCGCCGATCTCGTGGCGCTTGGCCGCCCCCATCTTGCCGATCCGGTCTGGACCTTGCGCGCCGCGGCCCAGGCCGGACACGACGGCCTGTTCGTGCCGCCGCCCTATCAGCCGGGTCAACAGCAGGCCCTGCGCGCCGCACGTCAGCAGGCGGAACTCGGCCGGGCCTGAAGCACGCTGCCGCTTTTCCTGCGGGCGGTTCGCCGATAAGGGCAGGCTAACGGCCATCGGGGAGGGAGCGGTAGTGACTGGCGGCAAGGCAGGAAATTCCTCGCACATGGACCTGCGCCTATGGGTGCGGCTGCTCGATTGCGCGAAGATCATCGAGAAGCGGCTGCGGCGCAATTTCCAGGAGCAGTTCGACACCACCCTGCCCCGCTTCGACGTCCTGGCCACGCTCGCGCGGGCGCCCGAGGGTCTCAACATGGGGGCACTGTCCAGGGCGCTGCTGGTTTCGAACGGCAACGTCACCGCGATCGTCCGCCAGCTTCACGAACAGGGCCTGATCTCTTCCCAGCCCGACCCCTCCGACCGGCGGTCCGCCATCGTTGCGCTTACGCCGGAAGGCAGGACGCAATTCGACGCGCTCGCCACGGCCCATCGCGGCTGGGTCGAGGATGCGCTCAAGGCCTTTCCCGCCGACCGCCAGGAGCAGCTCCTGGCGCTGTTGACCGAACTCAAGTCCCACATCCGCTAGGAGTGCCCGCGATGCCTTTCACCACAACCTGGCAAGTGCGCTTCGCCGATGTCGATCCCGCCGGAATCGTGTTCTACCCGCGCTATCTGGAAATGCTGAACGGCGCCGTGGAGGACTGGTTCGCCACCGACCTCGGCGTCAGCTTCCGGCAGATGCATATGGTCGAGCGGTTCGGCGTCCCAACCGTCAAGCTCGACGTCACCTTCCTTTCGCCGAGCGAGTTGGGCGACGTGCTGACCATCGGCATAACCCCCTCGCAGGTGGGGCGCAGCAGCTGCACTTTCACCGCGCTGTTCAGCGCCGAGGGCCGCGACCGCCTGCGCGCCGAGGTGGTGCTGGTCTGCATGGACCTTGATGAGCACGTCTCGTGCGCATGGCCGGAAAGCGTTCGCGAACGGATGCTGGCGGCGATGGCGGAAACCTAGAGC
>DATEEP010000107.1:0-2025 GCA_035281095.1 Novosphingobium sp. | reverse complement strand
GGCCGACAGGTAGGAAATCAGCGCCGCGACGCTCATGATCATATCCGCCGTCGATCCATGCTGCACCTCGACACCGTTCACAGTCGTGCGGAGCGACAGCGCCTGCGGATCCGCCACATCGGCCGCATCGACGATCCACGGACCGATCGGCGTGGTCGCGTCGCGGTTCTTCACCCGCGCATTGGGACGGTAGTAATTTTCGAGATATTCCCGGATCGCATAGTCGTTGGCGACAGTATAGCCCGACACATGGGACAGGGCGTCCGCCTCCGCGACGTTGCGCGCGGGTGTGCCGATGACCGCCACCAGCTCACATTCGGGATGCATCTGGTTCGCGTCCGCCGGGCGCGGCGTGTCGCCGCCATGGCCGACGAAGCAGTTGCCCCCTTTCATGAAGATCAGCGGCTTTTCTTGGCTAGCCGCAAAGCCGAGTTCGCGGTTGTGATCGGCATAGTTGAGGCCCAGCGCATAGACGGACGCGCCCGGCTGAACCGGCGGCAGCCAATGGGCATCGGCGGCGGCGATGGTGGCGCCGCAGGGCAGGCGAAGCTGCGCGCCATCGGCCTCCGCAATGGCCCAGACTTCACGGCCCCGATGATAAAGACGAGCACGCTTCACAGCGAAATCTCCTTGATGCTGGCCTCGATGCCCGGCAGGCCCTCGGCTTCGACGCGGATGGTTTGGCCCGCGCCCACGCTCGGCGCGTCACCCGGAAGGCCGACCATCAGAATATCCCCCGCCCTCAAAGTCAGAAAGGCCGACAATTCGCTCACCAGCGCGTCCACCGGACGGACGAGGCGATCGAACGACCAGCCATGCACTTCCCGGCCATCGATGAAGGTGGTGATGCGATCCGGCAACCGGGGCGCCGCGAAAGACCCCAGCAGCAACGTCTCATCGCCGCTCCGCTCCGACACGGAAGGACGGTAATAATTCGCCTGTGGCAGGGAGAAGTCCACGGCCAGCGCCATGGCCGCAATGCAGCCGGGCACGTCGGCCTGCGCGACCCTGGCCGCGTCGCGGCCGAACAGCAGCGCGACCGTCGGCGATGCGACGACCTGCTTGCCCGCGCCCACGCTCACCCGATGCGCCGACAGCGCGCCGCGCGGTTTCATGAAGACCACGGGCGCCCTGGGAGGCGCGGCATAGGGCTTCTCGGCGAATTGCGGCTCCAGGCGGGCGCGTTCTTCCTTGTCGTTCAGAACGACGCCATAAATATGGCCAGCGAAGCTCATAGACTTACCGGTCCCCTGATAAAATTGTCGTTCATGATGCGAGAGTGATGGTCTTGAGTTCGAGATAGTCGTCAAGCCCGTAATGCGAGCCCTCGCGGCCGAGGCCGGACTGCTTGATGCCCCCGAACGGCGCGACCGCTGTCGAAATCATGCCGGTATTGACCCCGATCATGCCACATTCCATCCGTTCCGCCACCCGCCAGAGGCGCCGAGCGTCATTGGTATAGAGATAGCCCGCCAGACCATAGGGCGTGTCGTTGGCGAGGGCGATCGCCTCCTCTTCCGTCTCGAAGCGGATCACCGGCGCGAGCGGACCGAAATTCTCGCTGGCCCACAATTCCATGTCCCGCCGTACCTCCGACAGCACCGTGGGCGCATAATAGCGCGGTCCCGCGCTGACCGCGAAGCCGCCGCTCGCGACCTTTGCCCCCTGTTCGACAGCCGCGGCCACTCGGGCGGCGACCTTCGCCGCCGCTTCGTCGTCGATCAGCGGACCCACTTGCGACCCTTCCGCGTCGCCCCGGCCGACGGTCAACTGGCTGGCCGCGTCCGCCAGCACCTGGACGAACCGGTCGTGAATGCCGCTCTGCACGATGAAGCGGTCGGCACAGACGCATGTCTGCCCGGCGTTGCGGAACTTGGACTGTATCGCCCCCGCGACCGCTTCCTCCAGCGATGCGTCATCGAACACGACGAAGGGCGCGTTCCCGCCCAGTTCCAGGCTGAGTTTCTTGATGGTCGGCGCGGACTGTTCGTAAAGCAGCGCCCCCACCTCGGTCGAGCCGGTGAA
>DATEEP010000106.1:0-2008 GCA_035281095.1 Novosphingobium sp. | reverse complement strand
CCGGTTCATCCTTGCGGTTCATGGTGGCGGGGAATGGGAGCTGGAGCCGGATCGGCATGTTGTCCGGCACATTGATTGCTCTGTCGTGATCGAAGGTGTCCGAACCGGCTTCAACGTAAGCGCTAAAACACTCCCACGTGGAGGCGTTAGGCGGCCTGATCGATGACGGCGCTGACGGGGGCGCGGCTATCTACCCAGTTGTAGGGGAGCAGATCATCGATCGGATCTACGTCGCCGCGCAGAACGATACGGGCGAGGACATCGGTGAGGTAGGCCTGCGGGTTGATGCCGCCCAGTTTGCAGGTTTCGATGAGGCTGGCAAAGGTCGCCCAGTTTTCAGCTCCCAGGTCATGACCAGTGAACAGAGCGTTTTTCCGCTGGAGGGTAAGCGGCCTGATTGATCGCTCGACGGTGTTGTTGTCCAACTCGATCCGCCCATCGTCAAGGAAGCGGACAAGGCCTTTCCAGTGGTTGAGGGTGTAGCCGATGGCCTCGGCCGTGTTGGAGCTTCGGGGCAGCTTGGGCAGCATTTTCTCAAGCCAGGGTCGCATGTCGGCGATGATCGGAGCGGATTCAGCCTGGCGCACCGTCAACCTGTGTTCGGGGCTTGAGCCTCGGATACGAGCCTCGATTCTGTAGAGGCTAGCGATCCGCGTTAGCGCCTCATCGGCGACAGGGGCGTTGCCGCCCTTGGCATCGTCAAAGAAGCCACGCCTGACATGGGCCCAGCAGAAGGCGAGCGTTCCCGGGCCGCCCTTCCGGTCCGGCGCCTCTATATGCTTGTACGCGCCATAGCCGTCGCATTGGACAATGCCGGTAAAGTCTCCGAGCAGCTTCTCCGCCCAGACTTTCCCGCGACCCGGCATATAGGTGTAGACGACCGCCGGTGGATCGGTGCCGCCATGCGCGCCATCATCACGAGCGATCGCCCAGAGATATCCCGTCTTCACCTTGCCGGTGCCGGGCGCCAGGACCTTGGCGGTGGTCTCGTCGACGAACAGCCTGGCGCCCGTCAGCAGGTCCGCTTTCATCCGGCTGGTCAGGCGGCCGAGCCAGGCAGCCGCTCGGCCTGCCCAGTTACACATGGTTCCGCGGTCGATCTCAATGCCCTGGCGTCGCAGCGCCTGTGCTTGCCGATAGAAGGGCGTGTGATCGGCATATTTCTTGACCAGAACATCGGCGATCAGCGCCTCGGTGGGCAGACCGCCTGGCACCACATGCTTGGGCGCGGGGGCCTGGAACACGCCGTCGCTGCATGCGCGGCACGCCATTTTCGGTCGGGACGTCACGATGACGCGATACTGGACCGGGATGACATCAAGCCGGCTCGATATGTCGCTGTCTATGCAGTGCAGCGCGCCGCCGCAGCAGGGACATTCCTTCTCGTCTGGAAGGATTACTTCCTCAATGCGGGTCAGGTGCGCCGGCAGCGACCCCCGCGCTGTCCCGCTTTCCCTCCGCGCCCGCCCCTTCTTCTGGCCCGTCGCCTGCTCACCAAGCGCCTCCAGTTCAGCACGGGCGACGTCGAGATCATCGAAGGCAAGCGCCAACTGATCTTCGTTTAGCTTCTCGGACCGTTTCCCGAATGTCGTGCGGGTGATCTGGTCGATGATATGCTGCATCCGAGCTTCACGCTCGAGGCCGGCCAGGACCATCGCCTTGAGGGTAGCAACATCGTCAGGAAGGTCGGCTGCCGTGGCGGACATGCTCCATTTCTGGCAGTTTTGGGGCGGTCCGCAATGGCCTTTCGATCAAGGGAATCAGGCGTGCGACCTATCGCGTCGTCACCGGAACCTGGGTGCGCGGCGTGTGCATTTTCGACCATTGCAGCCCTTCGAACAAGGCCGACGCCTGCGATGCTGACAGTCGCATCACGCCATCGTGCGCCCGGGGCCAATGAAAGCCTCCGGTCTGCAAGACCTTGCTCACAAGCACCAAGCCGGTGCCGTCCCAGACCAGCAGCTTGATCCTGTTCGCCCGCTTCGAGCGGAAGATGAAGACCACCCCC
>DATEEP010000105.1:0-4815 GCA_035281095.1 Novosphingobium sp. | reverse complement strand
GACCCTCACCTCCGTGATCTCTTGTCAAGCATGAACGATTTCCAGTTCAGCACATACTCCATCTGGGCTGGAGACACGAGCGGAGGTGAATATGATCATTTTGTCGCACATCAGGTTCTGAACGATCGCGTTGCGCAGTTGACGAGAAGCGCAATTCGAAATCCCGCGAGCCGGACCCTCCCCGCCACTAGGATTGCAGTTGGCCCATTCGATGTCGGTAAGGCGTTTGTCGGCGGAGCTTACGATACCGCCGTAGGGATTGCTTACACGGTGCTTGATGCCACGAATCCCGGAAATCCGGGCGCAATGGAACGGAACGCAGCGCGTGGCCAGGCAATAATCAGCGGAAAGGTCATCACCGCTCCGATTGATCAAGGTATCGGCGCACTCGATCAGTTATTTGACAATGATGATCCAACCGGCGTCTTCCGGATGGCTGGAGAAGGGCTGGTCACCGGAGGCATGGGACGTGCGCTCGGCGGCGTTGGTAGCCCGGCAAGAAGCATGGACAGCGGTATCTGGAGACTTGGCCCTGGGCCTAGGGGAGAAGCCATCGAACAAATGTTGGGGCACAACCTGCCGGGCAATTTTCCCGTGATCGATCGCTTCGATAATGGCATTGTAACAAGCATCAAGAGCGTCGATTTGGATGCAGCTTCTTACGTGAGCGGCAACGGACTTCAAAATGCCCTGACGCGTTATGTCGATAAGGTTGCTGCGTTCAACGGTCGTACCTGGGCGGGTCGGACAATTGAAAGAGACGACATTCTGGGGCGCGGGCTAGATTTAGCAATTCCCCATAGCGGGAATGTGAGCCAGCAAGCTGTCATCAACCAAGCAATCAAATATGGCTCTACGCGCGGTGTTACTGTAAACCCAATTATCTTTCCGTGAGGGATATCCGAATGCCGAAGAGGGTTAGTGTGTATCAGCGAGCGGGAGCTATATATGTGGTCACTTCCCATCAAGCTCAGGCGGGCTTCTGGGTGGATGATGCAGATATCGTAACGCTCCAAGAGGCGGTTCCGGCGGAAGTAGGAAAGGCTGTCGAAGGTGCGCTAGCTCGTTCGCGCGAGGGTGTTCCAACTCCTCCGCCGTCGGCTGATCTGTCGGCTCCTCTGCTCGCGGCCGCAGGAGTGGCTTCCTGGAACACCTTTATAAAAACAGCAAAATATGTCGGTGCTCGACAAAATGGCGAAGTTATCAAGGTCACGCCCTATAAGAATTTGGGCAGCAAGGACGGTTTTGATCCAATGCAGGATAAAGCGACATTGCTGCCTTCTGGCGACACGACATTGGGAAACGCGGTCGTTCGCGCGCTTGAGGTCGCCGAATAGCGATATGTAAACCGTCGATTTTGTATCTGTCGCCGCAGAGAGTGGGGCGGCAAGGTACTTGTTTGTGGTCTGACGAACCTATGACGCGCGGGGGCGTCTGACGGGGTTCACCCAGGCGGGGGCGAGCTATGCCAACGGGTCCGGTTCCTACGCCAGCCCGTCGATCGCTCGACGGACTGCCTCTGTCGTTTGGGCGCTCCCGTGTAAAATCTGGCCCATGGTGCATCCTTCCACTCGCTTGCGGATCATGCACCATCAAATGCCGGGACCAAACACCTAGCGTAGCAGCTCGCTCACCAGTGAGGGCTTCTTGGCGATCATGGCGAGCAACACCTGGGCGGGGCCGGTCGGGCGACGGCGCCCATGCTCCCAGTTGAGCAGCGTGCCCTTGGCGACGCCGATGCTTCGCGCGAACGCGCCTTGCGACAGGCCGGTGCTGGCGCGGATCGCGGCGACATCTACGGCGGGCACTGCGACCTGGTGGACAACGGCACCCGTCTTCTCGCCACGCGCGAACGCTAGCGCCTCGTTCAGCCCTTCCATCAGGCTCTCGTAAACTTCGCTCATACCTTGGCTCCGTAGGTTGCGAGCAACGCCTTGCTCACTGCGACCGCCGCCGCCTGTTCGGCCTTGGTCAGGTTACCCTTCTCGTTCTTGGCGAACACCGTCAGCAGAAACAGCGGCATCGCGTCACCTCCGAACACATAGAGCGTGCGATAGCCGCCGCTCTTGCCGCCACCCTCGCGGGCGATGCGGACCTTGCGCAGCCCTCCGCCGAGCGAAATGCCTGCTTCCGGGTTGGCCGCCAGAAACGTGACAATCCCAATGCGTTCATCATCCGACATAATCGCCCTGGCGCGCTTCAGGAACGACTCCAGCTCGACGATGGTATGAAGGCTCTGCATCGGGCATATCTATACGCTGTTGACGCATAGGTCAATGACGCATGACTGCGCGAGCTTTATGCGTACAAGGGCGACGGCTCCCTGTCGCAGATCGCGCAGACGATGGGCGCGCAAGTCTCGAGCGCTGGGCGGCGACGGCCAAGGTGATTTTCGGTCCACTTGATCGTCATGGGCATCGTCTTGTCAGTCCGGCGCCGTCACTGGACCACCAGTTCGGCATGGAGGGCTCCCGCCGTCTTCAACGCCTGGAGGATGCTGATGACGCGGCGCGTATCCACATGCAGCGATGTCAGTCCCTGGACCAGGTCCCCAATGGTGGTTGAGCCAAATCGAATAGTCGCGTCGTTTCGGCCTTCCTCCACGTCAAGTCTGGTATTGGAGACAACCAAGCTGGCGACGTCGGTCGCAAAACCGGAAATGAAGGAGGGCTGAGACCCTTCGTTGGTCGTCTCGACTTTTACCCTGATGTCACCTTGAGCGATGGCAACGGGTGATATCGTCACGTCGGCACCCGCGACAACCGTGCCCGTCCGTTCATTCACGACTACCCGATGCTGCCGCGCCGCCGGAACCGAAAGCCGTTCGATCGCAGAGATAAACCCGGCAAGGTCCTCGCGATCCGCCGGCGCACGTATGCGCACCCGGTCCGCGTTCTCCACCCATGCCGAGCCGGTGCCATGGAGCCCCTGAATCTGCTGCGCGATGCTTTGGGCCGTCGCGAAGTCCGGATCGGTGAGAAGGAAAGAAATCTCGCCCTGGGAATTGACGATCCGCGCATCCACCGGCCGCTCGATGGTCGCGCCCTCGACGACCCTGGCGGTGGTCGGGTGATTGCGCTGCATCATGTTGAGTTGCGCGTCGTACTGGTACCCGCCCACGACCAGCGAGCCTTGCGCCAGGCTGTAGACTTGGCGGTCGGGTCCTTCGAGCGCGGTCATGAGCAGGGTCCCTCCCGCCAGACTGCGGGCGTCACCGATAGACGAGACCGTCGCGTCGATCTTGTCGCCGACATTGGCCGAGGCAGGGAGCATCGCGGTGACGATCACGACCGCGACGTTGCGGCTGCTGATATCTTCGTCGGCGACCGCGGTGCCAAGGCGCGACAGGACATTGCGCAAGGCCTGGCGGGTGACGGCATTGCTGCGCGTGTCGCCCGAGCCGGCGAGCCCGGTAACGAGGCCGTAGCCTACAAGCGCGTTCTCGCGCCAGCCGTCGAACCGCCCGAGAGCCTGGAGCGGCACTTGCTGAGCGTGGGTAGTGGCCACCGCGAACAGCTGCGCCCAGCAGGCGAGCGCAAAAACGAGTCTGCGCATTAGCTCAGTCCCAGAAAGCTGAAGAGGCGCTGGACGAGTCCGGGACGAGCGCTGCGCGACACGAAGCCTTTGCCGTTATAGTTGATCTGAGCGTTGGCAATGCGGTTGGAGGGCACCCGATCCTCGCCATCGATGTCGGCCGGGCGGATGCGACCCCGCACTTCCACGACGGTCTCCTCGCCATTGATCCGCATGCGTTGGCTTCCGTCGATCAGGAAATCTCCGTTTGGCAGGATCTCGGCGACAGTCGCGCTCATTTGGGTCACAAAGCGCTCGGATCTGCGGACGTCGCCGCGACCATCGTAACTGCCGCCGAACGACAGATCGGCGCTTTCATCGATCGACCCGACGCCCAGGTGCCCGCCCAACGTCGAGGACTTGCGCGAGCCGTTCGACATGGTCGAACTCGACTCCGCCGCCTGCACCACGACAACGGTCAGGATATCGCCGACAGCGCCTGCCCGGCGGTCACTGCTCAGGGATTGGGTGAAGCCGGGACGATAGAGATCGTCGGCAAAAGCAACATTGGGCCAGGCAAGACTGGCCCAACCGCCGGTTGCGGCCAAAGCCGCAGCGCAAAATCGCCGCACACGCATTTGATAGATTTCCTGATCCAAGGGCGATGCTTTCGACCGCCGTCATACATTCCGCCCCTAAAATAGGCTGGCTTCGCTCGGCCGGGAACCTCGAAACATCATCGGGCGGGCTGTAGATTGATCCAGTTTGGATCGAACTCAGTTTGCCAGAATCGCCACCCCGAGGCCATTTGCGGCTTGGATTTTTCTTATGGGGTTTTCAGGTGGCGGGGCTTGCAGAACTGGCCATTGCAGCGATCCGGACGTCGCAAGATCGGATCGAGGTGATTGCCAACAACGTCGTCAATCTGAATACGCCGGGCTTTCGCGGCCGGCGTGTCTTTCAGCATGTGTTGGATGCGCGCGCGCCGGCGAACCGGGACTTTGTCCTCCCCGATGCGGTTCCCGAAACCCGCGTCGCACTCTCCGCAAGAAGCGGGGCGACCCCGCTTCTTCGGGACACCGGCAGGTCGCTCGATCTCGCCGTGACGGGCGATGCGTGGCTTCTTCTTCGGGAGGGCGACCGGTTGATCCCGATGTCGTCGGCCCAGCTCCACCGCGACGCCAACAGTCGCTTGGTCGATGATCGTGGGCGAGCGCTCCAGGGAGCCGGCGGCGGCGATATCGTGGTGTCGAGCGACGGTCCTTCGATCCTTCCGGACGGCACAATCCTCGTTGGCGGCCA
>DATEEP010000104.1:0-6845 GCA_035281095.1 Novosphingobium sp. | reverse complement strand
GTGCGGGTGACGACCGAGGACGGCGTCGCCGATGCCTTCTTCGTCCATCCGGCCAGGGGCAGGCATCCCGGCGTCATCATGTGGCCGGACATCGCCGGCGTGCGCGAGGCCAAGAAGATCATGGCCCGCCAGCTCGCCGCGCAAGGCTACG
Organism: Novosphingobium sp.; assembly: GCA_035281095.1. Classification (GTDB taxonomy): domain Bacteria; phylum Pseudomonadota; class Alphaproteobacteria; order Sphingomonadales; family Sphingomonadaceae; genus Novosphingobium. The sequence continues at coordinate 6,694 of DATEEP010000104.1, read as the reverse complement.
CGGTGCTTTGCGTGAACCCCTACTATCGCAGCGCCCCCGCGCCGGTGATGGAAAGCTTCGCCGAATTCATGCAGCCCGGCGGCCGCGAGCGGGTCTCGGCCTATCGCGCGCTGCTGACGCCCGCCGCCGTCACGCGCGACGCCAGGGCCTACGTCACGTTCCTCGACGCCAGCGAGGCGGTGGATACGAAGCGCGGCATCGGCAGCCATGGCTTCTGCATGGGCGGACCGTTCACCGTGCGCAGCGCCGCAGCCGTCCCCGCGCGGGTGCGGGCGGCCGCTTCGTTCCACGGCGGCGGGCTCGTCACGGATGAGGCGGACAGCCCGCACAAGCTGCTGGGCCGGACGCAGGCGTCCTACCTGATCGCGGTCGCCCGCAACGACGACGAGAAGGCGCCCGGCGACAAGGACGCATTCCGCGCGGCGGCGGAGAAAGCGGGGCGCCCGGCCGAGATCGAGGTCTACCCCGCCGACCACGGCTGGATGGTGCCCGATGCGCCCTCCTGGGACCCGATCGCGGCGGACAAGGGCTTCCAGCGGATGCTGGCGCTTTACGGCAAGCTGTAGGAACCCTCGCCAGCTTCGCGCCCTCACCGCTGCGCCTAGACCATGATGAATTTACATTGCTTCGTCATTGCGAGCGGCGAAGCCGCGAAGCAATCCAGGGCGGTGCAGCGCGGCCCTGGATTGCTTCGCTACGCTCGCAATGACGAAGTGGTTCAAACCGAAGTCATCAGGCTCTAGGCGAACGCACCGAGGGCGATGACGGCCGCCGCTTTTCCTTGCCCCCAACCCAACCCGCGTTAACATCGGCGCCGGAGCGAAGGAGGAGTTGGGGGCTATGGGCGGATTTCTGATCGCGCTGGTCGTGGTGGTGGTGGTGTTCCTGCTGATGGGCGTGCGCGTCGTCCGGCAGGGTTACGTCTACACCATCGAACGGCTGGGCAAGTACACGCTGGCGGCGACGCCGGGCCTGCATGTCATCATCCCCTTCGTCGATCGTGTCGGCCACAAGGTCAACATGATGGAGCAGGTGCTCGACATTCCCGGACAGGAGATCATCACCCGCGACAATGCCATGGTCGGCGTCGACGCGGTGGTGTTCTTCCAGGTGCTCGACGCGGGCAAGGCTGCTTACGAGGTCTCCAGCCTCTACAACGCGATCATGGCGCTCACCACTACCAACTTGCGCACGGTGATGGGCTCGATGGACCTCGACGAGACGCTGTCCAAGCGGGACGAGATCAACGCCAAGCTGCTCTCGGTGATCGACCACGCGACATCGCCCTGGGGCATCAAGATCACCCGGATCGAGATCAAGGACATCCGCCCGCCCGCCGACATCTCGAACGCGATGGCCCGGCAGATGAAGGCCGAGCGCGAGAAGCGCGCCCAGATCCTCGAGGCGGAGGGCATGCGCGCTTCCGAGATCCTGCGCGCCGAGGGCGAGAAGCAGGGCGCGATCCTCCAGGCCGAGGGCCGCCGCGAAGCCGCCTTCCGCGACGCCGAGGCGCGCGAGCGCGAGGCGGAGGCCGAGGCGAAGGCGACGCAGATGGTGTCGGATGCCATCGCCGCCTCGGGCAGCCAGGCGCTCAACTACTTCATCGCGCAGAAATACACCGACGCGGTCAGCCAGTTCGCGACCTCTCCCAACGCCAAGACGATCCTGTTCCCGGTCGAGGCGACGCAGCTCATCGGCACGCTCGGCGGCATCGGCGAGCTGGCGAAGGAGGCGTTCGGTGGCGGTGGCGGTGGCGGTGGCGGTGGCGATGACGGGCGTGGCCCGGCGCCGCGTCGTCCGGCGCCTCGTCCCAGCGTTCCGCCGACTTCCCCGCCGCCGCTCGATCTCGGCAAGTAGCCGTGGACCCGCTCTCCGACCTCGACCCGCACTACGCCTGGCTGGCGATCGGGCTGGTGCTCGCCGCCGCCGAGATGGCGGTGCCGGGCGTGTTCCTGATCTGGATGGCCGGCGCGGCGCTGATCGTCGGTTTCGCGACATGGCTCTACCCGCTGAGCCTCATGGCGCAGATCGTGCTGTTCGCGGTCCTGGCGATCGCGTTCGTCTTTACCGGCCGGCGCTATTTGCGCGCCAACCCGATCGAGCCGGTCGATCCGAACATGAACGATCGCGGCGCGCAGGCGATCGGCCAGACGGTGGTGGTGACGCAGGCCATCGAGCACGGCTCCGGCCGCGTCCGGCTTGGCGACAGCGAATGGCTCGCCAAAGGGCCCGACGCCGCGCCCGGCACGCGACTGCGGGTCGCGGCGCACGAGGGCGTGGTGCTGGTTGTGGAGACTATCGGCTGACCCCATATCGCGCCGAAAGGAGACCCGCCCCATGACTGACCAGTCCGACAAGCCCGACACCGCCAACCTCACCGAAGCCGAGTGGCGCGAGAAGCTGAGCCCGGAGCAGTACCACGTGCTGCGCGAGGCGGGGACGGAGCGGGCTTTCACCGGCAAGTACGAGAAGAACAAGGCGCCGGGCATGTATACCTGCGCCGGTTGCGGCGCGCCGCTGTTCTCGTCGGAAACCAAGTATGAATCGGGCTCCGGCTGGCCGAGCTATTACAAGCCGGTCGATGCGAATGCGGTGGACGAGCATGGCGACGCCTCGCACGGCATGGTCCGCACCGAAGTGCGCTGCGCCCGGTGCGAGGGACATCTGGGTCACGTCTTCCCGGACGGCCCCGCGCCCACCGGCCTGCGTTATTGCATCAACAGCGCCTCGCTGGACTTCGAACCGCGAGATTCCTCCGGGCAAGGTTGATCCACAGCTTTGTCGCCCCAACCGGCGCGACATCGTTAAGCGCGGGTTACAAATCGGTCTTGCACGGTGTAACTGCTTGCCCAGAACCGCCCCGTAACAGTGCCCATAACAATGGATGTAACCTGATCCATGGCCGATGATCCCCGTCGCCGCGTCGTGCGGAGGGGCGGACCCCAGCAACCGGTGAAGCAGCCGCTCTGGCGCAGGGCATTGCGCGCGCTCGTCGTGTGGGGCTTCGCGCTGGCGCTGCTCGCCGCGATCTTCGTGGGCAGCGCGGTGTTCATGACCGCGCGCGAGCTGCCCAGCTATCAGGACCTCAAGAGCAGCCAGAACGGCCAGATGATCGTGCTGCGCGCGCGCGACGGGACCGAGATCGTCTCGCTCGGCCCCAGCTACGGCAAGTGGCTGCCTTATTCGCAGATACCCCAGGTGATGAAGGACGCGATGGTCTCGGTCGAGGACCGGCGCTTCCGCTCGCACCCCGGCGTCGATCCGATCGGCATCGCCCGCGCGGTGTGGGTGCGGATCAACGGCGGGCACTGGCGCGAGGGCGCCTCGACCATCACCCAGCAGCTGGCGCGCAACGTCTTCCTCAACAACAGCCGCACGTTCGGCCGCAAGATCCGCGAGGCGGTGCTGGCGCTGGCGATCGAGAGCAAGTTCTCCAAGGACCAGATCCTGGAGCTCTATCTCAACAAGGTCTATTTCGGCGGCGGGGCTTACGGCGTCGACGCGGCGGCGCGCAAGTTCTTCGCCCATCCCGGCACCACGCTGAGCCTGCCCGAAGCCGCGATCATCGCCGGGCTGGTCAAGGCGCCGTCGCGCTATTCGCCCACCGCCGATGTCGACGCGGCGGTCTCGCGCGGCAAGGTCGTGCTCGACCTGATGGCGGCGCAAGGCATGATCGGGATCGACGATGCCGCCGCCATCGACCTCGATACGGTCAAGATCGCCAAGGAGAAGGGGCAGAACTCCGCCCGCTATTTCACCGACTGGGCGCTGCCGCAGCTCGATGTCCTCCTGCCCGAAAGCCAGGAGCCGATCGAGGTCTGGACCACGCTCGACCTCGGCATGCAGCGCGCCGCGACCGACGCGGTCGCCCGCAACGTGCCGGGCGGCGCGCAAGGCTCGCTCGTCAGCCTCGACCGCGATGGCGCGGTGCTGGCGATGGTCGGCGGCACCGACTACGTCTCCTCGAACTACAACCGCGCGGTCAACGCGGTGCGCCAGCCGGGGTCCGCTTGGAAGCTGTTCGTCTACCTCGCGGCGCTGGAAGCCGGGTACAAGCCCGACGACCGCGTCCATGACGAGCCGGTGACCATCGACGGCTGGAGCCCGCACAATTCGGGGGGCACGTTCGCCGGCGAGATCGACGTGCGCTCCGCCTTCGCCTATTCCAAGAACACCGTCGCGGCGCAACTGGGGCAGGAAGTCGGCTTCGGCACCGTCGCCAGCGTGGCCCAGCGCTTCGGCATCACCACGCCGGTCAAGACGCTGCCCTCTATGGTGCTCGGCACGTCGGAAGTGCGCGTGATCGACATGGCCCGCGCTTTCGCGGCGGTATCGGCCAAGGGCCGCGAGATCGAGCCTTACGGCATCCTCAAGGTCGAGACCGCCAGCGGCGAGGTGCTCTATGAGCACAAGCGGTCGGAGGGCCGGCTCCTGGTGGCGCAGTACGTCGCGGCCGGGATCACCGACCTGCTGCAGTCGGCGGTGGCGACCGGCACGGGCAAGGCGGCGCAGATCGGACGGCCCGTCGCGGGCAAGACCGGCACCACCAGCTCGAACAAGGACGGCTGGTTCATCGGCTTCTCCAGCGGCATCACCACCGCCGTGTGGATGGGCCGCGACGATGCGAAAGCCGTGCCGGGCCTGCAGGGCGGCACCGCGCCCGCGCGCGCCTTCGCCTCGTTCATGCGCTATGCCGTGGCGAAGCGCCCGGTCGAGCAGTTCGACACCGAGCTGAAGCTGCCCGACTGGCAACTGGAGCCCGACGACGAAGAGCTGATGGGCAATCCCGACGATTACTATTACGTCGACGAGGAGGGCAACCTGATCGAGCCGGGCGCCGGGCAGGGCCTGCCGCCCTCGCCGGCACCGGGCACCGATCCGAACCGCGCGCCGCCCGCCGCCAGCGACGATTTCCTCAACCGCGCGATCGGCGGGGGCAGCGGAGGACAGGGAGATACGGGCTCGCGCGATCCGGGCCTTCGGGCCGCGCCGCCGGTGGGTGGAGAAGGACCCAGGGGAGGCCCGGCCGGCCGCGCGCCGGTCAACGTCGCGCCCGAGCGTGGCGTGCCTCCCAGCGCCGGAAGGCCGGGTCAGGCTGTTCCTTGAAATTTGTAGTACGATGACAATGGATTGAACCATCTCGTCATTGCGAGTGTAGCGAAGCGATCCAGGGCCTCGCGTGCCGCCCTGGATTGCCGCGCGGCTTTGCCGCTTGCAATGACGATTCAGTGTAAAATCATCCCGCTCCAGCAGTCGTCATTGCGAGTCCTTCGGCTGGCTGTTTGCAACCGCCGCTCAAGATAGACCGCCCGAAGCAATCCAAGGTGATGTTGCGCCGCCCCGGATTGCTTCGTCGGCCCAAGTCGAATGGGGGCTTCCTCGCAACACGATTGCATGAGTCTCACCGCAACCGGATCGGCACGTAAGTCGCCGGCTGACCCCGGCGCTGGACGCTGAGCAGCAGGGCGTCGCGCTTGTCGCGCTTGGCGCTGCGGATCGCCGTCTCCAGGTCGGCGATACTGCGCACGCCGGTGTAGTTGGCGGTCAGGATGATATCCCCGCGCCGAAGCCCTTTGGCGCCCGCATCGGAATTGGGATCGACGGCGTTGATCACCAGTCCGGTGGTATTGTCCGACGCACCCAGTTGCCGCGCGATCTGCGGGGTCAGCGGCAGTACCGCGAGCCCGAGCGCCTGCTCCGAAACGCCGCCGCCCTGCTGCTGCTGCGGAGCACTGCCGAACTGGTCGCCGCCCTGTTCCTGCTCGGGGTCGAACTGCTGCTGCGCCAGTTCCTCCTCGGTGGGGCGCTTGCCGACCGTGGCGGTGACCGTCATGCGGCGGCCGTTGCGGATCAGCTCGACCGGGATGCGGGTTCCGGGCGAGGTATTGGCGACGAGGTACGACAGCGTCTGGTCGCGGGTCACTTCCTTGCCGGCGACCTTGAGCACCACGTCGCCCGCCTGGATGCCGGCGCTGGCGGCAGCACCGCCGGGCTCGACCGCCTGCACGAACTCGCCCTTGTTATGGGCGATGCCGAGCGAGGCGGCGAGATCCTCGTCGACCGCCTGGATGCGCACGCCCAGATAGCCGCGCTGGATCGTCTCGCCGCGCTTCAGGCTCTCGACGATCGGCGCGGCGATTTCGGCGGGAATCGCGAAGCCGATGCCGACGCTGCCGCCGGTCGGCGAGAAGATGGCGTTGTTGATGCCGATGACGTTGCCCTTCATGTCGAACATGGGCCCGCCCGAGTTGCCGCGATTGATCGCGGCATCGGTCTGGATGAAATCCTCGTAGGTGGCGAGCCGTCCCTCGAGGCTGCGGCCGGTGGCGCTGACGATGCCCAGCGTGACCGTCTGGCTCAGCACGCCAAACGGATTGCCGACGGCGAGTACCCACTCGGCCACCCTCAGCTTCGACGAATCGCCCCAGGGGAGCGTCGGCAGGTTCTTCGCATCCACTTTGAGAACGGCGATATCGGTGTCCTCGTCCACACCGACGATGGTCGCGCGCATCTCGCTCTTGTCGGGCAGCAGCACCGTCACCTCGGCGCGGGCGTTGCCGACGACGTGGTTGTTCGTGAGGACATAGCCGTCAGGCGAGACGACGACGCCGGAACCGAGACTCTGTTCGCGACGCTGACGGTAGCCGAACGCCTCGTCCTGCATGAAGAAGCGATAGAACGGATCGTTGGCGAA
>DATEEP010000103.1:0-17592 GCA_035281095.1 Novosphingobium sp. | reverse complement strand
GGAGCATCCATGACCGACGTCACCATCACCCGACATGAGGATGGACATCGCGGCGAGTACCGCGCCCACGTTCCCGGCAGCGACCACATCGGCCGACTGACCTGGGTGGAGAGCGGCGGCGCGCGGATCGCCGACCACACGCTGGTACCCCCTCCAATCGGCGGACGCGGCATCGCCGCGCGACTGGTCGAGGCCCTGGTGGCGGATGCGCGCGAGCAGGGCTTCAAGGTCAGGCCGCTGTGCTCCTATGTCGCCGCCAAGTTCGACGAGCACCCCGATTGGGCCGATGTAAGAGCCTGACATTCCGTCGATGCCGCGTCCCGTGCCGCGCGGCGGACCCATTCAGTCGAAGCCATCCGCCAGGAATTGCCGCGCCAGTCCGGCCAGCAGCGCGGCGCCGCGCGGCAGGACCGCCTCGTCCAGCATCATCCGCGTCGAATGGATGCCGCAGCATTGCGTCCAGTCCTCTCCCGCATGGCTGGCGCCGAGGAAGAACATCGCGCCCGGCACTTTCTCCAGCACATAGGCGAAATCTTCCGCGCCCATGATCGGATCGTCGAGGCGGCGGAATGCCTCGTCGCCGAACAGGCCGCGCGCCACGCGCTCGCCCAAGGCCACGGCGCGTTCGTCGCAGACGGTCACCGGAAATCCCTCGATGATCCGGACATCGGCGGCAAGCCCATGGGCTCCCGCGATCCCGGCCGCGACCAGCCGCAGGTTCTCGCGCAGCCGCTCGCGGTTCGCGGACGAGAGCGAACGCATCGTCCCCTCGATCACGGCGCTGTCGGGCACCACGTTGAAGGTCGTTCCCCCCTCGATCCGCGCCACCGTCAAGACCACCGGATCGAACACGCTGAACTTGCGCGTCACCATGGCTTGCAGCGCGGTGACGATCTCGCAGGCGACCGGCACGGGATCGAGCGTCTCGTGCGGCAGCGAGGCATGGCCGCCCTTGCCGGCGACGGTCACGTGGAACTGGTCGGCGGCGGCAAGCAGCGGCCCGGCGCGCCCGCCGATCAGCCCGTGCGGCGCGTTGGGGAAGACGTGGAGCGCGAAGGCGGCGCCGGGGAGCGGCCATCCGCCCTGCCCGCCCAGCAGTCCGTCCTCCAGCATGAAGCGCGCGCCGTGGTGGCCTTCCTCGCCCGGCTGGAACATGAAGCGCACTTCTCCTGTCAGCGTGTCGGCATGGGCGGCCAGCAGCTCCGCCGCGCCCGCCAGCATCGCGGCATGGGCGTCGTGGCCGCAGGCATGCATCGCGCCGGGCACGGTCGAGGCGAACTCCAGCCCCGTCTCCTCGGGCATCGGCAGCGCGTCCATGTCGCCGCGCAGCAATACCGAACGACCGGGATCGCCCCGACCCCTCAGCACCGCGACCATGCCGGTGGTCGAAGGCCCCTCGCGCCATTCCAGCGGCAGGTGCGCCAGCGCGGCGCGGATCTTGTCGCGCGTCCTGGGAGTGTGGAGCCCCAGCTCCGGCTCGGCATGGATCGCGCGGCGTAGCGAGACCAGCCGGCCGGCCAGGGCCGCCGCATCGTCGAGCAGGGCTTGCTGTTGCATTCGTGATTCCCCTGCCTCAATGGAACGGTTCCTCATGTGAGGATACACCGTGGCGCGTTCCAAGACACCCAATCCCGTCGTCGATTTCGGCCAGTGGCTCGCCGAGACTCCGTCCGAGTGGCCCGAGGCCGCGATCCGCGCCGCGCACCACGCGCTGATCGACGTGATCGGCGTGGCCGTGCTGGGCGTGAAGGACGAGGCCGTCGCGCCTGTCCTGGAGACGGTGCGGCACTGGGGGGCGGGGCCCTGCACCGCCATCGGCGCGGGCGCGCGCTTTGCCGCGCCGTGGGCCGCCATGGTCAACGGCACGGCGGCTCACGCGCTGGACTTCGACGACAACTTCGATCCCGGCAAGGCCCACGCCAGCGCCGTGCTGGTGCCCGCGATCCTCGCTCTCGCCGAGCAGGAGCGGGCAAGCGGGGCGCAAGCGATCGACGCCTTCATCGCCGGGCTGCAAATCCTGGGCCGCGTCGGCGAGGGACTCAATCCGCGCCACCGCCAACTGGGCTGGCACGCGACCGCGACGGTCGGCGCGGTCGGCGCGGCGGCGGCCTGCGCGCGGCTGCTGCGGCTCGACACGCGGCAGGCCGCGCATGCGCTTTCCATCGCCACCAGCATGGCGGGCGGCTTCATCGCGCAGTTCGGAACGATGACCAAGCCGCTTCATGCCGGCCTCGCCGCCAAGGCCGGGGTCCTCGCGGCCAGCCTCGCCCGCGCCGGGCTCGACGCCGGGGCCGACACGCTCGACGGACCCAAGGGCATGCGCAAGCTGATGGCCGGGCTCGATCCGGACCAGGACGGCCCGCGCTTTCGATCCGGCGATATCGGCGAGCCGCTGCTGATCCTGAGCGAGGGTTTGCGCGCCAAGCGCTTTCCCAATTGCGGCAGCGCCCACCGGTCGATGGACGGACTGCTCGAACTGCGCGGCAAGCACGGTTTCTCAGCCGCCGATGTCGATGCGATCCGGGTGCATGCCCCGCGCAGCCACCTTGCAAACCTGATGTATCCCGATCCGCAAAGCCCGGCGCAGGCGAAGTTCTCGCTCCCGTTCGCGCTGGCGGCGGTGCTGGTCGATGGCAATTGCACCCTGTCGCATTTCACCGACGACGCCGTGGCGCGCCCCGATCTGCATGCGATCTATCCGCTGGTTTCCGCCGAACCGCTCGACGATACGAAGGGCTTTCCCGACACGCGCGTCGCGGTTGCGCTCAAGGACGGACGCACGGTGGAGACCGCGCTGCAATGGGCGGTCGGCAGCAAGGCCAAGCCGTTCACCGCCGCGCAATACCGGGAGAAATTCGACCTCTGCGTCCGTCAGGCACTGCCCGAGGACAAGGCCGAAGCACTGCGCGATGCCCTCGAACGCCTGCCGGAACTGGGCGACATTTCCGGGCTTATGCGGCCGCTGGCCTGACCAAATTCCATAGCTTCGTCATTGCGCGCGCTGCTTCAAAAAGCGCTCGGCGCGGTCGTAAGTCTTGAAGTTGTCGACGTCGATCGCCTGGCTGCCGTCCGCCAGCACCACCGGCGCCATGCGGATGCCCAAGCGCCTGGAAATGCGTCGGAACCCGCCTTCGAGCGTCACCAGCCCGAGCGCCACGAGCACCACGTTCATCAGCCCGACCGCGCGGATCAGCCGTCCCTTGCTCTTGGAGAACTGGCCGCCTTCGCGGAACATCTCCGCGGCGCGCAGCACCTCGGCACTCCGGAATGCATAGAGGTTGCAGTTGGACACGCGCACGTCGGAGAACTTGTAGGGACCGACATTGGTGTTGTCCGGCCCCGGCACTTCGCCGCGCGCCTCGAGTACCGCCTCACGCGTGGTAAGGCCCACCGCGACGTCCGCCTCCGTTACGCTGGCCATCATTCGCCGCGCCGCATCGGGCGTCATCAGCACATTGTCGGCCGTGGTGATGAGGAACGGGCCCGCAATGCCCTCCGCGGAGCGATAGGCGCTGTCGGCGATCGATTCCGCCGATGCCACGAACCCGAGCGCAATCCCTTTGTCATCGAGCGGCGCCGACAGCGCCCGCACCAGATCCCACGCTTCGGGCTCCAGCGACACGCGAACCTCGCTCACCCCCGGCGTCGCGGCCAGCGCTTCGAACACATGGAGGATCAGCGGCTTGCCGCAGATCGGCACCACGCACTTGTGGCTGACGCCTGCCCGCTCGGCCAGCGGATTGACCACGCCCGCGCGCTGCGCCGCCATGACGATGACGGCGAAGGGACTTGCCTCAGCCATGGGCGGGAATGCGCTCGGGTTCCTGTTCGAGCAGGCCCTGGCGCATCAGGCTCGACGCGATGATCGTTTCCAGCAGTTCGGGGTAGGTGAACCCGGCCAGCCCGGCGGAGGTCCCGATCACGCGCGGCGCCCAGATGTTGCACTGCAAGTTCACTTCGAGGAACCGGATCTCCCCGGTCTCGGCATCGAGGCGGTATTCGAAGCGGCCGTAATCGAACGGCGAAAGCTCGGGCAGCAGCGCGCGGGTATATTGCGCGACTTTGGCGATTACGCTTTCGTCCAGTTCCTGCTCCAGCCTGGCGTCGCTCTTCTCGAAGCCCCGCTTGTGCGCATATGTGCGCAGCGCATCCGGATCGAAAGTGAAGCGCATCAGCGGCAGGAACTGTTCGGCTTCCGGTCCGCCGATCACCGGCAGCTCCAGGTCGATGCCACGCATGAACGGCTCGACCAGCGCGTCATGGCCCTCGGCGTGGATCGCGGCGATCTGGCCGCGCACTTCGTCCCATGTCCGGGCGACGTTGACGCCCCACGAGGCGGAGGAGTTGTTGGGCTTCGACACGTAGCGAGCGGCGGCGAACGGCGCCGCCTCGGGAATGCCCTGCCCGAACCTGCAGATGGCGGAATCCGCCGTGGGCACGCGCCGCGCCCGGGCGGCCATCTTCATCAGGTGCTTGTCGTCCGACAGCCCGCGCAGGATCGGCCGCGCGCCGAGATAGGGGATGCCGAGACGCGAGCACAGTAACGGCGCCAGCATCTCGGAATTGAAGAATCCGCCGCGATTGAGCAGCGAGAACACGAAATCGGCGTCGGGCCGGGTGTTCAGCACATCGAAGCTGTTGGCGACGATCAGGTTCAGCCCCAGCCCCTCCAGCGTATCGCGAACGTGGCGGTGGTACACCGCGTGGTCCCCGTCCACCGGATCGCGCCCGCCGTCCGCCAGCGCGTGCTTGGCGATGAACAGGATCTTCAGGCGCTGGCGATCCGCCGGGGAAAGCCTAAGTTTTACAAGGTCGCTGGCGCTGGCTGGCATAAGTCTCTCGAAACAGCTAAGGAGCCGGCGTCCGGCCGGATCGAAAGTTTCGCGCCTATAGCAGCGCTGACAGGCGACACAAGGACAGGTGGATACCAATGCCGGGCCGTTCGTTCAGCCCGGCTGCATGCCGACCATGCGACACGGAGGCAGAATGTACGCGCTTTCTCACTTCGGGCTGGGCTTGCCCACCGCTTCGCTGATGAGCCAGGGCGGTGACGACCGAATCACGATCGACGAACGCAGCGGCCTGAATTCCTACGGCTGCGCGCCTTCGCCGATGACATCGGTGATGTATTCGTCCTCCACCGCCAGCTCGATCTCGTCCGAAGCCTTCCGCCACGTGCAGGCGATCCATCATGCCCTGCGCGAGAAGGTCGAACGTTCGGATGCGCAGACGGTCTATGCCGAGCGGCTGGAAGCGATCCGGGGCCGCCTGCGCCGCGCCTATGGCCTGGCCGATGGGGTCGATGTCGCCTTCGGGCCTTCGGGCACCGATCTGGAGTATCTGGCGCTGGCGGCGGCGCTGCGGGACGCGAAGCCGGTGCGCAACCTGGTGGTGGAAGTCGAGGAAGTCGGCAGCGGCTGCCAGTTCTCGCAGGCAGGGCGGTACTTCGCGCCGCGCACCGCGCAAGGCAAGGCGGTTACGCAGGGCGATCCGCTTCCCGGCTTTGCGCCCGAGACCATTCGCGTCCAGGTCGTACGCATGCGCAGCGAGATGGGCCCGGTGCAGGCCGAGGCGGAATATCTCGACGAGCTGGAGGCCGCGATCGATACGTCGCTCGATTTGGGCGAGCGGCCGCTGCTGCATGTCATCCACCGCTCCAAGACCGGCATCGTCGCGCCCGATCTTCCCGGGCTCGAACGGCTGGTCGCGCGCTTCGGCGGCCGGATAGACATCGCGGTCGACGCCTGCCAGGGCCGCATTTCTCCCGCCGCCGTCCGCCGCTACCTCGATCTCGGCGCCATGGTGTTCATCACCGGCTCGAAGTTCTTCGGCGCCCCTCCGTTCAGTGCCTTCGCCTTCGTGCCCGACGGGCTTTCGGCGCGGATGATCGCCGGGGAACCGGCACAGGCCGGGCTGGGCGATTTCTTCGCCCGCTCCGAAATGCCGGCGCGCTGGACCAGTTGCGACGAGGTGCTGCCGCGGTCGGTCAACTTCGGCATGCTGTTGCGGCTCGAAGCGGCGATGTTCGAGATCCAGCGCGTCTTCGCGCTGCCGCCGTCACTGATCGACGACGTGATCGACGCGTTCAATGCAGCGCTGCGCGATCTCTCGCACGATCTGCCGTTCCGGCTGGCGGATGCCGCGACCGCGAGCGATGTGGACGGACACGCGCCCAACCCGCTGGACCGCAAGATGCTGCACGTGGTCGAGATCACCATGCCGCATCCGGTCACGGGACGGCCGCTCGGCTTCCTCCATGCACGCACCCTGTACCACCTGCTCTATCTCGACATCTCGGATCGCTTCGAGGACCCGGACCAGATCCTGACCGCAAGCGACATCTGCCATCTGGGCCAGCCGGTGCTGTGCCTGAAGAACGCCGAGGGTGAAAGCGCCGCGACCCTGCGCTTCGCGCTGTCGGCGCCGCTCATATCGGCGCTGCTCGGGCTCGACGCCGATCAGCTGGCCGAACGATTCCGCAGCGACATCGAGCGGGTGGGCGAAAAGCTGCGTCTTGCCGCGAGCCTGCTCGATGCGCAGCCCGACCGGGTGGAGGTCATCCAGGACCGGCGAGAGACGGCGCGGTTCTGACTGGCTGGACTCGTTCTGGTCCGGATTGAACCGGAACGGGTTCGCATATTCTTTGTCTGCCGTGATTTCCGAGCCGGCAGGTGATTCCACCTGCCTCGAAATCGCTCTGGGTTCGCTCAGCCAGCCGACGTCCGGCGGTTCAGCACCATCTCGGCGATCGCGTAAGTGCGTTCGTTGTCGACGTCGACCGCCGCCGATCCGTCGCCGAACACCAGTGCGCGAAATGTCAGTCCGAAACGGCGGGAAGCCAGCTTCATGGCGCCTTGCAAGGTCACCCAGCCCATGCGAACCAGCAGCATGTTGATCGGGCCGAACGCGGTGATGAGACGTTTGGGGTTCTTCTGGAACTGCCCGCCTTCGCGGAACACCTGGATGGCGCCCAGCGCGGCGGGACCGGCCAGACCATAGAGGTTGCAGTTCGCATAGCCGCCGTCGCGGAATTTGTAGAAGTTCCGCTGCGCCTCGGGATGGACCGCTTTCACCGCCGCCTCGCTGGCCATGCAGGCGACGGCCTGCGATTGTTTCAACTCCGCCAGCACCCGTTCGATCGACGCGGCGGTCAGCAGCACGTTGTCGGCGGTGGTGACGACGATCGGGCCGGGGCACCCTTGCGCGGCGATCAGCACGCTTTGCGCCAGGTTGCGCGCGGAGGCGACGAATGCGATCGGCAGGCCGTCCTGGACGTAGTCGGCGAGCAGCACGGCCAGTTCGCCATGGGCTTCCGGCTCGACCGAGACCAGCACCTCGGGCCGGGGCGACAACCGCGCCAGAACGTCGATCACGTGCAGGATCAGGGGCTTGCCGCCCACCGGGACGAGGCACTTGTGGCTCACTCCCGCCCGCTCCGCCAGGGGATTGACCACGCCCGCCCGCTGGCCGGCAAGGACGATAACGGTGGGCGCGCTCATGCCGCCCGCTCCTGCTGTTCCCGTTCCGCCAGTCCGTGACGGGCGAGGCTTTCGGCGACCAGCGTCTCGATCAGGTCGGCATGGGTCCAGCCCATCTGGCGCGCGGCGAGTCCGAAGGATTTGCGCGACCACAGGTTGCACTGCAGATTGACTTCCAGAAGGTTCATCTCGCCCGTTTCCTCGTCCAGCCGGAACTCGAAGCGGCCATAGTCGAACGGGCGGAACACCTCGGCCATCTCCAGCGTCATCTCGCGCAGCCTGGACAACAGTGCGGGGTTGTCGAACGGGATCAGCTCGAACTTGGCTGCGCTGTCGACCAGATCGCGCTTCTCTTCGTAGGTGCGCAGTTCGGTCGGGTCGGATTGCCGAGTGAGCGTCGGCGGCATGATGAACGGACTGCCGCCGCGCTCGATCACCGGCACGCCGATGTCACTGCCGTTGATGAAGGGCTCGACGATCGCGTCGTGCCCTTCGGCATGGATAGCCAGCACCGCTGCTCTCACGCCCTCCCAGTCGTGCGCATCGCTCACACCCCAGCTCGCCGAGCTGTTGTTGGGCTTTATGACCCAGCGGCGCGCCTTGGGAGCCCGGCCCGGCTCAACCGGCGCGCCCGCCCGGTATACGGCCCAGTCGCATGTGGGCACGCCGCGCGCGCGCGCCTCGAGCTTGGTCAGGTGCTTGTCGTCGGCAATGCCGCGCACGATCGGATTGGCGCCAAGGTACGGAATGCCCAGACGGTTGCACAACAGCGGGCAGAGCATTTCGGAATTGAAGAACCCGCCCCGGTTGAGCAGCGGAAACACGAAATCGACGCCCCGGTCCGCGAACAGCGCGTCGTAGCCGCTGGCGACCTCCAGCCGTTCGAACAGGCCGTCGAGGATCGAGCGGATCTCGAAATGGTAGGGCGAGTGGTTGCCGTCGTCGCCGTGGAGACGCCCGTCTCCCCTGGCATGCTTGGCGATGAACAGCAGCTTCACGTCCCGCCGAGCGGCGGGGGACAACCTGGTGGGAGCGATCATTCCTGAAAACCTGAAACGAGGCTGCGCAGGAACGCTCACCACAACTGGCGCCTACATACCCGCTTGACGGACGTTGGCAAATTCGATTGCCGCCGCGCGACAATTTTCCGGCGAGGGAGCGGCTTGTCCCTCGCCGGGTTGTGCATCGGATGCGACTGGTCCATTTACCGGACGAGACCGCTCCAGCAGATCGAGAGCCCACCGGGTGTGAATGCGATTATCCTGAAATTACGCAACGCACCCGAGGCGCTGGTCTCCGTCATGCAGAATTTCGGCTGGATGATGGCCAGCCGCGGCCTCGCCGCCGTGTTCTCGCTGATCTACCTAGCCATCGTTACCCGATCGCTGGGGGTCGAGGATTTCGGCGCCTTCGCGCTCATCACCGGCGCGGCGCAGCTGCTTGCCAACCTCTTGGCGTTCCAGACCTGGCAGATCATCATCCAGTACGGCGTCAATCACATCGAGAACGGCGATCGCACCAAGCTTGCGCGCCTGTTCCGCAGCGCCGTTCTGCTCGACGTGGTGAGCGCGGTGACGGGGATCGTCGCGGCGGTGGTCATCCTCCATTTCTTCGCCGACGCGCTGGGCCTCAAGCCGACGCTGGCGCGCGCCACGCTGATCTTCAACGTGATCATGCTGCTGTCGCTGCGCTCGACGCCGCTGGGCATCCTGCGGCTGCGCGACCGCTTTTCGCTCGCCGCCGCCGCGGAAAGCGCGACGCCGACGCTAAGGCTGATCGGCGCGATCGCGGTCGGCATCGTCCACCCGACGCTGCAGGCCTTCCTGATCGCCTGGGCGATCGCCGAACTGCTGACCGCCGGCGCCCACTGGTACGCCATCCACAAGACCGGCGACCTTGCGCTGATCCGCAAGGACGGCCAGCGCATCCGCGAGGTGATCGCCGACAATCCGGGGATCGTGCGCTATTCGCTGACCAGCAACTTCAGCCAGACGCTTTTCATGTCGGCCAAGCAGTTGCCGCTGTTCCTCGTCGGCGGCCTTACCGGCACGGCCGCGGCGGGCGCGTTCCGGCTGGCGGCGCAGCTCAGCCGCTCGCTGTCGACCGTATCGCAGATGGTCTCCAAGGCCGCGTTTCCGGAGATCGTCCGCGCGGTGCGCAACCAGGGGCTGGGGAGCCTGGGCGGCATGATCATGCGTTCGGTCCGCATCTCGCTGGTGGTCAGCACGCTGGTGTTCGCGCTGGTGGTCCTGCTGGGGCGGCAGATCCTCGAGGTCGTCGGCGGCGAGGAGTTCGGGCTCGCCTATTACAGCCTGCTGTGGCTGACGGCGGCCGCCTGCACCGATCTGATCATCGTCGCGTTCGAGCCGAGCATCATGGCCGCCCACCGCGCGCACCTCGCCTTCCTGGTGCGGCTGGTGGCGACGGCGGTGATGGTCGGCGGGGCACTGCTGTTCGAGCCGATGCTCGGCGCGGAGGGCGTGGCGGCTGCGGTCTTCGCCAATGCGGTGGTCCAGTCGCTGCTGCTCGGCCTCGTGCTCATGCGCCTTATAAAGGCGCGGACGGCGACGACGCCCGCTTCCTGAGCCGCCGGCATCGCGCCAGATGTTTTCATCCGGCGCGAAATCGCTAAAGGCCGTCGAATGACGAGCGCGGCATCACAACCCGATACCGGGGCGCAGGCGGAACGGGTTCCCACAAGTGCCGCAAACGGCCCGGCGGGCCTCCCGTCGCTGCATGTCGCGGTGATCCTCAATCCGCGCAGCCACCGCAACGCCCGCGCCATCCCCGCGCTCGACCAGCCCGGCGTCGTGAGCATGGCGCCCCGGACAAAACCCGAGCTGGAGGCCGCGCTGGCGGACTTCGCCAATGCCAAGGTCCCGGTGCTGGCGATCGGCGGGGGCGACGGAACGGTGCGCGACGTCCTGACACGCGGCATGCCGATCTTCGGTGACGAGTGGCCGGCGATCCTGGTGCTGCCCCGGGGCAAGACCAATGCGCTGGCGCTCGACCTCGGGCTCCCCGGCAAATGGCCGGTGCGCGAGGCCTTGCGCGCCGCACGCGCGGGCAGGACGGTGACCCGGCAACCGCTGATGGTCGAAAGCCTCGACGTACCCGACAGCCGCCGTCGCCTGGGGTTCATCCTCGGCGCGGGCGTCTTCAATGCGGCGATCGAGGCGGGGCAGGTCGCCCATCGCCACGGCGCGTTCCAGAGCTTCGCCGTTGCCGTCACCGCCGCGGCCGGCGTGGTCCAGGCGATCTTCGCGACGGCCGGCAATCCCTGGCGCCGGCCGTGGACCATGCGCTTGCGGATCGGCGGGAGCGGGGGCCCCGAGATTCCCCACAGCGGCAAGGACTCGACGGCCGGGCGCTTCTTCGTGTTGCTTTCGACGCTATCGGCGTTCCCGCTCGGCGTCCGGCCCTTCGCGGGGAAGGCCGAACCGGGCAAGATTCGCTACTTCGTGATCGACGCGCCCCGCCGCCGCATGCTCGCGGCGCTGCCGGGCGTGTTCTACGGCAAGCGTCCCGCCTCTCGCGCGAAACTCGGCATCCACCAGGGCGCGGCGGGCGAATTCGCCCTGGAACTTGAGGACAGTTTCATCCTCGATGGCGAATCGTTTCCCTCCGGCCGCTACCAAGTGACCACCGGCCCCGCGCTGCGCTTCATCGTGCCGTGAGCGACACGCTCGACACCCGGACCGCCTCGGGGCTGACTAGGGACGTGGCGCCCGCCGTCGCCGCGATGGCGCGAATGCTGGCCGAACAGGCCGGCGCAAGGGCGGTTCTCTTCTACGGCTCGAACTTGCGAACCGGGTCGCTCGAAGGCGTGCTCGACTTCTACGTGCTGCTGGACGGACCACCGGAGGGCGGGATCTGGCCGCGCGTCAGCTATCGCGAATGGACTTTTGCCGCCGAGGGCGAGAGGCTGGCCTTGCGCGCCAAGATCGCGGCGATGACCCTGGCCAAATTCGCCGAGGCCGCCTCCGGCCGGCTGCTCGACACCACGATCTGGACCCGGTTCTGCCAACCGAGCGCGCTGGTCGCCTGCCCCGACCCCGCCGCGCGCGAGGCGGTGATCGCGGCGATCGCCTCGGCGGTGCGGACGGCGGCGCGGCTCGCGGTGGCCGTGGGGCCGAAGAGCGGTGCCGAGGAGGAATACTGGCGGGCCTTGTTCGAAGCGACGTACCAGGCGGAATTCCGCATGGAGAGGGCCAGCCGGGCCCGCTCGATCATCGAGCTGAACCGCGAGCATTTCACCGGCCTGCTGCCTGCCGCGCTCGCAGCGCAAGGCCTCGCCTTCCAGGAGGACGGCGGCGGCATCGCGCCCGAAGTCCCGGCAGCCGAACGCGCGCGGATCCGCCGCTGGTGGAAGCGGCGCCGACGGCTGGGCAAGCCGCTCAACCTGGTCAGGCTGGTGCGCGCCTCGGCCACCTTCGAAGGGGCCGCGCGCTATGCCGCCTGGAAGATCGAGCGGCATACCGGGGTGCCGGTCGAGCTGACGCCGTGGCGCGAAAGGCACCCCCTGCTCGCCGCGCCCGGAGTGCTGTTTGCGGTCTGGCGCGCCCGCCGGCAAACCCGCATCTGAAAGTCCCTTGCAAGGCGTATGAAACGCACCTGCAAGCGACTTACATGTACTTCATCTGGATGCGGATCGACTTCACCTGGTTGCCCACCGGAAAGGCGGTCTTGGTGTAGCTCGGCTTGCCCAGGTTGAAGAGATTGATGCTGGGGTTGTTGGACATGCCGCCGCCGTCCTGCGACAAGTCGGTGCTGCCGTTGCCGTTGACGTCGTGACGGATCGCCACGGCGTATGTCCCCGGTCCCGGCACCGGCAGGCAGAAGGTCATCGTCCCACGCCGGGCGGGCGCCTCGACCCGGTTGAGCCAGCGGCCCTTCTTGAGCCAGTCCGCGCTGGTGCCCTTGTAGGTTTGCACCCGCATCGTGCCGCTCGACGAGCTGACGCCATCGACGGTCACCATCACCGCCGGGCCGGAACTGCGGCACTGGCTCAGGTCGTTGCGCACTTCCTGCCGGTATTGGGCCACCGCCGGCGCCGAAGTGGCCATGCCCGCCACCGCGAACACGCCCGTCAGCGCGGCGATCACCGGGCGCAAGCGAAACACCTGTCCAAAATGAGCTGCGTTCATTCCTGCTTCCATCATAGTGGGAGAATGCGGCCGCATCGCGTGACGGCCGACCCATGCCTCCAAAACCCTGGGACAAACCCCGGCCTCTGCCATCGCGTTCCCGCATCGTTGCGACATATATGAACGTCCTGCCGTGAATGACGACTGAATTATCGGTTCATCGCACCAGCGCATCGGATGGCCTTGCGCGGGATGGCGCATTAACCAAGCGTGTGGAAAAATACCCGGCTTCAGCTTGTCCGCGCCATGGGCCGTGTCTAATCGCCGTGCAAAGGATCGTTCCGGCATGGTGACCCCGCTGATCTCCCCTTCCATTCTCTCGGCCGACTTCGCGCGGCTGGGCGAGGAAGTGCGCGCGATCGACGAGGCGGGGGCGGACTGGATCCACGTGGACGTGATGGACGGCCATTTCGTGCCCAACATCACCATCGGCCCGGCGGTGGTCAAGGCGCTGCGCCCGCACACCGCCAAGCCGTTCGACGTCCACCTGATGATCGCGCCGATCGACCTCTATCTCGAAGCGTTCGCCGAGGCGGGCGCCGATATCATCACCGTCCACCCCGAAGCCGGGCCGCATATCCATCGCACCGTGCAGGCGATCCGCAACCTGGGCAAGAAGCCCGGCATCTCTCTCAATCCGGCGACGCCCGCCAAGATGCTCGATTATCTGATCGACGATATCGACCTCGTGCTGGTGATGAGCGTCAATCCCGGCTTCGGCGGACAGAGCTTCATCTCCAGCCAGCTTCGCAAGATCGAGGCGGTGCGCAAGATGATCGACAAAACCGGCCGCGACATCCGGCTGGAAGTCGACGGCGGGGTGAACGCCGAGACCGCCCGGCTTTGCGTGGAAGCGGGCGCGGACGTGCTGGTCGCCGGATCGGCCACGTTCACCGGCGGTCCTTCCCGCTACGCGGCGAACATCGCGGCGCTGAAGCAAGCGCGCCAGGAAACCCGACAGAAGGAAAACAGCTAGACCCATGGCCGAAGCCGATCCGCACAGTTCCACCGAAGGGGATCTCCGGGTCAGGCGGAGCAGGCGGGCGTCTCCGGGGATACCGCTCGCGCAGGCGGGCGAGGAGGGGGTTTTGAGCGAAGGCGATCCATCCCAATCCCCGGCAGTGCTCCGTTCGGAGGAGCAGCACCCGCGCGGCGAGATCATCGAGCCTGGCCGGGCGCTCGCCCTGTCCGACTTCGCCCCGCCCGCGATCAGCGCCGGTGAGCGCCTGATCCGCCTCGCCTATCGCCTGGGCGTTCCGGCATCGATGCTGTCATCTCCCGTGGGCCGCAAGCCGAAGATGCGGCTGCTGGCCACCGTGTCGAGCCCGCTTGCGGGAGATCGCGCCGCCGGGATGGCGCTGCGCGCCGGGCACTTCCTGGTCCACGGCGCCAAGACGCCGATCGCGCAAGTCGATTTCGGCGGCATCGGCCGCGTGCCGCCGCCGCTTGAACGCACCGTGCACAGCTTCGGCTGGCTGGCCGACCTCGACGCCTGCGCCCCGCGCGAGCAGGCCGCGCCCATCGCCGAACGCGTGCTTTCCGCATGGATGCAGGCCAATCCCAAGATACCATCGAAGCCGGGCAAGGGCGCGGCGTGGATGGTCTCCAATGCCGGGCCGCGCCTGCTCAACTGGCTGGTCCATGCGCCGCTGATCCTCTCGGGCCACGACCGCAAGCTGCGCTCGCACACCCTGAAGGCGCTTGAGGAGACCGCCCGCTGGCTCGACCGCCATGTCCACCATGCCGAGGACGGGTTGAGCGAGGTCGCGGGCTGGTGCGCCATCGTCGCCGCCGGGCTGCTGCTGCCCGAGGGACGACCGCGCCGGCTCTATGGCGAAGCGGGGCTGGTCAAGGCGCTCGGCGAGATGATCGGCGACGATGGCGGCGTGCTGTCGCGCAGCCCGCTGGCGCAGCACGAAGCGATCTCGCTGCTGATCCGGATGCGCGCCTGCTACCACGCGACCCGGCGCGATCCGCCGCAGGCGATCGAGACGATGCTGGCGATGCTGGTGCCGCCGCTGCTGGCACTGACCCACGGCGACGGCTCGCTGGGCAGCTGGCAGGGCGCTTGGGCGATCGAAGCGGACGAGATCGCGCGCCTGATCGAAGCCAGCGGCGTGCGCACGCGGCCGCTGCGCGACGTGCGGCAGTGGGGCTACCAGCGGGTCGTGGCGCACAAGAGCGTGCTGCAGTTCGACGCCGCGCCGCCGCCGATGCCGAGGAACGCGCGCTACGGCTGCGCCTCGACGCTGGCGTTCGAGCTGTCGCACGGGGCGCAGCGCGTGATCGTCAACTGCGGCGGCGCGGCCAGCGCGGGCGGGCTCGTCCCGGTGCGGCTGGAGCAGGGACTGCGCGCGACGGCGGCGCATTCGACGCTGGCGCTGGACGATGCCAACTCCACCGCCGTGCTCATCAACGGCAAGATCGGCGCGGGCGTGGGCGAGGTCGACATCGACCGCCGCACCCTGGATGGCGACGGCACAAGCGGCAACGGGGGCATCGCAACGCGCCTGGAAGCGAGCCACGACGGCTATGCCGCGCGCTACGGTCTCACCCACCGCCGCATCCTGATCCTGCGCGACGACGGCACCGAGTTGCGCGGCGAGGACCTGCTCGTGCCGAGCGGCCGCAAGGGCAAGCGCGGCAAGGTGAGCTTCGCGATCCGCTTCCACCTCGGCGCCGGAATCGAGGTTCGCCTGTCGGAAGACGCGCAAGGCGCGGGGCTCGCGCTGCCCGACGGCAGTTACTGGCAGTTCCGGGCGCTCCAGGGATCGGAGTCCGGCGAAGTCTCGATCGAGGACAGCATCTGGATCGACGGGCAAGGCCGAATGGTCCCGATCCAGCAACTCGTGATCCAGGGCCTCGTCTCGCGCGGGGGTGGCAACTTCGGCTGGCTGCTGAAGAAAATGGGCTAGTCGGGGACGACGGTAGTTCCTGGAGTGATTTCCAGTCGGGTGGAATCGCCTGCCGGCTCGGAAATCGCGGCAAACTAAGAATATCTAGAGCATGATGACTTTACGTTGCTTCGTCATTGCGAGCGGTGAAGCCGCACGGCAATCCAGGGCGGTACGCGAGGCCCTGGATTGCTTCGCTCCGCTCGCAATGACGAGATGGTTCAATGTAAAGTCATCCCGCTCTAGACTCGTTCCGGTTCCATCTGAACCGGAACGAGTCTAGAGCGCCCCCAACTCATACACGGGGCCATCCATGACCGATTCCGTTACCATCCGCCGTGCGCTGCTTTCCGTTTCCGACAAGACCGGGCTTGCCGGGCTGGGCCTGGCGCTGGCGGCGCGCGGCGTGGAGCTGGTCTCGACCGGCGGCACCGCCAGGGCGCTGCGCGACGCGGGGCTCGAGGTGCGCGACGTTTCCGACCTCACCGGCTTTCCCGAGATGATGGACGGCCGCGTCAAGACGCTGCACCCGATGGTCCACGGCGGGCTGCTGGCGGTGCGCGACGATGCCGCCCACGCCGCCGCCATGGCCGAACACGGCATCGGCGCGATCGACCTTGTCGTCGTCAATCTCTATCCGTTCCAGCAGACCGTGGCCAAGGGCGCCGACCGCGACGAGGTGATCGAGAATATCGACATCGGCGGGCCTTCGATGGTGCGCTCCGCCGCCAAGAACCACGCCTATGTCGCGATCGTGACCGACCCCGCCGACTACGCCGAACTGCTGGCCGAGCTGGAGGAGAACGACGGCGCCACCGGCCTCGATTTCCGCAAGCGCCTTGCCGCCAAGGCTTTCGCCCAGACCGCCGCTTATGACGCGGCGATCTCCGGCTGGTTCGCCGGCGTCGATCGGGGCGAGAAGTTTCCCGCGACCCGCGCCATGGCCTCCAGGCTGGTCTCCACGCTGCGCTACGGCGAGAACCCGCATCAGGACGCGGCGCTCTATGTCTCGGCCGGCCCGCACGGCCCCGGCATCGCCCAGGCGCGGCAGGTGCAGGGCAAGGAGTTGTCCTACAACAACTACAACGATGCCGCCGCCGCGCTGGAACTCGCCGCCGAGTTCGCTCGGCCGGAAGCCGGCGGGCAGCCCAGTGTCGTCATCGTCAAGCACGCCAACCCGTGCGGCGTCGCCAGCCGCCCGGTCCTGCTCGACGCGTGGAACGAGGCGCTGGCTTGCGATTCGGTGTCCGCCTTCGGCGGCATCGTCGCCACCAACGTCCCGCTCGACGGGCCGACCGCCGAGGCGATCTGTGGGATATTCACCGAAGTCGTGGTGGCGCCGGGCGCCGACGACGAAGCGCTGGCTCATTTCGCCAGGAAGAAGAACCTGCGGCTGCTGCTGGTCGACCAGCTTCCCGACCCGCGCCGCGCAGGGCAGACCACGACGATCATCGCCGGCGGTGTCCTGGTGCAGGACCGCGACAACGGCCACGTCACCCGCGACATGCTCAAGGTCGTCACCAAGCGCCAGCCGACCGAGCAGGAGCTGGCCGACTGCCTCTTCGCCTGGACCGTCGCCAAGCATGTGAAGTCCAACGCCATCGTCTATGCCAGGGACGGCGCGACCGCCGGGATCGGCGCGGGCCAGATGAACCGCCGCGACAGCTCGCGCATCGCCGCCGCCAAGGCGCAGGAAGCGGCGGAGACGCAAGGCTGGGAAAGCGCGCGGACAGTGGGCAGCGCGGTCGCCTCCGATGCGTTCTTCCCTTTCGCCGACGGCTTGCTCGCGGCCGCCGAAGCGGGCGCGACGGCCGTGATCCAGCCCGGCGGCTCGATCCGCGACGACGAGGTCATCAAGGCTGCGGACGAAGCGGGCCTCGCGATGGTGTTCACCGGGATGCGCCACTTCCGGCATTGAGGGGAAAGCGATGCCTCCGAAGCGGAGGGGTTTGCTCTTTCCGGGACACCGCGAAAGCACTATCTTGGCGTCAGAGGTGAAGATGACGAAGCGCAAGCAAACGACCGAATTTGTAATCGGCAGTATCAGCCAGGCGAAGCCGAAGAAGGTGACAT
>DATEEP010000102.1:0-7108 GCA_035281095.1 Novosphingobium sp. | reverse complement strand
AGCCGGCGCGCACCTTGCCCGCATGGCGAGTTTTACTATCCGGGTTCTGATCGCAGACGACCACACTCTCGTACGCGAGAGTCTCGTCAGCCTGTTGCAGGCCGACGGCGCGATCGAAGTCGTGGCCCAGGCGTCCGACGGTCTGGAGACGGTCACCCAAGCCATCGTCACCCGCCCCGACATCGTCGTCGCCGACATCTCGATGCCGCGCCTCAACGGCATCGAAGTCGTGCGGCGTTTACGCGAAGCCCTGCCCGACACCCGCGTGCTGGTGCTGACCATGCACCAGGAAGACGAGTACGTACTGCAAGCCGTGCGCGCCGGCGCTTCCGGCTACCTGGTCAAAGACAGCGCAGCCTCGGAACTGCTCGCCGCCGTGCGCTGCCTGCATGCGGGCCGCAGCTATTTCGGCCCGCAGGCGGCCAAGGCCATGGCCGAACAGATGCGCCACCCCGAGCGCACCGTCGAAGACCCTTACGGCCGCCTCACCCCACGCGAACGCGAAGTGTTCCATCTGATCGCCGAAGGCCTGACCACCAAAGAGATCGCCCGCAAGCTCGACATCAGCGCCAAGACCGCCGAGAACCACCGCGCCCGCGTGCTCGACAAACTCGACGTCCGCAACACTGCCGAGTTGGTGCGTTACGCCCTGCGCAAGGGCTTGCTCGACTGAGCGTGCTCCGCGGCACACCTAGACTGCATCCTGCCAGTTCGCCTCGGCACGCCCGCGGCCCAAAGGGTAGGAGCGGCGCAAGCCGCGACCGCGATCCCGCAACCTCGCGTCGCAACTTTCAGCATGGCCTAGGGTAGGAGCGGCGTAAGCCGCGACCGCGCAATCCAAAGCTCGCGCCGGAACCTCCGGTGCCGCCGAATGTAGGAACGGTGCAAGCCGCGACCAAGCCCGACCCATTTCGTCTCGTCACTCCCAGCCGCGCCGACCTGTCTCCCTACCGTAGCCATTCGTCTACACGCATGCAGCAAATGTCTACAGCTGATCGGAATTTTCCTATAGCCGGCTCAAGCGGCCCGCTGCTAGGCTGGATCGCAGGGGCCCTACATCATCGGCCACACTACCAAGCACATTGCAGTACGGACCGGAAGCCAAACCCGCGATAGCGGTGTATCGAATCGACACAAGGAGAAGTCCTTTGCGAGATCCCTCAAGCATCCGCACACCGGTCCATCAATGTCGGCTATCCGTATCGTTGAATCGGGCGGGTTTATTCACAGAAATGAGGCCGCCATCCGGTCTGGAAAATGATCATGTCAACTTCATGTCGATTCGTTCTAAGTCTATTAGCCGCTCTTCTGGCCAGTGCATGCTCGAGTGACTCCGGCGCCAACAAGCCCGAGTACAAGAAGAACCCTGATCCGAAGCAACGCCGTGAGATTTCTGTCGTTCTGGACAATGCGCCCGGCGCATTCGCGGTCGTAGACGCGACCATGCAATTCGACATCATCAACATGGATTGCCTTCCGCCAGCCGAGCCGTCATCTGGCGTCCAAACGACGCCGACTTCAACCTTCTTGCCGATCGTGCTTATCAAGGCTTCTGATGGTTCCTATAAGGGCGAAGTTGCCCTTGACGGCTTGCTCGATGGGGACTATTTCGGTCAGGGCGTATGCAAGTTCAAGCCTGTCGTAGCCACCACCATCTTCAAGGCAACTGGGGCTGACGGCGAGACTCGGTTCATCGCGAGCCTGAGCGCCGAAGAGATCCGTGAATCGAAGAGCAAGAAAATCTACTACTGGCGTGGTGGCTATCCGAAAGAGGCCAAGTTGCCGAATTATCCGGACTACGGATATGGCGATCCGATGGAGTTCAAGGAAGGTCTCCGGGATGATCTTTTCAGCATACGCATGGCACCTGAAGTCGCGCCGCCATGAGCATCACGACGCAGCAGTACGCCAATCTGGCCGACGATGCGTATCGGAGTCCGGACCTGGAGGACCCCGAAAGCAGAAGGGCAAAGATCGGAGGGGTCGAGTATGCGATCCTCGCTCACGTCAACAAGGACTCGGGCTATCAGGGCACGATTTACCAGCGCCTGGATACCAAAGAGATCGTTGTTGCGCATCGTGGCACCGAGTTCGGTGACCAGCCGATCAAGGATGGCTTGTTGGCTGACGGTGGAATGGTCGCAAATCGTGTTAACCGACAAGCGAGCGATGCGCTCGAGTTCACCCGATATGCCGTGGATATCGCGAACGTCCAAGGGGGGCGAAGTGGAATTGCTCCGCAGGTAACCGTCACGGGTCATTCGTTGGGCGGTTGTCTAGCCCAGATCACAGCAGCAAAGCTGAATTTGAACGGAGAGACCTTCAACCCTTATGGTGCAGTGGGGCTTGGATACAGGATTCATGAAGGCGGCAATCAGATAGTCAACCACGTAATGGCTGGCGATTTCGTAAGTGCAGGCAGCCGGCACTTCGGCAAAGTCAAGATGTATGCAGATCCCGTAGAGGTGAACATTCTCAGGGCTGTCGGCTATGAGGACAGCGGTAGCCGGTTTGATGTTCGTAATCCGCTGAAAGCTGCCGCCTATGGAAACGGCTCTCACCGGATGCATCATTTTCTGGATGTAGATTCCAACGGACGACGAGATCATTCCGTTCTAGGCGACGCTAGGGCGTTGGAACTGGCGGAACAGCATCGGCCAATGTTCGATAGGTACAGGGGTGATGTCCTGGCGCTGCGTGGCGGCGCTTCGGTCGGAGTTGCATTGTCAGGCGGAGTGCAAGGATTCGTCGGGGAAATCAGCCGCCGTCTGCCCGACAAGGTGTCAAATCCATTCGAGGAGTCGAAGGGAACCTTGCCACCTTTACCAGACGAAAGGCATCGAGCAAGTGATCCGCGCGATCCGCGGCATCCTGACAATGGGATGTATCTGAAGATCCGAGACGGTGTAGGCGCCATCCTTCAGCAGCAAGGCAGGTCGTTCGACGAAGGCGGCGAACGGATTGCTCTCGACCTGCTCGTAGCGGCGAAGCAAGCCGGCCTGGATCGAGTCGATCATGTGGTGCCCAGCGTCGGCGCCAACCCGGGCGAGACCTGTTTCGTCGTGCAAGGCGATTTGCGCGACCCGGCGCACAAGCGCGCCCAAGTCTCGCTGGCTATAGCCGAAAAGACCCCTGTCATCGAGTCGCTGCAGAAGCTCGATATCGAGAACCAAGGGCTGGCGGAAAATCAGAGTCGAAACCAAGAACAGGCCCGGAATCTCGGTCCGCGTATGGTCTGATCAGCGGCGTCGGAGTTACACTGCCGCTTGTTCGAACCTCGCCCAGAACCCGTTTCGGCACGAACGAACCGTAACCCTCCCTCTTCACCGCGACGCGTTGGGCGCTGTCATCCATGGTCGCAGTCGAGCGGGTGGTCTGATTGTTCCGGCAATCGTCGACTGACCTAATGACCTCCATTCCCACCCACGAGCACTGGATAAATACCGACCCAGGACGGTTGTACGCCAAGACGTGGATGCCGGCGACGGATGCGGGGGGATCCATCCCCATCATTCTGTTCCACGACTCGCTCGGTTGCGTCGAACTTTGGCGCGACTTTCCGGAGCGACTCGCGCGCACGACCGGTAGGCAGGTGGTCGCTTACGACCGGCTTGGTTTCGGTCGATCCGACCGCCATCCCGGCCACCTCGATGGGCGCTTCGTTCACGACGAAGCCCACGGAGCTTTCACTGCGCTGCGGAATCAGTTGAAGATCGGGCGCTTCGTCGCGTTTGGCCACAGCGTCGGCGGCGGCATGGCCATCGGTTGTGCGGCAAGCTTCCTCGAGGATTGCACGGGCCTGATCACCGAATCCGCCCAGGCCTTCGTCGAAGATCGGACGCTGCAAGGCATCCGCGCAGCTCAGCAGTCGTTCGCAGAGCCGGGTCAACTCGAGCGCCTGCAGAAGTACCACGGTGATAAAGCGGCCTGGGTGCTGAGTGCCTGGATCGACACTTGGCTGGCGCCGAGCTTCGCTGGCTGGAACCTCGACGAAGCCCTGGGCCGCATTCGCTGCCCGAACCTAGTCATCCACGGCGAGCACGACGAGTTCGGTTCGCTGCTGCACCCGCAACGGATAGCAGACCTGACGCACGGCCCAGCCATCAACCGCATCCTCAAGGGCTGCGGCCACGTGCCCCATCGCGAAGCGCCGGAGACGGTATTGGAGTTGATCGATAGTTGGCTCGATGCAAGCGACGACCGAATGGTTTCGTAGCAGGAGGTCGGCTTTCGGCCAACACTATCCATTCCGCTCGCGTCGCTCCGAGTATCAGCAGGGGGGGCAGCCAGGGGGCGGGCCGGACCGCCGGAGAGGGCGCCCCCTCCCGGGGGATACGATCGTGTCCGGGAGAGAGTTTGTGTTCGCTCATCCACTGGGGGCGTTCATCGCTTTGGGGTGGAAGCGGTCACTCGATTCTCAAAGACCATTGTCTGCTTTCGGTTGGGGCGGGAGGTTCTCAACGCTCACAGGTCCAGCAGATGCATACCACTATCAAACGGCCTTGGAAGTGCGCGGGAGTGGCGTCGATCCACATCTGGACGGTGATGGTGGAATCGTCCGGAGGGACGAGCAGGAGAGCACCAAGGTCAGACGACGATGGAGCGATCAGCCGCGTCGGTTCATGCACGGCTCCTGCGGTCGGGTGTCCGTGTCATCGAGATGAGCACTGATCCGGCCTCAGCAGCCCGGCTCGCTATGGCGTTTTCTGGCGGATGTCCTGCCTCGTGAACAGCGTGTCCGCATGCCGGTGAACCACGCGCCAGCCTTCCGTTTCGCGCCGGAAAATAGTGGTCACGCGGTAGTCCCGTTTTGCTGCCTCAGGCTGTCCGGAAGGGTGATACCGAATGTGTTCGTACTGCACGATGTAAGCGAAGTCGCCGCTGATCGCCGTCGAGATCTGCTCGATGCTCTTGGAGCCGTTGGAACCCAGGAACTGGGAGCTCGCCCAGTCGAGCCTCGAGCTGACATTGCTCCATCCTTTCGCAGTAGCGCCGCCAGCCGCGCCCGACAAGGTTACGTCCTGCGCGTGCGACCAGAGCGCCTTCACCGCCTCTGGCTTGCCGTTATAGAACAGCTCCGCGGCCTCGGCATACTTGCCGAGCATCGCCTGCAACGCGGCATCGGGTACCGACTGCACGGCAGTTTCCGCGGCGGAACTCATACTCGCTGCAGCCAGCAGAGCGGCCGCGAGAACACAGGATCGCAAGGTTTTCATGCTCGACTCCCAATGGTGGTGGGCGTGGCGCCAGTGCCTGAACTACGCCGAGTGGCGAGGCGGTTTCGGTTTGAATGCGAGCCAAGTGCGTGGCTAGTGTCCCGGTTTCAGCAATGATCCGATTGCCTCGTGCACGACAGGCCACGCCGGCGAGGCTGGATCGGCGATCTCGAAATGGCCGAGCGATGGCAACACTTCTAGCCTTACGGAATCGCCGGCCTTACGCGCTGCGTCTGCGTAAGCCTCGCCCAGCCAAACAGGCGTCACCTCGTCCCGTTGACCCCAGATCAGAATCTGCCGTTTCGCTAGCGGAAGCATCCTCATGGCGGATGTCTGCGCATAGCGTTCGGGTGCAGCGGCAGGTTCGCCTCCAAGCAGGGTCTTGACGATGTTCGGGTCGCGGCAAGCGGTCATTTGCACCGGGATGAACGCCTCCAGGTCGCCGGCACCTGCGAGATCGACTACGCCGCTGATCGGCAGTGGGTCCGCAACATGCAGTTGACTCTTGGCCGGAAGGCGGGAGCGAGCCGCCACCCACATCGCCAGGTGTCCGCCGGCCGAGTGTCCCAGCACGACCACGCGGTCGAGATCGAGCCGGTACTTCTGCGCGATTACCCGAAGGTGATCCGTTGCCCGTCCGACATCCGCGTAGGTTCCCGGCCAGCCGCTGCCCGGCTGGGGAATGCGGCGGTATTCGATGTTCCAGCTAGCGATGCCGTCGGCTTTCAGCGCATCGGCCATGGGCGCCAGGCCGCGCAGCGTGGCGTAGTCCGCTTTCCAGCAGCCGCCATGGATCAGGATCACCACGGGATGCGGCCCCGCCGTGGAAGGAACGCTCAAATCGGCGTATTGATTCGGGTCATCGCCATAGGCGATGCGATGGTCCGCCGGTCGACTGGGCAAGGACCGGAACTCGGCGGGCCCCATCAGCTCGTCGGCACTCTGCGACGCTATGCGAGGCGGCGGCATCGCCGTACATGCCGCAAGAATCGCCAGAGTCAAAACGCCGGGTGACTGTCGAAGCATTGGAGTGGTTCCCCATGCTGCTTAACAACCTGATAGACGGCCCCTTGGGTATCGGCGCACCCACCGGCTGGAGTGTAACTCCTGACCCTGCTCGCGCCCTACAACCCGGCCCTGGTCAACAAGCCGGCGCATGGCCGGGCCGGACACATCTGCACAGGCGGGTGACCGAATGACCGCAACCGGTGGCTTGGCCATCCTCTTCGCTCTGTCCGCTTTCCGCCGGCAGCGGACATCGCTCTTTTCGATGGGACGCCCCAGCCAAGCTTCGATGCCTCGGCGAAGAGGCTGGGCCGATGCTCGGGCCTACGGCCCCGGACCATCCGAACCTGGCCGACTCGAACCGGGTCGGCCGGGCGCACTCGACCCGGCCGGTTGGAACTTGGAGGCGAGTCCATGAGGAAACGAACGGCCGCCTGCTCCGCCCGGCTAGACGACCGCATCCGGACGGTCGTGCGTCCACGATCCACGCGCATGCACCCACATGAGCGGCCGACATAAAAACTCACGGTCTACGGCGGCGAGGCGCAGGAAACGGACTCTGCGGTAGGTGATCGCCAGCGGCGCCTCGCCAGAACAGCCCCCCCCGGAAGGGCGATGGGCAAATGTGTACCATTGCGTACCCTCGTCGAGGCGCATAAGGCCGGGCACCGGATCGGGGCGATGTAAGCATGTTCTCGCCCGTTCGCCGCAAGCGCGCGCAGCCGTCTCGCCATGCGGTCGCGACTCGACCAAAACCGATCTTTCGATGCGCCGATCATGCTGAGCCAGCATTTCCTGTTCTTCTTCGCCATGCTCGGCGCCTTCAACGGCATCGGCGCGGCGTCGTTTCTCTGGTGGCGGGCCAAGGGCGAACCCACGCAGCGTTG
>DATEEP010000101.1:0-39439 GCA_035281095.1 Novosphingobium sp. | reverse complement strand
TTTTCGATCGGCGTCGTCGAGACGGTCCCGATCTTTCCATCCGGCCCGATCCGGTGGCACAGGCTCGCGACCGCGGGTCCGCCCACGGTGTCGGCGATGCTGTCGAACGCGGGGCCCGTCCAATCCTGCTCTCCCAGCACGATGACATGATCGGCACCGATCGCCCGCGCCGCGTCGACCTGGCCAGCACGGACGGCCGCCACCACCCGCGCGCCCAGCCGCTTGGCGGCATGGACCGAAAACCGGCCGACGCCGCCGACCGCGCCGGTCACCAGCACCAGATCGCCGGCGCGGGGTTGCAGCATTTCCTCTACCAACTGGACACCGGTAAGCCCCGGGGTGGGGAGCGCCGCCGCCGTCGCGAAGTCGAGACTTTCGGGAATGCGGGCAGTGAAATCGGCGGATACCGTCACGAACTCGGCGTAGGCACCCTGCTTGCGCGTCCTGGTCATGCCGGTGACCCGGTCCCCGACCGCCAGGTCCGTGACGTCGCTCCCGATTGCTTCGACGACGCCGGCGAGATCGTATCCCAGGATATGGGGAAACGAGAGTTCCGTCACCGAGGTGAACCAGCCTGCCCGCCATTTCCAATCGGCCGGATTGACGCCGATGGCCGCTGTTCGGATCCTCGCCTCATTGGCCGAAAACGCCGGCATCGGCGCTTCGGAAAGCTGGAGCACCTCCGGCCCGCCGTACGCGTTGATCTGAACTGCTCGCATGTATCCTCCCAAGAATCCTCGACGGCCCGTGGACGATCACACCGTTCGAAAGGCACGGCCGTTCGAAGGGGCGCCTTGCGCCGAGCCTATAACCGACCGAGGGACTTGGCCAGCCGCGCGCCGCGTCGACGCGCGGGTCTTTCCGTCCGATGCGGGCGAGACACCGCTCGGCTGCCTGGGGGGACGCTCAGGCCTTCACCGGCTTTCGCCCGGCAAGGTATCGGTCGACCTCGTCCTTGGGCATCGCCTGGGCAAACAGATACCCCTGAGCCAGATCGCAGCCTCTTCGCCGCAATTGCTTGGCCTGGGCTTCGCTCTCGACACCCTCCGCGACCGTGGCGATGGACAGCTTTCGGCCCATGTGGAGGATCGCGTCCACGATCGCGCTGTTCCTGGGGTCGCCCAGATTTTGCACGAACGAGCGGTCTATCTTCAGAGCGTCTATCCGGAAGTGCTTCAGATGGACGAGCGACGCGAACCCGGTGCCGAAATCGTCGAGCGCGATATTCAATCCGCTGTC
Source organism: Novosphingobium sp. (assembly GCA_035281095.1). Lineage (GTDB taxonomy): Bacteria > Pseudomonadota > Alphaproteobacteria > Sphingomonadales > Sphingomonadaceae > Novosphingobium. The sequence goes on along the minus strand of DATEEP010000101.1, from coordinate 38,200 downwards.
GCTGAGCGATTGCAGGTCCGCCGCCGTATCCGTGACATCACGGCCGATCAGCACATCCTCGGTGATCTCCAGCTCCAGATCGTGTGGGGAAAGGCCCTCACGCAGGATTTGCCGCGTGATCTTCTGTGCCAGCTTGCCGTGGCGGAATCGCACGGGCGAGATGTTGAAGGCGACGCGGCCGAATCGAATGCCGTCGCGGCGCCAGGATTTGATGTCCTGGGCGATGCGCTTGAACATGTGGTCATCGAGCGCCGTCGCCAGTTCCGGATCGTCGAACGCATCGACGACCGATTGCGCCGGCTGGATGCCGTAACGGGCGTGCTCCCAACGCAACAGCGCTTCGAAGCCCATGATCTCGCCCGTCGCGAGGCTGACCTTGGGCTGGTAATAGGGATGCACCAGCCCCTGATCGAGCGCGTTGCGGATCACGGATACGGCCGCCATGCGGATCTGCTGGCGATTGCGCGCGGGTCCGTTGAAGCCATGCCCCGGCCCCAGCCCCGCCCGCACCGAGTTGAGCGCGAGCCCGGCACACTTGAACAAAGCTTCGCCGTTCTCGGCATCGCGGGGATACCCGGCCATGCCGATACTTGCGCCGACCGACACCGAACCGCGCTTCAGCGCGAAATCGCGATCGAAGGCGCCTTCGATCCTTGCCGCGCAGGAAGCGCCGTCTCCTATTTCGCCCGGGACGATAACGCCGAACTTGTCGCCACCGACCCTTCCGACCGTGGTATTCGTCCCGACGATATCTTCCAGCCTTCGCGCGACTTGCCGCAATACCTCATCGCCCGCTTTGTGCCCGAGCCGGTCGTTGATGGCGGCGAACTGATCGAGATCGACGAGCACCAGGCTCAGCGTGCCGTCGGTATTGATGCAGTGCTGAACCACGGCATGCAGCTTCGCCAGGAATGCCGCCCGCCCGAGAACGCCTGTAAGGTGATCGTATTGCAGAGCCCGACCGATCGGCTTGTCCGGTATCGGCTGCGCGTGAATGTCTTCCATGACGCCGCACCACGTCGGTTCATCACCGGCACCCGGCTCGGGAAACGCTCTGGTGCGATGCCAGTAGAACCGGCCGTCCGCCGCTTCCACGCGAACCTCGTAATCGAACGGCGTACCGGAACGCTTGGCCCTGCGCCAGGCCTGGCGAAGCCCCTGGCGGTCATCGACGTGAACGGCGTCGAGCAAGTTCTTGTCGAGGCATTCTTCGCGGCTGCGTCCGGTGAACCGGGCAATGCGATCGTCGATATCGAGCAGCCGGCCGTCGCTATCCGCGGCCCAGGTCATGAGCGGACCGAAACCGCCCGCCATGCGCGGACGATCCGGTGGCGCGGCCACTTCGGCCCCCGACGGCGACGTCAGCTTCGCGAGAGGATCAGTATCATCCACATCGAACACCAAAGAAACATCATCAACCGGTCGATCCATTCGTCCTCTCCATCGGGCGACTGACCACACCGCAATTTCCCATCACTTCCCCTTCGCAGTCTTACAAAATCAGATTAAGCCATGGTTACTTCGCGACCACGTAGGTTAGAGTTCATTTATTTAACTAACATCTCCACTGATATTGCCCCGTATTTTAATTTCAAACGAGGCATTCCAAACGGAAATTCGATCCAGCTCGACGCGCGAACCGCGCAGGGCCGTGTCGGCCTCGCCGTCGGTGGCGGCGGAGCCAAGGCCTTGCTGGAGCGCTGTCGGGCCCGTACGGCCATCTTGCGGGCGGGAGATGCCCGCAAGATGGCCGATGCCTACCCCGTGGCGGATCGCTCGGTCAGAACTCGAACGTCAGGTCGACGCCGTAAGTGCGCGCCGGCGTGTAAGTCGATGTGACGGCGAACTGGAAATCGATCGGCTGGCCGGGATTGTCGCTGTCCGTGAGGTTGCGGCCCCAGAGGGCAAGCTCCGCCTTCGCCCCCGCGACGGCGATGTCCCGCAGGGCGACGCGGGCGTTAACCAGCCACATCGCCTTGGAGTAGATCACCGGATCCCATGCGGCGGGATAGGCCGGACGACCCAACTGCAGCGACCTGGAACGCCAGGAGCCGTCGACGCGGAACATCATGTATGCATCGCCGAACATCGGCGGGGTATCATACTGCGCCGAAAGGTTCGACGTCCACCGCGGGCGCACCGTGACGCGCGAGCCCGCCACGATGAGCAGCAAGTTGGGATTCTTCAGCTTCACGTCCGTGTAACCGACCGCGCCGGTCAGCGTCAGACCGCGCGTCGGCGCCGCCGTCAGCTCCAGCTCGAAGCCCTTGGTGTCGAGATCGCCTTCGCGAAGCACCAGCGTACCGGCATCGGGGTCCGGAATCGGAAGGAACCGCCCGCCGCTCACCGACTGGATGTTCTTGTAGTCGGCCTTGAACAGGGCGAGGTTGGCGCGCAGCTTTCTGTCGAGCAAGTCGGCCTTTACGCCGGCTTCCCACGCCTTGACCGTCTCCGGCTCATAGTCATAACCCGACAGCGAGCCGCCCGAGACGTAGCCGGTCGAATACTTGCCGTAGAGCAGGATCGCGTCGCTGGGCTTGTAGTTCACGCCCAGCATGTAGGAAGAACGCGTGTCCCTGTACCGCGCGTTCCTGACGGTCTGGCGCGCGGGCGCGACCGTCGTCGCCCAGATGAAGGTTGTCGTGTCCTTCTTGTCGCGCGTCAGGCGATAGCCGCCGATGACATCCAGCTGCGGGGTGACGTGGACTTCCGCCTGGGCATAGCCGGCCATCGACTTGCCCTTGAAGTAGGAGCGGTTCCGCTGTCCCCCGCCGAGCAGGCCGCCAGGCACGATCGCCGTGAAATAGCCGTTCTGCAATCCATCGATCGTGCCGACCTCGGCTTCGATGTCGTAGTAGATCCCGCCCACCGTCAGCGTCAGCAAGTCCGAATCGTAGTTGAGCTGGACCTCGTCGCTCCACTGCTTGGAATGCGTTTCGTTGGCCGCGCCGAATGTCGTGAAGTTCGCGCCGATCAGGATGTCGAACGAGCCTGGCGGAAACCCCTGGAACGCGGCGAGCGCGTCGGCCGCGGGCTTGGTTATCTTGGCGTCATAGCCGCCGACCGAGGACGCGACGACGGTTCCGTTCTTGCGGAATGCCAGGATGTTCTTGATCGAAAGCTGGTCGCTGATGACATACGACGCCGTCAGGTTATGCCCCTGCGTGCGAATGTACGACGGAATGGTGAAGCCGTTGCGCGCTTCGTCGGGGCGGTGCTGCCCGGCGGGAACGAGCGGCGCGCTGTTCAACACCGCCTGGATGACATTGCCGAAGCCCCCGAGGAACGCCGGGATGATGGCGACGAGCTGGTTGGCTTCCGGACTGCCGTGGTTCTCGTTCCAGTCGAACTTGTAGACCATCTTGAACGAGTCGCTGGGTTCGAATTTCACCGCCGCGAAAATCGATTCGCTGTTCTTGTTGCCGAGCCGCTTGGGCGAGACGGTGTTGATCTTGTGGATCCAGGAATCGGGATTGGCGTTGGAATAATTCCACACCGTCCCGGCGCCGAGGTTCTTGACGTCGCCATTGCGTTCATCGTGGGTGTAGCTGATCGAGGCGCTGAACGGCCCGATCTGCGGCAGTTCCACCCGGGTTGACGAACGCAACTGATCGAAGTTGCCATAAGTGAACTGCTGGCGCAGGCCCAGCTCGCCGCTCGGCTCCCTGGTGACGATGCTGATCGCGCCGGCGGTGGAGTTGCGTCCGAACAGCGTGCCCTGCGGTCCGCGCAGCACCTCGATGCGCTCAAGGTCGGGAAGATCGAAGGCGGAGCCGTAAGGCGCCCCCATATAGACCCCGTCGAGATAGACCGAGATGGTCTTGTCCTGGCCCGCGACGGTGCCGTAAGTGACCGACCCGCGCATGGTGTAGGTCGGCGCCAGGTTGCCGCCCGCGGTGGCGCGGATGTTGAGGTTGGGCGCCTGCGCGCCCAGGTCCATCAGGGTCTGGATGCGGTTGGTCTGCAAGGCGTTGGCGGAGATCGCGGTAATGGCGAGAGGCACGTCCTGCAGGCTCTGCTCGCGTTTTTGGGCGGTGACGACGATGTCGGCGACGCCGTAGGTCGCTTCCGCCTCCTGAGCCGAAGCCTGGGACGCGAACGCCATGGCAATCAGCGCGCTTCCCCCGAAAAGTCCGATGCGCGCGGTTTTCCCCTCAATGTACATTGGCCACCCTCCCCTTATCGTCTTGAAGTCACCGGACTTGCTCGACTAAGACATAGTCTCGGTCGAGACGCGGGTCCGGGCTCCGCGTTATTTTAACGGCGTGAACTTTCAGGGCAAGCGCAGGCGCGAAGAAGTGATTGCAATAATCACCCGGTGGATATTTGCACCCCCGCCGAAATGTCGCTTCACGGAATTTTGCGATGACGTCGCGGGACAACGCTCCTCACGACAGTTGTCTTTCACCGCGAAGTGAACTCCAGAATCTGCGGCGCCAGCATGTGCCAGTCGAGAAAATGTCCGTTTCCCGAGTCCCTTGCGGCCGCCAGCCGCCGCAAGGGGGCGCCGTCATCCCACGGCGCTTCCAGCAGATCGGAATGCGGGACCAGACGATGCATCCAGTCGCTGATCTCGGCGGGATGCCAGATGTCGGTGGTGGCGCCGCGAACGATCATCACCGGCATCTTCAATCGCGCGAAGTCCTCGGGTTCCATGCCCGGCGTCGGAGAGCGGGAGTTCGGAGTCCAGGCCGACGCCCACCGGGTCATCGTCCCGATGAACCTTTCGGGATCCTGTTCGAGCAGCCGCTGCCGGTTCCGGGGATTGCGCCGCAGTTGCTCCGACCACGCGGGGAGCGCGGCGACGGCCTCCATGCCGCCGATGCGCGCGGCGAGCGCGGACTCGCAGAAATAGGAAGCGCCGAGCAGAAACAGGCTGACGGTACCGCCCGTCACCCACCACTGCAGCAAGTGCGACACTTCGTCGGGGGCCTGCACGGCCGCGAACAGCGAACAGCGAGCGCCCGCCGAACCGCCGCCCACAGCCGTCTTCCCCAGGTCGAGCGAACGGATCAGTTCCACAAGCACGCGTGCCTGTTGGTGGGATTCACTCTCGCCGCCGAATGCCATGTCCGATGCGCCGGCATTGGGGCGGTCCCAAAGCAGAACCCGCCTGCCGCCGGCCACGAGCGCATCGGCAAGTTCGCGGATGCCGGGCGCCCGCATCGAAAAGCGCCCGCCCGGCGTGACCGCAATGGCGTGAGCGCCCGCGTCGCCGAGCAGTTCGTACTCGATCCCGATCCCGTCCACCTCGATGCGCGGCACAGCCTTCCACCTTCCTGCCCACCCCGCTGCGACTGTCCTCACCTGCGGTTCGGCACGTCTCGCTCCCCTCCCGCTCGCGGGAGGGGCCGGGGGTGGGCCTCGACGCCTCCCAGAGCAGGATGACTTAACATTGCTTCGTCATTGCGAGCCCGGACTTGATCCGGGGGAAGCAATCCAGGGTCGCGTTGCACCGCCCTGGATTGCCGCGCGGCTGCGGCCAAAGGCCGCAGTTCATCCTGAGCGGCTGTTGCAAAACAGCCAGCCGAAGGGCCGCTCGCAATGACGAAGCAACTAAAAGTCATCATAATCTAGGGCCTGGTGCGCCGCGTTCGCCACTCCTCCCTGACGGCGACGAACGCGACGACGACGCATCGGTTCAGTATTCGAAGCCGATCCGCACTCCGTAAGTCCTTGGATCGTTGAACTGGCGATAGTCGCCGAACGCACCGCCCGCGAGGATCATCTGGATGCGCTTGTTGGTGCAGTTCTGGCAGAAGACGCCGACTTTCGCGTGTCCGCTGGCGTCAGTCCAGTTCACCTGGACGTTGGCCATCGCATAGGAGCCCTGGCGATAGCGTTGCTTCTTCGCCAGCGCCGCGCCGGCTTCAGGCCCCCACAGCGAGGGATCGCGCACCACATAGGACGACGAGTAGTTGGCGTTGACCGCGAAATTCAACTCGCTGCCACCGGCCAGTTCGGCCGTGTAGTCGACGCCGATATTGCCCGACCAGGTGGGCGCGCGCGCCATCTGCTGCCCCGACCAATCCTGGATCTGATTGGAGATGTTGAACCCGGTCGACGCCCGCCAGCCCACGCCCGTCGCGTTCTTGAAGTCGGTATAGCGGGCATGGATGTAGGCCGCGCCCAGCCGCAAGTTCAGGCGTTCGGCAAGGGTGTAGCTGAACTCGGCCTCGCCGCCGTAGCCCTCGGCCGCCTCGGCGTTGGCGATCTTGGTGGTGACCGATCCGGGGGCGTTCGGATTGGGGACGGTGACGCCGACCTGCAGATCCTTGTAGTCGTAGTAATAGGCCGCAAGGTTCAACCGCATCCGGTTGGTCGCGGTCTTGAAGCCCAGTTCGTACGAAGTGATCTTTTCGGGATTGATCGGCTGGATGGTCGACTGGTCGGCGACGGGCGCCGGATCGAACACGCCAGCGCGGAAGCCCTTGCTGAACGATGCATAGACGTTCGTGCGGTCACCCAGCTCGTACCGGATCACCGCGCGCGGCGTCAGGCCGTCGAACGTGGCCGTCTTGCCCAGCAAAGGCGGGAAATAGGGCCCGGGGCTGAGGCCGGGGATCTGGAAGTAGGCGGTCCGCTTCTTCTCCCAGCTGTAGCGGATGCCGGCGGAAAGGAACAAGCCGTCCGCGGCTTCGACCGTGCCGTCGGCATAGGCGGCGTAAGCCCGCGATCCATAGTCCACCTGCACTTCGCTTTGCAGGACGGGATAAGTGCTGCCCCAGTTCTGGCTGCGGTTGCGGCTGTTCTCGTCGTAGACGAACCCGCCGAAGACCAGATTGACCCGGTCGATCGAGTCGATGGCGAAATCGAGCGTGGACTGGATGGTCTTCTTGAAGTTGTCGGCCTTGTTCTGGCCGCCGTAGAACAGCGCCCGCTTGCTGCCGTCGAAATCGTAGCGGTTGGCCAGCGAGCGCTTGCCGTAGCCGGTGATCGAGGTCAGTTGTCCGACGCCGGTGTCCCACTTGAGGATCAGGCTGGCTTCATCGACCTGGACCCGGCTCAAGGCCTGGAGGTTGTTCGATGCCCTGTCCCGCTCGAAAGCGCGGGCCGGCGGCGTCGGCAGCGCGGCCGACGGAAAGCGGTAGTACGTGTAGACCAGCCCGCGCGCGTCTTTCGACACGCTGTGATTGTAGCCCAGCGTAAGGGTGAGCGCGTCACTGGGCTGGAAGCGCAGCTTGGCGTTGATCGCGGTCTGGTCGAGGGGTGCCGCGTCGTAATCGTCCCGCTTCGACACGGGGTCGTCGCCGATGTCGCGGATATATCCGTCGTTCTTGCGGCGATAGGCCGAGATGCTCGCCGCGATCCCATCCGCGAGCGGACCCGAGATATAGACCCGCCCCTTGATCTCGTCCCTGTTGGCGACGGAGATGTCCGCCTTGGCCGTGAGTACCTCGCTGGGGGCGAGCGTCTCGATCACGATCGCGCCGGCCATGGCGTTGCGTCCGTAAAGCGTGCCCTGCGGCCCCTTGAGCACCTGGATGCTCGCGATGTTGGCGAGGTCGTTGAGCAGCGATGCCTGGTCCGATTGATACAGGCCGTCGAGATACAGGGCGACGCCGTTCTCGAAGTTGAAGGCACTGGTCAGCGTGGTGACGCCGCGGATCGAAGGCTGGGCGAACGCGCCGCTGCGGTTGATCTGCGCACCCGCGACGAGCATGCCGATGTCCTTCAGTTCGACCACTCCCGATTGCGAGAGTGCTTCGCCCGAGACCGCCGTGATCGCGAAGGGGACATCTTCCAGGCGCTCCGCCCGGCGCTGTGCCGTGACGATGATTTCGTTCGTGTCCGTGCCGCGTCCGACCGCGCCGTCGGCCCGCTCTTCCGCGCCGGCCTCGGCCACAGGCTGGTCCGCGTCCTCGGCGAACGCCTGCCCGGAGCCTGCGGTGACGGCTAGCATCGAGATCGACGCCAATAGTAGTTTGCGGCCAATGGTCAGCGGCATGGATGCTCCCCCGTGTTCATGGGCCTTGCTTGGCCCTTCACACGGTGTTCCCATCATCGCCTGTCGGGGGCAATTACATACGTATTTTATGCCCAGGACCCTTCCTTTCCGAACGGTAATGGGGGCTATTTCATCACAATATTACAGGGCGTGCATTTTCCGCTTAGGGGCGCGCGACGGGAGATTGGCGAATGATTTCACCCAGGAGCCGCGCCGCGCAGGAATGGCGCGAAGGATGGACCCTTGTCCTGGCGGCCAGCATCGGATTTTCGTTCCTGACGGTCCAGACCGGCTCGATGGCGATGTTCATCGGTCCCCTGGGCGACGAATTCGGATGGAGCCGCACGTTCATCTCGTCGGGGTTCACGTTCGCCACGATCTTCACCGCGCTGCTGTCTCCGTTCTTCGGCATGCTGGTCGATCGGTTCGGATCGCGCCGGCTGGCGCTTCCCGGTATCGTGACCACCTCGTTCGCGATCGCGGCATTCTCGCTGACCGGGTCGGGCCTTGCCTGGATCGGGCTGTGGATCCTCTACGCGATCATCTCGATCGCGGTGAAGCCGACGATCTGGACCGCAGCGGTGACCGGCGTGTTCAGCGCCGGGCAAGGCCTTGCGATGGGCGTCACGCTCTCGGGCATGGCGCTCACCAACGTCATCCTTCCCCCGCTGGCCGTCTGGCTGATAGACCTTTACGGCTGGCGCGGCGCCTATGTCGCCCTCGGTTTCGGCTGGGGCGCGGTGACGTTCCTATTGAGCTGGTTCTTCCTCTACGACGCGCACGACCGGAAATCGGGGAAACGTTCTGGTATCTCCACCCCGACATCGCCGCGGGCCGAGCAGGCTTCGGATTTTCCCGGCCTGACCATCCCCCAGGCATGGCGCAGCCGGGCGCTGTGGCACATCGCCGTCTCCACCTTCCTCATCCTCGCGATGACGATGGGCCTTGGCGTCCACACGATCGCCATCCTTGGCGACGTCGGCCTCGGCCGGTCGGACGCCGCCTATCTCGCCAGCCTGGGAGGCATAGCGGCGGTCGCCGGCAAACTCGCCACGGGGGTCCTGCTCGATCGCTACTCCGCCAAGCTGGTCGGCGGGGTGACCCTGGCCCTGACGGCGTTCGGCTTCGGCTTGCTGATCGAATCCATCCAGACCACGTTGCTGATTGCGATCGCGATGGTGATCGGGGGCTATACGCAAGGCGCGAAGTGGCAGATCTGCGGCTATCTGACCTCCCGCCATGCCGGGATGAAGAACTTCGGCGCGATCTACGGTTTCATGAACAGCGTCATCGCGTTGGGCGGCGGCGTGGGGCCGCTGATCGCGGGCCTCTCGTATGACCTGCTGGGCGGATACGAGACGTTTCTGATCGCGGGCGTGATCGGCTCGGTCATTTCCGGTATCCTGATCATCACCCTCCCGCCGCTTCCCGACTGGGACGAACGGCGCGAGGACGAGGCCATGAAGCCCGCGCTGGCGTAGTCGGGCGACTCCGGCCAGCCCGACAACAAACCCCGGCAACAAACCCCGGCAACAAACAGGGGGGACGCCGGACTACGCCGCGATGACGTGCGGGACGAAACGGGACAAGTCGCGGGTGATCCGGCCACGGTCTTCCCGGATGCCGAGGCCCGCCGCGCGGTCTCCGATCATCCAGCTGCCGAGCACGGCGTGCTGGCCCTCGCTGGTGAACAGCGGCGCATATCCCTGAACGATGCGCGGTTGATCGCCATAGTCGCCCGGAGCGCTCTCGATCGGCACGCCGTCCTCGATCAATGTCACGTTCTCGCCCTCGCGCGAGAAGACCGGCTTCGACACGGCGCGCGACAGTTCGCCGGCGCGCGGATCGTCGGCGAAATAGGCCGGGAGCAGATTGGGATGCCCGGCGTGGCGTTCCCACAGCAGCGGCAGGATCGCCTTGTTCGACAGGATCGATTTCCATGCCGGCTCGATGAAGACCCCGGCCCGCAAGTGCGGAGCGAAGGGCTCGCGCAGCATGTCTTCCCAGGGATACAATTTGAAGCAGCGGTCGATCGTGCGCTCCGCCGTGTCGGTGAAACGGCCCTGCCGGTCGACGCCGATCGCGCGGATGTCGATCATTTCCACCACATGGCCCGCCTGCGTCGCGCAGTCCATCAGGTAGGCGCAAGTTCCGCGATCCTCGTCGTTGGCGGTCCAGCAGGCGAAGTGGAAAATGCGGTCGGCGGGGAAAGTGGCGAAAGCCTCGACCAGGCTCTCCTGCAACAGGTTGAACTGGTCGGTGGCTTCGGGCAACTGGCCTGCTTCGATCCGGTCGATGAGCCAGTTGTGCTGGAAGTAGGCGGCCTCGAAGATCGCCGTCGGTGTATCGGCGTTGTATTCCAGGAGCTTTGCCGGTCCGGTCCCGTTGTAAGCAAGGTCGAAGCGGCCGTAGAGATGCCTGTCGCCGCTGCGCCAGCTGTCGCGGATCAGGTCGAAACGGGACGGCGGAATTGAGAGCCGGTGAAGTTTCGCCTCGTCTTCGACGACCTCCGCGACAAGAGCCATGCACATTTCGTGCAGCGTCTCGCTTGGCGCTTCGATCTCCTCCTCGATTTCCCGCATCGAAAATTCGTAGGCGGCGCCCTCCATCCAGTAGGGCTCGCCGTACATCTCGTGGAAACCGAAACCGACGGCGCGCGCCTTTTCGCGCCAGTCCGCGCGCTCGGGCAACGTCAATCGGCGCATCGGGTGTCCGCCGCTCTAGCCACCAAAGCTGCCGCGCGACATGCTCATGCCGCCAAAGCCGCTGCGCGCCACGCTTGCGGTGTTGACGTTGACCGGCCGCGACACGGTCTGGCCTCCGGTGCGGTCGACCGTTACCGTATTGCCGGTGCGGCTGCGGTAGATCGGCGAGCCGCGATAGCTTCCGCCATAACCGCCGTAGTAGCCGATATCGATGTCGCCATCGTCGTAATAGCGCCTCTGCAAGGCTTGCGAGACCACGAAGCCTGCCAGCATCGGCACGAATATGCTGCTCGCGGACGGGCTGCCGCCGACGTTCGTGCCCGCAAGGGGTGCGCAGTGCTGCTGTCCCCATTCCTGCTCGCAGGATACGCGGCTGTTGAACTGAGGCGCGCCGCGCTGATGCTCGAGGAAGGCGGCATTGTAGCTTGCCTGGCAGACGCTGTCCGGGAAGCCGGCCTTGGAGCATTCGCTCACGGACGTGAACTGCGCGTCCTGGAAATCCGGCGTGCCGCCGCAGCCGCCCAGCGTCATGCTGGCTGCGGCCGCGAGTCCGCCGAGTACGAGCCTGGGACGGTTGAGGCCGGCGTAGCGGCGTGCCGAGCCGTCCGAAAGGCGGCCGTTCGAGCGAGGCTGATTCATGTCGCCTTCCTCCCGTCAGTACGTCATGCACGCGGCGTTGAGCAGGCCGACGACCAAGGCGATACCGCCCGCCCACAGGCCCGCGCACATCTCTCCGTCGGTGATGCGGCGCGGCAGCTCCTTCTGCAGGAAAGCCGCGAGACCGAAGGCGAGAAGCTGGATGACCGCCCCGATCGCGGCCCAGATGACGAAATCGACGATGCTGACGGAATTCGCGGCCGCCGATGCCAGAGGGAGGCTGAAACCCACCAGAGCGCCCAGAAAGGCCGTCGCCGCCGCGCAATTGCCCGCCCGGATCAGGGTGATTTCCTTCTGCGGCGTCACCAGCGAATACAGCGTCGCGAAGACGAACAGCAGGACGATGCCGCTGCCGAAGTAGGCGAGAAACGCGGGCAATCCCGCGACATATCCGTACATAGCCCTCTTACCCCCCTAAAGTTGCACCAACTAGACCCGCCGGATATCGGCCACACCGAGGCCGTAACCGATCATGAAGACGATGGCGGCGCCCTGCGATCGCGCGTCGCGAGCCATATCGCGTTCTATATTGAGCAGCAGCATTTCCTCGCCCTGGCCCACGCCGCGCGAATAAAGCATGCAGCGCTGCTGTATCCGACGTTGCTCCGTGCCATCGTCGACCGTCTCGATGAACTCGACCAGGTCCGCGTGATCCTGACCCGATCCCCAGTAGCGCGTGAACAGGATGCCGTCGGCGTCGTATTGCGGTGCCCCGATCAGGCCGCGCGGACCGGTCCAGCGCGCCCACTCGGTGGCGCCGCCGGGAACCACGCTATCCCACGGCGCGTAAAGACTGACGTCGACGATCGTATCCTCGCCCCCGCCGGGCGCGGACATTGCCTGTATGATGCGATGATCGTCGTCGTAATAGCGGGTAAGCTCGGTATTGCCGTCGAGCCGGGCAGTGCCGATCGCGCTGACGATGAACACACCGCCGGGCGGCGGCTCCATCGCCGGCTCGCCCGAGGCGAGCGAAGCCTGCAGGCCCAGCGTATCGACCTCCAGCGCTCCCCCCAATGCACAACGCAGCGGGCCGCGCTCGACCGGAAGTTGCGGCTCCTTGCCGCCGCCTCCGAACAGAGAACGCAGAAAGCTCATGCCGCGATCGTCTCGCGCCGAATTGCCGCCCAGGCGACCTCGCCCGCCACGATGCGGCGATCGGCTATGTAGAACAGCGTATCGCCGGCCTTGACCTCTCCGTCGGGCGGGCAGTTGAGATCGACCTTGCTCCCGTCGCGCCGGCACATTCCGATCAGGGTCACGCCGTGCCTCTCCTTGAGGGCGAGCAGCACGTCGAAATAGCGCAGCGGCCCTGCCTCGGCCGGCAGCTTGATCGAGAAGGCCGTATCGTTCGAATTGCTGGAGAACATCAGGGCCGCAAGCTGCGAAGCCCCCGGGTCGCGCGCGGCCCGGACAAGCAGGCCGGCCGCGATCGACGTGATGACTTCGATGTTCGGAAACTGGTGACGAACCAGCTGCGCCGCGCCCTCCTCCTGGAAATGGGCGACGATATGGGCCTGGGGGGCCGCGCCATGCGCGGCGAGCGCCGCCGCCAACGTCTCGTCATCGTCCATGCCGCGGATCACCACGGTGTGGGCGCCCGCCGCACCGGCTCGCGCATAGCTCGTCCGATCCGAAAGCTGTTCGGCCATCACGAAGTCGATGGCATCCGGCATCGGATTCTCCGCGATGTCCCGTGCGAGCAGCACCGTCCGGGCGCATTGCGGATGGGCGTCGAGAATGAGCCCCTCGACCAGCCGGCGGCTGCGCGCGCCCTGCCAGCCGACGACGAGGGTGTGACCGGATCGGTCGGAAAAATCGCCGTATCCCTGCAAACGCCCCCTCCAGAATCCGCTGATGGCCGTGACGGACTTGCCGAGAAACACCGTAAACAACGAGATCGAGCCGGGCAAGACGACCAGGATGTTGACCAGTCTCGCGCCATCGCTACCCGGCGACAGATCGCCATAACCCACCGTCGTCGCGGTGGTCATGTAGAAATAGGCGAACGTTATCAGGCTGGCTGTCAGCTTCTCCTCGCCCGCGGCGAGGAACAGCGCGTAGGACAAGGCCGCATGCACGAGGAAGCAACCCGCAAGCACCGGCCACGAAAGGGTTGCGATCGCCACATAGACGCGCTGCCAAAGGCTGACGACGAATGGCATTGCCCCCCTTGCCTGCGCACGTGGGACGGGTAAGAAAGCACCGCCCGGGCCGGTTATATCGCGCTTCGAACACACGGCAAGTGGACAGGAGTTTTATGACATGAGCTCAGAATGGCTGGCACCCTCGGGGGGCTGGGACATCGCAAGCCTTACCAGTCTGTTCGCCGCCGATCCCGAAGAACTGGGCGACGTCGACGTCAGCGTCGAACCGGGCAGCGAAGTGCTGCGAATCACCCTGAAGGAGCGCGGCGATCTCGACGTGCTGATGATGGCCAGCGGCGAGCAGATCCTTTGCAGCGTGCTGCTGGTGGCCGCCGATGACGTGCCCGCGCGGCCCGACTTCGAGCGTGAGGTGCTTGCGGTGCACAAGCTCATTCCGCTGTCCAATTTCGGGCTCACCACGGTGCACGGCACGGAATGGTTCGAACTGTTCGGAGCGCTGTCGGCGCGCTCCGATGCCGAAGCCTTGATCGAGGAGGTGGCGGTTCTGGCCGCCAACGCCGTCGCGGCCGCGGAATGGATCGGCGAATGGATCGAAGCAGGAGGTAAGCCGCAATGAGCGTCTGGGGCAAACTGTTCACCGCGATGCGCGGCGGCGCCAACGAAGCCGCCGAAGCCGTCGCCGACAGTCAGGCGATGCGCATCCTGGACCAGGAATTGCGCGATGCCGACAATGCGCTGCGCAAGGCGCGCGGCGATCTGGCCGGGATGATGGCCACGGCCAAGCGGATCGAAAAGCGCATCGAGGAAAATCGCGCGAAGGAAGAGCGCGATATCCAGAACGCGCGCGCCGCGATGGATGCCGGCCGCGAGGATCTCGCCCGTGGCCTGGCGGAGCGCGTCGCGGCGGTCCGCGCCGAACTCTCGCGTGACGAGACCGATCTTGGCAGCATGCAGCAGCAGCAGCAGGTCATGCTGCGGACGGTCAAGGAAACCGAACAGCGCATCAACGCCATGAAGCGCGAAGTCGAAAGCGTGAAGGCGACCGATTCGCTGCAGCGCGCGCAGAAGGCCATCGCCTCCTCGCATGCCGGGGTGAACTCGCGGCTGGGCAGCGCCGTCGGTTCGCTCGAACGGATCCGTGACCGCCAGGCACAACTGGGAGCCCGGCTGGAAGCGGGAGCGGAGATGGCCGCGATCGAATCCGGCGCCGATCTTGACCGGCAATTGCTGGAAGCGGGCATCGGCGGCCGGACGAGCAGCGCCGACGATATCCTTCTGGAACTCAGCGGCCCGCGTGAGGTGAAAGCCCTGCCCTCGAAGTAGCGGACTCGGTTCGTCCGGGTCGGCTATCCGCTCGGCGCGACCGCCTGCTCCACGTCGTTCGGCACCGCTCGACCCGCGGCGTCGATCATGGCGCTGTCCTGCCTGGCCCGCGCTCGGTGCCGGCGGCGCGCAATTGCGACAGCCGTTCGGACAATGCATCCAGATGATGCGCCACGCCGGTGGGCGGAAGCGATAGCAGCGCGAGGCCATCCTGGGATCGCTTGGCCTGCGTTTTGCCCTCCGACAAGGCCGCCACGACGGCTGCTCCGGTGATGTGGGTTCGGGAAAGCGGAAGCGGGAGGACGGCGGCCGACGCACGCAGGAGCGGCACGAACCGTTGCTCCCCGAAGCGGTCTTTCGCCCACAGCCCGCCTTGCGCCCGGTCTTCGAACAAGTAGAGGCTTTCCACATCGGCGCGGAACTTGTGAGTCAGGGAGCGGATGAATTCCTGGCTCTCCTGCGCGGTCGCCGGAATGCTGGCGAAGAAGTCGTCGCCGCCTATGTGGCCGACAAAGGCCCGGTGCCGGTGGCGAAACGCCAGCAGGAGTTCGGCGAACATCAGCAGCGCGCGGTCGCCCAGCGCGAAGCCGTATGTATCGTTGAACGCCTTGAAATGGTCGAAGTCGAAGAACACCACCGTGCGTTCCTCGCTCGATGCCAGGGCCTCTGTCAGGTGCCGCTGGATCGAGAAGTTTCCAGGCAGGAATGTCAGGGGATTCTGGTCACGCGCCAAAGCCACATCGCGTTCGGCCGCCAGACGGAGCATCGCGTTGTTGGTCAGCACGCCCCGATAGCGCGCATCGAGCGTGAGCACGATGCCGTCGTTGCGCTCCGAGACGACATAGCTGTCGATCAACGCATCTTGCGGAGCCGTCGCCTCGCTGACCGGGCATCGCCGGATGTAGGCTCCCAGCGGGCGCGCCAGTCCTTTGTTGGACAGCAGCGCCGGCCCATATTCGTTCACGAGAAAGTATCGAAGGTCGTGCTCGTACACCGCCCCGTGGACATTGCCGTGCGGATCGACGACCGGGATGAAATCGACGGGCATGCCCCCCTTGAACCGATCCACCGCGACCAGCAACGAGGCCCCGATCTCGAGCGGCTCCACCTCGACCATGAGTTCGGCGATCCGCGGGGGTATCGAGACATCCCGCCTGTTGTCGGCGACGACCCGATCGTAGCTCAGCCTGAGCTTGGACAGATCGGTGTTCGGCCGCGCGATCAGATAACCCTGGGCAAGATCGCAGCCGAGCCCGCGCAGCGCACGAAAATCCGCCTCCGTCTCGACCCCCTCGCCGATCACCAGATACCCGAGCGAATGCGCCAGAGCGATGACTTTCGCCACGATCGTCTGCTGCTTCACGCTGGACGAAAGGCCCTGCACGAACTGCTGGTCGATCTTGATGTAATGGGGGTTGAGGTTGAGGAGGGTCTGCAGGCCCGAGAACCCCTGCCCGAAGTCGTCGATCGCGATCCTGATGTTGCTCTTGAGGAAATCCTCCAGGATACTGGCGAGAGCATCGCTACAGTTCGGAGAGTGACGTTCCGAAATTTCCAGGCAGACATTCGCGGGCTGGAGGCCTGCCGCCTGAATGAGGCCGACCAGATGGGCGGGACCCGCCTCGGGATCCTCGAACACGCGATTGTCCACGTTGCAGAACAATCGCGCATCGGTTGCGCCGGAATAGCGCGAGAACTTGCCGATGGCATTTGCCAGAAGCTCTCGCTGTACCGATTTCAATTCGCCGGACGGCGACGCCGCATCCAGCAGTTCGAGCACGTCCGCATGGGGGCCGGGCTGACGCAGGCGGGCCAGCGCTTCAAAACCGTGCGCGCGAAGAGACGTCATGCTGACGATGGGTTGGTAGGCAAAATCGGCCAGTTTCGCTTCCGACAGGACGCTATTTGCAACATCAATTCGCGGAAGACTATGCAGCATTCGAATGACCCTGACACCGATCTCAGGGTCACTAGCCAAGTTGAGTTAACACCAGCTTTCCGCAATCGTTCGAGTGTTGCTTTATTCGATGCGACCCACCGCGTTTTTATTCATAAAAGTGTAATAATACGCGAGATCTCTCGACCCAGCCTTACCGCTTCGTGATGGCCTTGCGGGCAGCCTCGAACATTGAAGCACTTCGTCATTGCGACCCCGGACTTGATTTGGGGGAAGCAATCCAGGGCAGTCAGACACCGCCCTGGATTGCCGCGCGGCTGCGGCCAAGGCCGCGGTTCATCCTGAGCGGCTGTTGCAAAACAGCCAGCCGAAGGGCCCCTCGCAATGACGAAGCAACTTGAAGTCATCATGGCCCAGCGCAGCCGTTCGAGGCGCCAACTTACGCGCGGGTCAGCGGATATCGCTCAGCACCAGTGACCGGTCCGCGCGTGAAATCGACCACATCAACCCCTCGCCTTGAGGGTCCCAGTCGATCGCCTGGCCCTCCGTCGCGACCGGGACGATCCGTTCGAGGCGCAGGGCCGTGCCCGCCTCGGGAAGGGAAAGCAGATAGATCTCGGGCAGATCGTGCCCGGAAACCGCAAGCATTCCATCGCGCGACCAGCTGGCGCCCGATGCGCTCCTGGGCGCCATCCGCTTGAGGACCTCGGCGGGGAACGTCCATCGGGCGAGCGGCCGGAATTGCGCGTCGAGCTTCACGAGCTGGGTGTAGCGGTTGTCCTTGCCCGGCTCCCCGCCCTTGCCGTCATACTGCGCGAAGACCGCCCACCAAAAGCCGCCCCGCCAGTCGAGCACGGTGAGCGAACCCTCGGCTATCCCGAATGCGTGCGAGCGGGTGTGGCGCATGGTCTTCGGATCGAAGAACTCGGCACTGCTCGCTTGCGGGACCGCCGGATAATTGGAGGCGGCGCAAACCAGTTCGCCGCCGGCCATCGCGCAACTGTTGAGGTGGGGGAACAGCGCCGGATCGCCGGTCCATTGCGCCACCCGCTTGCCGTCCGACTTGCGGTACTTGCCGATCCGGTTGTTATCGACGGCGTAGACATGGCCGCGGTCGGCGGCGACCCCCTGGCGGGCCTCCTCGGCGGCTATGCGCTTCACCACCGGCGCCGTCGCGCCTTCGGGCCTGTTCGCCGCGACCAGCGCGGCGAACAGGCCCAAGGCCGTCAGCATCCTCACCACCGGAACGAGGCGCCCAGCGCATAGCTGCGGCCATAGCGCTCGTGCTGGATCACCCAGTCGCGGTTGCCGCCCTGATACTGGCGGGTCGGCTCGTCGGTGAGGTTCTGCGCCTCGCCGTAGACCGAGACGTTCGGCGTCAGCGCCAGGGTGACCTTGGCATCGAGACGGCGCAGATCGTCGTTGAACTGGTCCTCCAGCGGCACGTCGCCGACCGCGAGCAGCGCACGGCCGGTATGGTGATAGGCGATGGTCGCGTCGACGATGCCCTTCTGGTAGAACAGCTGTACGCCCCACAACAGGTCGGACTGCTCCGGGAACGGATTGCCGTCGAGATTGGAGTCCGTCAGCGTCACGTTGGCGGACAGACCAAGGCCCGAGAACGGACCCGGCAGGAAGGTGAACTGCTGCTGGTAGTTCAATTCCACGCCGATGATGTCCGCCTTGCCGCCGTTCCGCGGCTGCGAGAACTCCACGCGCGAATAGGTCGTGCCGCCGATCGAGACGTTCTGCTGGGTCGAGACGGCGGTGAAGATCGGGTTGCGGATCTTCTTGCCGAACACGCCCGCCGACAGCAGCCCGCCTTGCGCGAAGTACCATTCCAGGCTCATGTCGATCGAGTCGGCGACATAGGGCTTCAGCCCGGTATTGCCGCTGGAAACGAAAGCTTCGTCGCCTTCGACCCTGATGGTCCCGCTAGGCGAGAGCTGCGCGAATTCCGGGCGTCCCAGCGACCGGTAATAGGCCACGCGCGCGACGAAATTGTCGGCCGGTTCCGCCTTGAGGATCAGGCTGGGCAGCCACGTGTCGTATGTGTTCTTGCCCGAGGTGGGAACGACCGTGCCTCCGCGCAGGCGGAAGCCGTCGACGGCGATCTCGGTCCGCTCGAAGCGCAGGCCGCCCGTGAGGGTAAGGTCGCCGAAATCGAGATTGGCCATGGCGTACCCCGCGTAGACGTCTTCGTCGGCAAGGAAGTCGTTGAGCGTGCCATTGCTCAGCGTCGTCGCGGTGTTGGGCACGAAGCGCGGGCCGGGCAGGTTGGCGTCGGTGAAAGCGATGATGGCGGCCGCGTCGATCGTCGGGTTGATGACGTAGCCGCGGCCGACGCGGGCGATCGCCTCCGGCCCGGCGAGGTTCTGGTTGCCGAGAGTGAAGCGCTGGCCGCTGGCGGCGCTGGCGCGGTCCCACAGGCGGTTCTCGGAATCGAACGCCTTGTCGGTCATGCGCAGCTTGCCGCCGAACTTGATCCAGCTGTTCTCCATGCCCGCCAGATCGTAGCGCAGATCGAACCGCGCCTGCCAGATATCCTCGTCGCCGTTTTCGTCCTGCTCCGCGTACTGGCGGAAGCCGATGTTGGTGCCGAGCGGCGTGACCGGCTGCGCATTGTACAGCTTTTCGGAGAAGTCGAAAGTGACCGGCCCCGGCGCGTCGCGGAAGGTCCAGAGGCGGTTCGGCTCGATCACTTCGTTATGCGCGCGCGATGCGGCCGCTTCGAGCGTCCAGGCGTCGCCGAAGGTGAAACGGCCGCCCGCCGTCACCACCATGATCGACTTCTCCTTGTATTCGAGGCGAAGGTCCTGGCGCTGGTCGGTCTGGGTCGAACGGCCGGTCAGGCCGCCCGGGTTGACGGTCAGCGCGCCGCTGGCGATCAGGGCGTCCGGCGTGGCGTTGGAGAAATCGAGGCGATAGCGCTGGCGGTACTCGTCCTCGGTGAACTTGCTGTAGAGACCGCGCACATAGAGCTCCGCCCCGGCGCCGGAGCGCCAGTCGAGCGAGGCCACCGCGCCGATCCGCTCCCGCTCGAGCTCGTAGTCGGTGTACTTGATGTTGATGGGCGTACCGCCACGGGCGAAAGCGGAGGAAGGCGCCCAGTCGTCCGGGTAGACGCCGGCGCTGCGGAAAGTGCGGTTGGAATAGCTGCCGCCGATCAGCACGCCGAACTGCTCGTCCGCGCCGAAGCGGCCGCCGACCATGACGTCGCCCTTGATGGGTTTCTTGTCGTTGAGCTGCTGGAAGCCGACTTGCGCGCTGCCCGCGACGACGAACGGCTTGTCGAAATCGAACGCGGTCTGCGGCACGAGGTTGATCGAGCCGCCGATGCCCTGGCCGTCCATGTCGCTGGTCTTCGACTTGGCAACCTCGACGCGGTTGAGCAGCTGCCCGGACACGATGTCGAGCGGCAAGCGGCGGTCCGACCCTCTCACCCCGTCGGGGTTGCCGATCTCGAAGCCGTTGATGGTGTAGCTGTTGAGCCCCGAGGGAATGCCGCGCACCGAAACGTAGCGCCCCTCGCCCTGGTCGTACTGCACGCCGACGCCCGGCAGGCGCTCGATCACTTCGGCGACGTTCTTGTCGGGGAGCTGGCCGATCTCGTCGGCGGCGGCGACATCGACGATGCCGATCGCGGCGCGCTTCGCCTCGATCGCCTGCTGCTGCTGGGCGCGGGTGCCGGTGACGACGATGTCCTGCCCGGCCGATGCCTCCTCGGCGTGGACCATGGCGGGAAAGGCCAGCAGGGCGACGCCCGCGAGCAGCTTCTGGTGAACCCTCATGATGAACTCCTGTCCTGTTTGCCGCCGCCTATGCCCACGGTGTGACGTCCGCGTGACGCGACGCTCGCGCGTGCGGCGGCGAAGATGATTTTGCGATGGCGGGGCGATCGGGAGCACCGGCGGGAGCACCGGCGGGAGCGCTGGCGGGAGCACCGGCGCGCTCCCGATCCGGCGATCAGAATGCGTAGCCGACGCCGAACGAGACGCGGGCGTCGTCATCGCCACGGCCCCAGCGGCCACGGCCCGAAAAGTAGCCGGAGAGCGGTCCCTCACGCATCGCCACGCGCAGTTCGGCGAAGGCGCTGTTACGCTCGGTATCGGCCAGCGGCATCGTCACCGAGCCCATCGCGTGCTGTGCCGACGCGAGCTTGACCAGCGCCTCGCGGTCGCCGCTTTCGTTCTCGATGCTGTAGCCGCCGCGGATCGCCGGGCGCACCGCGCCGAGCTGCATCGCCAGTTCGCCGCCCACGCTGGCGGTCAGCTTCTTGAAGCCGCGCGCCGCATACGTCACGTTGGAGACCGATGCGCCCGTTTCGGTATAGCCATCGAGATCGAGCTTGACGTAGTCGGCCGCCGCGAACGGCGTCAGGGTGATGCCGCCGACCGGCATGCTCCAGCCGATCTCGCCGCTCGCCGCCCAGCCGTCGCCCTTGGTCTTGCCGCTGGCCTGCTGCTCGTAAGCGGAAAAGCGGCCGATCCGCTTGAACTTGGCGTCGCCCAGCCACGCCCCCGAAAGCTGCGCGTAGATGCCCATCGGCGTCTCGATCGCGGCGTAGGCGCCCAGCGTCCAGGCCGTCGCCTCGAGCGGCGAGCCGTAAGCGAGCTGGCCGTCGAGCTTGCGATAGCCGCCCATGACCCCGACCCGGGCCTTGCCGGCCAGCGCCACGTCGAGGCCGACCGTGGTCGACATCGTATCGACGTCGAGGCCGGTCAGCGGGCTGGCGCCCGCGCCGATCTTGTTCCAGTCCCAGTCCAGCCACAGCTGCATCCGCCGCGTGTCCTCCTCGCCCGTCCAGCCGCGCTGGGCGTTCAGGAAGCGCATCGCCGGCTGGGTCGCGCTCATGCCGAGGCCGTTCATCGCCATGCGCGTGCCGTAGAGCACGTCGGGCGTCATCGCGTTCATCGCCGCAAGCGCCTGCGGATCGACGTAAGTCGGCAAGGTCAGGCGATAGACCAGCAGGATGCTGTCGTTGTTGCCGGTGCCGTCAAGCGCGCCCGAAGTCGCGGGAACGCCGTTGAAGCTGATGGCGGTGCCCTGGAAGTCGTTGTCGTTGCCGACGAACAGGAAGAAGTCCTGCGGCGCGCCTTCCTCCAGCACCGGAGCCAGCGCCATGGCTTCCCACTTCTCGCCGATCGAGGTGGGGTTGGTCAGCGGAAGCCGGGTGACGTTCATGCCGACGCGCGCAAGCTGGACCGGGTTCAGCATGTTGACCAGCTCGACCTGCTGCACCGGCGTGATCCCCGCGACGAGGCTGCCGTTGCTCGCGACCGGCGTGGTGCCGGTCTCGTACTGGCTGCCGGCGAGGTTGGTGGCGCCCGTGGTGTCGACCAGCAGGATGCTCTTGAACATCGGCGTCGCGCTGGTGCTGGCACTGGCCGCCACGCCGCGGCCCAGGCCGTCGCGCGACAGCACCAGGAACTGGCTATCGTTCAGCGCCAGCATTTCCGACTGGGCGGCGGTGCGGTCCGGCGCGGCGCCGGAGCCGTTGTTGTTGAACACCGGAAGCTGCAGCACGTAGTGGCCGACCGGGTTGGCGGGCGTCGCATTGGTGCTGATGTCGTAGACCAGGATGCGCGTGTTGTTGCGCGTCTGCTGGTTGGCACCGGCGGTATCCTGCACGGTCGCGGACTGGAGGATGGTCACCAGCTTCTTGTTGTCCGGCGTGATGGCCATGGCTTCCAGGCCCTGGTTGTTGCGGCGGCCGGTCTGACCCGGCGTCGTGCTGTTGAAGTCGATCGCGCCGCCGGTGCGCGGAAGCAGCGCCGGAACGGTCTGGATCGCGCCGATCTGCTTGCCGGTGGCGTCGAAGTAATAGAGCCCGGCGGCGTATTCGTCGGAGACGTAGAAGTTGCCGTTGGGCAGGAAGGCGATCGCCTCGGCATCGAGGCTGATGTGGCCGGCGGCGGTGCCGTCGGTGGCGAGGGGATAGACGATGCCGCCGCGCGTGACGGTGCTCGCCGCCGGATCCCGGCCGGTCATCTCCACCCCGCTGGCGTCCTTGAGCGTGAAGCCGCCGGTCGGGGTGATGGTCAACTGGTTCTGCGAACCCGGCGACTGCGGCAGGGCGGCGGTCCCGGTCAGCGGCTTGAACGCGATATCGTGGGTGTGGACCCGATTGCGATAGTCGATCGCCCCGTCGAACGGGCCGCGGTCGGGCAGCGTGGCGATGCTGCCGCCATAAGTACCGTCGGCGTTGCGGTGCCAGGCCGACAGATCCATCGCCATGCCGGAGAAGCTGCCCAGCGTCTCGTTGCGGAAATCGCGGGTGTTGGCATCGAGCCGCCCCGCACCGATCAGACCCTTGTTGACGAACGTCTGGCCGCCCAGAACGACACTGGCGGGGGCATCGGCGGTAGTGGTGTTCGGCGTCGTGACCTGGCGCGATTGCCCGTGCGCGTTCGGGCCCGACACGGCTATCGCCATGGCAAGCACCGATGCGGTTACGGCGGAATTGAATATACGCATGATCGCCCCCTGATCCATCTTGATCGGCGCGCGCTAAGGCCCGGACATTGCGGTTTCAGGGCGAAATAATGACGGATGAATGACAGGGCGGTATTCGCGAACTCTTCCTCCGCCGCGATCGCTTGGAGCCGCAAGCCCGGCCGCAAGGGCGATCCGTTCGCGCGGTGCGATTTGTCGAACCCGCGCGCCCGTGCTACACGAAATGACACCAAGCCATCGGCGAAAGGACACCTTTGCCATGCCGCGAATCCCAGCATTGTGGCCCGTGGCATGCATGCTGGTGCTTGGAGCACCGCTGGTGTCGCCGACGACCGCGCCCGCGCAGTCCCCCGCGCCGTCCGTCGAAGCTCTCGATCAGTTGAGCTTGTCCAGCGAAACCCCGGAACAAGGTTTGGCTCTGGCCAGGTCGCAAGCGGCCCAGGGGGACATGCTGGAGGCACTGGCCACGCTCGAGAGAACCCTGTCGGCGAAGCCGAAGAACAAGCAGGCGCGGCTGCTCCATGCCAGCCTGCTCTGCCGCCTCGACGACAGGCAGGGCGCCGAAGTCGAATTCGCCCGGCTCAAGGCCAAGGATTTCGGCAAGGCCGAATGGGCCGTGGCCCGCGCCCCCTGTGAAGGCGTCGCAACGCCTCGAGGAAGCTAGGCCATGGCCGCCACGTCGTTCACCCGTGCGATCAAGGCCGCGACGACGGCGGCGACCGCCCTCGCGACCGTCGCCGCCGCGGCCGCGCAAAGCGCCCCCCAACCGATCGGCATCGCGTCCTCGGTGGTCAAGGAGGCCAAGCTGAGCAACGCGCAAACGCCGAAGCCGCGTCCGGTCGTGGTGCGCCAGCGCGTCGCCCTCGCCGATCTCATCCAAACCGGCAAGCAAAGCCAGCTCCAGCTGCTCCTGCTCGACCATTCGACGTTCTCCATCGGAGCCAACGCCCGCTTGCGCATCGATCGCTACGTCTACGATCCGTCCCGTGGCAGATCGATGGGCTCGAGCGTGGCGCGCGGTGCCTTTCGCTTCATGTCGGGACGCTCCAGCCCCGCCAACCGCGCAACCATCGACACGCCGGTCGCGACCATCGGCATTCGCGGCACCATTCTCGAGGGCGTCGTCGGCGAAGCGGCCGCGCAGATCGCCCGGCGCGAAAGCGACGCCGCGCGCAGGGCCGAGATCGACAAGGCCGGCGCGACGCTGGTCGTGTTGCGCGGACCCGGAGCGAACACGCAAGGTACGGCCCTGCCCGGTGCCGCGTCGGTCACGGCCGGTGGCGCGACCGTGGAGCTGACCGGCCCGATGCAAGCGGCTTTCGTCCCGCGTGCAGGGGCGATGCCCATCGGTCCCTTCAGCCTTTCGCCAGCCGGCCTCGCGCAGCTCCAGAACCTGGTGCTGCCGCAGCTCGCGCCGGCGGACGGCGGTGGCCTGCTCGGCGGCTTGCTGGTGGTTCTTCCCGTCGCGGCGGCGATAGGAGCCGGCGTTCTCGGCGGCGGCGGAAGCGCCGGCAACGATCGGGACCGCGGCGATCCGGGACAGGGAAACTCGGGCGGCGGGGTACGGTCCACCAGCCAGCCGGCGAGCCCGAACAACCCGGACGGCCTCAAACGCTGAACCTCGACACGTCGCCTCGCGCCTATTTGCCGGGGGCATCGAATACGGCGTCCCACTCCTCATCCGGCGGATTCGCGGCGAACCCCGCCACGCGCTCGGCATATATCCGGTAGAGCCGCGTCAAATCATATGCTTCCGCGCCCGCCGCAAGGGCCCGCAGGTGCCGGGCGGCAAGCTCCCACTCGCGCAGTCGGTAGGCCGCCAACATCGCCTCATGGCTCTGCCGCAAATCGGCGAACCGGGGCAGCCTCGCCAGCGCCTCGTCACCGAGCAGGGCATATATCCGCTCCGGCGTCTCCCGCCCGACCACGCGCACCCTGTCCAGTTCGAGCAAGGCGAAGCCGTCCAGATGCTCACGCAGATCGTGGCCGACCGCAATCGCGACGCCATAGTGCTTGGTCAGTCCTTCGATCCGCGATGCAAGGTTCACCGTGTCGCCGATCAGCGAATACGACAGGCGCTGCGCCGAGCCCATGTTGCCGACGCAGCACAGGCCGGAGTTGAGGCCGATCCCGATCTTCACGTCGCCGGGCCAGCCGGGCGGAGGAGAGGCATTGAGTTCGCTCAGCCTTGCGGTCATCTCCAGCGCGCCGCGAGCGGCGTTGCGATGGTGTTCGGGATCGTCGAGCGGGGCGTTCCAGAAGGCAAGGATCGCGTCGCCGATGAACTTGTCGATCGTCGCCTGGCGCGCAAGCAGAACGTCGCACAGGGGGGTCAGCAAGTCGATCATGAAACGGATGACCTGCTTGGGCGACAATCGTTCGGAAAGTCGGGAAAAGCTCCGCACGTCGCAGAACAGCACGGTCATCTCGCGCTCTTCGCCGCCGAGTTCCAGCTGATCTGGATTCGCGGCGATGCGGCGGACCATCTCGGGCGACAGGTAGCGATCGAACGCGCTGTGGATATAAGCGCGTCGCCGCTCCTCGCGGTAGAAGATCATCGCGGTCTGCGCGACATAGACCAGCAGCAGGGTCAGCACCGGCCAGGTGGGATCGAGAAGGTAGCCGCGCCAGGAAAACGCGAACCAGCTGCCAGAGCCGATCGCGGTGATCGCCAGCAGTCCCAGGACCGCGCCGCGTAGAGCTCCAAGCCGTGGCAGCAACAATGCAAGGCCGATCCCGAGGAGGACCAACAGCCCACGCTCGAGACCGGGGGCCCAATCCGGACGCAGCAGGAAGCGTCCCAGGATCACCTGCTCGAGTGCCTGGGCGTGAACCACGACTCCCAGCTCCCGCTCCCGCAAGGGCGTGGAGACCAGGTCACGCAAGCCGATAGCCCCCGCTCCCACCAGCACGATCCGCCCGGCGACCGCCTCTCGCAGTTGGGCGGGGGCGATAGAACCAGCGATGATCTTCCACGCAGCGATGGTCCGCGTCGGCACGCGATCGGTATAGTGCATCCACAAGCTGCCCGAAGCGGTGGTGGGCACCTCGAATTCCCCGGCGCGGACCGCGGTCACTTGTCCGGGACTGCCGCGAAGCTCGCCGCTGGCATCGCTCGTTCTGACCATGATCGACCCCGCACCTTGAGCCACGCGCAGCGCCTCGATCGCCAGCGACGGGACCAACTCACCGCCCTGCCGTGCCAGGAGCGGAACCTCCCGGACCAAGCCATCGCTGTCCGCGGCCAGGCTGATGAAGCCCTTTCCCGTCGCCGCGTCGTCAAGCCTCGGCAAGGATTCGATGGCGCGCAGGTACTGTGGAACCTCCCGCCCCGGCGGCGAACCGGCGACCGCGAGACCTGCCTTGGGGACCACCGCAGGGCCCTGGCGCTCGTTGTCGAGGAAGTAGCCGAGTACCACGGGAGAGTGCCGGAAACTGCGTGCCAGCGCCAGATCGTGATCGGGCAGACGTGCCAGCCCGGCAACAACGCGGCTGTCCGCTCCGCTCCGCCGAAGCTGCTCGGCCAGCCTCGCCGGCGAGGTCCGGTCCGGTTCGGAATATACGATATCATACGCCACGACCGACGCTCCGGCGGCAGTCAGCGCATCGTTCAGCCTTGCGATTTCCGTGCGCGGCCATGGCCATTGCCCAAGCCGCCGGATACTCTCGTCGTCGATATCGACGACCCGCACGGGGGCATCTTCGTAAGGTCGCGGGGCTGCGCGCTGATAACTGTCGAACAGCAGCGTTCCGAGCCGGTCGATCGAGGCGAAGCCAAGCCCCTGCAACAGCGCCATCGCGGCGACCAGCGCCACGCCGACGATCACCGGGAGGCGGGCTGCCGTGATGATACGCGCGGTTCGCACTCGCGACACCTCCCTGCTGGCGGCCCTGCTGGCAGCTTGCCCCTGTGCGAGGAATATGCGGCAGCTTGGGGGTGGAGGCAACGCCACATCATCCACAGCCCGAATGTGCGCAATCGGCAGGACCCGCTTGCGGCGGACAACGCGGCGGGTCACAATGCCCGCGGGGAATGCTTCACCGGAAATTCCCAGCACTGGAGGGCAGGATGGCCAGTGTCGGAATGCATCGCGTCGGACCTCGCGGCTCCGCATTCGGCAACGCGTTCCGGCTCTCGATCGTCGCGCTTGCGCTGCTCATCGCCGGCCCGGCGCCGGCCTCCGGCCGTTACGAAGGCACCGCGAGTTGCGCCGGCTCGACCTGCCATGGCCGGGCGGAAGGCGACGGCAAGATCGTCCGCCAGGACGAGTTGCGCCTGTGGCAGGAACCGTCCTCCCGCGGCGGCGCGCATAGCCGAGCCTACGGTGCGTTGAGCTCCGGCCGGGCGAATTCCATCGCCGGCGCGCTCGGGCTCGGGAGTGCAAGCTCGGCTCCCGCCTGCCTCGGCTGCCACGGCACCGGCCCGGGGCCTCGCGGCACGCGGTTCCAGGCTTCCGATGGGGTCGGCTGCGAGGCCTGCCATGGCCCGGCCTCGGGCTGGATCGCCAGTCACTATGCCAGGGGCGCCAGCCACGCGGGCAATGTGGCCGGCGGGATGATCGCGCTCGACGATCCCGCAACCCGCGCCTCCGTTTGCCTGGACTGCCACCTGGGCAGCGCCAAGCCTGGAATGTTCGTCACGCATTCGATGATGGCGGCCGGCCACCCGCGTCTTTCGTTCGAGCTGGACCTGTTCTCGGCGCTTCAACAGCACTGGGACGAGGATGCGGACTATGCGCGGCGAAAGCGGCGCAGCGACAGCGTCCGCATGTGGGCGGTCGGGCAAGCGGAGGCGGTGCGCCGCTCGCTCGGCCTGTTCCGGCAGGGCAACCTCGCCACGGAGGGCATCTTCCCGGAATTCACCTTCTACGACTGCCATAGCTGCCACCGGGGTATCGACGACAATCCCGCAAGACGGCGCGGGTTCGAGGTCAATCCGGCCCGCCCGATCCCGTTCGGCCAGCCCCCCTACAACGACGAGAACATCATCATGCTATCGGCCGTGGCGCAAGTGCTCGCCCCCGCGCAGGCGGCCCGGTTCGAAACCGCCGCGCGCAATTTCCACGCGGCGATGGGCAAGGGCCGAACGGATGCGGTCGCGGCGGCGGGACGTCTCGACATCGCGGCAGGCGCGCTCGGCGCGGCGATGGCGCAAGGCGGCGACGGCGACGGCGCCTTCCGGGTCATCGCCGCGATCGGCGGCAGGACGATCACCCCGCGCTTCACCGACTACGCCGGTTCCGCCCAGGCGGTGATGACGGTCGACACCCTGCTCAACGCACTGGTTCGAGAGAAGCGGATCACGGTCGGCGCGGCGGCGGGCATCCGATCGCATATCAACCGGGCGTACAGCGCCGTATCGAGCCCGACGAGCTACAGCCCCGCCACGTTCCGCGCGGCGTTAGGCGAAGCGGTGCGCAGCATCGGAGCGTTGCGGTGAGGCTCTCTTTCAAGCATCGGGCAGCGCAAACCCTGGCCTGCGCGGCGCTGCTCCAGCTCGCCGGATGCGGCGACGGAGGCGGTGGAGGCGCGGGAGGCGGCCCGACGCCCAGTCCGGCGCCCGCGCCGGCGCCGCCTGCCGGCGCCTTCTACGCCGCTCCCGCACTCGAATCGCTGTCGGTCGCGGACGTGGAGAAGGTTCTTGCGCAGGCCGCCGCGCAATCGGTGGCCGACAGCAAGCCGGCGGTCATCGCCGTGACCGATCGGGTGGGCAATGTGCTGGCGGTCCTGCGAATGAGCGGGGCGCCCGCCGTCGCGCGCATCCCCGACGCCAGCGACGGATCGCGGCAAGACGCACAGGGTCTCGATGTACCGGCGGAGGCCGCCGCCATCGCCAAGGCCATCACCGGCGCCTATCTCTCGAGCGGCGGCAACGCCTTCTCCTCGCGGACGGCGAGCATGATCGTACAGCAGCATTTTCCGCCCGCAAGGTCGACCGCCGGACTGGAAAGCGGGCCGCTGTTCGGTGTCCAGTTCAGCCAGCTGCCTTGCTCGGACCTTGCGGCGCGCGCCGGAACGGGCCCGGCGGCATGGATCGGGCCCAAACGATCGCCGCTGGGGCTCTCCGCCGATCCCGGAGGCTTCCCGCTCTATCGCAACGGCGTGGTGATCGGTGGAGTGGGGGTCATGGCGGATGGAGCCTATGGTTTCGACCCCGACGTGCTCGACAGCGACAGCGACGCGGACGAGCGCATCGCCCTTGCCGCCACTGTCGGTTTCGAAGCGCCCGAGGCGATCCGGGCCAACCGCATTTCGCTCGACGGCACGCTGCTGCGCTACAGCGATGCCGACTATGCCGCGCTGACCAGGCCTGGCCCTGCCAGCTACGCGGCGACGGTCCCGGCGCTGGGAGGGCTGGTCGCGGTGCCGGGCTACTTCGCGATGCCGACGATCCAGCCGGGAGCGGCCTATGGTTCCGAAGCTTCCGGAATTCGCAAGGCCGCCGCCGGAGAGTTTGCCAGCCCGGACGCGTTCGTGCTGACCGACGGCGGGGGTGCCAACCGGTTTCCCATCCGCGGCGGGACCGACGCGGCCGATGTCGGCGCGGCGTTGTCCGCCGCCGAGGCCAAGGCTATCCTGCAATCCGCCTTCGCGACCATGACCCGGGCGCGGGCGCAAATCCGCCAGCCGCTGGACAGCCGCGCGCAAGTGTCGATATCGCTGGTGGACACTCGCGGGGCTCCGCTGGGCATTGTCCGCTCACCCGATGCGCCCTTGTTCGGCATCGACGTTTCGCTGCAGAAGGCGCGCACGGCGGCGTTTTTCTCTCACGCCAACGCTGGCGCGGAACTGCTGGCCGATCCCAGCGCCGATGTGCGCGGCTTCGTTCCCGCCATGCGCATATTCCTTGGCGATCCCACGGCGCTGACCGGCAAGATCGCGTTTTCCGACCGCGCGGTGGGCAACCTTGCCCGTCCCTATTTTCCGGACGGGGAAGTAGGCCGCCCCAACGGACCGCTGTCACGCCCGATCGCCAAGTGGAGCCCGTTCTCCACCGGATTGCAATCGGCGCTGGTCCTGACCAATCTCGCGCAGCATCTGAACTTCGTGAGCGGCGCGGGCGGCGGCGATACGGCGGCGCGTTGCACTTTCCTGCCCGATGTCGCCGCCGGACAGAACCGGTTGCAGAACGGCATCCAGATCTTCCCCGGTTCTGTGCCGATCTATCGCGGCACCATGCTGGTCGGAGCGCTCGGCGTGTCGGGCGACGGGATCGATCAGGACGACATGATCGGCTTTCTTGGCGTGCATGACGGGGGATCGGGGACGGGACTGAACAATGCGCCGGCCGCGATCCGCTCCGACACCGTGATCGTCGGCGTGGGCAATGCGACCGCGCGGCTGCGCTACGTTTCCTGTCCCTTCGCGCCGTTCGTCGACACCAGCAGCCAGAACGTCTGTCAGGGACTCTAGTGGCCGCCGCAGCCCTCCTCGTCCCGCTGTTGCTGGCCCAGCCCGCCGGAGAAGCGCCGGCGCCGCCGCCGGACACGGAAGAGCCCGCCCCGCCCGAAGTCGACAACGAGATGATCGAAGGCCGTCGCCGGCCCGGTTTCGAAATCCGGCTGCCCGACCGGATCGAGCAGGACAATCCAGGCGCCGTGCGCGCCCCGCCACCCGAAGCGTTTCCCACCGATCAGTTCCCGCTGCCCGATCGCTGGCGGATCCTGACCGGCCTTTGCCCGGCCCGGAATACCGAACGCACCGCTGACCGGTCTCTCTACGAACTTTATCCGAACTTGCGCCACGTCTGCCACGGCAGGGCCGATCCGTTTCACCAGAACCTGCTGAAGGGCGACTTGCCGCTCGCCAGGGGCAAGCGCCCGGGCTTTCTGAAAGGCGACGACTGGTTCTTTTCCGCCGGAGCGGTCTCCGACACGGTGATCGAACCGCGCACTTTCCCGGTCCCGGTCGGAGTCCAGACGACCGAACGACCCGGCAGCCTCGACGTGTTCGGCAAGGATGCCAGCTATCTCATCGCCCAGACCTTTGTGATCAGCGCCGCGCTGACCAAGGGCAATACCGCCTTCAAGCCGCCCGAAGTCGAATACCGCGTCGCGCTGGCGTTCAACATGAACTACGCCAACGTGCCCGAGCGGCGCGTCCTCCATGTCGAACCCTCTCGGCGCAGCCGGCGCTTCGATCGGTTCCTGGGCGTGCAGGAAGCCTTCATCGACTATCACTTGCGCAACGTCTCCGATCACTATGATTTCGATTCCGTGCGGGTCGGCGTGCAGCCGTTCCAGGCCGATTTCCGTGGCTTCCTGTTCAACGACAGCCAACTTGGCGTGCGCGTGTTCGGCAACCGGGACAACAACCGCTGGCAATACAACCTCGCCGCGTTCTGGCGACTGGAGAAGGACACCAATTCCGGCCTGAACAGCGTGGTCCAGCGGCCGCGCGACGATTGGCTGTTCATCGCCAACCTCTATCGCCAGGACTTTCCCTTTCCGGCCCTCACCAGCCAGTTGACCGTCGCCTACAACCGCAATCGCGAAGCCGACCGCGTCGAAATCGACGATAACGGCTTTCCCGTGCGTCCGGCACTGCTGGGAACCCTGCGAGGACGTGACTACGACGTGGTCTACCTGGGATACAACGCCGACGGCCGGATCGGGCGGCTGGGGCTGACCGCCTCCGCCTATGTGGCGCTGGGGAAGGACCGCAACAGCTTCTTCACCGACAAGCCCGCGAATATCCGCGCCGGCTTCGCCGCTGCCGAGCTATCCTACGACAGGGACTGGATGCGGTTTCGCCTGTCGGGCCTCTACGCCAGCGGCGATGGGGACCCGCAAGACGGAACCGAGAGCGGGTTCGACGCGGTGTTCGAGAATCCGGTCTTCGCCGGGGCGGACACTTCGTACTGGATCCGCCAGTCCATCCCGTTCGCGGGCGGCGGCCGGGCGGTGACGATCAGCGGGCGCAACGGCGTGCTCAATGCGCTGCGGTCGTCGAAAGAACAGGGGCAGTCCAACTTCAACAATCCGGGAACCATGCTGATCGGCGCCGGAGCCGATCTCGACCTGACGGCGCACTTGCGGGTTTCGGCCAACGTGAACCACTTGTGGTTCGAGAACACCGCGACCCTGCAGGCATTGCGGAACGAGGGCAGCATTCCCGGGGACATCGGCTGGGACATCTCCGCCTCGACCGTCTGGCGGCCAAAGGCTTCGCAGAATATCGTCGCACGCCTGTCCGCCGCCGCCTTGCTGCCCGGCAGCGGCTTTCGCGATCTGTTCGACAACAGCCAGCGCCACCGCAACTATTTCGCCGTGCTCGCCAACGTGATCCTGGCCTACTGATGCGGCGCGCGCGCTCCCTTCTGGCCATCGCCGCTATGGCCCTTGTGGCCGTGCTCCTGTTCGCCGCTTCCGGGATCAGCGCCAGCGAAGGCGAAAAGCCCGTGTCGCGGGACTACTCCCGCGTCCTCGCGCCGCCCGCCCCGGCCAGCCAGAGCCTGACCGACGTCGAGGCAAAGTCGGCGGGCTGTCTTTCCTGCCATGTCCAGACCGACGCTCCGACGATGCACCTCTCGCCCGCGGTGCAGCTTGGTTGCACCGATTGTCATGGGGGCAATGCCGCGGTTCGCGGCAGCCCCGCGCTCGCCCGCGACGATCCCGGATATGCCGCCGCCCGAGACTCCGCCCATGTGCTGCCGCGCTATCCGGCAAGCTGGCGGTATCCATCGTCGGCGAATCCGCCCCACAGCTACACCCTGCTCAACCGCGAAGCGCCCGAGTTCATCCGCTTCGTCAATCCCGGCGACTATCGCGTCGCGCGCGAGGCTTGCGGTTCGTGTCATCTGTCGACGGTCGAAGCGGCGGAAAGATCGATCATGGCTTCGGGCGCGATGCTGTGGGGCGGCGCGGCCTACAACAACGGCATCGTGCCGCTGAAGAACTACATCTTTGGAGAGGCTTACACCCGCGACGGCCAGCCGGCGAAGATCGTCTCGCCGGGCAATCCCCCCGGCTCGGTGAGCCCGCGCCAGGCGGCGCGCGGCGCATTGGCGGCGCTCTATCCGCTGCCGCGCTGGAATGTCGTCCCTCCCGGCGACGTGTTCCGCGTGTTCGAGGACGGCGGGCGGATCAACAGCAGTTCCTTCGCCGAGGTCGGCCTGCCCAACCCGAGCGGCTCGATCCAGCGGCTCGAGGAACCGGGAAGGCCGGATCTCAAGCAATCGAACCGTGGTCCCGGCACCGGACTTCGCGTCGCCATACCGGTGCTCAACCTGCACAAGACCCGCCTCAACGACCCCTTGATGTGGTTCATGGGCACCAACGATCAGCCGGGCGACTATCGCGGCTCTGGCTGCACCGGCTGCCACGTCGTCTATGCCAACGATCGCGAGCCGCGCCACAGCCTGCTTTACGCGCCCTTGGGTCGGGACGGGCAGACGCAGACCTTGGACCCGACCATCGCGAGCAAGCTGCAGAGCGCCGACGTCCGGCACGGCACGCACGGCACGCTCAGGGGCGATCGTGGGACGGAGATGGCGGCGGCAAGGGAGTCCGGCCACCCGGTGCAGCACATGTTCACCCGCGCGATCCCCACGGCGCAGTGCATGAGCTGCCACATGCACCAGCCCAACATGTTCGTGAATTCCTATCTCGGCTACACGATGTGGGACTATGAAGCCGACGCGCCGGTGATGTGGCCCGGCCCGGAAAACCGGGCGCCCCGCCCCGCCGGAATGAGCGATGCGGACCATGAGCGGCTCTACCGCCGCCAGCGCCATCCCGATGCCGCGACCGTCCGCGCCATCAACCAGCGCAATCCGGAGGCGGCGGCGGCGCGCGGGTTGTGGGGGGATCTGGATTTCCTGCGCAACGTCCACGACCTCAACCCCGGGCTCAAGGACACGCAGTTCGCCGACTACCACGGTCATGGCTGGAATTTCCGCGGCGTTTTCAAGCGCGATCGCGCCGGAAACCTGCTCGACGCGGGTGGCGACGCGGCAAGCTGGGGCACCGACACCGCCCATATCGTCGATCCCGACGATCCGGAGAAGTGGCGCCGCGCCGGCCAAGGCGCGTTCGTGGCGCCCGGCATCAACCCCGGAAAGGCGGTGCACCTGATGGACATCCATGCCGAAAAGGGGATGCAATGCGCCGACTGCCACTTCGCGGGGGACAGTCATGGGAACGGACTGATCTATGGCGAAGTCGCCAACGCGGTCGAGATCGGCTGCAAGGACTGTCACGGAACCGCCGACGCCTATCCGACGCTGCTGACGTCCGGACCCGCGGCTCCTCCCAAGGGCAACGACCTGGCCCTGCTGCGCAATCCCGACGGCAGGCGACGGTTCGAATGGGTCGATGAACAAGGCGGGCGGCGCACGCTGCTGCAACGCTCGATCGTCGATCCCGCGCTCACCTGGCAAGTGCGCCTGACGAAAGACAGCGTCGATCCCGCCTCGCCCTATTTCAACCCCAAGTCGGCACGCGCCAAGCTGATGAGCCGTTCCGGCGCACAGGACGGCGGCTTCGCCTTCGGGCCCGGCGTGCCCATGTCCGACCGCGCCCACCGGGATGGCGAGATCGCCTGCTTCACCTGTCACTTGTCTTGGACCACCAGTTGCGGCGGTTGCCACCTTCCGATCGAAGCGAACGCGAAAAGCGCGGTGCAGCACTACGAGGGTGAGGAGACGCGCAACTTCGCCACCTACAATCCGCAAGTGGCACGCGACGATGTCTTCCAACTGGGCAGGCACCAGACGTCGAAAGGCAACGCGGTGGCGCCGGTACGCTCGTCTTCGGCCTTGGTGCTCTCGTCCACCAACGCCAATCGCGAGCGGATCTATATCCAGCAGCCGCCGATCAGCGCGCCGGGCTTTTCAAGCCAGGCCTTCGCCCCGCATTTCCCCCATACGGTCCGCACGCAGGAGACCAAGACCTGCTCCGACTGCCACGTCAGCGATCAGGACGACAACAACGCGATCATGGCGCAGACGCTGCTGCTGGGCACCAATTACGTCAACTTCATCGGCCTGAATGCCTGGACCGGCCTGGAGCGCGGGTTCGAGGCGGTGCGGGTTACCGAGTGGGACGAGCCGCAGGCGGTCATCGGTTCCTACCTGCAGCGCTACGCCTATCCCGAATACTGGCGGCTCCATCGCGACAGGAACAAGCGCGAGCTGCGCAACTGGACACGCGGCGGATCCACGCAGCGCGAGCAGTTCCGCAACGTCGTTCAAAGCACTCCCGACCGGGTGGGCTGCCTGCAGCTTCGTGGTGAGTACATGTACGTGGCGCAGGGACGCGGCGGGTTCCACGTCTACGACGTGGCCTCGGTCGCCAACAAGGGCTTCGCCGACGCGATCGTGTCCGCGCCGCTCAAGGGCGATGCCCATGTCGACACCGCGAACGCGACGTGCATGGCCCTTCCCACCAACCAGCCGATCGCGCCGGAACGCAATACCGAAGCGATGCGCCTCGCCAACCAGGAGCAGCCGTTCCTGCCGATCTACCACTACGCCGCGATCACGGACAGCGTCGAAGGGCTGATCCTGGTCGACGTCGACACCTTCAGCGACGGCGAATTCCGCAACAACGGGCTGAAGCGCGCGGTAACCTGGAACCCCGGCGGCGTTCTGAACGGGGCGCGCCACATCGTGCTGGCGGGCGAGGTTGCCTACATCGTTGCCGACAAGGGGCTTGTCGCGGTCGATCTGGCCGACCCGCTCAAGCCGCGATTGTCGGCCTTGCGCGAACTTGCGGACGCGCGGGCAAGCGCCGTCCAGTTCCGCTATCTGTGGGTGAGCGACCGCGACGGCATCAAGCTGTTCGATGTGACCGACTTGCGCGATCCCCAGGCCGTTCCGGAAGCGACGCTGCCGCTGGCCGATGCGCGGCGGATCTATGCCGCCCGCACTTATCTCTACGTCGCGGCCGGGGCCGAAGGTCTCGCGATCGTCGACGTCACACGGCCCCGCGCGCCGTCCGTCCATCTCAAGACCACGCTGGGCGGGCAGCTCACGGACACCAGCGATGTCGTCGTCGCCTCGACCAATGCGTCGCTGTTCGCTTACGTGGCCGACGGCCGCAACGGGCTGAGGGTATTGCAGCTCACCTCGCCGGACAGCCAGCGGGCGTTCTACGGCTTCTCTCCCGCGCCGCGTCCCGAACTGATCGCGTGGGCACGCACGCCCTCCCCCGCGATCGCCCTTTCGAAAGGCCTCGACCGCGACCGCGCCGTCGACGAGACCGGCGGCCAGATCGCGGTATTCGGCCGCCTCGGCTCCCGTCCGTTCACCCGCGGCGAGATGGAACGGCTGTTCCTGACCAGACGGGGCATTCCATACAAAGTCAGCGACGAAGTCGACATGCGCGCCTGGCGGGCTTTGCCATAGGGCACGATGCCTTCAGATTGAACCACCTCGTCATTGCGAGAGGCGAAGCCTTGAAGCAATCCAGGGCAGCCTCACACCGCCCTGGATTGCTTCGCGCAGTTTATCCTGAGCGGCTGTTACAAACAGCCAGCCGAAGGGCTCGCAATGACGAAGCAATGTAAAGTCCCGCTCCAGGCGAAGGCGGCGTTCAGGGCTTCCGCTCCCGGGCAATGCCACGGACAAGGCCGGCGGTCGACGCATCGTAGCGGGCGAGCACCGGCCAGCCCGAACCGAGCGGCACGCTTTCGAAGTGCGAGATCAGCCGCTCCCCGTCCCATCGATGGAGCGCGAAACCGGCCGGCTCGTCGACGACCATTGCGCGGCCGTCAGGGCGGCTCGGGTCGACCGGCGACAGATCCAGCGCGATCGCCGCCGCGCTCGAAGGGCAGACCGCCACCGGCACGCCATGCCATTGGGTGTGGATCGTCCGGTGAAGGTGCCCCGCCACGATCGCCTTCACTTGCGCGCGATCCTGGACCGCCTGGGCGAACCGCGCCGTCCACGGCTCATCGACACCGGCGTCGATCCAGCCGATGCCCGACCGGAACGGAGGGTGATGCATCGCGATCACCACCGGCGTTTGCGCGTCGGCGTCGAGCTGGGCACGCAGCCAGGCGGCCCGGCGGTCACAGAACGCGCCGCCGTGGCGGCCCGCCTCCACGGTATCGAGCGCGATCAGCCGCAGGCCGGGCAGATCGATCACGTATTGCGCGAAACCGTCCACCGTGGGCGTTTCCGGAAAGGCAGCCGCCAACCGGGCGCGATCGTCGTGATTGCCGCACATTACCCGGACCGGAAACGGGCAAGCGGCCAGGAGAGAGCGCAGCCGGGCATAGCTGGCAGGATCGCCGAACTCGGTCAGGTCACCGCTCAGCAACAGCAGATCCGGATGGCGGGCGCTACCGATCAACCGGTCCAGAACCGCGCGCAGCCGGCGCACGTTGGGCTCTTCCGGATCGTCCCGCTCGAAGCCGATGTGGATATCGGAGATTTGCGCGATCAGCACCGATCTCTCCTGTCTGCGCGCCTCCATCAGGGCATCGCTCGCGGATCGAGCCCACGCGGCGCTTGCCCGGAAACATGGTAGTTGTGGCACATCGCGCATCCCGAGGGAACCTTGGGCGCGGCGGCGTCCTCCCCCTGATGGCAGGTGCGACAGGTCTTGATCCCCGGCAGCAGGAGGTCTCCGGCGCTTTGCGAGCGCTCCGCGCCGTGACAGCTGGCGCACTGCTCCTGCTTGTGCGCCGCGTGGCTGAACCAGCCGTGGTCGAGGAATCGCGAGACCTGGGCGACCGGCACGACCGAGAAGCGTCCCCCGACAGCCGACGGAGTATGGCATTCGCCGCAGATCCCGTCGCGCGACAGGGCTCGCTCCACCAGTCCTGCCCCGCCGGCCGCGGGCACGAAACGCGCGAAATAGACGCCGCCATTCGCGAACTGGCCGGGCCTCGACCGTCCGCCGACGATCGGCGCCCTGACGGCGGGGGCGGCGGCGAGATCGGCGACCATCTGGTCCACGTCGCCATGACGCAGCTGCCGCACGATCCCTCCCACGCGATCGTAAGCGAGGCTGTGGCAGCTCTGGCAATCGCGCTCCATGTCGATCGGCTGGAACCGGACACCATCGGGGGTAGAGCGATGACAGTCCTTGCATCCGAGCCCGTTGCCGCCGAAGCCCTGCTCCGCGCCGATCCGTGCCGCCATCTGGGCCACTCCGCC
>DATEEP010000100.1:0-35110 GCA_035281095.1 Novosphingobium sp. | reverse complement strand
TCTTGCGCGAGGTGCCGCACTTCGGATTATGCCAGATCGTCGCCTTCATATGCGCCCTTGCTCCTTCGGAATGTTTCGAACGGGTTCAACGGATGGTGCCGCCGGGGCGGGAACACCTGCTGCCTGGTCCCGCCGCATGGCGCCCGCCGCGCGCTGGATGGCGCGGACGAGGCGGGGATAGACGCCGCAGCGGCACAAGTTCGGAATGGCCTGCTTGATCTGCTGCTCGCTCGGACTGGGGTTCGTCCGCAAGAGGGAGGCCGCGGCGATGACGATTCCCGGCGTGCAGAACCCGCACTGGATCGCCTGTTCGGCCACCATCGCCTGCTGCACCGGGTGCGAACGATCGCGCGAGAGCCCCTCGATGGTGGTGACGAAGCGTCCCTCGCTCTCGGCCAAGGTGATCAGGCAGGAGCGGAGCGCCTCGCCGTCCACCAGGACCATGCAGGCGCCGCAATCGCCGACGCCGCAGCCATACTTCGTGCCGGTCAGATTGGCCGCATCGCGCAACGCCCAGAGCAGCGGGGTGGCCGGGTCCATGTCGAATTCGACGGGGCGCTGGTTGACGGTGAGCCGGGGCATCCGGCCCGTGTAGCGCTATCGTCGGCCGGTGCGCAATTTCAATCCGGCCCGGCCGTGGAGCGCCGCGCGAAAAAGTGGGCACCGGTTTTTCGCAACAGCGGCGCGACAGAAAACGGCCGGATCGCACTTCATCTAGGGCGCGTGCGCAATTTCAATCCGGCCCAGATCGTTCGCGGCACGCCAAGGTCGATCGATCCGCCCTGGTTGCGCGTGACGATCCTCTCGCCGGTCAGGTTCTCGCCGCGCAGAACGACGCCGAGGGCGGGCGTCAGCGGTATTTCGGCATATGCGCCCAGCGTCGTCGCGGCGGGAAGCACGTCGGTCTCCAGGTCGTCCTCGAACTCGGCCCCGGCATGACGAAGCGTCGCCGACAGCCTCCAGCCTTCGGCGGGACGCCAGGCGAGAGTCGCGCTTGCCGCGACTTTCGGGACATGCGCCGGGCGCATCCCGTCCAGTTCCGACGATGTCCCGCTGGCCTCGACTTCGGCATCGGTCAGTGTCAGCGACGCGCCCAGGCTGACCGCGCCCAGCGCAAGGTCCGCGTCGAATTCCAGCCCGCGTGCCCGGACCGCGTCGACGTTCTGCCGCCGGCGCAAGTTGGTCCCGATCGTGACGTTGGCGATGGCGTGGCGGACTTTGTTGTCGAAGCCGGTGACGGAGAGCGAAACGCTCTCCACCGGGCTGAAGTCGATGCCCGCCTCGAACCCTTCGAGCTCCTCGTTGCGCAGATCCGCGTTGGCGGTGGTCTCGACGGGGAAGACCACGAAGGGCCGGTAGAGTTCGTTCAGCGTGGGCAGCCGCAAGCCGTTGTAGCCCGCGGCGCGCAAGGAGAGACCGCCGCCCGCCCGCCACACCGCGCCGCCGCGAAACGAGGTGTCCCAGCCCGAACGGCCGGCAAAGCGGTTGTCCTTCAGCACCGTCCCGGCGGCGGAGACCGAATGGAAGAAGCCGTCGCCGATCGTCCAGCGGTCCGCGCGCACGCCGCCGGTCAGCACCAGCCTTCCAAGCGTCCAGTCATGCTCGGCAAAGAGGCCGAGGTCGGTGTTGCGCCCGCCCGCGCGCCGCCGCTCGGTCTGGGCGCCGGTCGTCGCGTTGTAGGCTTCCTCTTCGAGATGCCCGTCCGAAATCCGCAGGTCGGCCCCGAGGCGGAGCACATGGTCCGCGCCCACAGGCGGCCTCAGCTCGATCTTGCCGCCCAGCCCGGTAGACGGCGTGTTGCGCTGGTCGAGGGTGCGGGTGAAGCGCGTCGAGCTGATCACCACGTTCGAGAAGTTGCGCGACTGAAGGTAGGCGAGCGCATCGAACTGCCACGCGCCCCGGCCCACCAGCCTTACGCTCGCGTCCTGCCCGGTGGAGGTGGAATCGCCGCCTTCGAACCGCAGGGTGCGGCGGTCGTCGAACACCAGTCCGCTGACTTGCAGCTCGGTCGTTTCGTCAACGGGCACCACCGCGCGCAGCGACGTCGACCAACTGTCGAACCGCGCGCGGGCAGTGGCGGGAACGCGCTGGGCCTCGGGCGTGGTGTAAAAGCCCTGTCCGCGATCCCAGCGGCCGCTCACGATGGCGAAGCCTTGCCCGAGCCGCGGCGCAAGGATGGCGGACAGCGCGCTCTCGCCGCGCTGGTTGACGAGCGCCGAGCCGCCAATCGCGCCGAGCCGCGCGGCATCGGCGCTGGTCAGTTCGATCGAGCCCGCGACCGAGCCCGAGCCGAATGCGCCCGCGCCGCCGCCCCTCGTCACGCGAATGGTCTCG
This sequence comes from Novosphingobium sp., assembly GCA_035281095.1. Lineage (GTDB taxonomy): Bacteria > Pseudomonadota > Alphaproteobacteria > Sphingomonadales > Sphingomonadaceae > Novosphingobium. The sequence continues at coordinate 32,776 of DATEEP010000100.1, read as the reverse complement.
ATCCGCTCGGGATCGATGGCGCTAAGTGGAATGTAGCCGAAGAACGGGTCCGCCTGCGGTACGCCGTCGAGCAGGACCAGCGCGCGGCTGCTGGCGTTGCCGCCCAGCGCGCGCAGGGTCACGCCCTGGGCGGACGGGTTGGAGGAACGGCTGTCCGAGCGGCGGAACTGCTGGAAGCCGGCCACGCCGCCGAGCACGTCCTCGATCCGTCCCGAAGGGCTGGAGGTCACGTCCTCGCGCACGATGTTTTCGACATTGTAGGCCGGCGTCGCCGGAGTATCGGCCAGCCCGCGTCCGGTGACGACGATGGTAGGGGTGGGAGGGGCGTTCTGGGCGCTGGCGGGCGAGGGCGCGAAGCACGCGGCGCAGGACAGCAAGAGCAGGGAGCGGCAGGGCATGGGCCGGACCCATAAGCGCTCCCGTTCGCAAGACAACTCCCTTGCGATAATGCTTTTCTGTCCCGAGAGCGGCCCGGTCGGTCGCGGCAACGGTTTCCACCGCCTTGCCGCCGGGCGATTTTGCCGTACAATTTCAGTGTGACGATTGAAGGCCAATATCTTTCGGGCAGGCTGTTGCTGGCGATGCCCGGCATGTTCGACCCGCGCTTCGAGCGGTCGGTCAACGTGATGTGCGTGCACGACGAGAACGGCGCCATGGGCATCGGCATCGGCCACGTCCGGTCGGGCGTGCGCTTTCGCGACCTGCTGAAGGAACTCGACATCGACCCCGGCAAGGCGCCGGACCGGGAGGTCCACCATGGCGGGCCGGTCGAGCCCGGACGAGGCTTCGTGCTGCATTCGACCGACTGGGGCGGGCATGACACGATCCTGGTCAACCCGCTTTGCGCGCTGTCGGCCTCGGTCGAGACCTTGCGCGCCATCGCCGCCGGACGCGGGCCGAGCCGCTGGCTGATGGCGCTGGGTTACGCGGGATGGGGGCCGGGCCAGCTCGACAAGGAAATGCGCGACCACGGCTGGTATGCGGCCAAGGGCGGCGCCGACATCCTGTTCGACACCCCGGTCAACGCCCGCTGGATGGCGACATGGCGCGGCGAAGGGATAGACCCGGCGCTGCTCGCGCCCGAAACCGGGCACGCCTAGACTATGATGACTTTGGTTTGAATCACTTCGTCATTGCGAGCGAAGCGAAGCAATCCAGGGCAACGCCGCGTAGCCCTAGATTGCCGCGGGGCTCCGCCCCTCGCAATGACGAAGCAATGTAAAGTCATCAGGGTCTAAGGATATGCGGACTCGTTCCGGGCCTGAACCTCACCGCCGGCACGCTTCGCGTTCGAGAGCGGCCAGTTCCTCCGGCCGGTCGACGTCGAGAAGCACCGATGCGTCTTCGCGGTCGAGGAACCGGACGTCGTCGCGACCGGCTAGAAGCGGCCCCGCGCCTCGGTCTCCCTGGAGCATGGCAACGTCGTCGAACGCCGCCGCCGAAAGCAGCACGGGGTGGCCGGGCGATCCTTCATGGCGGGGCAGGGCGGCGTAGCCTTCTCCCAGCGCATCGGCCAGCCGGGCCGCGATCCCGTGCGGAACCAGGGGCATGTCCCCCAGGAACACGAATGCGCCCGACGCGCCCCGTGCGGCCAAGACGCCTGCCTTGAGCGACGTGGACAGGGTATCGCTCACGATCGCGACCCGTTCGACCGGAGGCGAGCCCTCCCACATGCCCGGATCGAGGCCGGGACCGGCGACGACGATGACCCGGTCCACCGGCGCGGCGCGTGCCGCACGGATCGCGTGGCGGATCAGCGGCTCCCCGAGGAACGGGGCGGAGAGCTTGTCGCCGCCGAACCTTCGCCCCGCTCCCGCCGCCAGCACGATGGAAACGAGACCGTTCGCGGGGGCCTCGCTCACGCCCGCTCGCCGGCGGGATTGAGGCTGCGCATGATTTCGGCGACGATCCCGGTCGCCACTTCCCACGGAGCCTTGCCGAGCCCGGTGATGCCGGGCGACAGGCGCAGCCGCGCCAGCTCATCGTCGGTCGCGCCTGCTCGCGCGAGCGCGGCCAGCCGTTCGGGCGCGCGCGATTTGGCGCCGATCATGCCGACATAGCCGGCGCCGTGGCGGAGCGCATGCAGACAGCCGCCAAGGTCGTGATGATCCTCGTGCGTGGCGCCGAGATAGGCCGTCCAGCGGTCGGTTCCGAGGCGCGCGAGGGCCTGTCCGGGGCTCTCGCGCAAATATCGCGAAACCGGGAACGGCGGGGGCGCTTCGGGGCCGTCGGGCCGGACCAGAACGGTCTCGAACCCGGCCTCGGCGCCCAGCCTCGCGACTGCCAGAGCACCCGGATCGCCGCCCGTCACCACCAGCCGCCGCGGCGGATCGAAGCGGCGACGCAGGCGGAACGGATCGTCGACGTATTCCAGCAGCGGGCCGTCGCCCTGCTCGATGGCGGACGCGGTGCCGTCGCTGGACCATGTGCACGGCCGTCGCTCCCGCGCATTGTCCAGCAGCAGCGCCGCCGCCCGACAGTCCGCCGCGATCCGTTCGACCAGTATATGTAACGCGCCGCCGCAGCGCAGGCGGATATCGATCCACGGGCTGCCATGCCCGTAATGCAGCCGGCGGGGCACGCCATCGCTCAGGACGGCGGCTGCGTGCCCGGCTACATCGCCCTCGATGCAATCGCCGGAGAAATATCCGCTCGCCCGGTCGCCGTCGAACAGCATCTGGGCACCGGGTCCGCGAGGGGCGCTGCCCTCGACCTTGTAGAGCGTCGCCAGCGCCGCCGGGCGGCCGGCGGCGACCGCGGCCGCGAGCGCGGGCCGGACGTCGTCACGCCAGCCGAACGCCGGCCAGTCGGCGTCCGCCAGGACCGCGTGTCGCCCGGCGGAAACGGCGTGGGGCGTATCTATGGCAATCGTCACCGCCCGGGTCAGTCGGAGCCGGATTCGCGCAACAACGGCGCGATGATGATAAGGTGCATGATCTCGCCGATTTCCTCGGGCGATTGGGGCTGCTCCTGCGCCAGCCACCATGCGAGCAGATCGAAAGTGCAACCTGCCCCGAACACCATGCCGAGATCGCCGGGCAGCCACCGCAGATTAGGGGAGAGCAAGGCGTCGATGCGGCTGGCGGAGCGGATGAATTCGTCACGCACCATCCCGGCGGCGCCGCCGGTCAGCAGCGGCCGCCAGATCTGGCGGTTGTGCCAGACGTACCGGCACATTTCGACGATCGGCTCGCGTCGGTTGCCGTCGGTCAGTACCGGAACCGTCATGGCGTTCAGCTCGGCCACCTGCTCGGCGGCGACATCGCCCAGGAGGGCTTCCTTGGTGGCGTAGTGCCGGAAGAAGGTGGCGTAGCCGGTGCCCGCCTCGGCCGTGATCTCACGGATGGTGAGCTGATCGAAAGGTTTGAGCGCCAGGAGCGTCAGCAACGCGCGCATCAGCGCATTGCGGGATCGCACCTGCCGCGCATCGTTGGGGGCTTCCCGTCTGATGAAGCTGATCGAGCTGGTCGCCATCTTGCTCTCCCGTTCTTATGTCGTATCGATACGGTCGGCGAACAGCAATCGCCCGCCGGACATATGGATCAACGCTTCATTGAAGTCAGCGTTGCCCATGGCGAAGCAGCCCGAACTGCGACCGATTTTCCCCCATTTTTCGATCATCGCGGGATCGACGTACCACGCGGCGTGCATGACGATGTACCGCTCGAGCGCGCGCGAATTGTCGGGATCGAGTCCGACCAGACGGATCGAGGTTCCGTATTTGCCCGTATACCATTCGCAAGTCAGGAACGCCCCGCGAGAGGTCGCCTCCGAACCGGGATCGTTGGAAAAGTTCTTCAGCCAGCCGTCATGCTCGAAGTCCGACCCTTTGCCGTGCGCCATCAGGAAGGAGCGGACCGTACCGTTCTCGAGGTTGGCGAAGTGGAAGCGCGGTTCCCACGAGGGGCGGGCGAAATCGGCGATGCCGACGATGTCCGCGCGCCAGAGCCTGGCGGCGACGCGGTCCTTGTGACGGGCGGCAAGATCCAGGACCTTGCGCTGGTATGGCGTCAGGCCCGTGGGAACCGGCTCGACCGCGTGACCCACTTGGGAGGACATGGCCGGGGAGGGCAGGGCCGGGGCAGCGGTTTGGGCTCTGACTGCCCGAGGCAGCGCGATCGCCGCACCTACGGCAAGCCCGCCGGTCAAAAGCCTTCGCCGATCCACTCCCGTGCTCATCCTATTCAGATAGCAACTGAGTCGGCATTGCGCCACACCGCCGTCTCACCCGCTCGTTCAGGCGGCCGGTCCGGAATCGGGACAGGTCAAGCGACGATCTTGAGCGCCGGCTTGTCGTGCATGGCGATCCATTCCTCGACGACCGGAGCGATCCGCTTGCGCCATTTGCCGCCGTTGAAGATGCCGTAGTGGCCGACGCCCGAGGCGAGGTGATACTTCTTGTATGCTTCGGGCAGCGCGGTCGCCAGGTCGAGCGCGGCGCGGGTCTGGCCGATGCCCGAGATATCGTCGCGCTCGCCTTCGATGGCGAGGATGCCGGTATCCCTGATCGCGCCAAGGTCGACGAGGGCACCGCGATGGACGAACTCGCCGTTGGGCAGCGAGTGACGCTGGAACACCTGCTCGATCGTCTGGAGGTAGAATTCGGCCGTCATGTCGCAAACGCTGCGATATTCGTCGTAAAAGGCCTTGGTCGATGCCGCGCCTTCCTCGTCGCCGGTGACAAGATGCTTGAACAGCCCGTAGTGGCTCATCAGGTGCTGGCCCAGGTTCATCGAGATGAAGCCGGCAAGCTGGAGGAAACCCGGATAGACGGGGCGGCCGGCACCCGGATAGGTCAGCGGAACCGTGGCGATGACGTTGTTCTGGAACCAGCTCAGCGGCTTCTGCATGGCGACGTCGTTGACCGTCGTCGGCGACTGGCGGGTGTCGATCGGGCCCCCCATCATCGTCAGCGTGCGCGGACGGTGGGGGTTGTCGGTCGCCGCCATGATCGCCGTCGCCGCCAGCGAAGGGACCGAAGGCTGGCATACCGCCAGCAGATGGGTGCCCCGCTTGTGACCCTTGCCGATGAACTCCAGGAATTCGATCACGTGATCGATGTAGTCGTCGAGGTCGAAGTGGCCTTCCTCGATCGGGACCAGCTTGGCGTCCGCCCAGTCGGTGATGTAGACCACGGAGCTGTCGATCATGCGCTCCACCGTGCCGCGCAGCAGCGTGGCGTAGTGGCCGCTCATCGGCGCGACGATCAGCAACCGGGGCGCATCGGGCGGCAGCCCCTCGCGCTCGAACCGGATCAGGTTCGCGAAGGGCTTGTGCATCACAATCGCCTCGGTGACCGGATGGCGCTTGCCGGCGATCTCCACCGCCTCGATCCCGAATGCCGGCTTGCCGCGCGGCGCGGCCGCATGGGCGAAGACATCGAGGGCGGAGGCAAGAACCGGCCCGAGGCCGGTGTAGCCGATCGGAAGCGCCGGATTGGACAGCAGTTCAGACCCGATCGAAGCCCATGACGATGCCCCGCTCAGCATCGTGCGCTGCATTTCATAGACGTTGTAGAGCACGCGTATCTCCTCGGGAATCGGTACGAACGAGAGCGATCACACTTCCTTAATGGTGGATGCCGAGCGATTGTGCAATGCACCATAAGATACGGAAAGCCTCATTGTGCAATGCATCATCGCTCCCTGAGCGCCATGGTATGCCATTGCATGGCCTGCCGCCGGCCCGGCTTCCCCTTTCGTTTGGCAGGCTGTAAGGGCGCGCCATGGAGTCCACGACAAGCGAGGAGCCGGGCCTTGGTGCCGACGCGGACGGCGCGGTTTCGCCCGGGCCTGCCGGCCAACCGGGGGCGGCGCCGGCGCGCACGCTCGGCCCGCTGCGGACCATCTGGCGGCTGACTCTCGCCTACCCCCGCCAGATCGGAATCGCGCTGCTGGCGCTGTTGACCACATCGTCCGCGACGATCGCGATCCCGGCGCGGTTCAAGGCGATCATCGACCAGGCTTTCGGCCCGAACGCCGATGTCGCGACGATCGACCATTCGTTCCGCTACCTGCTGATGATCGTCCTGGTGCTGGGCGTGGCGACGGCGGTGCGGTTCTACTTCGTCTCCTGGCTGGGGGAGCGCGTGGTGGGCGACTTGCGGCTTCAGGTGCAGCGCAATCTGCTGCGGCTGTCGCCCAGCTTCTTCGAGAGCAACAGTCCCAAGGAGATCTCCTCGCGGATGACTTCGGACACCGCAGTGATCGAGCAGGTGGTCGGCACGACGGTGTCGGTGGCGTTGCGCAACCTCATCACCGGGGTCGGGGGCGTGATCTACTTGTTCTTCCTTGCCCCCGGCCTCACCGCCATCCTGCTGGTCGGCATCCCGATGGTGATGGTGCCAATCATCCTGTTCGGCCGGCGGTTGCGCACCGTATCGCGCTCCAGCCAGGACCGAGTGGCGGACATCGGCGCGCTGACCAGCGAAGTGCTCGGCGCGGTCAGGGTGGTGCAGGCGTTCAACCAGGAACGGCGGGAGGCGGCGCGCTTCGAAGCTGCGGTGGAAGCGACGTTCGCCACCGCCAAGCGCCGGATCATGACCCGCGCGACGATGACCGCGACGATCATGGTCCTGATCTTCGGCGCGATCACCGCGCTGATGTGGCGCGGGGCGCTCGCCGTTGCGGATGGGGCGATCACCGGCGGCACGATCGCCGCCTTCGTCATCACCGGCGGGCTGGTCGCGGGCGCGTTCGGCTCGTTGAGCGAGGTCTATGGCGACCTCCTGCGCGGCGCCGGCGCGGCCAGCCGGCTGAACGAGCTGTTGCAGGAAAAGCCCTCGATCGCGCCGCCCGCCCGTCCGCAGGCACTGCCCCAGCCGCCGCGCGGGCAGATTTCGTTCGAGCATGTCACTTTCCGTTATCCGACCCGGCCCGAGATGTCGGCGTTGGCGGACTTCAGCCTGACCGTGGAGCCGGGCGAGACGGTGGCGATCGTGGGACCTTCCGGGGCGGGCAAGTCGACGCTGTTCCAGCTGGCCGAGCGGTTCTACGACCCGCAGAGCGGCGTGATCAAGATCGACGGCGTGCCGCTGACTTCCGCCGATCCCGCCGACGTGCGCGCCCGCATCGCGCTGGTCCCGCAAGAGGGCATCCTGTTCGCCGCCGATGCCCGCGACAACTTGCGGTACGGCAACTGGCAGGCCGAGGACGAGCAGATCTGGGAAGCGGCGCGCGCCGCCAATGCCGAGGGGTTCCTGCGCGAATTGCCGCAGGGCCTCGACACTTTCCTGGGCGAGGACGGGGCTCGATTGTCGGGCGGACAACGCCAGCGCATCGCCATTGCAAGGGCCTTGCTTCGCGATGCACCGATCCTGCTTCTGGACGAAGCGACCAGCGCGCTCGACGCCGAGAGCGAGCGGCTGGTCCAGGACGCGCTCGAGCACCTGATGGACAGCCGCACGACGCTCGTCATCGCCCACCGCCTCGCAACCGTGCGCAAGGCCGACCGGATCGTGGTGATGGACAAAGGCCGCATCGTCGAGCAAGGCACGCATCAGGCGCTGAGCAGTGCCGGCGGGCTCTACGCGCGATTGGCCTCGCTCCAGTTCGGCAATTTCGAGATGCTTCCCGTTGATTGATGGCCGTTGATTGATGACCGGTGATCGAGGAGTTCGGATGACGATAGCCCGGTTCGCTTTCGCTGCCGCCCTGTCCTTCGCGGCGCTGTCTCCGGCAATTGCGCAGGACGCCGAAAAAGCCGCCGACAGGACTACCGACTGGGGCGCCTTCGGGGTGCAGACGAGGTGGATCGATCCCAAGGCCGATCCGGGCGACGACTTCGATCGCTACGTCAACGGGCTGTGGAACGACACCACCAAGATGCCCGAGGACAAGACGCGGATCGGCGCGTTCATCGATCTTCGCGACTTGTCCGAGGAGCGCCTCAAGGGCATTCTCGACGGCCTGGCGGATACTTCGCATCCGGCAGGGTCGCCCGAAGCCCGCGTCGCCGCCGCCTACAAGGCATTCATGGACAAGGCCGCGATCGACGCGGCGGGGCTTGTGCCGGTGCGGCCAAGCCTCGAGCGCATTTTCGCGATCCAGTCGCTCGACGACCTCGCCAGGGTCTTCGCCGCGCCCGGTTTCGCCTCGCCGATCGGGGCGGGTGTCGATGCCGACGAGAAGCAGAGCGATCGCTACGCTTTGTATATCGGACAGTCCGGGCTCGGCTTGCCCGACCGCGACTATTACCTCGTCGATTCGGCCGAGAACCGGAATATCCGCGCCAAATATCTCGATTTCCTGAGCGTGGTGCTGGGCGAGGCCGGATACGCCGATCCGAAGGCCGCGGCCCGCGCGGTCTATTCGGTCGAACTGCGCATGGCGCAGGAGATGTGGGACCGCGCCGCCTCGCGCGACCGCGACCTGACCTACAACAAGCTCGACCGCGCCGAAGCGGAAGCGCTCGGGCCGGCGGGACTGTTCAGGACCTTCCTGGACGGAGTGGGCGCGCGGCAGGCGGACTACGTGCTGGTCGCGCAGATGCCGCCTACGCCCGAGGAATTGAACACGGCCGGGATCGCGCCCGCCGACGCGGCCGCCAAGTTCGGCGGCGGCGTTCCCGCTACCCTCAGGCTGATCCAGGAGGTGCCGCTCTCGACCTGGAAGGCCTACCTCGCCGCCCATTTCCTCAGCGACCACGCCTCTTTCCTGCCCGAGAAGATCGACCGCGCGCGGTTCGATTTCTACGGCACCGTGCTGGGTGGCCAGCCGCAGCAGCGGCCGCGCTGGAAGCGGGCAATCTCGGCGGTCGAAGGACAGCTCGGCGAGCTTCTGGGGCGCATCTATGCCGGGAAATACTACCCGCCCGCCGAAAAGGCGCAGATGGAGGCGCTGGTCGCCAACTTGCGCAAGGCGATGGCGGAGAACCTTCACCTGCTCAAATGGATGGGACCGGAAACGCGCAAGGAAGCGCTCGCCAAGCTGGACGCCTTCAACCCCAAGATCGGCGCGCCCGACAAATACAAGGACTACGCCGGGCTGGACGTCACGCCCACGACCGCGCTCGCCAACCAGCTCGCCGCCGAGAAGTGGCAGGCGGACTTCGCGATCGGCCGCCTCGGCAAGGAAGTCGACCGGTCGGAGTGGTTCATGCTGCCGCAGACGGTGAACGCCTATTACAACCCGGTGTTCAACGAGATCGTGTTCCCCGCCGCGATCCTGCAGCCGCCGTTCTTCAACCTTTCGGCCGATCCGGCGGTCAACTACGGCGCGATCGGCGGAGTGATCGGCCACGAGATGGGCCACGGCTTCGACGATCAGGGCGCCAAGTCGGACGGCGCCGGCAACTTGCGCAATTGGTGGAGCGATGCCGACAAGCGCAATTTCAAGGCGCTGCAGGACAAGCTGGTGAAGCAATACAACGGCTTCTGTCCGTTCGATCAGGGGAAGACCTGCATCGACGGCGAGCTGACGCTGGGCGAGAACATCGGCGACCTGGGCGGCCTCAGCCTCGCCTATCGCGCCTACAAGCTGTCGTTGGGCGGCAAGCCGGCGCCGGTCATCGGCGGATTCACCGGCGACCAGCGCTTCTTCATGGCCTGGGCGCAAGTGTGGCGCGGCATGACGCGCGAGGAGACCGCGCGGCAATTCCTCATCACCGACCCGCATTCGCCGCCCGAGTACCGGATCAACGGGATCGTCCGCAATTTCGACGAGTGGTACAAGGCGTTCGACGTGACGCCCGACGACAAGCTCTACCTGCCCCCGGCGCAGCGGGTGCGCATCTGGTGAAAGGTTGCATTGCAGCATGGAGGCTTGACTTGCCCGCCGGGCGCTTCATGACTTCCGCCCCATGGACCTGACCCTTACCGCGATCCTCCTCGGCGTTGTCGAGGGCCTGACCGAGTTCATCCCGGTCTCCTCCACCGGCCACCTGATCCTCGCTTCCGAGATATTCGGATACGACGCCGCGCAGTGGAAAGTGTTCAACGTCGTCATCCAGTTGGGCGCGATCCTGGCGGTGGTGGCGCAGTACTGGCGCACGTTCTGGGCGGTCGGCTCGGGACTGCTGAGCTGGCACCCGATGAGCGTGCGCTTTACCCGCAACATCCTGCTGGGCTTCCTGCCCTCGGCGGTGCTGGGCCTGGCGCTCAAGGACTACATCGACATCATGCTCGGCAGCCCGACGATCGTGGGCTGGGCGCTGATCGCGGGCGGCGTGGCGATCCTGCTGATCGAGCGGATCGCCAGGCCCGGCCCGCTGACCGGCGTCGCCGAACTTCCCGCCCGGCAGGCGCTGGGCGTCGGGCTGGTGCAATGCGTCTCGATGATCCCCGGCATCAGCCGTTCCGGCGCGACGATCATGGGCGCGCTCGCCATGGGCATCGAACGGCGGACCGCGGCGGAGTTCAGTTTCTTCCTGGCGGTGCCGACGATGATGGGCGCGACCACGCTGGAGCTGTGGGACGCGCGCGGGACGCTGGCGGCGGGCATGGGGCCGGTCGGCTGGACCGAGATCGCCATCGGCTTCGCCGTCTCGTTCGTGGTGGCGCTGGCGGTGATTCGCGCCTTCGTCGCTTTCGTCAGCAAGTCCGGCTTCGGGCCGTTCGCCTGGTATCGCATCGTCGCCGGGGCGCTGGCGGTATTCCTGCTTTCGCGCTAGTCCCGTCGCCATGGGCGATCACCTGAAGCGCAAGGACTACGATGCGCTCCTCGAACCGATGGAGGAGGAGCTTGTCGCCATGGCCCGGTGGGCCGCCGCGACCGGCGCGCGCATCGTCGTGCTGTTCGAGGGGCGCGACACCGCGGGCAAGGGTGGGGCGATCGGTGCCGTCGCCGAGCGGCTGAACCCGCGACAGTGCCGCACCGTGGCGCTGTCGGCCCCGAGCGAGCGGGAAAAGGGACAGTGGTATTTCCAGCGCTATGTCGAGCATCTGCCCGCACGCGGCGAGATCGCGCTGTTCGACCGCAGCTGGTACAACCGGGCGGGCGTGGAGAAAGTCATGGGTTTCGCCACCGCGCACGAAGTGAAGGCGTTCCTGGAGCACGTTCCGCACTTCGAGAAGCTGCTGATCGACGACGGCATCCTCTTGTTCAAATACTGGCTGGCCTGCGATCAGGAGGAGCAGGAAAAGCGTATGGCGGAGCGGCTGGCCGATCCGCTCAAGCGCTGGAAGCTCTCGCCCATCGATATCGCCGCGCGCGCGAAGTACGACGACTATACCCGGGCGCGCGAGGACATGCTCGAAGCGACGCACACGAAGCACGCGCCGTGGACCATCGTCGATTTCAACGACCAGCGGCTTGGCCGGCTGACGCTGATTCGCGATCTGCTCGATCGCTTGCCCGACACGGTGGTCGATCCCGTCGCGATCGACCTGCCGCCGTTGCGCCATGCGCCGCGCAACGAAGAGTATTCGGCGGTCAAGCCGATCAAGCCGTTCCGCCTTCGCTGATCCGGCGTCCGCGGGCTTGACTTTCACGGTCTCCTGACGCAATGGCCGCAGCCTTGAAGGGCGGCGCTTTCGCCGCTCTCGTCATTTTGACCGGGCGCCCCCTGACGATCAGGATACGGCCCCGAAGCGATTTAGGATAACGTCATGGCGAAGCCCGCAACCGTCAAGATCCGTCTGGTCTCCACCGCCGACACCGGATTTTTCTACGTCACCAAGAAGAATCCCCGGAACACGACCGAGAAGATGAGCTTCCGCAAGTACGATCCGGTCGTTCGCAAGCATGTCGAGTTCAAGGAAGCCAAGATCAAGTAACCCTTCGGGGCTGCTCCTGGGTTCACGGCCGGTTCAAGGCGCAAGCCGAATGAGAGGCCGATGAACCGCATATTCAAGCATTTCCGTTTGGGCGCCGTCCCGGTCATGACGATCGTGGCGGCGTTTTTCCTGTCCGCCGCCTTGCCGGCAACGAATGCGCCCGCCATGGCGCAGACCGCGTCGAAGCTCGATCAGGCGGTCGCCGCGTTGCGCGGCATTTCCACGCTCCAGGCCGATTTCGTCCAGACCGATCGCAGCGGCCAGCGGGTCAGGGGCGTGCTCTCGCTCAAGCGGCCCGGCCGCATACGCTTCCAGTACGAGAAATCGGTCAACATGCTGATCGTGAGCGATGGCAAGGCACTGACGCTGATCGATTACGACGTGCGACAGGTGCAGCGCTGGCCGATCAGCAACAGCCCCCTGGGCGCGCTGCTCGACCCCCGTCGCGACGTAGCCCGGTTCGGCAAGCTGATGCCGACCCAGAATCCCGACGTCATCAGCGTCGAGGTGCGCGATGCCAAGCATCCCGAGTACGGCGTCATCACCCTGATCTTCGTGCGCGACGCGGCGGCGCCGGGCGGGTTCGAGCTGACCACCTGGGTGGCGCTCGATTCGCAGAACCAGCGCACGACCGTGAGCCTGTCCAACCACCGCTATGGCGCCCCGATCGGCGACAGCACCTTTCGCTGGACCGATCCCAGGCCCCGGACTCGTCGATGACCTCGTCGATGATAGGGCACCGCCCGTCGCACTATGTGCAAATATTGCGACAAATCGGTACACATATTTCCAGGCTGTTCACTTGGCAGAAAGCCGCGAGCACCTACATAGGGAGTGTCAGGAAGGCCTGAGGCGGGTTTCCCCCCTGTTGCCCGCGCCTCCCCATAGGCCTCCTGCCATAGCGTGACGAACGCTCAAAGGAACCCTCGTCCCACCGCCCCCGGGACGAGGGTTTTCTTTGGCCTTGATTCCTTGGAGCCTAATGACTTTACATCGCTTCGTCATTGCGAGGGGCCCTTCGGCTGGCTGTTTTGCAACAGCCGCTCAGGATGAACCGCGGCCTTTGGCCGCAGCCCCGCAGCAATCCAGGGCGGTGTCTCACTACCCTGGATTGCTTCCCCCGGATCAAGTCCGGGGTCGCAATGACGACGTGATTCAAACCAAAGTCATCATGGTCCAAGCCGAAGCGGTGGGGTTTTCTTTTTTCCGGCTTTCCCGCTAACGCGCCTGCATGGTCAAGATCGCTTCCTGGAACATCAATTCGGTGCGGCTGCGCCTGCCGCAGGTCGAACGGTTCCTCACCGAGCAGGCGCCCGACGTGCTCTGCCTGCAAGAGATCAAGTGCCAGGAAAGCAGCTTCCCGCACGAGGCGTTCGAGAAGCTCGGCTATGTCCATCGGGCGGTCCATGGGCAAAAGGGCTATCACGGCGTCGCCACGGTCAGCCGTATTCCGATGACCGAGTTCAGCCGCCATGACTGGCAGGACAACGGCGAGGCGCGCCACGTCGGCGTGGAGCTTCAGGGCGCGGGCCGGGGGCTGGTCCTGGAGAACGTCTACATCCCCGCCGGCGGCGATATCGCCGATCGCGAACTCAATCCCAAGTTCGGCCAGAAGCTGGACTTCATCGGCCGCATGATTCGTTGGGCCGACACGATCGACCGGCCGACGCTCCTCGTGGGCGATTTCAACATCGCCCCGCTCGACTGCGACGTCTACGATCACAAGGCATTGCTCAAGGTCGTCAGCCATACGCCGGTAGAGGTCGAGACGCTGGGCATGTTGCGCGATGCGCACGGCTGGGCCGATCTCGGGCGCCGGTTCATCCCCGCGCCGGAGCGCAACTACACCTGGTGGAGCTATCGCAGCTACTGGCGGCAGAAGGACCAGGGCCGGCGGCTCGACCACATGTGGGCCTCGCCCGACCTGGCCCGGCAGGCGCGCGCGCACCGCTTCGTCGAGGAAACGCGGCGCTGGGACCAGCCTTCCGACCATGTGCCGCTGATAACGGAGTTCGAGCTCTGAACGGGCCGGCGCCGGCAAAGCCACGGCGCGTGGCCCAGGCGATCGATGCCTTGCGCCACGGCTGGTCGATACGGGTGGATGATGCCTTCACGCTGCTGCCCGCCGAAACGGGCTTCGCGCCTGGCGCGACGTCCCGCCTGATGCTGATCTCCGCCGCGCGCGCGGTGACGCTCAAGCTCGCCAATCAGCGCGAGGCGGCGCGGCCCGACGCGCCGGTGCTGATTCGCGGCGCGGAACCGTTCGAACTCGACGCCGCGCGCGCGATCGCCGATCCCGCGCTCGATCTGGTCTATCCCCTCAAGGGCCCGTTTCTCGCCGAGCACATCGATGCGGCGGAAGCAGCGGGCGCGGCGATGGAACTGGCGCGGCTGGCGGGGGTGCTGCCGGCATTCCTCGTCGATCCGCATGGGGACGCGGATGCGCAGCCGGTTTCGAGCGCCGATCTTGCCGGGTGGAAGAATCCCCGCCGCCTCGGGATCGCGACCCGCGCGCACTTGCCGGTAAGCGCATGCGAGGATGCCCAGATCGTCGCCTTCCGCTCCGCGGACGACCTGCGGGAGCATGTCGCGCTCGTCATCGGCAAGCAGGACGGCAACCGCGCGCCCCTGGTCCGGCTGCATTCCGAATGCCTCACCGGCGACATCCTCGGCAGCCTCAAGTGCGATTGCGGGCCGCAGCTGCAAGCGGCGCTGGCGGCGATGGCGGACGAGGCGCGCGGCGGCGGCTGGGGCGTGCTGCTCTACATGCGGCAGGAAGGGCGCGGCATCGGCCTTATCAACAAGCTGCGCGCCTATCGCCTGCAGGACCAGGGCTTCGACACCGTCGACGCCAACAACCGGCTGGGCCTGCCGACCGAAGCACGCGATTTCCCCATCGCGGCGCGGATGCTGGAACTGCTGGGCGTCCATGCGATCCGGCTGATGACCAACAATCCGGCGAAGGTCGCGGCGCTGGAAGCCGAGGGTGTCGATGTGGCCGAACGGGTGCCGCACCGGTTGCCGCCGAACCCGCACAACGCGCGCTACCTCGACACCAAGCGCGACCGCACGGGGCATTTGCTGGATTGAGTGTCGCGGCCGGTTACCGCCGCTCGTACTTCTTGATCTTCGGCCCCAGCGTGTTCGCGCCCAGCACGACCTTGTCGTCCGACCAGTCGGCCACGAACACGCTCGGCCATTCCACACCCGGCGCGAAGCGGGCGTTGTTGCCTTCGATCCGCAAGCCGTTGGAGGTGTGGAGGATGTTCTCGGCGCCCACCGCGATGAAGGCGGAGTGGTTTTCCTTGTCCTTGCCTTGCACGAACCAGTTGCCGGCGATCTTGCCGACCGATCCGGCCGGCAGGTCGATCATGTAGTTGGTGGCTTTGCCGGCGGTATCGTCGAAACTCGTGTCGGTCACGCTGACTCGGGTGGCGCGGCTCTTCAGGTAGTGTCCCCCGCGTCCCGCCTCGAACCGGGTGCGGGTAACGTTCAGCGCTTCGGCGCCGCCGACGTAGATCGAATGGGCGCAGCCGCCGCCGCCCTCGCAAGTGCCCAGGCGGGTGAAGGTGGACTTGTCGATGGTGATGACGCCCCCCGAATCCTCGGCGGTGAGGATGCCTTGCTCGCTGTCGCGGAACCAGCTCTGCGTGATATCGAGATTGCCCTTCTCCAGCCGGATGCCCGCGCCGTTATTGTCGGGCACGCGGATGTTCGAGAACACCATGCCCTCGATTCGCGCGCCTCGCCCGCGCAGCACCAGCGCCGCCTTGCCCTCGCAGGGGACGCCGTCGAGCACCGCCTCGCCGGGTACGGCGGCGATGTAGGCGATCGTGCCCGCGGTCTGCACCGCGCAATCGGCGAAGCGCATCGATGCGAAGCGGATCGTGCCGCTTCCGCCCCCGATCGCGTCGACCGCGTCTTGCAGGCGGGAGTACGACTTGCCGGTCTCGACCACGGTGTAAGGCGGGCCCGGCTGGCCGCTCGGCTGCGCCGGAACGGGGGTGGCGAAAAGCGCGGCGCCGGCGATGCCGGCGGCGATCAGGGGCAGGGGTTTCAGAGTTTTCATGCCGCGCGCATACGCGATGGGAAAGCAACGCGCATCGGCCATTCCCCGCGCGTCCGATCGAGAGACACACAATATCACAAAGCTTACCGTTGAAATTCCTGCGCGGTCTGCATATACAAAGGGAGCGGGCCGGGCCCCTCTGGCGCAACGTGTTGGCTGTTTCAGCACATGCTGCGTGATGTCGGACCGCATCGGATGAAGCCGATGTCCTGGGTCCGCACTGTCCCTGCCCACCCCCCTCAGTGCGCCCTCTCAGGGAATGAGCCCGGCATCGGCTCATCCGATCGAACGAAACATCTGGTTCGATAGGAATACCCATGCCTGAAAAGATTTTCCGCCTGCTCGAAAGCCACCAACGGCTCGACGCGCTGTTGCGCCGCGCGCTAGACGAAAGAGGAGGCCGCGCGCTCGCCTAAGCTGCCAACTTCTTGAGCAGCCCGCCTCGTTCGAGCTTGTGTTGCAAGCTGCGCGCGGAAAACTCCAGCCCGTTCGGCCACGCCAAGGCGCCGCTTTCGACGAAGGCGCGTACGAAGAACTCGGGATCGGCCAGTGCGCGGGTGAGTACTGTGTCGCGGGCAATCACTTCGCCCGCATCCCACTCGCCGAAGCTGCCATCGGAGAAGGTAAGTATCACGCTGCAAGGTCCGGCAGGCTTCACCTTGACAAGGTCAATCATCCTGATCTGCTCCTGGAACAAGCTCCATGGGCAACAAGTCCATTCCGCGCTGCCAGTTTGCCATAAGCTCGCGGTTGTGGTCCAGCGCCCATTGTCGAACAATGTTGGTGGCCTTTCTGGGAAGCTGCCCGTCCAAGACCTGGCCATCAGCAATACGTATCAAGGCCCGGAACCCTTGATATTCGGCATGAAAGTGCGGCGGAGGGTGGTCGTCGAAATACATGCGGATGATGATGCCGAAGAAAATAGAAATGACCGGCATCGGCTCAGCTTCGCGCTCCCAGATCCCCCTTGCCGACCGTTCCCGCCGCCATCTCCAGCATGCGGTCGAGGCTCTTCTTTGCCGCCAGCCGCAGCCCTTCCTCGATCTCCACGCGGGGCGTCAGGTCGCGGAGGGACAGGTAGAGCTTTTCCAGCGTGTTGAGCGCCATGTAGGGGCAGATATTGCAGGCGCAGTTGCCGTCGGCGCCGGGGGCGCCGATGAACGTCTTGCCGGGCAGCGCCAGTTCCATCTGGTGGATGATATGCGGCTCGGTCGCGACGATCAGCGTGTCGCCTTCGAACTTCTTGGCGAATTCGAGGATCGAACTGGTCGATCCGACGTGATCGGCATGGTCGATGATGTGGGGCGGGCACTCCGGGTGCGCGGTGATCGGCGCGTTGGGATGCTGCGCCTTGAGCTTGAGCAGCTCGGTCTCGCTGAACGCCTCGTGGACGATGCACACGCCCGGCCACAGCAGCATGTCGCGGTCGAACTTGCGGTTGAGGTAGCCGCCAAGGTGCCGGTCGGGGCCGAAGATGATCTTCTGCTCGCGCGGGATCTGCTGGAGGATGGTCTCCGCCGACGAAGAGGTGACGATCACGTCGGACAGTGCCTTCACCTCGGTCGAGCAGTTGATGTAGGTCAGCGCGATATGATCGGGGTGCGCCTCGCGGAAGGCCTTGAACTTTTCGGGCGGACAGGAATCCTCCAGGCTGCAGCCGGCGTTGATGTCGGGCAGCACGACGATCTTCTCGGGGCTGAGGATCTTGGCGGTATCGGCCATGAACTTGACGCCGCAAAAGGCGATGACCTCCGCGTCGGTGGCGGCGGCGCGGCGCGACAGTTCCAGCGAATCGCCGACGAAATCCGCGAGGTCCTGAATCTCCGGCTTCTGGTAGTAATGCGCCAGGATGACGGCGTTGCGCTCCTTGCGGAGCCGGTCGATCTCGGAGAGCAGATCGAGGCCGGCAAGGCTCCCGGACTGGACGTTCATATTACTGGATATCCTGTTGGTGTCAGCGTCTATCTAGGCGCGATCGCCCGCAGGCCAAGGGAAAATCCGACCATCGGTGTGAGGGGGTGCTAGACTCGTTCCGATTCAGAAAGAACCGCAACGAGTCCGGAAATCCTTTGTCTGCCGTGATTTCCGAGCCGGCACGTGATTCCACCTGCCTCGAAATCACTCTATAACCCGGCGGGCAGGAAAGCTTCCATCGGCCGGTCGGCGCCGGGGCTTCCCTCCAGCACGCCGCGGGTGAAGGTCACGCCCGCATCGCTGTAGGCGATCAGGTCGGCGACTCCCTGTGTGGCGAGCACCGCGCCGACGCTCCAGAACCACGCGGGGTGGATGTGGCCGTTGCGGTGAATGTCGCGCCCGATCGCAATGGCCGGGAATATCAGCGATGCCGCAATGCTGATCCACCACGCCCAGGGAATCAGGAAGGGCATCGGAAGCAGGCGGCCGAAGCCGGGCCCCGTCAGGATCGCCATCGCCACGAACATCATCCGGCGGTGCCAGCCGGTGTAGCGCCGTTGCGCCAGGGCGGTTCCGACCAGACCGGCAAAGCACAGCAGCAGCAACGGGTTGCTGATCAGGAACTCGTTCTGCGCGAAGAAGAAGGGGCCACCGGTCCGCCGCATGGAGACGACGATCATCGCGGTGC
Source organism: Novosphingobium sp. (assembly GCA_035281095.1). Classification (GTDB taxonomy): domain Bacteria; phylum Pseudomonadota; class Alphaproteobacteria; order Sphingomonadales; family Sphingomonadaceae; genus Novosphingobium. The sequence goes on along the minus strand of DATEEP010000100.1, from coordinate 14,392 downwards.
CCAGCACCACCATCGCCGGCACCCACAGCACCGAAAGCCAGCCGAGCCGACGGTGCAGCAGCCGGTTGCGCGAAGCGATCAGCCCGCTTTGCGCCAGATAGAGCGCGACCCATCCGAAGAACACGAAAGCATGGATATGGTAGATCAGCGGGACCGCGAAGCTCGATCGACCCAGCGCCAGATTGACCGAAAAGCCCGCGACGATGACGACTGCCATCGCGCAGGCCATCGTGAAGAAGAACTTCTCTTCGCTTGCCGCCGGTCGCCGGCGGTTCAGAACGGTAGCCATGCGCGCATCCCCCCGAATGCGTGGAACGCGCAGTCATTAACGCAAGGTAAGCAACCGGGAAAGGGCAATCACGGAATTGTCTTCTCACCGTCGAAACGGACGGTGACCACGGCATTGCGATACCCCGCGACCTGCAGCGGGACCGTCAGATTCTGGCGGATCGCCTCCTTCGCGGCGCCGCGGGCGAGGCCGAGCCGCACCGGGTTGGCGGCCTGTTCGGATGCTTGCTTCTCCGCGCTGCGGGTATTGGCGCGGGTAAGATCGCCTTGCGCTTCCCTGCTGACCCACACGCCCTTGGTCAGGTACTGCGCCCCGCTTTCGTCGAGGTTGGGCTTGCTGATCGACAGCGCCGGCAGCCGCACGTCGAGCACCTGATCGGTCGCGTTCCAGGTCAGCCGGTTGCGGTCCATGCCGGACAAGTCGAGCGAATAGTCGACGCGTGCCGGGATAACCGCGACCTGGCTCGATTCGATGAGGCCGAACAGGCGCTCGTCGGTATTGGCGACAACGGGCGCGAGCTGCGCGCTGAACACGGTCAGGCGGTTCTGCTTTTCGAACGCGGCGATCGTCGTGGCGACCGGATCGCCCGGATCGCGCGGCCAGAACGCCTTGTACGCCAGCCATCCGGCGAGCGCGAGCAGCACGATCAGGAGCAGCCAGGGAAGCGCCTGCGTCCGCGCAACACTCGCGGCATGGACGGGGGCCTCCGCCGGGCGGTCGGTCATGCTATCGCCCATTCCTCGCCCGCGCGGACGACCCGGCCCTTGCGTTCCAGGTCGATCAGATGGGCGTGCACTGAGCGGCCGGCGGCGGGCCACAGGCCCTTGTCCACCGCCTTGTACATCTGCGGGACCATCTCCTCTATCCGGCTCTCCCCGCTTTCGAGCCGTTTCAGTATCTGGTTTTCGCGCTGGCGGCGGTGGCCGATCATGCCGCGCACGAACTGCTGCGGCTTGTCGATCCGCGGGCCGTGCGCGGGGTAATAGACCGCATCGGTCCGTTCGTAGAGTTTCTGGAGGCTGGCCATGTAATCGGTCATGTCGCCGTCCGGGGGAGAGACCACGGTGGTCGACCAGCCCATCACATGGTCGCCGCTGAACAATGCCTCGCCGTCGTTGAGGGCGTAGCACAAGTGGTTGGAGGTATGGCCGGGGGTTGCGATCGCTGTCAGCTCCCAGCCCTCGCCGGCGATCCGCTCGCCATCCTCCATCACCGAATGCGGCTTGTAGCCGGGATCGAACGAGGCGTCGGCGCGCGGGCCGTCGTCGATCAGGTTGAGCGGCGAGCAGCCGATGATCTTCGCCCCGGTCATCTCCGCAAGGGGGCCGGCCGCCGGCGAATGGTCGCGGTGGGTGTGGGTGCAGCAGATCGCCGCGACGTCCACGTCTTCCAGGACCCGCATCAGCGCGGCGAGATGTTCCTCCTCGGCCGGGCCGGGATCGATCACCGCGACGTTACGCCCCGCGCCGACGATGTATGTCTGGGTGCCCGTATAGGTGAATGGCGAGGGATTGCGCGCCAGCACACGGCGGATCAGCGGGCCGACCTGCTCGGTAGCGGCGTAAGGCAGGCTGTCGAGTAAGACTGTCATGGCCGGCATATGGTCATCCGCCCGCCGCTTGTCGAGCCGGCGGCGGATCGGGCCCGCTAGGCTTGTTCCGTTTCAGGAAGAACCGGAACGAGTCCGCATATCCTTTGCTTGCCGTGATTTCCGAGCCGGCAGGTGATGCCACCTGCCTCGAAATCACTCTAGTTGCGGATCCCGTGTACCAGCCGCTCGCGCAGACGGATCACGGCGCTGGGCCGCTCGGGATCGACCTGCCGCCAGCCGGCGTCCAGCCGCAGCAGCCGGGCATAGAAGCGGTCGGTCGCCGCGATGAGTTCGCGCACTTCGGGATCGAGCAGCGCCAGGTTCTCCGCATCCGATCCCTGCAGATCGCGCGACAGGCGGCCGTGGCGGCGCAGCTGGAATTCGGACAACTGGCCCATGAAGAACGCCCGGTGGTTCAGCAGCCAGGCAATCGCGTGCATCATCCGCGTCGTCGTGCGCAGCCCCTCGCACGACAGCGCGACGCGCGCCAGGTCCTCGCGCTGCCCGAGATCGTCGATCCGGCCGGACAAGGTGAAGGTATCGCGGACCTCATCCGACAGGACGAGGGCCTCGCAATAGAGCCCTTCGACGATGCGGGGGTTTATCGTTGCCGGTTGCGACATGGTGGTCCGATTATGGCGCAACCGCCGCCCTCACAACAGCCCTGCACGTCCCATCACGGGAGAGTTATCAACTGTCTCCAAGCGGAACGGTTTTCAGCAGCGCAAAAGTGCCGGGCGATCGTTGGAGGGGCCCCCGGTCAGGCGATGATATCCGGAATCAGATAGTCCTCGATCAGCATGATCTGATCCTTCAGGCGCAGCTTGCGCTTCTTGAGTCGGGCGATCTGAAGCTGATCGCCGCCGCCGGTCGCCACGGTTGCCGCACCCAGCGCGTCGATCGCGGCATCGAGGTCACGATGCTCGGTTTTCAGCCCTTCGAGCCGCTTGCGCATTTCCTCTTCGGTCACGCCGGATTTCCAACCTTGAGATGTCGCGCCCCGATCCGGTCCGGTTTCGGAAGAAACCGGGACCGTCCTGGCGCAACAGTGAAGCGCTTCGCCGATATGGCGCGATTATCACCTTCGCAAGATACCCCGAGTATGATTTCATCACAATCGCGCCGCACCCTCACAAGCTGAGTCGGCCAGTGCCGGCTTGGCGACCCCCGGGGTGGGGCCGAACCAAGAGGAGAACCATTCATGGACAACTCGCACGTCAGCGCCCTCCAGCTCAAGCACGCCGGTATCGAGCGGCAAATCCACGAGGAATTGACCAGGCCGATGCCTGACGACGCGATTATCCAGACCCTCAAGAAGCGCAAGCTGCGCATCAAGGAAGAGATGCTGCGGGTCTGACGCCAGCCTGGCATTTCTCCGATCCGAAACCTCATTTTCCGGAAACACTATCCCGAAGCGATAGCCTTCGCGCGTTTCCAAGCCGGCCGCTTTGGGATAGTGCTGGGGAATGAACACTTCCGCAGTCGAAGCATCACGGACGATCCTCACCCGCCTGCATGACGTGATGGCGTCGCGCAGTAATGCGCAGACCAAGCTCAACAAGGTCGTCGACGTGATCGGCGAATGTCTCGATAGCGAGGTCTGCTCGATCTACCTGCTGCGCGAGACGATGCTGGAGCTGTTCGCCACCCGCGGCCTGGCGCAGGAAGCCGTGCACGTCACGCGCATGGCGGTGGGCGAGGGCCTGGTCGGCACGATCGCGGACCAGGGCGAGATCCTGAACCTTGCCGAAGCCGCAGCCCATCCCGACTTCTCCTACCGGCCGGAAACGGGCGAGGACAAGTTCCACTCCTTCGCCGGCGTGCCGATCATCCGCCGCGAGCGTTCCGTCGGCGTACTGTGCGTCCAGCATGTCGAGCCGCGCCGCTACGAGGAGCTGGAGATCGAGACGCTCCAGACCGTCGCCATGGTGCTGGCAGAGCTCATCTGGAGCGCCGAGCTGGTCGATGGCGACGGCGCGGTGGGCCTCAGCGCAGAGCAGTCCGGCCCGGTGATGCTGCGCGGCCTGACGCTGGTGAAGGGCCTCGCCAGCGGCCACGCGGTGTTCCATCAGCCGCGCGTCACCATCGAGCATGTCGTCGCCGAAGACATCGAGGCCGAGCGACAGCGCGTGTTCACCGCGTTCGACAAGATGCGCGAGCAGATCGACCGCATGGCGAGCCAGGCCGAGTTCGGCATCGGCGGCGAGCATGAAGAGGTGCTCGCGACCTACAAGATGTTCGCCTACGACGAAGGCTGGACCCGCCGGATCAACGAGGCGATCGATTCCGGCCTGACCGCCGAAGCCGCGATCGAACGCGTGCAGCAGCGCACGCGGATGCGGATGCGCCAGATCGACGACCCGCTGCTGGCCGATCGCATGCATGATCTGGAGGACCTCTCCAACCGCCTGCTGCGGATCGTCGCCGGCCAGATCGGCACGGCCGCCCGGTTCGGACTTCGCTCGGACGCGATCCTGATCGCCCGCAACCTGGGCCCCGCCGAACTGCTCGAATACGACCGACGGCGGCTCAAGGGGGTGATCCTCGAGGAAGGCTCGCTGACCTCGCACGTCGTCATCGTCGCGCGGGCGATGGGCATCCCGGTGCTCGGCCGGGTGCGCGGGCTCCGCACGGCGGTGCGCGAGGGCGACCATCTGATGCTGGATGCCGACCAGGCCATGGCGTATGTGCGCGCCGCGCCCGGCAATATCGAGGCATTCGAGGCGCGATCCGCCCGTAATCGTGAGCGGCAGGCGGGCTATGCCAAGCTGCGCGACGTGGATCCGATCTCGCTCGACGGCACGCGGATCACGCTGATGATCAATGCCGGCCTGCGCGACGACATGATCAACCTGGGCCTCACCGGCGCCGACGGCATTGGCCTGTTCCGCACCGAGTTCCAGTTCCTCGTCTCCGCCACGCTGCCGCAGCGGGAGCGTCAAACGCGGCTCTATCGCGACGTGCTGGACGGGGCCGGCGACAAGCCGGTCATTTTCCGCACGGTCGACGTCGGCGGCGACAAGATGCTGCCGTACTTGCGCCATGACGACATGGGTGGCGAGGAGAACCCGGCGATGGGCTGGCGCGCGCTGCGGCTGGCGCTGGAGCGCGAGGGGCTGCTCAAGGTACAGGCGCGGGCCTTGATCGAGGCCGCCGCCGGGCGCACGCTGAACGTGATGTTCCCGATGGTGTGCGAGCCCTGGGAGTTCGACGCCGCGCGCGAGGTCTTCGAGACCCAGCTCCAGTTCCTGAAGCGCCAGAAGAAGACGCTGCCTGACGCGATCCGCTATGGCGTGATGCTGGAAGTGCCGTCCTTGGCCGAACAGCTCGATCTGATCATGCCGAGGATATCGTTCCTGTCGATCGGCACGAACGATCTCACGCAGTTCCTGTTCGCGGCCGATCGATCGAACCCCAAGCTGGCCGAGCGGTACGACTGGCTGAGCCCTTCGATCCTGCGATTCCTGAGGCGCGTCGTCCTCGCCACGCAGGGGCAGGGGGTCGACGTGACGGTGTGCGGCGAGATGGGTGGCCGGCGGCTGGAGGCGCTGGCGCTGATCGCGCTCGGCATCCGGCGCCTTTCGATCACCCCGGCGGCCGTCGGTCCGATCAAGGAACTGGTACGCCAGGTCGATCTGGGTGAGATAGCGGTGCTGATGGAAGGCTGGCTGTCATCGCCGCCGCCGGATCTGCGCGCCGCATTGTCGGAATGGTGCGCCAGCCGCGATATCGCCGTCGACTGATCGCACCCTCGATCTTCCACCCCGCCGGGACGGCGTTTTCTACGAGAATCCCTATATTTCGTTGACTTTGCCGGCCTTAAGTTGTTTGCGAAAACGCAAGAGTGCAAGTGACTTTGTTTCGGTCCGGAGCGGCATGGACGACCAGCAGCAACAGCAGCACGACGCCTCTTCCCAAAGTGTCGGGGCCATGTTGCGCGATGCCCGTGTCGCCGCCGGCCTGAGCGCCGACGATGTCGCCGCCCGCACCAAGATCGCGGTGCGGCACTTGTCTTCCATCGAGGAAAACCGGTTCGGCGATCTGGCGGGCCGGGCATATGCCGTCGGCTTCTCGCGATCCTATGCTCGGGCGGTAGGGCTCGACGAGAAAGAGATCGCGGACGCCGTGCGTCGCCAGCTCGACGCTGAGGAAGCCGTCTGGGCGGCACCGCGCGGCGATACGTTCGAGCCCGGAGACCCCGCTCGCGTTCCCAGGGTTCGGCTGGCCTGGGTTGCGGCCCTGGGCGCCGTCATCGTGATTGTGCTGCTGTTCGTGTTCTGGCCCACCTATATCTCCCCGGCCAGTTCCCTGCCGGGATTCGAAGAGGAGGCTCCCAGACCCTCGGCCGCGACCGCTCGTCCGTCACAGCAAAAGCCTGCTGTTCGCGCGGTCGCCGATCCGCAAGGCCAGGTGGTTTTCACCGCCCTGGAACAGGGCGTCTGGGCCAAGTTCTATGATGCCGACGGCAAGCAGCTGTTCCAGCGGGAAATGGCGAAGGGCGAGAGCTATGCCGTGCCGGCCGACGCCAAAGGGCCGCAGATCTGGACCGCGCGGCCCGATGCCCTGCGCATCACCGTCGGCGGGCGCGAGCTTCCCCGCCTTGCCGAGACGCCGATCACGATCAAGGATCAGCCGGTTACGGCGACCGCACTGACCGGCCGGCAACCCGCATCGAGCTCCGACCCGGAACCGCGCTGAGGCGGGTTCGCCAAGACTTCCACCGTTTCGCGGGGGCGGGCACTCGACAGAGCGGGTTTGCTGCGGCAATCACCGCCGATGCGTGGTTAATCGGCGGGTTCGTTCGGACGCGCGTACGGCGCGTTGCGTACACCGCGTGGGAGGTTATCGGAACGATGAGAAAATCGATCGCTGGGCTTGGGTCGGTGCGAGCGGCGGGCATGTTTCTGGGCGGAGCGCTCCTGGCCGCTGCCGCCACGCCCTCCGCTGCGCAGGATACGGCCGACAGCCGTTTGCGCAAAGTGGAAGCCGAAGTGCGCGCCTTGCAGCGCAAGGTCTTCCCGGGCAGCGACGGCAAGTACTTCGAGCCGGAGATCACGCCGGCCACGGGCGCCACTGCTGGTGCCGGCGCGTCGCGTCCCTCGACCACGGCGGTGACCGATATCCTCACCCGCATGGACGCGCTGGAAGCGCAAGTCGCGCGGATGACCGGACAGATCGAGCAGAATTCCAATCGTCTCACCGCGCTCGAACGCGCCGCCGGGATCGCCACCGGAACGAGCGTTCCCGCAACGACGCCTCCGGCTTCGAGCGCGGCGGCGGTCACGCCCGCTCCGACACCCGCTCCGGCGCCCGCGGCCCCTCCCGCCGCGCAGTCGAACCTCAATGCCATGACCGGCGGTGCCTCCGCGGCCAAGCCGCCGGCCGCCACCGCCGCATCGGCCGCCGCAACCGCCTCGGCTGCGCGCACCGCGGCCGTCAGCGCGGTGATCAAGCCGCAGACCGACGATCCCGGCGACGACGAATACAGCTATGGCTTCCGGCTGTGGGAATCCAAGTTCTACCCCGAGGCGGCGCAGCAGCTGAAGCTGTTCATCGAGAAATACCCGCAGCACAAGCGCGTTAGCTGGGGGCGCAATCTGCTCGGTCGCGCCTATCTCGACCAGGGCCAGCCGCGCGAGGCGGCGAAGTGGTTCCTCCAGAACTATCAGGCGAACAAGGCCGGCGATCGCGCTCCGGACAGCCTGCTTTACCTGGCGGTGTCGATGAAGCGGCAGAACGACAGCAAGCGCGCCTGCATCGCCCTGGCCGAGTTCGCGCAGACTTACGCGGCCGAAGCGGCGGGACGGTTGAAGAACCTCTATGACAGCACCCGAACCGGGCTCGCCTGCAGCTGAATTGACCGCGCTGGACGAGGAGCTGGTCGCCCGGTTTTCGGACGCGCTCGCTCGCATCTGGCCCGAAGCCGGGCGAGGGTCCGATGCGCGGCTGGGGCTGGCGGTATCGGGCGGGCCCGACAGCACCGCGCTCTTGCTGCTGGCCGCCGCCGCGCTGCCGGGGCGGGTCGAGGCGGCTACGGCGGATCATCGCCTGCGCCCCGAAAACGCCGACGAGGCGGTGCAAGTCGCGCGGCTTTGCGACAGGCTGGGCCTGCCGCACCGTACGCTCGCGGTGACGGTGGAGCCGGGCAACCTGCAGGCCGAGGCGCGCGCCGCCCGATACGCGGCCATGGGGGGCTGGATGGTGGAGCGTGGCCTATCCGCCCTGGCCACGGCGCACCACGCGGACGACCAGGCCGAGACGGTCATGCTGCGGCTGAACCGCGCCAGCGGCGTCGCCGGGCTTGCCGGCGCCAGGGCGCGCGGGCGGGTTCCCGGCACGGACTTGCTCTTGCTGCGTCCGCTGCTCGACTGGCGGCGGGAAACGCTGGTGAAGGTCGTCACCGACGCCGGCGTCACCGCCGCGCAAGACCCGAGCAACGCCGACGACCGGTTCGACCGCGCGCGCATCCGCAAGGCGCTCATGGCTAGCGACTGGCTCGACATCGCCGCCATCGCCGAGAGCGCCGCGCACCTGGCCGACGCCGATGCCGCGCTCGACTGGGCGGCCCGGCGCGAGTGGGCCGAGGGCGTGCGCAAACAAGGGCTGGGCCTGACCTATCGTCCCCGTGCGCCCCGCGCGATCGCGCTGCGGGTACTGACCCGCATCGTCGTCGAGCTGGACGGCACCGAGCCGAGAGGCTCCGCGGTGGCACGCCTGTTCGATGCGCTGTGCGCGCGGAGCCCGGCGTCGATCGGCGGGCTGACCGCGCGGCCGGGCGTGGAAGCCGGGTTCGAGGAATGGAGTTTCGCCCGCGCGCCGCAACGCCGGGTCAAGTGAGCCACTGGTCCAGGGGTGGCGGTCCAGGGGGTGGGAAAGCGATGACGGGGCGCCCCGGAACGCCGGGACGAAGCAATCCAGGGTGGCCCGTAATTAACCCTGGATTGCTTCCCCGGCTTCCGGTTCAGGGTCCGGAATAATCCCTAAGCCATTTCATAGCCGGGACTATGGGACACATCCTGCCTCAGGATTGATCAGGAGTCGACAAGGGAGTCGCCTAAACCGACCATCTTGCCGCGTGTGATGAACACCCGGTCGCCGACGTGGGTGAGCGCGAATATCTTGGCCGCGAACGCTTCGGGCATGCCGATGCAGCCGTGGCTGGCGTAACCCCATTCGACCTCGGAGGCGTGGAGGGTGATGCCGTCATCCGTAAGCCGTTGCATGTAGGGCATTTCCGCACCGTAAAGGTTTGAAATGTGGTGACGTTTTTTCTGCGTGATCGGGAAGACGCCGGTCGGCGTGGGCTTTTCCTGGGTGCCAAGAAGCACGGCCGTGGCGGCGATCTCATAGCCGCCGCGGAATACCGAAAGCACCCTTGCATCGAGGTCGACGGTGATGACCAGCGGGCCATCGGCGGGCGCCCCGGCCTCGTCCCAATGCCACTCGCCATATTTGATCGGCCCGTCGATCGGGAGGATGCGCTTGATAACGAAGGCTTCGTTGGCCGGTTGTCGCGGAGTCGCGGCCCGAGTCGCGGCGGTTGCCGGTTCGCTCAGTGCAAGAGCCTGGTGCGCCGTCGCCGACTGGCCGCCGGCCGGCCTGGGTTGGGTCAGCCACAGCGCGCCGGCAAGGCCCGCCAGGCCGATGAAGGCGATCGCCAGTAACTTACGTCCGTTCACGTTTCGAACTTTCCGGTTCAGGCCCGCGTTTCAGGCCCCTGTTCAGGCCGGCGCAACGGATATGGCGCATGGCGTGCTGAATCGCCAGTGTCCTCGCCCGCGCGTGTCACCCCGGTACTCTTGCCCCATAAAGGTTAATGGGTGCTGATGGCGCTCTCGCTCAACCGTGCGCGCCGAATTCGTTGGCGATGGCGGTGGCGATGCGCAGGCTGAGCGCATAGGCTCGTTCGATCGGATCGATGAAATCGTGATGGATCGCCGCATAGCCGGTAGCGCCCTCGTCGGGGTAGTCGCTCGGCTCGGACACCGAGAAGTCGGCGATCGAGGGGAAGTGAACCGGAAATGCGCGCCGCATCTGCGCCAGCGCCTCGTCGATGCGCAAGGTGAACACCATTTCCAGCACGTCCTCGCGCGCGATGTCGTTCGCGCGGCTGAACGAGGGCGCCGACACGGCGCGCAGGAACATGTGCTTGAACAATGCAAGGCGCAGCGCCTGCAGCACGCCGAGGCTGCGGCGCGTCTTCTCGCGATCGGGCATCGGCGCCTCATCGGGCACGAGGTCGAGCAGGCGGTGCAGCTTGAGCGCATCGACGCGCAGCCGCGAGGCAAGGCGACGGAACACGCCGGTGCGATCGTCCTTGGTCAGGATTTCGGCCAGCGCCTGGCAGGCGTCGGAGATATGCGGCTCGTTGCCGCGATAGGGGCGGCTCGCCCAGTAGGCGGAGTTGAACAGCTCGCCATAGGCGGCGACGGTCTTGATGCTGCCGAGCCCGTCGGCCGCCCGCACCATGCGCACCAGCTGCCTTCCGCGCGCGCTGTCGTGCAGGAGTTCGGCCAGATCCTCGACATTGCCCTCGGCGGCGGTGCCGAACCCGGCGATGACGTTGACCGGGTATCCGAGCTGCTGGAGAATGGCGTTGTGCGGAATGGCGCGGATCTGCCTGAGGCTCATCTCGCGGTCGGCGGCGAGGTCGGACTGGCGGCGCGACTTGCGGCTTCCGGTGTCGTTGAGCAGGCCCAGCCCGAAGGCCGTCACCGCGCGCGCATACGTCCGGCTGGCGAGATGCTCCTGCTGCACGCCCCTGATGGCGCGATAGAAGTCGAGGCTGAGGTCGGTGCGCTGGTAGAAGCGATCGGACGGCGCATCCGGATCGGTCTCGCCCGGCGCATGTTCGATCAGCCGGGTCAGCGTCGCCAGGGCCAGCTCGGGCGAGCCGAAGCAGAGGTAGCCGTCCCCGCCCTGGAAGCTGACCTCGGGTTCCAGGGCGATGCCCTCGCGCCCGAAGCGCCGTCGCGCCCAGTGCGACATCGGCCAGCTCAAGCGGTCGGCGAAATCCGAAGGATGCGCCCCGCGCCCCATGCTCTCGCCATGGGTGTTGAAGATCAGCGCGGAGACATCGCCGAGACCGTTCGCCGCCATCGCCTCGGCCAGCCGGCCTTGCAGCCGCTCGATCGCCAGCGCGGCGGGGATCTGGCCGACGAAGCGTCCCGCATCGGAAAAGCCGGTCTGGATGCACAGCCGCCCGCGCCGCTTGACGTAATCGCGATATGCCGGCTCTGCGAACAGTGCGTCGAGGAAGCGACCCCCGTGTTCCAGCGCGGTTTCGGTCTCGAACAGCGGCGAGACGTCGACCTTGCCGTCGATCCCGAACATCCGCGCGAAATAGAGCGCGGCGAGCACCGTGGTCGGCTGCTCGCATTCGGCCACCAGCATGCGGATCGGCGCGTCAGCATCGATATGTTTGAGGATCTGCGCCATCGCCAGGAACTGGCGCACGGCGGTGCTGTTCTCGATGGCCAGCGCCGCGAAGTTTGAGCGCAGCGGCCTCGCCTCGGCCAGCAGTTCACGCATGCGGACCAGCGCGGCCTGGCTGGAGAGGTTGAGCCTGGCTTCGGGGTCGATGCGGCGGCGGATCGCGTTCTGAAGCTGCGAACTGTTCACGCGGAAATGGATCCAGCCCATGCCGAGGCCGTCCGCGCGCATCGCCGCCGCCGCGACCAGCAGCGCTTGCGCGGTATCGTCGTCGGCGCGGGCGGCTTCGTCCTCGATCGCCGCGATCGGCGGAGCCAGGCTGGTGAGCTTGTCGGGATGATCGGCGGTGAGGGCATTGGCCGCTTTCGACAGCGCGGTCGGATCGGACAGGTCGGCCGCGAAGCGTTCGGCCATCGCCGAGGTATGTTCGCTCGCGCGGGCGAGCCCGTCAGCGAGGGCGGAACCGGCGGCGCGCAAGCTTTCGGCATAGCCCGCAAGGCGCATGGCCTTTTCCATCAGGCGATAGCGGATCGAGGTCGACCAGCCGATATCGGTGCGCCCGTCCATGTCGTATCCGACCCAGGTGGCGAAGCGGACGGGCATCGGCCGGACTTCGCGCCAACGATCGGGCCAGCGTTCACGCGCGATTTCGAAGACTTGCGCGCTGATCGCATCGCGAGCCGCCTGAGCCCGCGTCAGTGCGGCCAAGGCCGCGTCGTGCTCGTAATCGAGGGAGATCGCGTCTCGGGCCGGGGAGGCGACGCACACCGTGGCTTCTTCGAACGTCTCTTCTGTTGCGGCCTCCGCGACCGCTGCTGCCTGTGCCGCCGACAGCAGGAACGTGGGGTGGGCGGTGAACACCGCGTGGCACTTGGGCCGTTGCCATTGTGCCGCGAAAGCATCGAAGTCCCCGGCGGCAAGCGCGCCGATCACCGCGTGATTGGATTCGCTGGCGACCGGACCGACCAGCCGGTTGAGGCGGGCAGCGCGCGCCTGCAACCCCTCGCATTCCAGTTCGCTGACCAGCGCTTCGACCTCATCGAGCGTCAGCGCGCCGCTTTCCAGCTTGCGCGACAGTTCCAGCCCAAGCTGGAAGACCGGGTTGAACACCGGCGTTTCGACGGTGCGCCGGTGCAGGGCCTGGAGGTCGGCCTTGAGCTGGACGCTGTCCATCAGCGGGCGAGCGTGCTGGCGGCACGGGCCGAGGCTTCGATGGCAGCCGGGTCGGGCGCGCCTTTCGGCACCAGCCAGCTGCCGCCGACGCAGAGCACGGCGTCGAGCGCCAGCCATTGCGGCGCGCTCGCCTGGGTCACGCCGCCGGTGGGGCAGAACCGGGCTTGTCCGAACGGCGCGGCGATGGCTTTGAGCGCCGCCACGCCGCCGCTCGCCTCCGCCGGGAAGAACTTGAAGCGGGTCAGACCGAGATCGAGCCCCAGCATCACGTCGCTGGCATTGGCCGTGCCCGGCAGGAACGGCACGCCCGAGGAAATGGCCGCGCGTCCCAGCGTCTCCGTCAGACCCGGCGAGACGATGAATTCCGAACCCGCCTGGAGCGCCGCGTCGAGATCCGCGGGGTTGAGGACCGTACCCGCGCCCACGACCGCGCCTTCGACCTGCTTCATCGCCCGGATGACATCGAGCGCCGCCGGCGTGCGCAGCGTGACTTCCAGCACCGGCAAGCCGCCCGCGACGAGTGCCCGCGCGATCGGCACCGCGTGCGCGGCATCCTCGATGACCAGCACCGGGATCACCGGCGCCATGCGCATGATCCGCTCGATGTCGCTCATTCGGCATGCTCCCTGTGATGTTCGCCATGATGGGCGCCATGATGGGCGCCATGACGGGCGCTGGCGAATGCGGCGGCGGCGCCATAGAGACCCGGCTGCGGGTGGGTGACGAGCTTGACCGGGATGGACTCCAACCGCTCGCGATAGCGGCCCTTGTCACAGAACCGGGCGTGGAAGCCGCTATGGGGGATCAGGTCTTTCAGCCGGTTGCTGAGGCCGCCGGTCAACACGACGCCGAGCGAGCCGTGGGCCAGCGAGAGGTCGCCCGCGACCGCACCGTAAGATTGGAAGAACAGTTCCAATGCATCGCGAAGGCTGGGCTCCGTTCCGGCAACGGCCGCTTTCCACAGCGCGGGATCGTCGCGCGTTTCCTCCCCCGAGAGCGCGCGAACGATGTCGCCGAGGCCCGGACCGGAGACGACCCGCTCGACCGAGGTGCGGCCATACTTTTCCGCGATCCGCTCGCTGACCCGTCGTTCGGTTTCGTTGAGCGGCGCGAAGTGGATGTGCGCGCCTTCGGTCTCCAGCACCACGGGGGCGCTTTCCCGACATAGCAGCACCGCGACGCCGAGGCCGGTTCCGGGACCCAGCACCGAGATGGCGCCTTGCGAAGGCAGCGCTTCGTCGGGGCCGCACAGATGCGTGAAATGCTCGGGCCCCAGCGCGTGGACGGCGTGCGCCATGGCGCCGAAATCGTTGAGCAGCAGCACCTCGTCGAGACCCAGATCCTGCTTGACGGTATGGGGATCGACCACCCAGTGCGAGTTGACGAACTCAACCGGTCCGCCGGTCACCGGCCCGGCGATGCCGAACGATGCCGCTTTGGGCAGGGGCTCGCCGATCCGTTCGTCGTAAGCGCGCCATGCCTCGGGCAAGCCGTCGTATTCGTCGGTGGGCAGGATCACCGGCTCGCCCAGCGACACCACGCGGCCTCGTTCGACTTCGGCAAGGGCGAAGCGGGCGTTGGTCCCGCCGATATCGCCGACGACGATGCGGGTCATGATAGACCCCTCCTCTGAAGAGGAAAGGAAGGTGCGATATCCCCCTTCACAACGCCGCCAGGTCCAGCATGGCGGAGCCGCCTTGCTCGGCGCCGCTGGCGAAATTGCGGAACATGGCGAAGAGTTCGCGGCCCGTGCCCGTTTGCGCGGCGGGCGTCGGCGCGGGAGCGCGCGCGGCAAGGTCGGCGCCGGTGGACAGCGCGCCGTCGTGGGCGCACAGCCGCACCGCGTCGCCATCGCGCAGCAGCGACAGCGGCCCGCCTCCCAGCGCCTCGGGCGTCACGTGGATCGC
>DATEEP010000099.1:0-8681 GCA_035281095.1 Novosphingobium sp. | reverse complement strand
CCATCCCAATCGAGAAGGATCGACCAATGACCATCAAAGTCGGCGACCGTGTCCCCACCACGACCTTCATCAAGGCCACTGCGGACGGGCCGCAGCCCGTCGACAGCGAGGGCTTTTTCAAAGGGCGGACGGTCGCGCTCTTCTCGGTGCCCGGCGCTTTCACGCCGACCTGCTCGGCCCGCCACCTGCCCGGCTTCGTCGAAAAGACGGACCAGCTCAAGGCCAAGGGCGTCGACGAGATCGCCTGCACCGCGGTCAACGACGCATTCGTGCTCAAGGCGTGGCAGGACAGCGCGGGCGCGACGGACAAGGTGACGATGCTCGCCGACGGCAACGGCGAGTTCGCCAAGGCGATGGGGCTCGAAATGGACGCCTCCAAATTCGGCATGGGCCAGCGCGGCCAGCGTTACTCGATGGTGGTCGAGGACGGCGTGGTGAAGCAGCTCAATATCGAGGAGCCGGGCGCCTTCAACGTAAGCAGCGCCGATTATATGCTCGAGCGGCTCTGACCAAGGCGCCGGCGGGGGGTCACCAGCCGCACTGCCGCCCCTCGTTCCGAGCCTGCAGCCAGATCAGCAAAGGCCGGAAATATTCGACCATCGCATCGCCCGAGATTTCGCGGCTGCCGGTGAACGCCTCGAGCGCGTCGGGCCATGGCTTCGATCGCCCCATCGCCAGCATCGCGTTGAAACGCCGCCCGACCTCCTTGTCGCCGTAGAAGGAGCAGCGGTGAAGCGGCCCCTTCCAGCCGGCCTGCGCGCAGGCCGCCTGGTAGAATTGAAACTGCAGGATGCGGGCCAGGAAATAGCGCGTGTAGGGCGTGTTGCCGGGAATATGATATTTGGCGCCGGGATCGAAATTGGCCTCGCTGCGCGGGACCGGCGGCGCAATTCCCTGATATTGGAGGCGGAGATCGGTCCAGGCCTTGTTGTAATCGGAGGGCGCGATGCTGCCGTCGAATACGCCCCAGCGCCATTTGTCGACGAGCAGCCCGAAGGGAAGGAAGGCGACCTTGTCCATCGCCTGGCGGAGCAATAGCCCGATATCCTTGTCCTCCGACGGCATTTTCGAGCGATCGAGAAGCCCGAGCCGGACGAGATAGTCGGGCGTGACCGCCAAGGCGACGAAATCGCCGACCGCTTCGTGAAACCCGTCATTGGCGCTGTCCTGATAAAGGAACGGCTGCCGGTTATAGGCGCGCTGGTAGAAATTGTGGCCGAGCTCGTGATGGATCGTCACGAAATCATCGGCATTGACCTTGGTGCACATCTTGACGCGCAGATCGTCCTTGTTGTCGACGTTCCAGGCCGATGCGTGGCAGACGACCTCGCGGTCGCGCGGCGCCACGATCATCGAACGCTTCCAGAAGGTCTCGGGCAGAGCAGGAAAGCCGAGCGACGTGTAGAAGCCCTCGCCGGTCTTCATCATCCGGATCGGATCATATTTCCCGCGCACCAGAAGGTCGGTCAGATCGTAGCCGATGTCGCCGGTCCCCTTGGGAGCAACCAGATCGTAGATATCGCCCCATGACTGTCCCCACATATTGCCGAGCAGATCGGCACGGATCGGGCCGGTCGCCGGCTGCACCGAAGCGCCATATTTCTGGCTCAGCCTGGCGCGCGTGTAGCAATGGAGCTGGTCGTAGAGCGGCTTGACCTGGTTCCACAGGCGATCGGTGAGCCGCGCGAATTCGTCCGGCGGCATGTCATAGCCCGACCGCCACATGGCGCCGACATCGGCATAACCAAGCTGTCTGGCGCCTTGGTTGCCGATTTCGACCATTTGGGCATAATCCGCCCGCATCGGACTCCCGACATTGTCGTGCCAGCTGGTCCACATCTCCTTGAGCAATGCGGGATCGCGTACCGTCCCCATCTTCTCTTCGAGGTCGTTGCCGGTCATGACCTTGCCGGCCAAGGTGCCGCGGCCCTTGCCGTAGGTCGAGTTGAGGCGGGTGGTGATCGTGTTCAATTCGGCGGCGGCGCCCGCCGTGCTCGGCGCCGGCATGACGATCCGGTTACGCAACAGATTCAGCTTGCGCACGGTGTCGGGGCCGAGACCATGGATATTCTGGTAGCGTGCGGCCTCGGTCGCATAGCGCACGTCCATCTCGGTGCCGATCGTCCCGACATAGGCGGCGAGCGCGTCCGTATCGTCGGTGATATAGGTGTTGTTCACCCATTGGGCGCGGCCGTTGATCACCGAATGGTCGCCGAGATCCTTTTCGGCGCGGGCCAGGAAGGCATCGGCGTCGGCGGCAACGGCGACGGCCGGCTTCGATGCTGCGCTGTCAGCGGAATCGGTCGCAGCGGCGCAGCCCGCAAGCAAGGCCGAGAGCGCGAGAAGCGACACGGTGGCTTTCATTGAGCTTTCCCAGTTGAATCATTGAATTGCCGTTCTTTGGACACTGCGGCGCAATGCCGGTCAAGCGGCCAGGAAATCGGCAATGGCAATTCCGAACTCCGGTCTCGTGACCACGCTCATGTGATTGCCGGGCAGCTCGGCATAGCGCGCCGACGGCAGTCGCGCCGCCAGCGCGCGGGCGGATCCGTTGTCACGGTCG
This sequence comes from Novosphingobium sp., assembly GCA_035281095.1. Lineage (GTDB taxonomy): Bacteria > Pseudomonadota > Alphaproteobacteria > Sphingomonadales > Sphingomonadaceae > Novosphingobium. Next base: position 6,118 of record DATEEP010000099.1, on the reverse strand, counting down.
TCGGCACCGGCAAAAACCAGGGTCGGCGGCGTGATCGCGCCTAGCTCCGGCGCGTTCGTGTCTACGAAGCTGTCGAGCAGCGGCAGCAGCGCTTCGGGGTCCCCTTGGGTGGTCTTGAGGAAAGCTTCCGCCATCCACTGCGGCGTTCCCGCGGCGAAGCTGCCGAGACCCGTCAGGATACGCCGGAAATGCTCCGCTCGGGCGCGGGCCTGGAGCATTCCCTCCAGCCCCATCCCCCCGAGGATCAGCCGACGGGGCTTGGCGCCGCCGATCACCATGCGCGCCGCCGTGCGCGCGCCCAGCGAGTAGCCGCCAAGATCGAAATCCTCCAGTTCCAGCCGCTCGATCAGCTCGAACGAGTCGCGCGACAGGATTTCGGGCGGATAATGTTCGGGATCGTGCGGTTTGCCGCTATGCCCGTGGGCGCGAAGATCGGGCAGGATCAGGCGAAAGCCGCGCTCGGCGATCGTCCGCGCGTGGCCGAACTTGATCCAGTTCACCTCGGCGTTGGAGAAAAGGCCGTGGATGAGGACGATTGGCCTGCCCTCCCCCATTTCGTGCCAGGCCAGCTCGACGCCGTCGCGAGCGGCATAATGATGTGTTGAGACCCGAAACGCGCTCGCCATGCGGCGGCCACTAAGCGGTCAAGCGCGGTGGCGCCATCCCCTAATCCGGCACCTTGCCGACGGCTTTGATTCACCGGTCGACCAATGAACGACCATCAACGGCCGGTATCGCGATCTTCACGAACCAACTCTTCGCCGGAGGTCTGATACCGGTCCGGAGTCATTACCCGAATGGCAGCGAGCCGGGCCAGCGTTTCGCTTAGCCGCGTCGGGTTTAGCGGCCTTGCTCTTCGCAATGCATCCCGCAACTCGGTCTCCAGCGAACGATGATTGGCCTTTGCCGCCTCACGATAGTCGGCCAGCAATGCATCATCCAGATCGCCTATCAGAACCTGACCCATGAATTGCATGATACCAGCTTGGTATCACGCGATCAAAGGTGCCGGCACCGTCCACTGATCGTGGACGATGCCGGCGCGGCCACGCTCAGGCGGCCTTTTGCAGATGCTTGCGGCCGAGCAGCTCGGCGATCTGGACCGCGTTCAAGGCGGCGCCCTTGCGCAGATTGTCCGACACGCACCAGAGCAGCAGTCCGCTATCGACGGTCGGGTCCTCGCGGACGCGGCTGACGTAGGTCGCATATTCGCCGACACATTCGACCGGCGTGACGTATCCGCCGTCCTCGCGCTTGTCGACGAGCATCACGCCCGGCGCCTCGCGCAATATGCTCTGTGCCTTCTTGGCGCTGATCTCATCCTCGAACTCGATCGCGATCGCCTCGCTATGACCGACGAACACCGGCACGCGGACGCAGGTCGCGACCACCTTGATCTTGGGATCCAGGATCTTCTTGGTCTCGACCACCATCTTCCATTCCTCCTTGGTCGACCCGTCGTCGAGAAACGAGTCGATGTGGGGAATGACGTTGAAGGCGATCTGCTTGGTGAACTTCTTCGGCTCCGCCTGCTCCCCAACGAATATGTTGCGGCTCTGCTCGAACAATTCGTCCATGCCGTCCTTGCCGGCGCCGGACACCGATTGATAGGTCGCCACCACCACCCGCTTGATCCTGGCGGCGTCGTGAAGCGGCTTGAGAGCCACCACCATCTGGGCGGTCGAGCAATTCGGATTGGCGATGATGTTCTTCTTCGCATAGCCGGCTATCGCCTGAGGATTCACCTCGGGCACGATCAGCGGCACGTCGGGATCCATGCGGTAGAGCGAGCTGTTGTCGATCACCGTGCAGCCGGCGGCGGCCGCCTTGGGCGCGTAGATTTTGGTCGCGGCCGAGCCGCAGGCGAACAAGGCGATATCCCAGCCGGCGAAATCGAAATGCTCGAGATTCCTGACCTTGAGCTTCTCGCCCGTCTCGCCGAAATCGATCTCATCGCCGGTCGATCGTGCCGACGCGACCGCGGCAAGCTCGTCGAGCGGGAATTGCCGCTCGGCGAGGATATTGAGCATTTCGCGCCCGACATTGCCGGTGGCGCCGACGACAACGACCCGATACCCCATTTCACTGCTCCACATATGCGGACGGCCGGGAAATTCCTTCGAGGAACCCGGCCGCCGGCTTAGCAATTAAGTCTAGCCTCAGCCTTCGGCGGTTTCCGTTTCCGGAGTGGCGGTTGCCGCTTCACCCTTGACCGCGGTCGGCCGGGTGTCGCGCCGCTCGGTAATGCGCGCGGCCTTGCCGGTGCGCCCGCGCAGATAATAGAGTTTGGCACGGCGGACCGAGCCGCGGCGAACCACCTCGATGCTGTCGATGCTGGGCGAATAGAGCGGGAAAACGCGCTCCACGCCCTCGCCGAAGCTGATCTTGCGGACAGTGAAGCTGCTGCCCATGCCCTTGTTGGCGCGCGCGATGCACACGCCTTCGTAATTCTGGACGCGGGTGCGTTCGCCTTCGACGACGCGCACGCCGACGCGAACGGTGTCGCCCGGTCGGAATTCGGGAATGGCCCTGGCGGCCTTGGCCTGCTCGATCGCTTCCGCTTCGAGCTGCTGGATGAGATTCATGTCACTTGCCTTCAATATCGTGCCGCGCGCCAGAGGGCGGTGACCCGCGGGCGTCCCCGTGACGCTCGATCAGGTCCGGCCGCCTTGACCGTGTATCGTCTTCCGCCCGTGCCTTGCGCCACGCGGCGATCTTCGCATGATCCCCCGATCGCAGCACCTCAGGGATCGTGCGCCCTTCCCATATCGCGGGGCGGGTGTAATGCGGATATTCGAGGAGGCCTGCTTCGAAGCTCTCCTCCTCCCCGCTTGACGCCGCGCCCATTACGCCGGGAAGCAGGCGAATGCAAGCATCGAGCACCACCAGCGCCGCGCCTTCCCCGCCGGAAAGAACATAGTCTCCGATCGATATCGGCACGATGGGCCGCGCCTCGAACAGCCGCTCGTCGATCCCCTCGAACCGGCCGCACAGGATCGAAAGACCCGGGCCTGCGGCAAGGCTGCGGACGGTCGCCTGGGTGAGCGGCCGGCCGCGCGGGGTCATGGCGAGCATCGGCGCCTCGGGATGGCGCGCGAGCGCGTGATCGACCGCGGCCGCGAGCACGTCGGCGCGCATCACCATTCCCGCCCCTCCCCCCGCCGGCGTATCGTCGACCGATCGATGCCTGTCGGTCGCGAAATCGCGGATCTGGATCGCCTCCAGCGACCAGCGGCCTTCCGCCATCGCCCGGCCGGCGATGCCGTGACCGAGCAGGCCCGGAAACATCTCAGGATAGAGAGTGAGGATCTGGGTCCTGAACATCGTCGTCGCTGGGGTTGATCCTGAGGCGCATATAGAAGGAAGCCGCCGCGAACGTGACGACGGCGACAAGAGTCGCGATGCTGAACACGATCAGCCCGAGCTCGACCAGCCCGTTTGCGCCGCAGACGGCGTAACGCGGGCACGCCGGGTGGGTCAGGGTGTAGAGGAAGCTGGCGACGAGCATCAGCACGAGAATGATCGGCACGACCAGCGCCGAGCCGATGATCACGACCGATCGCGGCACCGAGGGCCAACGCCGGTCGACGATCGGGGCGACCACCGTGGCGCCAGCCGATACGCACACGATGACGGCAGCGAGGACGAGCAAGGTGGGCATTAGGATCGGATCCTGAACGACAGCGGTTAGGATCGCTCTTACCGGCAGGCGGGTGCCAGGCATAGCCGGTCGCGGCCGCCGGAATCCTCGATTGAGAAGGTTAGGTCAGCAACTGCGGATCGAGCAGGATGCCGCCTTCCACCAGGTCGGCAATCCCATCCCGGAACGGGAATTACGGTGATCATTACGGTGCCAGTTTACCAAATACCCCAAATACGTCACGATATCGCCCGCCCCAAAGAAAAAGCGTATTTAGGGTCCGGACCCAATAGGAGGATTCCCAAACTGGTCAGAGAGTGATTCAACGCCTGTGTGGGGAGGCGTTGGGGATGTCGGATTTCTTTTGGTTTTCGGATAGTCAGTGGGCGCGGATTGAACCGCTGCTTCCGAGCGGGTTGCGGGGAGCCCGGCGGGTGGATGATCGCCGTGTTCTGTCGGGCATTGTCCATGCGCTGCAATGTGGCGGGCGCTGGGGCGATTGTCCGGAGCATGTCTATGGCCCGAAGAAGACGCTCTACAACCGCTTCGTGCGCTGGGCCGAACGCGGTGTGTGGGAAGGGATATTCAACGCTCTTGCCGGCGCCGACGGGGTACCCGATCGGTTGTTCATCGACAGCACCTGCATCAAGGTGCACCGCACGGCAGGCGGCGCAAAAGGGGGGCCTTGGCCAATGGTATCGGCCAGACACGCGGGGGTAGAAACAGCAAGGTCCACGCCATCTGCGATGCGAAAGGCCGCCCGCACGTCCTGATGATAACCCCCGGCAATGTCCACGACATGCGGGTAGCCAAGGCCTGCATCGCCGCCATGCCACCTTCTGCCGAACTGGTCGGCGACAAAGGCTATTGCAGCAACGATTTGCGTGTCTGGCTCGCCCAACGCGGCACCCAGGCAATCATCCCGAACAAGCGCAATCGCAAAGTCCAGCATGAATGCGATCCTGCCATCTATCGACAGCGCAACGTCATCGAACGCATGTTCTGTCGCATCAAGGACTGGAGACGCGTCGCCACACGCTTCGACCGCAATCTCAAAAACTTCATGGCCACCGTCGCCATCGCCGCAACCGTCATCTGGTGGCTCAAATGAGTCCGGACCCTAGTAAACTGGTACCGTAATCCGAGCCAGGCAAGCAGGCGTTGCCGCCGGCCGTCGGAATTTGGCCCATGTTCATCCGCACCGCCACTATTCCGAGCTAATTTATCGGTTCCGCATCTTCGAGTTGCTCAGGGTGACGCATCGATGGGAAGGCAACTGCAACCAAATCTGGATCCAAGTCCCCTAACACCCTGTCCACATCTGAGATTGCAAGAGCTTCTGGAACATCGATGGCGTAACATCCGAACTCAGCTACACCTGTGGTGTTGCATCCTAGGGATCGCAGCTTCTGGAGACAGGGTTCGATCTGATCATTATTGGCTAGTCTGAGCAGCCATATAGTAGATCTACTTGATCGATTAATATGTGACCAATTGGATACAAATCCATGAGAGTCCTTTTCGAATTTTATTACATCCCCAACAGATAATTCTTTAACAAATAGCGGAACAGATAAACACTTATATCCGTCTTCCGATTTATTAAATGGCAATGACTCACTTCCTACCGGAGGCCAATCATCCTCTACATCCAATAGAAACTGCAGAGATATCGTCATAAATTACGGTACCAGTTTACTAAACACACTTTTCTTTGGCTTGGGCCCCCGCTTTTGCGGTGCGAGCGTTCGTCCGGTGCTGGTTTCGAGGTTGCCGATCCAGACGGCGCTGCCGAGCGGCCGGCCTGATGTCTCCGACCTTCGCAGCGCACGCCAGGCGTCCGTGCTGTCGCGGTCATCGCCCAGGAAGCCAGCGAAGTCGCCGTAACGCTCCAGCGCAGGCGCGACACGAACCAGTGTGTCGTCCTTTCCGGCCAGATGCGCCCGCACGCTCGACCATCGCCATTCCTCAGGCCGAGCCACCAGCCGCGCCCGCACCGGGTTGAGCGACACATAGCGAATCGCATGAGCAAGATGCGGCTCGTCCATCGCCACCGCACCGAAACGGCCCTGCCATAAATGGCCGGTCCAACGATGCCGCGCATTGATGAATCCGGTATAGCGCCGGTGCGCATCTGCAAAGGTCCGCCGCAGCCCGTCCTCATCCGCTGGGACGACGATCATGTGCACATGGTTCGGCATCAGACAATAGCACCAGATCTCGGTTCCGGCTCTGTCGGCAGCCTCCCTGAGCAGATCGCGATACAGCGCATAGTCGCCATCCTCGAAGAAGGTCTGCTGGCGGCGATTGCCGCGCTGCGTCACATGATAGGGAAAGCCGGGAAGCACGAGGCGAGGCAGGCGGGCCATTTCGGTGTCGTAACGTATTTAGGGCATTTGGTAAACTGGCACCGTAATTCCTAGGGCATTTGGTAAACTGGCACCGTAATTCCAGAATTCCAGAGAATTCCAGAGAATT
>DATEEP010000098.1:0-4295 GCA_035281095.1 Novosphingobium sp. | reverse complement strand
GAGGGCGACCGGCCCGCGCCGGGACCGTCATGATAGCGAACTTCGTGCGCGGTGACGGGTTCCTTGCATTCGGAACAGACCGTCTGCGGCCGAAAGGCATGACCGCATGATCGGTGATGCAGCCTTAGCGGCGGTGCATCCTCGCCTGTCAGATGGTCGTCGCCGAACCGCATCAGCGCCAGCATGACCAGATAGAGGTCGAGGCCGCGCTCCGTCAGCCGATAATCGAAACGCCCACCCGGTGTCGCAACCCGCTGCACTATCCCCGCGTCGATCAGGCGGGTCAGCCGGTCGCTGAGCGTGCTGCGCGGGCAGTGTAGCACGGCCTGGATCTGGTCGAAGCGGCGCGCGCCCATGTAGAATTCGCGCAGCACCAGAAAGGACCAGGCGTCCGACAATATGTCGATTGTCCGGGCGACGGAGCAATTGCGGACAAGCGGGGACGCGGACAATGACTTCACCTTTTCGTAGACGACCTGTCCTATATGTGCAGGGCTGCTCCGGCGTGCAACTTGGGGGCAGCCCTGCCATCCCGGCTTCAGGGTGTTAGATCATCGCGAAGCCGCCGTTGATGCTGAAGGTCTGACCCGTGATCCAGCTTGCGCCCTCCGAAGCGAGGAAGGCGACCATGGGTGCCACGTCGCCCGGCTGGCCGATGCGCTTCAAGGGATAGTTCTTGACCATCTTGGGCATCATTTCTTCCAGCCACTTGGGGTCGGAATGGGCCGACTGGATCATGCCCAGCGTGATGGCGTTGCAGGTGATGTCGTAGCGGCCGAATTCCTTCGCCAGCGACTTGATGAGCGCGATGGTGCCGGCGCGGGCGGCGGCGGCCATGGACAGGTTCGCCTCACCCACGCGCGAGCTGTCGCCGCCGAGCGAGATGATGCGGCCGCCCTTGCCGGCGTCGACCATGTAGGGGAGCGCGGCGCGCGAGGTGTAGACGGTCGCCAGCATGCCGATGTCGATGTGGCGCTGCCACTGTTCGTCGGTGGTTTCCAGGAAGCGGGCGCGCTGCGCGACGCCGGCATTGTTGACGACGATGTCGATGCCGCCGAAGGTCTTCACCACATCGTCGACCATCGCCTTGGTGTCGGCGGAGCTGCCGACATCGGCCTTCCACGCCTTGGCCTTGCCGCCCGCCGCTTCGATGTCCTTCACCACGTCTTGCGCCGCGTCACCGCTCGACTGGTAGTTGACCGCGACGGCCGCCCCTTCCGCCGCCAACGCCAGCGCGATCTGCCGTCCCACGTCCCGCGCCGCGCCCGTGACCAGAGCGACCTTTCCTGCAAGCTGTCCCGTCATGTCTATTGTCCTTCCTGTTGATGGGTGGCCCGGCTCTGCGCGACCAGCTGGAACAGCCGGTCGGGGGTTGCGGGCAAGGTCTGGATTTCGACGCCAATCGGCGAGAGCGCGTCGGATATGGCGTTGGCGATCGCGGCTGGCGCGCCGATCGTGCCGCCTTCGCCCATGCCGCGAAAGCCGCCGACATTATTGGGCAGGTCCGCCTCGATATGGACGATGCCGATATCGGGCACGTCGGTGGCGAGCGGCAGCAGATAGTCGGCGAGGCTAGCCGTCACCAGCTGGCCGTCATCGTCATAATGGATTTCTTCGAGCAAGGCGGCGCCGATCCCTTGCGCCACCGCGCCATGGACTTGGCCATCGACGATCATCGGGTTGATGATGCGCCCGCAATCCTCCGCCACGACATAGTCGGTGACGCGTACGCCATAGGTTTCGGGGTCCACCTCCACCACCGCGACATGGCAGGAGGAGCAGGCGGTGCCGAGATAGGGGTCGTAGGATTCGGAGCCGGTCAAATCCTCCCGCTTGTCATGCGGGATGCGGCCCATCTGCATATAGACGGCGTTGGCCAGTTCCTTGAAGGTCATGGCCGCGTTGGAGGATCGGGCGCGGATGATGCCGCCGGATGCCTCAAGATCCTCGACCGGCACATCCATCAGCAGCGACGCGGCGCGCAGCACCTTGGCCTTGACGACGCGTGCGGTCTTGGTCGCGACGCCGCCCGCGATCACCGCCGACCGGCTGGCATAGGTGCCGGTGCTCATCGGCACGAGCGAGCTGTCGCCCTGCCTGATTTCGATATCCTCCAGCGCGCAGCCCAGTTCGTCCGCGATGATCTGCGCCAGCGTGGTTTCGAGGCCCTGCCCGTGCGAGGCTATGCCGAAAGCGGCGATCACCGATCCGGTCGAATCGATGGTGATGATGCCGGTTTCCGTGCCGGTGTTGATCGGCATGCCGGGCGCCACCGCGATGCGCGAGCCGATGCCGGTGAGTTCCGCATAGCAGGACAGGCCGATGCCGATCCAGCGGCCCTGCTCACGCGCCTTTTGCTGGCGGGCGAGCAGGGCGGGGTAATCGAGATGGGCGCAGGCGGACTCCAGGCACTCCATGAAGGCTGACTTGTCCCAAATGATGCCGGATCCGGTGCGGTAGGGAAATTCGTCGCCGTCGATCAGGTTGCGGCGGCGGATTTCGGCGGCGTCCATGCCCAGTTTCCGGGCGGCCATGTCCACCAGCCGCTCCATCGCGAAGGTGGAGGAGGGGCGACCCACGCCGCGATAGGGGCCGGTGGGCGGCTTGGGCGTCAGCACGCCGCGCACCCGCCCGCGATAATGATCTATGCGGTAGGGACCGGGCAGGAAGCTGACGACCTGCACCGGCTCAAGTCCCCCGGTCCAGGGATAGATGGAATAGGCGCCGATATCGCCGATCACCTCGGCGCGCAGGGCCAGGAAGCGGCCTTCCTCATCGACGGCAAGTTCGGCGTCGATCAGCTCGTCGAACGCCTGGCTGGACGCGGTCAGTTCCTCCAGCCGGTCGCCGGTGAACTTGATCGGCCGTTCCAGCTTGCGCGCGAGCGCACAGACCAGCATCTCCTCATGATAGAGCGATCCCTTGCCGCCAAAGCTGCCGCCGACATCGGGCGCGATCACCCGCACCCGGCTGCCGGGCAGCGACAGGCTGTCGGCCAGCGCGTCCTTGACGATGCCGGGGATATTGCTGCTGGTCCACAGCGTTATCGCCATGCGCCTGCGGTCATAATCGGCCAGATAGCAGCGGTTTTCCATCGACGTCGCGGTCTTGCGCGTCATGCGGAACTGGGCGCCGACCTTCACCGGCGCGGTTTCGAACACCGCGTCGACCTCGCCGCGGCCGAATTCGCGGGCGATGATGACGTTGGTGCCCGCTTCCTCATGGATCAACGGAGCGTCGTCGGCGACCGCATCGACCTGTCGGATGGCGAAGGGCAAGGGCTCGTAATCGACCTCGATCAGCGCCAGCGCATCCTCGGCGGCGTAGCGGCTTTCCGCCACCACCGCGAGCACGGGCTCCCCGACATAGCGCACCTTGCCCCGCGCCAGCGGCCAATAGGGCGTGGCGTAATAGCCCTTCATCCGCGAACTGGGGATGGCGGGCTTTACCTCGCCCTCCAGGTCGGCGGCTTCGAAGATGGCGATCAGGCCGGGCACGTCCATCGCGCCTTCGACCCTGATGTCGCGGATCAGCGCGTGGGGCTGGTCGCTGCGCAATATGGCGACATGCGCCATGTTGGGAAGCTTGATGTCGTCCACATATTGGCCGTTCCCCGACAGCAGGCGCGGGTCCTCGGTGCGCTTGACGCGCTTGCCGACGAGACCCGGCCGCATTTCGACGGAGAGGTCGGCCGCGCTCATGCGTAATGCTCGGCGCCCTTGCGCAGCGTCCGCCATTGCGCGTCGTCATGGCCGTAGATGATCTTCGCGCCACGCTCGCCGATCGCCTTGATCCCCGCGATGGCGGCGGTCGCCTTGTCGAGGTCCCAGCTATTCTTGGGCGCATAGCCTTCGACCAGATTGGCTTCGATCGCGACGGCGTCGGAGGCGAGCAGATAGTCGCCGCTTTCGTCGAGGCCGACGAGCGTTGCGATCATGCCAGGCGTATGACCGGGCACCGGCAGCAGCACGATGCGTCCATCGCCGAACAGATCACGCTGCCCTTCGAACGTGTCGAAGCCGCGCTGTGCATGGTCCCATTCCTGGGGCAGATAGCCCTGCGCCACGCCATCTTCGGCCTGCGCCGCCGCTAGCTCGTCGCGGTGGCAGATGATCGTCGCGCGCTTGAAATGTTCGTTGCAGCCGCAATGGTCAGGGTGGAGATGCGAGCATATGACGACATCGATGTCGTCGGGCGCGAGACCGGTCTCGTGCAGATGATGGATCAGCGTATCCTCGGGCCGGTAGATCGGCGCCATGGCGCGCGCCACCCCGCCCCAGCGCCCCTCGGGATCG
>DATEEP010000097.1:0-3139 GCA_035281095.1 Novosphingobium sp. | reverse complement strand
TCACGAACTTGACGGCTTGAGCGATGCGTTCAGCGTTTGGCTCCAGGAACACCATGTGAAGCCTGGCGATCGCGTCGGCATCATCCTTCAGAATGTCCCGCATTTCGCCATCGCGGCATTGGCCGCCTGGAAGGGGGGTGCAATTCCGGTCCCAGGCAATCCAATGTATAAGGCAGACGAGTTGGCCCGGATTTTCGCGGATTACACCCCCGCTGCCATAGTCTGTCACGATGATCATCTGGCGACGGTCAGGCTGGCGCTGGAGGCGGCTGGATTGGCTTCAGTGGCTATCGCTTCCGCTAACGCCCGCGATTTCCAGAGTCGAAACGATGAGCGGGTTCTTCCGCCGCGATTGGCGAACGGCGCCCATGACTTCCTGGCGATTTGCAATGCACGAGCCGCGCGGGTACCTGCCGAAGTCGCGCGCGATAGTGGCTCGACCGGCCTCATCCTCTATACGTCGGGAACGACTGGCGTACCCAAGGGTGCGGTCATCAGTCATTCCAGCCTGATTTTCAACGCGCACACCAGCGGACGATGGATGCATTTGAGCAACCGCAGCCGCATTCTTGGCCTGGCGCCACTTTTCCACATCACGGGCTTTGTATTGCACATGGCCGTTGGATTCGTGGCGGGTTGTTCGGTCGCACTGCAGTACCGTTTCCAACCGGATGCCGTTCTTGAGATGCTGCGCGCTTATCGTCCAACCTTCACAATCGCGGCGATAACGGCGTTCAACGCGCTTATGAATGCCCCGGCGGCAGCGAAGGACGACTTTGTATCCTTCGAGCATGTGTTCTCAGGCGGCGCTCCAATAGCGCCTGTCCTGCGCGAGGTTGTGCGCGAAAAGCTAGGGATTGAGCTCTGGCCGGTTTACGGCATGACCGAGTCCTGCTCTCCCACCCACATCGCTCCGCCTGGACTTGCGATCCCTGTGCACCCCGAAATCGGGGCGCTGTCGGTCGGCTTGCCGATTTCCTTCACCGACTCCCGCATCGCGGGACCAGATGGCGAGATTCTCCCGCCTGGGTCGGCGGGCGAAATCTGGATGCGCGGTCCGCAGATCATGACAGGCTATTGGAACAAACCGGAGGAGACGGCGGAGGCGCTCCGCGACGGTTGGCTACGATCAGGCGACGTGGGGATAATGGATCAGGATGGCTGGTTCTACGTCATCGACCGTCAGAAGGACATGATCAACGCCTCGGGCTTCAAGGTCTGGCCGCGGGAGGTTGAAGACGTGCTTCTCGAACATCCCGCCATCCGGGAGGCAGCGGTGATTGGCGTTCCAGACAGTTACCGGGGTGAGACGGTGCATGCGTTCGTCTCGTTGAGGCGGGAGGCAGCCGCTGTCGATCAGATCGTTCTCGTCCAACATTGCCGGGCGCGGCTAGCCGCCTATAAGGTTCCAAGGAAGATCCGGATTGTCGACGAACTGCCGAAAACCCCAACGGGGAAGATTCAGCGCGCCGCCCTGCGGGAGCGTTCTTTTGCGAGGGATTCGCGATAATGTCCGTTTCCGATCTCGCCGCTCGCGTCGAACGCTTCGTGCGCGAAGTCGTGGTGCCTTACGAGCGGGACACGCGACGTGACTCCCATGGCGGGCCTGCCGAAGATCTTGTGCGGGAGCTTCGAGAAAAAGCGAGAAGCGCGGGCGTGCTGACGCCCCATATTCTCTCCGACGGTTCGCATCTGACACAGCAGGAAACCGCACTGGTGCTCCAGAAGACCGGGCTTTCCCCCCTGGGTCCGCTCGCCTGCAACACCAATGCGCCTGACGAGGGGAACATGTATCTCCTTGCCAAGGTCGGTTCGCCGGAACTCCAGCGGCGTTTTCTGAAGCCGCTCGTCGACGGCTGGGCGCGCTCCGCCTTCTTCATGACGGAACCCGCCGAAGATGGAGGAGCCGGCTCTGATCCGTCGATGATGCAGACGACATGTCGGCGCGATGGCGACCATTGGGTGATCCGCGGCCGCAAGGCATTCATCACTGGTGCCGAAGGAGCCAGGATCGGTATCATCATGGCCAAGTCGGAGGACGGCGCCTGCATGTTTCTTGCTGATCTCCCGGATGCGGCAATCCGCATCGAACATGTCCCCAATACAATCGACAATTCCATGCCTGGGGGCCACGCCTTCATCGTCATAGATGATCTGAGGCTACCGGCAACCCAAATGCTGGGTAATAATGGGGAGGGCTTTCATTATGCGCAGATTCGCCTTTCGCCCGCGCGGCTTTCGCACTGTATGCGCTGGCTTGGCGCATGTCTCCGGGCGAATGAGATAGCCACGGACTATGCGTGCAAACGACAGGCTTTCGGCAAGACACTGATCGACCATGAAGGGGTAGGCTTCATGCTTGCCGAAAATCTCATTGATCTGAAACAGTCGGAGCTAATGATCGACTGGTGCGCCGGTATCCTTGATACCGGATCGCTCGGCACCCTCGAAAGCTCCATGACCAAGGTCGCCGTTTCTGAAGCGCTGATGCGTGTTGCGGACCGCTGCGTACAAGCCATGGGCGGCACCGGGCTATCGGACAGCACGATTGTCGAGCAGGTGTTTCGCGAGATCCGTGCTTTTCGGATCTATGATGGTCCGACCGAGGTTCACAAATGGTCGCTGGCGAAAAGCATTAAGCGCCAATGGGAATCGAACCAAGCATGAATGCAGTCAGCACCAAGAACAACAGCGGTACGACTAAGGTCCGCGAGGCTTTTCGTTTCGACGAGTCAGCGCTTGTTCGCTGGATAACGCAGAATGTCGAAGGTTTTCGAGGGCCGCCCAAGGTTGGGCAGTTCAGGGGCGGGGCAGTATGCGCCCACGGAGCCGCGCGCATAGCTTTCCCGAGCTTGCCCTCTGGCAGCCGAAAGCATGGCGGCCTATAGGATCAAACAGGAAGGCTAGCCAATCAGCGCCCCTGAACTGGAAAGTATTCATGCCCCAGGAAATAAGCTACACGTCCTTGCCTGCCCATATTGGCCAAATATTCGGGCCGTCCCAGCCGGTGACGCTGACGCAGGCTATGATTGATAGCTTTGCGGAAATCACCAATGATCACCAATGGGTTCATGTCGATGTTGGACGCGCTGAGCGGGAGATTGGCGGGACCATCGCTCATGGCTATCTGGTGCTGTCG
>DATEEP010000096.1:0-3579 GCA_035281095.1 Novosphingobium sp. | reverse complement strand
CCCCCGAAACGAGTGTGGATGATGGCCGCGGGCGCGGCCGGCTCATTGCTCGTGCATCCGTTCCCCCGTAGCCCGACGCCCCAGCCACCGATGCGATGTGGTTTCGGCGAGTGGGTGGGCAAGCTCCGTGCGGATACCGCGCCGACGTGCGGCGCGGCGGTGGGACGCTATGGGCGGGTCAAAAATGACGTCAAACCGGGCTACGGAAGTCACACGCCGAATGCGACCTGTGCATGGGCACCGGCAAAATGATTTCTTCTGAAAGTGTTCTGCCGCCTCACTTACGGCGATTCGCGCCGCGAACGGGCTCACGAAAACGTCCGTAATAATGTTTCACTTATGTTGCTGCAATGCAGCAGGGTATTGCGGACCGGGTAGGGCGGATGCGGCCTATTTGCGTTGGATTAATGTGACCGTGGTCGTCCGCGGGCGGGGAATCGTGGCGCAGTGCGCACCGCGATGAGTACCTGCGTAGGCGTCGAAATGCGCAGTTCGTTGCCGGATCGATTATGTCCATTACCCGCTGTGATCCTTGCACGCGTGGTTCTGCAAGCTCCATAGCAGTATTCGATCATTATGTTTGCTCATAAGGCGATGCGGTTTTCCGGAAACCGGAACGGTGCCGCAAATCGGCGCCGGCCTGCGGCCGCAGATCGAAGAGCGCAGGCGGGGTGCATGCCGCGATCCGGCCCGGGAACCTGCCCGGCACCGCGCCTCAAGACCGAACCGGCAAAGAAAACCCCGGCCATGGCCGGGGTTTTCGATGCTTCGTCTTGTTTCCGACGCGCCGGATGAGCGCTCGCCGCAGCAGGGCGCCGGGAAACCCGGTCTTGCGTTGCGGCGGTGCCGATCGTCCGGCCCGTGTCGCGACGTGGGGTCGGCGGCGACGATTTACTGCGCGGTCACGCCCACCTGGGCGAATGCGTCGACCACGTCGGCGGCGTTGAAGCCCAGGTCGGTCGCGGCCTGCCTGACTCCGACGCCGCCCTGGTTGAAGTTGGTGCTCGGCGTCCAGTAATCCTTATTGGCCTTGGCGAAGGCCTTGAACGCTTTGACCGTACCCCAGTTCGGCTTGTTGGCCAGCAGGTAGAAGGCCTTGTTGAACACGCCCGACGAGTAATGCACGTCCAGACCGCTGGTGTAATCGCGGGCATGGCCGATGGAGCGGCCGTCCTGCGGCGGATTGGCGAAATAGCGCAGCGCGCGGCCGCTGGCCTTGAAGATGTCGGCGCCGACCAGGAAGTCGTTGCGGCCGCGCAGATAGAACTCGGCCGCCTCACCGGCGATATCGGAGAAGGACTCGTTGATGCCGCCGGATTGGCCGGAGTAGATCAAGCCCGACTGCTGCTCGGTGAAGCCGTGCGAGGCTTCGTGCGCGACCACGTCGAGCGAGACCAGCGGATGGAAGGTGGTGCGGCCGTCGCCGAAGGTCAGCGTGCGGCCGTCCCAGAACGCGTTCTCGTAGTTGTTGCTGTAATGCACGCGCAGGCTCAGCTGGAAGGTCAGCGGCGACACGCCGACGTAGGCCTGGTAAGTGTCGAACACGACCTTGCCGAAGTAATGGGCGTCGTTGAGCGGCGAGTAGGCGCCGTTGATGGTCTTGACCGTGTTGCGCGGGCCGGTATACGAGTAAGCGGTGGAGCCGCTGGTGCCGTGGTTGAGGTTCACGGTCTTTACGTTCGGCGTGCTGAAGGTATAGCGGCTGCCGCTGCGGGTCACGTCGATGAAGCCGCGGCCGCTGCTGCCGTACTCGTACTGGCCGATCTTCTGGTTGCCGCCGGGGCCGGTGCCGATCTCCGCGTGGTTCAGGCCTTCCCACTGCTTGAGCACCTTGCCGCTGCGGGCGTCGATGATCGCGAACGGACGGCTAGGCTCGCCGCCGCTGGGGGCATCGGCGAAGTAATCGACTACGTAGGCCAGGTGAGCGCGGTCGGCGTCGTCGAGATAGATCACCTTGCGGCTGTTCTCGTTGCTGACGCGTTGGCTCGCCGCGCGCTTGCCGAGCGTGGCGCCCTTGGCCAGGCTGATGGCCTGGGCGGCACCGAGCTTGGCATCGAGGGCGGGCAGGTCGGCGGCCAGGCCGGCGACCGAGCGGCCGAACAGGGCCCGCACGTTGCCCTGGGCGTCTTCGCGCACCACCACGTGCTCGCCGAACACCGGAATGCCGCGGAAGTTCTGTTGGTAGCGGTGGTTGATCGAGCCGTCGGCATCCTGGCTGCTCTTGAGCGGGCTCAGGGTCGAGTCGGCGTCGAGCGCGATCACCTCGGCGTGGCGCACGTTGGCCTTGCCAGCGGCCCCGGACTTGGCGGTCGCGAGCCGGTATTGCTGATTGAGCTTGGCGACGTCCACGCTGTGCAGATCCACGCGTTGGGCGGCACCGGCGGCGCCGGTGGCGAGAACGAGCGAAACGGCGAAGGACAATACCGATACGTTACGGTTCATTGGATAACCCCCGAGATTGATTGATTAAGTGACGGCCGCGCCAGCGGCCGCTTGCAAGGTGTTCGCCTCCGCCTCCGATCGCCGTCGAATACCCCTTTGGAACGGGGTTTTTCTGTCGGCGATGGCGGCGGCTGCATTCGCCGCGCGCATCAGTCGTGCGGCGGAATCGACGCTAGGGAGGCATTGACGGCATCGTCAAATCGGAGCCTCGCGAACGCCGGACGCGACGCCATTCTATTTACCCGGCATGTCCGGGAATTAGGCTGAAAGCCTTGTCTGTAGAGGGTTTCGCTATTTTCCTGAAACGCTACCGAATATTATCTTGGTGATATTGATAGAGGATCCATGTTGCACTGCAGCATGAATTGTCGACGCAAATTATGTGATTTCGTTTTTATTATGTGATCGCGATTGGGTCATGCGAGGAATCCGCGCAGGGCGGCAGGTCTTCCCGACGACCATGGCCACTGCTAAATCGCGTTCGGTCCGCTCAGTCAATCCTGCAATGTGATAGTTGCAAGTTGGATTGTGTGATGTGTCCGAGGATATGGAGAGATAATCTCGGCCATAACCTTTCGTCATGGTCGGGGGTATATGGCGGAAACCGGAGCTTCGCCACAGATCGACGCGCGACTCGGGCGACGACCGCGACGTCCGCGACGTCCGCGACGTCCGCCGAACGCGCCCGGCGGACGAATGACGAGTGGCTTGCCGGTTGGGTTCACATCGGCCGTGTGTCCGCGTCATGCATCCATGACATAGAGCACAACGATTACCGCTTGCGTGCGCTGGCTCTATACTCCGTCGCAGTTTCCCGAGAGATACGCATGATGCGCGCCACACCCTTGGACGGACCCACGAGTAAGACCCCTCTCTCGAACCTCGCGCCACGACGCGACCGGTGCCGCTTCGGCGGCCTGGCCCGTGCCGCGGCGGCCTTGCTGATCGCGGCCATGGTGTTGGTCGCCGGCTGCAAGCGCGACACCAGCGGACAATTGCCGGAGATCACCGGCGAAGCGATCCAGGCCAAGCGCGATGCGATCAAGGGCTTCGCCCTGGTGGCGGCCTATCCCGATCAGAAAGGCAGCGACGAGCTCGCCATCGCCCTCGAATTCAGCCAGCCCCTGGTGGGCACCC
>DATEEP010000095.1:0-46662 GCA_035281095.1 Novosphingobium sp. | reverse complement strand
ATCCGTTACAACTTCTAAAGCATGATGATTTGCTTCGTCATTGCGAGGGGCCCTTCGGCTGGCTGTTTGCAACAGCCGCTCAGGATGAACCGCGGCCTTGGCCGCAGCCCCGCGGCAATCCAGGGCCGCGCTGCACCGCCCTGGATTGCTTCCCCCGGACCAAGTCCGGGGTCGCAATGACGAAGTGATTCAAATCCAAGTCATCACTCTCTAGAATGATTTTCGAGGCGGGTGAAATCGCCTGCCGGCTCGGAAATCACGGCGAACCAAGAATATCCGGACTCGTTCCGGTTCCACCTGAACCGGAACGAGTCCAGGCCGGCGCCCGCGCGGTTGGCTAACCCTATCTTAAGCATATCCACGGTAAGCAGGCCGCGTGTCCGGATCGCTGAGCCAGCCATGACTTCCCCGCGCGACTTCGCTCGCAGGCTGTGGCGTAGCCGGCGCTTCCGTATCCTGTTCTCGGCGGTCGCGGCCGGCCTGTTCTGCGGCGTCACCATGATCGGCATTCCGATAGAGGACCTGCTGATCGGCACGCGCACGGTGCTGCGCCGCCAGCCGGCCGACCAGGACATCGTCGTCGTCAAGCTCGACGACAACACGCTCAGGGATCTCGATGTCGACGACGTGACACGCACCGACGACGGCCATCTCGTCGATTCGCTGGTGGTGCTGGGCGCCAAGCGCATCTTCTTCGACCGCACGTACCACTTCTCGCAAACGCCGGGGGAGGACCGTGACTTTGCCAGGACCCTGGCAAAGTATCCCGGCAAGGTGTTCCTCGGCGCCCGCGCCGCGCCCGATGATGACTATGAGGAAATCTCGCTGTTTCCCTCGAAGGCATTCACGGACAGAGCAGGCGTCGTCTCGCTGATGGGTTTCAACCATCCGTTCAAGCTCAGCGTCAGCTTCCCGTTTCGCTCCAAAGGGCCGGACGGCTATGTCCCCAGCATGTCGGCCAAGCTCGCCGACATGGAGACATTGCCCGGAGGCATCTTCCGGCCGGACTATTCGATCGATGCCTCCAGCATCCCGCAGTTCGACTATGTCGATGCCTTGCGCCGGAAGATTCCGGCCGACGCGGTTCGCGGCAAGGACGTGATCGTCGCGCCGACCGCGATCACCTTCAGCGACTTCCACGAGATGCCGATGCAGGGCTACCTGCCCGGCGCCCTGTTCCAGGTCATCGCCGCGCAGACGCTCAAGACCGGCGTGCCGGTCAAACTCGGCTGGACCCCGGCGCTGCTGCTGGTGACGGCGATCGTCGGCCTTGGCGTGACGCGCCGCCGGGTGCTGACTCCCTGGAGCATCGCCGGGCTGGTCGCGATCGTCGGGGCCGCTCCGGTGATCCTCGATTTCTACCGGGTGGAACTGGAACTGGTGCCCGCCATGGTCGTGGCCGGCGTGGCGATCTTCCGCTCGCGCTCGCTGGAAAAGGTGGAGAAGGCGACTTCGGTCAACCAGGCGTCGGGCCTGCCCAGCCTGCAGGCGCTGCGCACCTCCTCGGCCAAGGTCCCCGGCAACCTGGTGGCGCTCAAGATCCGCAACTACGGCGCGATCCTCGGCAATTTCGCGGAATCGGTCGAGGCCGAGCTGGCCGAGGAAGTCGCCCGCCGCATCCGCATCAGCGATGCGGGCGCGGTGATCTACCACGAGGGCGACGTGTTCCTGTGGACCTCGGCGTTGCGCGATCCGGTCGACACGCTCGATCACCTCGAAGGCCTGCATCGCATCGTCCAGAACGGCATCCGTATCGAAGGGCGCGAGATCGACCTGTCGTTCAACTGCGGTGTCGACAAGGATGACCAGCGCCTGCTCGCCACCCGCATCGCCAACGTGCTTCAGGCGGCCGAACGGGCGGTGCGCGACGACGAGATCGTCCACGTCCACGATACCGAGCGCGACGAGGCGCAGTTCGAGATCTCGCTGCTCAGCGCGCTCGATCGCTCGATCGACAATGGCGAGGTCTGGGTCGCCTACCAGCCCAAGGTCGATCTCAAGACCAACCGCATCAAGGGCGCCGAAGCGCTGGTCCGCTGGACCCATCCGGAACGCGGCTTCATCCCGCCCGACCACTTCATCCGCATCGCCGAGGAATACCACCGGATCGAGCGGCTGACCCAGTTCGTGCTGAACGAAGCGGCGAAGGCCGCCGCCTCGATCATCGCGCAGGGGCACGACTTCGCCATCTCCGTCAACATCTCGGCCCAGCTGCTGCGCAATGCGGGGCTGCCGGGGATGATCCTGGGCGTGCTGGAAGCGCATCGCCTGCCCCCGGAGCGGATGATCCTGGAGATCACCGAGACCGACAAGTTCGACCGTAGCGAAAAGACCTTCCAGATGATGCAGGAACTGGTCGGCTCCGGCCTCCAGCTCTCGATCGACGATTTCGGCACCGGCAATGCCACGATCGATTACTTGCGGTACATGCCCGCGCGCGAAGTGAAGATCGACAAGTCGTTCATCCAGCACATGGACACGAACCCCGAGGACCTGTCGCTGGTCCAGTCGATCATCGAAATGGCGCACTCCATCAACCGCCGCGTCGTCGCCGAAGGGGTGGAGACCGAGCATGTCATGGGAATGCTCCGCGACCTGCAGTGCGACATGATCCAAGGTTACTACATCAGCAAGCCGGTCAAGCTGGAGGAATTCGTTACCTTGCTTCCGCAACCTCGAATGAGTGAATATGGTTAAATAAGTCTTGATCACACGTTAGGAAATTGTTAACCACGTGTCGCCGCGCGCTGTGCGGCGACTCATGGGGTAACAATTATGTTGGTTAAGGCTTTCACGTCGCTCTTCGGATTCTATGACTTCTTTGCCGATATCTTCGGCACCGATTGATTCCGGGTTTTTACAACTCAAACCGCCTTTTTCCGGGGTTTTCCGGGGGAAGGCGTAGTGGTTCAGGGTTGCGATAAATCCCCCGAAACGGGGGAGGCATTGGTAAATAGCCATGCGTGTCGGACGATGCGTGTGGCTTTTTTGCGTCTGGGGCGGCGTGTATCGGCACGCGCGCCTCGCCTTGCGCGAGTCGCGCCGCCTGGCCTGGCGTTAACGATTTGGTGACGCGGCGTTCGTGCCGTCGGGCTGGCGCATCGATACGCTCAGGCGCTGACCAGACATGCGACGCCAATCGACAGGACCGTGCATCCGGCAAAGTGCCATGGGCCCACCCTCTCTCGAAGCACCACCAGGCCAAACACGACGGCCACCATCATCGACATTTCGCGTAAAGGTGCGACAACGCTTAACGGCGCTCCCATGCCTAAGGCGCTGAGGACCAGGAAATAGGACAGCGGTGCCAGCAGGGCCACACCTAGCGCGAGGCCCCAATGCCCTCGCATCGTCGCAAGAAAGCGGCGGCGATCACGTAGGATCACCGGTAGCAGCACGGGAAACCGTAGGACATTGGACAGCCACACCAGCAGCACCGGCGGGATGCCAAGCGTCTTGACTCCCCAGGCATCGACCACCGAATAACCGGCGATCAATATTCCGGTCGCCAGGCCCCAGCCGAGACCTGTCATGCCACGACTCTTTAGGAAGGCGGACAGCCGGCCCTGGGTCGAGATCAACACGATCCCCGCGATTACTCCGGCCAAGCCCAGCAGGCCGAGGGCGGACGGGACTTCGCCCAACAGCATGATCGCCCCGAGCGTCGCGAACATCGGACCCGTCCCCCGTGCGACGGGATAGACGACCGACAGGTCCGCCACGCGGTAGCCATGCTGCAGGCACAGCGCGTAAGCCAGATTGATCAGCGTGTTCAGGGTGAAGCAGATGATGACCGGAACGGTCCAGGCAATGTCTTCGCCGGCTGAGAGCAGCCATGCGGCCGGAGCGTAGATCACGCAGATGATCGCGTTGTAGGCCACTACGAATGCAGCCCCTGCTTCGGCTGCGCGTTTCGCCATCAGATTCCAAGTGGCATGAATTACCGCTGCCGCCACAACCAGCAGCACAGGCAGCATAAGGTTTGGATCCGTCCCCACGGTCGGCATGATGGCTCAGTGCCGAAGTGATGGATAGTGCTTGGAACGAGCTTCCTTTGGCCTCCTGCCTGGCGATGTGATAAAAAGTGGCGCGCCCGACTCGACATGGGAGGCCACGATGACGCAGGACGTCCACTCGCTCGCAGACCAGGATGATCGCCAGGCCCCCGATCCGGATCGTCTCGAGCAATTCATGCACAAGATGGTGGGCGACATGGGCGCGGCGATGAGCGGCAGCCTTGTGATCGTCGGCGCCAAGCTCGGCCTCTATCGGAAGCTTGCCTCGATCGGACCGGCCACGAGCGCCGCGCTCGCCTCGGCGCTCGCTCTGGACGAGCGCTACGTGCGCGAATGGCTGGCCGCGCAGGCCGCTTCCGGCTTCGTCGACTACGATCCCGCCGCCGAGCAGTTCTCGCTCAACCCGGAACAGCAGATGGCGCTCGCGAACGAGGATTCGCCGGTCTATGTCGCCCCGGCGTTCGAACTGATCGCCTCTGCCTACATCGACGAGCCGAAGATCACCGATGCCTTCCGAACGGGCCGGGGCGTCGGCTGGCATGAGCATCACGAGTGCCTGTTCAAGGGCACCGAGAAATTCTTCCGTCCCGGCTATCGCGCCAACCTCGTCGCCTCATGGCTGCCCGCTCTCGATGGCGTATGCGAGAAACTGAGTGAAGGCGCCAAAGTCGCCGATATCGGCTGCGGGGCGGGCGCGTCGACCATCGTCATGGCGCGGGCCTACCCGAACAGCCGCTTCGTGGGATTCGACTACCATGACAAGTCGATCCTGCGTGCCCGCGAAGCCGCGGCGGAGGAGGGCGGCCTGCCGAACCTCTCGTTCGAAGTCGCCGCCGCCAAGGACGTGCCCGAGGGCGATTGCGACCTCGTCTGCATCTTCGACGCGCTTCACGACATGGGCGATCCGGTCGGCGCCGCGGCGCATATCCGCTCGATGCTCAAGCCCGACGGGACTTTCATGATCGTCGAGCCTTTCGCCAACGATACCCTTGCCGGCAACCTCAACCCGGTCGGCCGGATGTATTATTCGGCGTCGACGATGATCTGCACGCCGGGCTCGAAGGCGCAGGAAGTCGGCCTTGCGCTGGGCGCCCAGGCGGGCGAGGGGCGGCTGACGCAAGTGCTGACGCAAGCGGGCTTCGGCACGGTGCGCCGCGCCGCCGAGACGCCGTTCAACCTCGTGATCGAAGCGCGGCCTTAGCCGATCTGGCCAAGCAACAGCCCGCCGAACGCCGCCACCGCCAGCACCTCGATCACGTTGCGCCTCGCGACAAAGATCAGCAGGGCCGAGAGCGCCGCCAAGAGCGCCGCGCGCCAGTCAAAGCTCGACCATTCGGGCACGTGCAGCAGTACCGGCCCCAACCGCTTCTCGGCCACTTGCGCGAACAGCACGTGGATCAGGAACCAGACCGAGAGGTTGGCGATCACGCCGACGACGGCGGCGGTCAGCGCCGCGAGACCGCCCTTGAGACGCTTCGCGTGCTCCAGCCGCTCGATCCACGGCGCGAAGGCGAATATCCACAGGAAGCACGGTACGAACGTGACCCATGTGGTCAGCGCCGCGCCGAGCACGCCGGCCATGATCGGGCTGAACGGTTCCGGCGCGCGGAAGGCGGCGAGGAAGCCCACGTACTGCGTCACCATGATCAGCGGGCCGGGCGTCGTTTCGGCCAGGCCGAGGCCATCGGCCATCTCTCCGGCCGAAAGCCAGCCGTATCCCTGCACCGCTTCCTGCGCCATGTAGGCCAGCACCGCGTAAGCCCCGCCGAACGTCACCACCGCAAGCTGCGAGAAGAACGCGCCAATGTCCCACAGCACATGGTCGGGGCCGAGGGTGAGAAAGACCACGGCCATCGGCACGGCCCAGACCAGGCCCCAGACCCCTATGGCACGGACCGTCTCAAACCATGGTCGCCCTCCATCGTGCACGGTGTCGGCGCGCGGCTTCAGCGCAAGCAGATCGGGGCGCATACCCGCCACCGCCATGCCGATCGCGCCCGATCCCAGCACGACTACGGGGAAGGGCAAGTCGAAGAAGAACAGCGCGCAGAACGCCGCGACCGCCAGCGCCTTCTTGAACCCGGTGTCGAGCGCGCGTCCGGCGATGCGGAGCAGGGCCTGCACGACGATGGCGAGGACCGCCGCCTTGATTCCCAGGAACAGCGCCGCGAACCAGTCCAGCCGCGCGGCGTGGACGTAAAGGATCGAGAGACCAAGGATGACGAGCGCGCCGGGCAGGACGAAGAGCAGCCCCGCCGCCAGCCCGCCGCGCACGCCGTGCAGCTTCCAGCCGATCCACGTCGCCAGTTGCTGCGCCTCCGGACCGGGAAGCAGATGGCAGAAGTTGAGCGCGTGCAGATACTGCGCCTCGCTGACCCAGCGGCGCTCCTCCACCAGTTCCTTGTGCATCAGCGCGATCTGGCCCGCCGGCCCGCCAAAGCTGAGGAACCCGATCCGCGTGCACACCCGCACCAGTTCGGCGAAATCCGGTCTATTCGTCGATTCGTCGCTCACGCCCATGCCCCTTTATCCCGCCGCGGCGGGAGTGAAGGCAACGCTTGGGCTGATGCCTGACCGGGAGGTTGCATGGACCCGATGGCGTGGAGTTAACAGGAAGGCGGGGGGAAGTTCAAGGTGGGTAGTGAAGTGCGGTGTGCATGAGGGTGGCGAATGAAATGGCGTCATGGGCATCGGTCCCTACCGCCCAACCCTACTCCTCGCCATGCCCAAGCGCCAGATACTCCGCGCTTTGCATCTCGTTCAGGCGGCTGACGGTGCGCTCGAACTCGAAATGCCCCGTACCCTGGGCGTACAGCTCTTCCGGTTCTGAGTCCGCCGCCGCCAGCAGCTTGACCTTGTTCTCGTAGAGCGCGTCGATCAGCGTGACGAAGCGGGCCGCTTCGTTGCGGTTCTCCGGGCCCATCCTGGGAATGCCGACGAGGATCACGGTGTGATAGGCGTGGGCGATGGCCAGGTAATCGGCCGCGCCCCGCGCTTCCGAGCACAGCCGCTTGAAGCTGAACACCGCCACGCCCTTGAGGCTCTTGGGGACGAGGAGCTTGCGGCCGCCGCCAAGGTCCAGCTCGGCGGAGGGGACATGCTCGCTGTCCTCGGGCGGATAGTCGGTCAGGCGGTAGAACAGCTCGCGCACCTGGCTGGTCGCCGCGTCGCCCAGCGGGGTGTGCCAGATCGGCATGCCGCCCAGCCGCTCCAGCCGGTAATCGACCGGACCGTTCAGCGTCAGCACGTCCAGCTCCTGTTCGATCAGGGCGATGAACGGCAGGAAATGCTCGCGGTTGAGGCCGTCCTTGTACAGTTCGGACGGCGCGCGGTTCGATGTGGTGACGACGGTGACGCCATGCTCGCGGATCAGCTGGGTGAACAGCCGGCTCATGATCATCGCGTCAGCCGAATTGTTGACCACCATTTCATCGAAGGCGAGGCACCGCACCTGCCGGGCAAGGGCCGCCGCGACCGGAGGGATCGGATCGCCCTGTTCCTTCTTGCGCTCCTGATTGAGCAGCGCGTGCACTTCCAGCATGAAGGCGTGAAAGTGAACCCGGCGCTTGCGCTGGATGCGCAGCGTCTCGTGGAACAAGTCCATCAGCATGGACTTGCCGCGCCCGACGCCGCCCCACATATAAATGCCGCGCGGTATAGCGCATTTCTTGCCGAACAGGCGGGATAGCAGACCATCGTCCTTGCCCGAGGTTTCGAGCTGCTTTTGCAGCAGTTCCAGCCGGTGCGCGGCTTCGGCCTGTTGCTGGTCCTCGCGCAGCTCTCCGGTGGCGACGAGGGTTTCGTAACGGCTGAGGATGCCCGTCAACGCACGCGGCTCAGGGCTTGCGGATCGTGGCGGAATAGGATGCGACGAGTACGCCGTCCTGCTCGACCAGCCCGCGCAGGAAGATCAGCCGCCCGGTTTCGCGCAAGACTTGAGTCACCGCGTCGAGCGGATCGTCGAGGCGGGCGGGACCGATGAACTTGCAGCCGATGTCCAGCGTGACGGCGCCCGCCGCGTCGGCGGTGCAGATGGTGTGCGCCGTGGCGAACAGCGCGCAGTCGATCAGCGCCATGATGACGCCGCCGTGGACGCCGTCGAACAAGTTGGAGTGCAGCGTCTTCGGAACCATTCGCAGCCGGGCGCTGTCGTCGCCCTCGGTGCGGACCAGCATCGCGCCCATGACCTGACCGTTGAAGCGGCTCTCGTCGCTCAGGGTCCAGGTGTGCCAGCCGGGATTATCCGGATCGGGTTCATGGACGAACGCCGCGCTTGCTTTCACGTCGGTCGCTTTCGCTCTGCCTTGGGCGCGGGCCTCAGACGTGCCGTTCCGCCTGCATCTTCTTGATCTCGGCGATGGCGCGGGCCGGGGAGAGGCCCTTGGGGCACACGTTCGCACAGTTCATGATGGTGTGGCAGCGATAGAGCCGGAAGGGGTCTTCCAGCTCGTCCAGCCGCTCTCCGGTCATCTCGTCGCGGCTGTCGGCCAGCCAGCGGTAGGCCTGGAGCAGGATCGCGGGGCCGAGGAATTTGTCGGAGTTCCACCAGTAGCTGGGGCACGAGGTGGAGCAGCAGGCACACAGGATGCACTCGTAGAGGCCGTCCAGCTTCTCGCGCTGTTCGGGGCTCTGCAACCGTTCCTTGCCCGAAGGCGTGGTGGAGACAGTCTGCAGCCAGGGGCGGATCGAAGCGTATTGCGCATAGAAATGGGTGAAATCGGGGACGAGATCCTTGATCACTTCCATGTGCGGCAGCGGGGTGATGCGGATTTCGCCCTTCAGGTCATCGATCGCGGTGGTGCAGGCGAGGCCGTTGCGACCGTTCATGTTCATCGCGCACGAACCGCAGATGCCCTCACGGCAGGAACGGCGGAAAGTGAGCGTCGGGTCCTGTTCGCTCTTCATCTTGATGAGGGCGTCCAGCACCATCGGCCCGCATTCGTCGAGGTCGATGTCGAACGTGTCGTAACGCGGGTTCTCGCCGCTGTCGGGATCGTAGCGATAGACCTTGAACTTCTTCACCTTGCCCGAAGTCTGCGAACCGAAACTGCGGGCCTTGCCCGTGATTTTGCTGTTCTTGGGAAGGGTGAAGGTCGCCATGAAGAGTGTCCCTGTGATCCTGCGCGATCCTGCCCGAGAGGTCACGCGTTCGCCGCCTATCTAGCGATATCCGGACCGGGAGCAAGACCCTTGGCTCGGTGCCAAGGGCCTCGCTCGCCACTGGTCGCGGCCGTTAGCCGGTCCTCAGTTTCCGAAGGTCCGCTGCCACCAGCCGCGCCGCGGCTCGCCGGTGGCTTCGCCACCTTCCGCCTCGGCTTCCGCCGCGGCGGGCATGCCCACATCGGCTTCCACCGCCATGTCGTCCGGACGGGCGGCCTCGGCGACTCGCGTCTCCGCCACGTCCCGAGCGGCTTTGGCGGTCGCCCGGCGCGCACGCGGCTTGCGGGGAGCCTTGGCGGCAGCTTCGGCCACCGGTTCGGCAAACTCCTCGGCCTCGCCGGCGGGAAGCTCGGCTTCCGCTACGGTCGCCGTTTCGTCGGACTTCTTGCGACGGGTGCGCTTGGGCTTGGCCGGGGGCTCCTCGGCGAGGGCTTCGGCAAGAGGCGCTGCTTCGGGCTGAGCGCCCGCTACAAGCTCGACGGCTTCGGTATCGACGGGCTCGGCCTTCTTGCGACGAGTGCGCTTCGGCTTGGCCGGACCTTCCTCGGCTTCGGGCTGACCCATCGCAGGCGCTTCAGCTTCCACCAGGACAGGTTCGGGGGCAGGCTCCGGCTGGACTTCGGCGTTGCCGTCACCGGCTTCAGAGTCGGCTTCGCTGTCGCCACTCTCGGTGCCGGCTTCCTGGCCTTCACCGCCAAGGTCGCCATCGCGGCCACGTCCGCGACGGCGGCGACCGCCACGCCTGCGCTTGCGCCGACCTTCGCCTTCCGCTCCGGCTTCGATCCCCTCGCTCTCGGAAGCCTCGCCGCTTTCATCCTCGCTCTCGACCTCGTCGGAGCGATCGGTATCGGCGGCTTCGCCGTCCGCCGAGTCCTGCTGACGTCCTTGGGTTTCGGCACGGTCGCGCCCGCGTCCCCCCCGGCGCCGCTTGCGGCGGCGACGGCGATCGCCGTCCTCGCCTTCGTCGGAGACGCGCTCGCCGTTTTCCTCGTCGGCCTCATCCTCGTCGACGATATCGGCATCGTCGTCCTCGTCCTCGTAGACGATGGGAGAGAATTCCGGCAGATTTTCGGGGCGGGGGCCGCTGGATGCGACGCGCATCTTCGCGCCTTCGTTCTCGCCCTCGGGAATCACTTCGACGACGACGCCGTAGCGCTCTTCGATGTCGGCAAGGTCGGCGCGCTTGGCGTTGAGCAGGTAGATCGCCGCCTCGGTGCTGGCGAAGAGCGAGATGACGGTGCCCTTGCCCTTGGCCGCTTCGTCCTCGATCAGGCGCAGCGCCGAAAGGCCGGCGGAGCTGGCGGTGCGGACGAGGCCGGTGCCGTCGCAGTGCGGGCAGCCACGCGTCGTCGCCTCGAGCACGCCGGTGCGCAGACGCTGGCGGCTCATCTCCATCAGGCCGAAGCTGGATATGCGGCCGATCTGGATGCGCGCCCGGTCGGACTTCAGCGAATCCTTCATCGCCTTCTCGACCTTGCGGACATTCGATCCGAATTCCATGTCGATGAAGTCGATGACCACGAGGCCCGCCATGTCGCGCAGGCGGAGTTGGCGCGCGATTTCGTGCGCGGCCTCGAGGTTGGTGCGGACCGCCGTCGCCTCGATGCCGTGTTCCTTGGTGGAACGGCCCGAGTTGATGTCGATCGAAACCAGTGCCTCGGTCGGGTTGATGACGATGTATCCGCCGGATTTCAGCTGGACCACGGGGTCGTACATCGCCGTGAGCTGATCCTCGGCCCCGTAGCGCTGGAACAGCGGGACTGGATCGCTGTAGGGCTTCACCTTGCGCACGTGGCTGGGCATCAGCAGTTTCATGAAGGCGCGGGCGGCGCGGTAGCCGTCCTCGCCCTCGACGACCACTTCCTCGATATCGCGGTTGTAGATGTCGCGGATCGCGCGCTTGATGAGGTCGCTGTCCGAATGGATCAGCGTCGGTGCGGCGGAGCGTAGCGTCGTTTCGCGCAGTCCGTCCCACAGACGGGCGAGATAGTCGAAGTCCCGCTTGATTTCGGTTTTGGTGCGCGAAAGACCCGCGGTGCGTACGATGCAACCCATCGACTTGGGCAGGTTGAGCTCGGCGATGATCGACTTGAGCCGCTTGCGGTCGGTGGTGGAACTGATCTTGCGCGAAATGCCGCCGCCGTGGCTGGAATTGGGCATCAGCACGCAATAGCGGCCGGCAAGGCTGAGATAGGTGGTCAGCGCCGCGCCCTTGTTGCCGCGCTCTTCCTTGACGACCTGGACCAGCAGCACCTGGCGGCGATGGATAACGTCCTGGATCTTGTAGCGACGGCGCAGAGCCATGCGGCGGGCGTGCAGGTCGTCGGCTTCCTTGGAACGGCCGCGACCCTGCCGGCGGCGTCCGCGGCCGCGCGAGCGGCTCTCGCCGCCATCGCCGTCCGCTTCACTCTCGCTGTTGTCGGCGGCGCCGTTCGCGGCGCTATCGTCGTCGTCGCCATAGTCGCCATTGTCGTCGCCGTTCTCGACATGACCGGCTTCGATCGTGGAGACTTCGTCCTTTTCGGAGGTATCGACCTCGGTCAGGCCGCCGGCATCGTCGATATCCTCGTCGTCGCCATCGGCCGCATCGGCGTCGTCCAGTTCGTCGTCCTGATCGTCAGCCGCCCGGAGCGCGGCTTCCTCTTCGGCGTGCGCCGCCTCTTCGGCAAGCAGTGCGTCGCGATCCGCCTTGGGGATCTGGTAATAGTCCGGATGGATTTCGCTGAAGGCGAGAAAGCCGTGCCGGTTGCCGCCGAAATCGACGAAAGCCGCCTGAAGTGAGGGTTCTACCCGCGTGACTTTGGCGAGGTAGATGTTGCCTTTTATCTGCTTGCGGTCTGCCGATTCAAAATCGAACTCTTCAATACGGTTGCCCTTGAGTACCGCCACCCGAGTTTCTTCGGTGTGGCGCGCATCGATAAGCATGCGCGTTGCCATTATATAATCTCCAGCCGCGCCGCGCGTGAGGCCAAAACCTAGATGCGGCGCGAAAACGTGTGGGAATGTCCGGCAATGTCGGACGAGCGATGCCCGTCACGATGCGTCCGGCTGGTTGCTTGGTAGGGTGGAGGGGATCGCGGCGCGCCCTGGAGTGCAGGGTGGCCGGACCCTTCGCGTTCGTGTCTGCGAGCGGGAGAATGCGTGAATGTTCACGCGCAAGTCCGACCGTCTTTGACGCCTGCACCCGTGACGGATGCGGCTGGCAAGACGGCGAATGGCTTCTCATGTGCTCGCGTCAACCTGATTGTCCGGAAGCGAACTTCCGAAAGTGAATGTCCGATCCAGGCATAGAGTGTCCAAGGACGTATGCCCAAGTTCGCATCAGCCCAGCCGTTTCGCCTGACGGGAAGCGGAATAGAGCTTGCGACCGCACGAATGCCCGGTCCGGAGCAAAGCGCCTAGCATTCATGGACTTGACCGGCAAGTTTATTGCGCGGCGCTAACCGTCGGCGCAACCTTCGCCGCAGCGTGATTACGTTTCGGTGAACAGCTGACTAGGTACCATTGCCCGCAGGGAGATCGCGTTCTAGTCAGGCGTGATCATGCCCCGCAGCATTCAGCTCGCGCTTCTCCTGCTTTTCCCGATCGCGGTCATCGGCGCCTCTTACTTGGCATGGGTGGTCATTGCCGGTGCGATGGACGCGGGGGGGCGGCCAATCGGTCCGCGCTACGATTACGTGGTGCGCATTCAGCTGCCGCCGGTGGACCGGGAAATCAGCCTTCCTCCCGTCGCGGGCCCGGCCGATGCCAGCCGCCCCTTGGTGGTGCTGGATCCCGGCCATGGCGGCCACGATCCCGGCGCGCGCCAGGGCAGGCTGGACGAGAGCCAGGTGACATTGCGCATCGCCCGTGAGGTTCGCGATAGGCTGGTGGCGGACGGGGGCATCCGCGTCGCCCTGACCCGCGGCGATGATCGTTATCTCACATTGGCCGAGCGTTCGGGCATCGCCCGGCGGCTGGGCGCGGATCTGTTCGTTTCGATCCATGCCGACGCGGCCGAGAGCCCCGATGCGCGCGGCGCCAGCGTCTACGTGCTGTCCGACAAGGGATCGAGCCAGGCCGCGGCCCGTATCGCCGCGCGCGAAAACGCGGCCGACACGGTGAACGGCGTGCGGCTGGAAGAGACCAGCGACGCGGTCACCGCGATCCTGCTCGACCTGTCGCAGAGCGAGGCGCAGGAAGGCTCCTACCAGATGGCGCGGCTGATCCTGCGCGAGCTGGAGGGCAAGGCGCCGACACACTATTCGACCGTACAGTCCGCCGCTTTCGGCGTGCTCAAGGCGCCGGACGTGCCATCCGTGCTGTTCGAGACCGGCTATATCACCAACCCCGCCGACACGGCCTATCTCGTCTCGCCCACAGGCAGGGAGGTGCTGGCCGAGGCGACTGCGCGGGCGGTGCGGGCGTTCTTCGCCCGGCGATCGGAGGCCGCACCATGATACTGGCTCTTGCAGGCAAGCACCGCTAAAGGCGCTAGACCCATGGCCGATTCAGCTTCGCCCGATCAGGACAGCGCCAGCTACCGCATCCGCCGCAGCGCGGGCGGCGCGCTGGGACGCTTTGGCGCATGGTTCGGCGAATCCTGGCGTGAAAAACGCTGGTTCAAGCGCGCCGTCATCGCCGGGCTGGCTCTGCTCGCCGTACTGATCGCCTTTTGGCTGGTTCTGACCAAGGATCTGCCGTCGGCCGACAAGCTGCTCGATTACGAGCCGCCGCTGCCGACCATGGTGCGCGGCATCGATGGTCAGATCGTCTACAGCTATGCGCGAGAGCGGCGGGTGCAGCTCAATTTCGACGACTTCCCCAAGCCGCTGATTAACACGTTCCTCTCGGCCGAGGACAAGACCTTCTGGAGCCATGGCGGCGTCGACTACCCCGGCCTGCTCGGCGCGGTGGTGGACTATGTCGCCAAGATGGGCTCCGGCCAGCGCGCCAAGGGCGGGTCTACGATCACGCAGCAGGTCGCGAAGAACATTCTGATCGGCGACGAATATTCGATCACCCGCAAGCTGAAGGAGATGATCGTCGCCCGCCGGATCGAGGATGTACTAGAAAAACCGCAGATCCTCGAACTCTACCTTAACGAGATACCGCTGGGGCGGCAGAGCTTCGGCGTGCAGGCGGCGGCACGCGCCTATTTCGACAAGGATGTCGGCGACCTCGCGCTGCACGAGGCGGCGTTCCTGTCCATCCTCCCGAAGGCGCCTGAAAAATACAGCCGGGCGCGCTATGCGGACCTCGCCCTCGAGCGGCGGAACTATGTTCTGGACCAGATGGTCGACAACGGCTGGGCGACCCGCGCCGATGCCGATTTCGCCAAGGCGCAGCCGCTCGGCCTCATTCCCCGACGGCGGCAGGGATATGACCCGGCGATGGGCTATTTCGTCGAGGAGGTCCGCCGCCAATTGATCGGCAAGTACGGGGAAAAGGCGGAGAACGGCCCAAACAGCGTCTATGCTGGCGGATTGTGGGTGCGGACCTCGCTCGACCCGGAGATGCAGCGCGCGGCGCGCGTCGCCTTGCGCTCGGGCCTGTTCCACTACCACTCCGGCAAGGGCTGGCGCGGCCCGATCGCGCACGTCGACGTCGATCCAGATGGCTGGCAATCGCAGATGGTGCTGGTCAACGCCTCGCTCGACTACGAGGACTGGCAGGTCGGCCTGATCCTGCAAAGTTCGGGCGGGAATGGCCAGGTGGGCTTCATCAACGGCGACACGGCATCGCTGACCAACATCCCCGACCAGGCGCGGGTGGGCGATATCGTGGCGGTGGAGAAGACCGGCGGCAACAGCTTCGCCGTGCGCACCATCCCGGAAATTTCTGGCGGCATGGTCGTTGAAAATCCGCGTGACGGCCGGGTGCTCGCGATGCAGGGCGGGTTCGATTCCGGGCTCGGCTCGTTCAACCGGGCGACGCAGGCGCTGCGCCAGCCGGGCTCGACGATCAAGCCGTTCGTCTACGCCACGGGGCTGGACGCCGGCATGACGCCTGCCTCGCAAGTGCTCGACGGGCGGTTCTGCGTTTATCAGGGCGGCCGGTTGGGGCAAAAGTGCTTCAGCAACTTCGGCGGGGGCGGAGGCGGGGGCAGCCATACGATGCGCTGGGGGCTGGAGCAGTCGCGCAACCTGATGACCGTGCGGATCGCCAACGACGCCGGAATGGACCGCGTCATCAAGACCTTCAAGAGCGTGGGCATCGGCGAATACAAACCGTACCTGTCGTTCTCGCTGGGAGCGGGGGAGACGACCGTGCTCAAGATGGTCAACGCCTACTCCGCGCTGTCGAACGCCGGAGTGCAATATACGCCCACGGTAATGGACTACGTTCAGGACCGCAGGGGCAAGGTGATCTGGCGCGCCGACAAGCGCCGCTGCACCGGCTGCAACATGGCCAAGTGGAACGGAAGGCCGATGCCGCGCCTGCCGATGCGGGGCAGGCAGGTGATGGACCCGGGCACCGCGTTCCAGACGATGTACATGCTGACCGGCGTGGTCACGCGCGGCACCGCCGTCACCTTGCGCGACCTTGACCTGCCACTGTTCGGCAAGACCGGGACGACCACCGGCCCGACCGACGTGTGGTTCGTCGGCGGATCGCAGGATTTTGTCGCGGGCGTCTATCTCGGCTACGATACGCCGCGCAGCATGGGCGGCTATGCGCAAGGCGGCAGGCTCGCCGCGCCGGTGTTCAAGCGCTTCGTGCAGGAGACCAAGGCGCGCTGGGGCCATCAGCCGTTTACCGCCCCCGCCGGCATCCGCATGGTCAAGATCGACCGCACCTCGGGCAAGCAGGTGCTGGGCGGAGAGCCGGGCAAGGACCCCAAGGCCGGGATCATCTGGGAAGCCTTCAAGGCCGACACCGAGCCGCAGCGCTGGAGCCGGTCCGACGATTTCGCCCGCAAGCGCGACGCGCTGATCGCCCAGATCCGCGCGTCGCGCATGGCGGTGCGGCAGGCCGGCCAGGCGGCCGAGCGGCAGACCGAAGTGCGCGACTTTGCCGAGGAGCAGGGCGGGGTCTATTGATCGATATCGACCGAACTGGTCTCGATTTTAATTCTAATATGTTTCTTACTTTGCAACCCTGCAGTGGGCAAGTAGGGAATGTGAAGTCCAACGAACGACGGTGGAGGTTCTGAGAGAGCATCATGAGCACACTAACCAATGCGGCGTCGCCCGATGCCGAGACCAAGATCGACGTCTATCGCCGGATGCTGCGGATCGAACGCAACGACGACGCCACCCGCACGCAGATCCGCCGCGGCCGTCTGACCGGTCCCTACTATTCGGGTCGCGGCCAGGAAGCGATCCCGTCGGCCATCTCGAACCTTCTCAACAATGACGACAAAATCTGCACTATCTATCGCGGCATCCACGACATGGTGGCGAAGGACATGCCGCTGGCGCCGCTGTGGGCGGAGATCGCCGGCCGCGTGACCGGCACCTGCAAGGGCAAGGGCGGCCCGATGCACCTGACGCATCCGGAAACGGGCGTGATGGTGACGACGGGCATCGTCGGCTCGTCGATGCCGATCGCCAACGGGTTTGGCTGGGCGGCACTGCTCGACGGATCGAAGCAGGTCACCGTGGCCTATTTCGGTGACGGCGCGTCCAACATCGGCGCGTTCCACGAGGCGCTCAACCTCGCCTCCGTATGGAAGCTGCCGGTGATCTTCGTGTGCCAGAACAACCGCTATGCCGAGCACACGAAGTACGAGAACTGCACCTCGGTCGACCAGATATCGAAGCGCGCCGCCGGTTATGGCATGCCCGGCTACACCATCGACGGCAACGATCCGGAGGAAGTCTGGTCTCATGCCCATGCCGCGATCGAGCGCGCGCGGGCCGGCGAAGGGCCGACCCTGCTGGAATGCCTGACCTTCCGCTTCTTCGGCCACGTCCTTGGCGATGATGACAAGTACATGGATGAGGGCGAGAAGGACGCGGCGATGGCGAAGGACCCGGTCGCGGTCTACCGCCAGAAGCTGATCGACGGCGGCGTCGCTAGCGAGCAGCAGCTTGACGAACTCAAGTCGCAGATCGAGGCCGAGCTTCAGGAGGCGATCGAATTCGCCATGAACAGTGACCTTCCGTCGGTGGACGAACTCCGCCGCGACGTCTTCGCCGAGGAGATTCCGGCATGAGCACCGAGACCATGAGCAAGAGCGAAACCCTCAAGATGAATGGCGTACAGGCCATCAACGCCGCCCTGACCGAGGCAATGGAGTCCGATCCCAAAGTGCTCGTGTTCGGCGAGGATGTGGCCGATCGCGAAGGCGGCGGCGTCATCGGCGTGACCAAGGGCCTTTCCACCAAGTTCGGCGACAAGCGCGTGCGCTCCACGCCGATCTCGGAACAGGCGATCATCGGCGCGGCGATCGGCGCGGCCATGGCCGGCTACAAGCCGGTGGCGGAGATCATGCTGATGAACTTCACCACCGTTGCGATGGACATGATCGTCAATCACGCCGCCAAGCTGCGCTTCATGTCGGGCGGGCAAAGCGAAGTGCCGATGGTTATCCGGATGCTGACCGGAACGGGCATGCAGACCGCGGGCCAGCACGCCGATTTCCTCGAGGCATGGTTCTGCCATACGCCAGGCATCAAGGTCGTCGCCCCGACGTTCCCGGCGGATTTCAAGGGTCTTTACCTTTCGGCCATCCAGGACCCCGATCCGGTGATCATCATCGAAAGCGCCATGACCCTGTTCTCGCCCGGCGAAGTCGCTGCGGACCAGGGGCCGATCCCGCTCGGCAAGGCCAAGGTCATCCAGGAAGGGACCGACATCACGATCGTTTCCTATTCGGCGCAGATGTACCGCACGATGCAGGCGGCGGCGAAGCTGGCCGAAGAAGGCGTGTCGGTGGAACTGGTCGATCTGCGCACGATTTCGCCGTGGGACAAGGAAACGGTGCTGGCTTCGGCCGAGAAGACTGGCCGCCTGATGGTGATCCACGAGGCAGTGCGCAATTTCGGGCCGGGCGCGGAAATCGCCGCCGTCGCTCAGGAGGAGCTGTGGGGCAAGCTCAAGGCTCCGGTCGCGCGGCTCGGCGGCCCGTACAGCGCGGTTCCGTTCTCGAAGGTGTTGGAGGATGCCTACGTCCACCAGCCCGATCAGATCGTCGCGGCGGTGAAGGCACTCCTCGCGAAGTCCTGAGGCGGGTAGGCGTCCGCACGGTGCAATGATCGGTTGACGAATCCGGCCAGCAGGCGATGCTGGTTGAAACGTGAATCAGGAGACATCATGCGGACAGCCGCTTTTCATTCCCCCCGCACTGTCGAGGAGGCGGTGGCGCTGCTTGCCGGTGATGCGGCGGCGCGCCCGCTGGCGGGGGGATCTGACCTTATCGTCCAGATGCAGTCGGGCCGCGTGGCGCCGAGCGCGATCGTCGATCTCAAGCGGATCGACGGTCTCGTCGGCGTGCGGCGACGGGGCCAGGGCTTCGTCATCGGCGCGGCGACGCCATGCACCGCGCTCAGGGACGACGCCGCGCTCGTTGCCGCATGGCCCGGTGTGGTCGAGGCGGCGAACCTGATCGGCTCGGTCCAGATCCGCAACCGCGCGACCATGGCGGGCAATCTGTGCAACGCCTCGCCGGCGGCGGACAGCGTTCCGGCGCTTGTGGCGGCCGCCGCGACCTGTCTTGTGGTCGGACCGGACGGAGAGCGTGAGGTGCCGGTCCAGGCCATTCCCACCGCTCCGGGCCGGACCTCGCTCGCCGCGGGCGAATTCGTAGCCGAGATCAGGCTGCCGGCGCAGGCCCAAGGCGGCTCGGATGCCTATCTGCGTTCCATTCCCCGCACCGAGATGGATATCGCCGTGGTCGGCGCCGGCGCGCATGTCGTGATCGGCGCGGACGGCGTCTGCACCACTGCCCGTATCGCCATCGGCGCGGCGGCGCCGACCGTACTGCTGGTCGAAGAGGCCGGGAACGCACTGGTCGGCGGCAGGTTTGATGACAATGCGCTGGAAGCGATGGTGGCCGCGGTTCGCGCCGCCTGCGTGCCGATCGACGACAAGCGCGGAACCGCGCGATATCGCACCGCCATGGCCGGGGTGTTGGCGCGCCGCACGGTCCTGACAGCACTGAACCGCGCCACGAAGGGCGCGAAAGGACACGCATGAGCAAGCTTCACGTCACCTGCACGGTCAACGGCGATCCGCGCGAGTTCCTGTGCGATCCGGCCGATACCCTGCTTTCGGTCCTGCGCGGCCCGCTCGATCTCACCGGCAGCAAGGAGGGTTGCGGTTCCGGCGACTGCGGTGCCTGCACGGTGGTGCTTGACGGGCAGATGGTCTGCTCCTGCCTCGTCCTTGCGGGCGAGGCCGAAGGCAGCGTGATCGGCACGATCGAAGGCGTCGCCGAAGGCAGCGGCCTGCATCCCGTGCAACGCCATTTCCTCGAGAAGGCGGCGCTGCAATGCGGGTTTTGCACGCCGGGCTTCATCGTCGCGGCCAAGGCTTTGCTCGACCAGACGCCCAACCCGACAGAGACCGAGGTGCGTTACTGGCTGGCGGGCAACCTTTGCCGCTGCACGGGCTATGACAAGATCGTGAAGGCGGTGATGGAAGCCGCGGCCGAGTTGAGGCAGGAAAGGATACCGGCATGAACGCTCCCGAACGCCCCGATGCCTTCAAGACAGGCGATCTCAAGGTCGTCGGCACTCGCCCGGTCCGCCCGGACGGCAACGACAAGGTCACCGGCAAGGCGGTGTTCGGGCCGGATTTCAAAGCGGCGAACATGCTGCAGGGTGCGCTGCTCCGGAGCCCGCACGCCCATGCCCGAATCCGCTCGATCGACATCCGCAAGGCAGAGGCGCTGCCCGGCGTGAAGGCGGTGGTGACGCGGGAGGATTTCCCGACCCTCGAAGACATCCTGATGAACGTCGGCGAGACGGCGGGCAGCGTGCTCGACCTGTCGCAGAACGTCATCGCCCGCGAGAAGGTGTTCTACGACGGGCATGTCGTCGCCGGCGTCGCCGCGACGAGCGAGGCGGTAGCGCGCGAGGCGCTTGCGCTGATCGAGGTCGACTACGAAGTGCTGCCGCATGTCATCGGCATCGAGGACGCCTTCCGCCCCGACGCGCCGGTGCTGCATGACACGGTCTTCACCCGGGGGCTGGACGAGAAGCCCGAACAGCCATCGAACGTGCCGCTGCGCATGCGCCAGGCCAAGGGCGACGTCGAAATCGCGCTGGGCGACGCGGCGGCCACCGTTTCCGGCCATTATTCGATGCTTCCGGTCCATCAGGGCTATATCGAGCCGCACGCCTGCGTCGCGTCGTGGAAGGCGGACGGCAAGGTCGATATCTGGTGCTCCAGCCAGGGCGCCTTCAACGTGCGCGGGCTGACCTCGGCCATTCTTGGCATCCCCACCGGTACGATCCGGGTGATGCCGCTGGAGATCGGCGGCGGCTTTGGCGGCAAGACGACGGTCTATCTGGAGCCCCTTGCGGTGGTGCTGTCGCGCAAGGCCGGCCGGCCGGTGCGCCTGACGATGAGCCGCACCGATATCTTCCGCGCCTCGGGGCCCGCGCCGGGCGCGGTGCTCGATGTGCGGCTGGGGGCCACGGCGGAGGGAACCCTCACCGCCGCCGAGGTGGAATTCAAGTACAGTTCGGGCGCGTTCTCGGGCTACGAAGTGTTCCTCGGCATCTCCTCGGCCATCGGCCACTACAATATCCAGAACTACGTGGTCACGGGTTGGGGCGTGCTCAGCAACATGCCCAAGCACGCCGCCTATCGTGCGCCCGGCGCGCCGCAAGTGAACTTCGCGGTCGAGAGCGCGATGAACGAACTGGCGGAGAAGCTGGGCATGGACCCGCTCGAACTGCGGCTGAAGAACGCCATCCGGCCCGGCGAGACCTCGATGAGCGGAACGCCTCACGGCGAGATCGCGCTGGTCGAGTGCCTTGAGGCGGCCAGGGACCATCCGCACTATTCCGAACCGCTCGGCCCCAATCAGG
The DNA here is from genome assembly GCA_035281095.1 of Novosphingobium sp. Classification (GTDB taxonomy): domain Bacteria; phylum Pseudomonadota; class Alphaproteobacteria; order Sphingomonadales; family Sphingomonadaceae; genus Novosphingobium. The sequence goes on along the minus strand of DATEEP010000095.1, from coordinate 25,523 downwards.
GCAGGGGAGTCGCTTGCGGCTACTGGGGCAACCACGGCGGACCGTCGACAGCATCCGTCGCCGTCGCCGAGGACGGCTCGATCCTCGTGGTCGAGGGCAATCCCGACATCGGCGGCAGCCGCGCGTCGATGGCGCTGATGGCGGCCGAGACGTTCGGCGTCGACTACGGACAAGTCAGCGTGACGATCGCGGACACGTCCTCGATCGGCTTTTCGGGCGTGACCGGCGGCAGCCGTACCACATTCGCCACCGGCAAAGCGGTCGTCGAGGCGTCGCGGGCCGTGGTCGAGATCCTGTGCGATCGGGCCGCGAAGTTGTGGAACGTCGATCGCGCCCAGGTCGAATGGCGCGATGGCGAGGCGATATGCGGTGCCGGTGAAAAGGCCGGCGAGACGCTGTCGCTTGCGCGGATCGCGGCCAAGGCGGACAACACCGGCGGGCCGATCTCCGCCGAAGCCTCGGTCAATCCGCTCGATCACCTGCCGGGCTATGCCGTGCATATCTGTGACGCCGAGGTCGATCGGGAAACCGGGCACACCAGGATCCTGCGCTACACCACCGTCCAGGACGTCGGCCGCGCCATCCATCCAGACTATGTCGAGGGACAGATGCAGGGTGGCGCGGTGCAGGGCATCGGCTGGGCGCTGAACGAGGCGTTCGTGTACGATGCGAACGGCCGTCTCGATAATCCCGGGTTCCTCGACTACCGGATGCCGGTCGCCTCCGACTTGCCAATGATCGAGACGGTCATGATCGAGCGGCCCAACCCGGCGCATCCTTATGGCGTCAAGGGTGTGGGCGAAGTGCCGATCGTGCCGCCGCTGGCCGCCGTCGCGGCCGCCGTTAGCGAGGCGACGGGCGTGCGCATGCGCGACTTGCCGATCACGCCCGATCGTGTCCACGCAGTGCTCCATCCGGACGGCTGAGGGCGGCGTCGCGCCCGATGGTGGATGTGGTCCTGATGCCGCCGTTCGACCGTGAACTGGGAGGCGGCGATGATCGGCTGGAACTGGAAGCGGCCAGCCTGTTCGCGCTGGTCGCCGAGCTGGACAGGCGCTCTCCCGGTTTTGCCCAGGCCGCTGGACTGCGCGCGACACTGGCGGTCGATGGCATGGTGACCGGCGACTGGTCGCAATCGCTCTCGGGCGCGAGCGAGGTGATCGTGATGCCCCGGATCGCGGGCGGATAACCGCTTATTCGGTGTCCTTGATCGGGCAGATCGCCTCCAGCCCGGAAACCGGCGTCGGGCCGAGGCCGCAGCTGAGCGTGCCATCGCCGCCATTCGCTTCGAGCCGGTGCAGCAGACGGCCGGAATCGACGCGAAACCGTTGGCCCTGACGTGGCCCGCTGGTCATCACCACCCGGTCGCCGGTGCGAAGGTAGCTGCCCCGACCGTCGTCCGCGCGGTAGCTGGAAGCGGCGATGACGGCGAAATCTGCCTCGGGAACGTGCCGGATCGCCGGGCCCAGGGCGTCACCGGGCAATCCGCAGGTGTAGCGGCCGAGCGGCAGCGTACCCAGCTCTCCGCCGGGCGCCGCGGCGGCGGGGAGCGGCGCGGCGAGCGAGGCGGCGGACAACGAGAGGGCGATCCACAAGTGCTTCATCGTGCGACAGCTATCATCCGGCTTCCGCAATTGCCACCCGATTGCAACCGCGGCCCTCCCGCGCTAAGGGCGCGGTCACTCAGGCTTCGGCCCAGAAATTCGCTCTTTCCCATCAGAGGCATCTCCCATGAAGATCAGCGGCGTCGACATCCGTCCCGGCAACATCCTTGAGTACGAAGGCGGCATCTGGAAAGTCGCCAAGACGCAGCATACCCAGCCGGGCAAGGGCGGCGCCTTCATGCAGGTCGAGATGAAGAACCTGATCGACGGCCGCAAGAACAACGTGCGCTTCCGCAGCGCCGACACGGTCGAGAAAGTCCGGCTCGACACCAAGGACTTCCAGTACCTCTACGCCGACGGCGACAGCCTGGTGTTCATGGACAAGGACACGTACGAGCAGATCAACCTGCCGAGCGATCTACTGGGCGATGCCGCCGCCTTCCTGCAGGACGGCATGGAGGTTATGCTGGAACTGTGGGAAGAGCGCCCGATTTCGGTCCAGCTCCCCGAACAGGTGGAGGCCATCATCGTCGAGGCCGACGCCGTGGTGAAGGGCCAGACCGCGTCCTCCAGCTACAAGCCGGCCGTACTCGACAACGGCGTGCGGGTGATGGTGCCGCCGCACATCGAATCGGGCACGCGCATCGTCGTCGACGTCTACGAGCGGTCCTACGTGGGCAAGGCGGGCTGAACCTCTGGCTGATTGACAGAAAATGGCACTTTCCGGTCTCGTCCGCATGATGGAGCGCGCCGCGCGCAAGGCGGGCGGCAGGCTCCGCCGCGATTTCGGCGAAGTCGAGCACCTGCAGGTCTCGCGCAAGGGGCCCGCGGACTTCGTCTCCAAGGCGGACCGCGCGTCCGAGCGCACGCTCTACGACGAGCTTCTGGCGGCGCGGCCCGACTGGGGTTTCGTGCTGGAGGAAGGCGGGGTGATCGAGGGCGACCCGACCAAGCCGCGCTGGATCATCGATCCGCTCGACGGCACGTCCAACTTCCTTCACGGCATCCCCCACTTCGCGATCTCGATCGCGGCGCAGGAGCCCAAGCTGGACGGCTCGGGCTGGGGCGATGTCATCGCCGGCCTGATCTATCAGCCGATCACCGACGAGAGCTTCTGGGCGGAGAAGACGCGCGGCGCTTGGTTGCAGGACCGGCGGCTGCGCGTCTCCTCGCGCCGCCACCTCGACGAAAGCCTGATCGCCACCGGCATCCCTTTCGCGGGAGCGGGCGATTCGATGCAGTGGAACCGGATATATCAGGCGCTGGCGCCCCAAGTCGCGGGCATCCGCCGCTTCGGCTCGGCCGCGCTGGACCTCGCCTGGGTCGCTGCGGGACGGTACGAGGGCTTCTGGGAAGCCGGCCTGAAGTCCTGGGATACCGCCGCGGGCTGCCTCCTCGTGCGCGAGGCTGGCGGCTTCGTGTCGGACTGGCAGGGCCGTTCGCTGCCCGTCTGCGATGCGCAAGTGCTCGCGGGTAACGATACGCTGCACTCGAAGCTGCACAAGATCGTGGCGGGAGTTCTCAAGGCCGGTTGAACAGCGCCTAAGCGGCCGCTAAGTGCACACAAGCTCAGGCTAGCCCCTGTGGCGGAATGGTAGACGCGAACGACTCAAAATCGTTTGTCGAGAGACGTGCCCGTTCGAGTCGGGCCAGGGGCACCACCACTGCTTGCGCCACTACTTGCGTTTGCCATGGCGACACGTAGGCTGTGGCGCATGATCAGGCATCTGCTTCCCGCCATCGCCGCCGTCGTCCTGTTCGCCGCCCCGGCCGGAGCCGACACGCTGCGTGCTTCGATCGAGGCCGACATGCCCGCCTTGATGGCGACGTACCGCGATCTTCATGCCCATCCCGAACTGGGTTTCGAGGAAGTGCGCAGCGCCAGGATCATGGCCGATGCAGCGCGCAAGGCCGGGTTCACGGTGACCGAAGGCGTCGGCAAGACCGGCGTGGTTGCGGTGCTGAAGAACGGTGTCGGGCCGACCGTGCTGATCCGCGCCGATATGGACGGCTTGCCGGTGACCGAGCAGACCCGGCTGCCGTTCGCCTCGAAGCAGCGCGCACCGGCAACGGCGGGCGGCGAGACAGGACTGATGCATGCCTGCGGCCACGATACCCACATGACCGCGTGGATCGAGACGGCACGGCTTCTGGCGGCGCGGCGCGGCGAGTGGTCCGGCACGCTGGTGATGATCGGCCAGCCGGCCGAGGAACTGGGCCTCGGCGCACGGGCGATGCTGGCGGACGGGCTTTATACGCGCTTTCCTAAGCCCGATTTCGCCTTGGCATTTCATGACACGCCGGAATTGCCGGCGGGGGTGATCGGCGCATCTTCGGGCTGGGCTCTGGCCAACGTCGACAGCGTGGACATCACGGTCAAGGGCGTGGGCGGGCACGGTGCCTATCCGCACAAGACCCGCGACCCCATCGTCATCGCCAGCGCGATCGTCATGCGCCTGCAGACTCTTGCAAGCCGCGAGATCGATCCGCTCGATGCCGTGGTCGTCACCGTCGGCAGCTTCCATGCCGGCACCAAACACAACATCATCTCCGACAGCGCCAGGCTGGAGTTGACCGTGCGCAGCTATTCCGACGAGACGCGCGCCGCATTGCTCGCGGGGATCAAGCGCATCGCGGAGGGCGAGGCGCGGGCGGCGGGGCTGGGCGATGACATGCTGCCGGTCGTCGCGGTGAAGGAGCCCTACACCCGCTCGACCTGGAATTCTCTGGAGCTCACCGCGCGTTTCCTCGATGCGATGCGTCAGCGTATGGGGCAGGAGCGGGTCATCGCGACGCCGTCCGTCATGGCCGGCGAGGATTTCGGCGAGTTCTACCGCGCCGATGACAAGGCGATCCAGTCGCTGATCTTTTGGGTCGGGGGCACGCCGCAAGCCGATCTTGCGGCGGCGAAGCGGGGCGAGAAGACCATACCGTCGCTGCACAGCGCGCTATGGGCGCCGGATGCGGAAAAGGTCATCGGCACCGCCGCCGAAGCGCTGACGGCCAGCGCGATCCGGCTGATGCCGGCGAACCGCTAGAGGGCTTCCTCGCCGGTATCTTCCTCGCCGGTATCTTCCTCGCCGGTGTCCTCCGCGCCCGGATCTTTCTCTGCCGCTCGCAAGGGTTGACCGTCGGCCAGCTTGCCCCGGCGCTTGAGCTTCTCGGCCGCGAAATATTCTTCCATGGTCATGCCCGGCGGCGGGGCTGACGGCATCACCAGCTTTTCCGTCCCGGACGCGGAGACCGGCAACGAAATCGTCTGGCCGCCCAGCGCCCGTGCCGCCGTGCTGTCGCTTCGGCCGAGGACGCCGGTATAGTCGCGGACGACGCCTTCGGCCCGGTCCACCACGTCGTCCCCACCCCAGCTCCCGACAGTCGTGCGGTTATCCTTGAAATTGGCCGCCAGCATGCCGCGCTTGGCCTGTTGAGCCGCCTTTTCTTTGTCGGCCGACGCGACGTATTGCTGCCGCTCGGCCAAGGACGCCTGGATCGCCTCGCCGTTCTCGCCGCTGGCGAACATCGCGAGCAGGGCGGTGATCCCCACGGTAATCACGGCGAAATGCCGGTACATGCGGGAATTCAAGGACGGAGGCGGTGCGGTGCGAGCCATGCGGATCGACTAGCGCCCTACACGTTAAGCCTTCCCCGAGCCGATGTGGTTAATTTCGGGTGACTATCCTCGCCAGCCGATTGTCAGATTTACCGACAGTTTACGCCTTGCGCCTATGGCTCTTCGGAACAGCGCCGGGAGCCCGTCGAGACGCCATGATCCGCTTGTTCAAGCACTACATACCGCACGCGGTCATCCTGCTGTGGCTCATCGACCTGGTCTGCCTTGTCGCGGCAGGCGAACTGTCGTGGCGGCTGCGGGCAGGCCAGATCGGCATGGATCCGGGCAGCGTCGTCGACCGCGCGTGGGCGCATGTCGGTTTCGCCGCGATCATGAGCACGGCGATGATCGGGGTCGGCGTCTATGGGTCCGAAGCGCTGCGGTCGCTGCGGTTCGCCTCGGCGCGGCTGCTGGTCGCCATCTCGCTGGGCGTGATTGCGCTGTCTTTCGTCGATTTCCTTTTGGCCGGCCAGAATTTCTGGCGTTCCACCTTGGCCTACGGGATGGTGCTGGCGCTGCTGCTGCTGGTCAGCGCGCGTATCGTCATCGGCGGCCTGCTGGGCACGTCCGTGTTTCGCCGCCGGGTGCTGGTGCTGGGCGCGGGCAATCGCGCCGAGCGTTTGCGCGAGCTGGGAGAGCGGCCCGAGAGCGGCTTCGCCATCGTCGGCTACGTCGGCATGAGCGGGAGCGCGCCCGTTGTCCCCGAAGCGATCCCCCGCGCCGCGATCCACAACCTTACGCGCTACGTCGAGAACCTGGGCGTCAGCGAAGTGGTGCTGGCGCTGGAGGAACGACGCAACGCCCTGCCGCTGAAGGACCTGCTGCGGATCAAGACCGCGGGCGTGCACGTCAATGAGTTCTCCAGCTTTCTGGAGCGCGAGACCGGCCGCGTCGATCTCGATACCGTCAATCCCAGCTGGCTGATCTTCTCGGACGGGTTTTCGTCTGGCCGCGCGCTTTCCAGTGCCGCCAAGCGCATGTTCGACGTGCTGGCGAGCGCGCTGCTGCTGCTGGTCACGGCGCCTGTCATTTTCCTCTTTGCATTGCTGGTGAAACTGGACAGCAAGGGCCCTGCATTCTTCCGCCAGACCCGCGTCGGCCTGTTCGGCCAGCATTTCGACCTAATCAAGCTGCGCTCGATGCGCGCCGATGCCGAAGCGGCGGGAGCGCAGTGGGCGAGCAAGGACGATCCGCGCGTCACCCGCGTCGGCAAGTTCATCCGCAAGGTCCGTATCGACGAGCTGCCGCAGGCCTGGAGCGTGCTGAAGGGCGAGATGAGCTTTGTCGGCCCGCGTCCCGAGCGGCCCGAATTCGTCGCCGATCTCGACGACCAGCTGCGCTACTACGCGGAGCGGCACATGGTGAAGCCGGGCATCACCGGCTGGGCCCAGATCAACTATCCCTATGGCGCATCGATCGAGGATTCGCGGCACAAGCTGGAATACGACCTCTATTACGCCAAGAACTACACCCCGTTCCTCGATCTGCTGATCATGCTGCAGACGGTGCGGGTGGTGCTCTGGCACGAAGGCGCCAGGTGATGACGGTTCCGCAGCACGAGATATGGCTGGTGGCCGGCGTCGCCGCGCATGTGTGCGGCGCGGTTTCTTCGGCGGCCGTCGCGGTGTGGCTCTCCCGCACGCGCGGCCGCTTCGGCCCTGCCCGAGGAGGGATGATCGCGGCGCTGTTCCTGACAGCCGCCTGGTGCGTGTGCATCGCCGCGCTCGGCGGCGCCAGTCCGATCTCGTGGGTGGCGGAGAGCGGGCGCAATCTCGGCTGGCTGTTCGTGATCTACCGGCTGTTCGCGGCGGACGGACGCCACGCCAGCCTCGCGCCGATCCGGCCGGTCGTTGCGGTGCTCGGCGCGGTCGAACTGCTCAGCATGGGTACGGGAATCGTCGCCAGCCAGTTGTCGACGGATTCGGACGTGGCCGCGCTCGGGCTTCGGTTCCTCATCATGTTCCGGCTGCTGGTGACGGTGGGCGCACTGGTGCTGGTCCACAACCTCTATGCCGGCGCATCGCGGGAATCACGCGCGAGCCTGCGCTTCCCGGCATCCGGGCTGGCGATCGTCTGGGCTTTCGACCTCAATCTCTACACCATCGCCTATCTTGGCGGCGACTGGCCTTCGGAGCTGGCCGCCACGCGCGGCTTCGCGGCGCTGGTGCTTGCCAGCCTGCTGGCGATCGGCGCCAACAACGATCGGCAGGGCTTGCGGCTGCGCCCCTCGCGGGCGGTGACGTTCCAGACCTTCTCGCTGCTGGTCATCGGCTTCTACCTTGTGGGCATGGTGTCTGTGGCGCAATGGCTGTCCTACGCTGGCGGCAACTTCGCGCGGCTGATGGAGCTGGGTTTCCTCACCGTCGCCAGTGCGGTGGCGATGCTGGTGCTGCCCTCGCGCCGCATGCGCGGGTGGTTTCGCGTCAGCCTTGAAAAGCATCTGTTCCAGCACCGCTACGACTACCGCGAGGAATGGCTGCGCTTCACCCGCACCATCGCCAGTGGCGGGGCCGAGGCGCTGCCGCTGGGCGAGCGTGTGGTGCAATCGGTGGCGGACATCGCCGAATGCCCGGCGGGCCTCCTCCTGACGCCCGGCGATCATGGCGACCTGTCGCTTGCGGCACGGTGGAACTGGCCCGAGATCGGCGTGCCGGCGACGGCGATACCGGCGCGGTCGGTCACGTTCTTCGAGCGGCAGGCCTATATCGCCGATCTGGACGACTTGCGCGCCGGGCAGGACTTGCGCGGCGCCGGGGACAATATCCCCGCCTGGCTGCTCGACGATCAGCCTGCCTGGGCGCTGGTGCCGCTGATTCACTTCGAGCGGCTGGTCGGCATGGTGGTGCTGGCGCGGCCCGCCAACCCCCGGCGGTTCGACTGGGAGGACTTCGACCTGCTGCGTGTCGTCGGCCAGCAGCTGGCGAGCTATCTGGCCGAGAACTCCAGCCAGGATGCGTTGATCGAGGCTAGCCGCTTCGACGATTTCCATCGCCGCATCGCCTTTGTGATGCACGATATCAAGAACCTTGCCAGCCAGTTCAGCCTGCTGGCGCGCAATGCCGAGCTTCATGCCGAGAAGAAGGAATTCCGCGACGACATGCTGGTAACGTTGCGCAATTCCTCGGAAAAGCTAAACGCGCTCATCGCCCGCCTGTCGCGGTACGGCAACGGCGTGGTCGAGCGGCTCGACGAGGTGCGCGCCGATGCCGTGGTGCTGGCGGTGATGGAGCGGTTCAAGGCGCACCCGCAAGTGCTGCTGGCCGAGTGCCGCCCGCTTTCGGTCAAGGCGAATGCCCATTCGCTGGAACAGGTGCTGGTTCATCTGGTCCAGAACGCGATCGACGCCAGCGCCGATGATGCGCCGGTGTTCCTGAGCCTGACCAGCGACGGCATCAACGCGCGGTTCGAAGTGGTCGATTCCGGCAGCGGCATGTCACCCGATTTCGTGCGCACGCGCTTGTTCAAGCCGTTCGTCTCTACCAAGTCGGGCGGCTTCGGCATCGGCGCGTTCGAAGCGCGAGAGCTGGTGCGGGCGATGCGCGGTCGGCTCGACGTGGAATCGCGCGAGGGGCTGGGATCGCGTTTCATCATCCGCATCCCGCTGGCGGCGGTGAGCGACCTTTACGACGGCATGGCGATGGCCAGGCATTCCGATTGGACCCAGAAGGCGGCATCATGAGCGACGAGAATCCCCCGATCCGGCCCAAGGTGCTGCCCAAGCTGCTGATCGTCGAGGACGATCCCGGCCTCCAGGCCCAACTCAAGTGGGCTTACGAGGATTTCGACGTGGTCATCGCCGGCGATCGCCCTTCGGCGCTGGCGGCGTTGCGCGCCGAGATGCCCGAGGTGGTCACGCTCGACCTTGGCCTGCCGCCGGATTCGGACGGCACCAGCGAGGGCTTCGCCGTGCTGGACGAGATCATGGCGATCAAGCCCGATACCAAAGTCATCGTCGCCAGTGGCCATGGCGCGCATGAAAGCGCGCTGCAAGCCGTGGCGCGCGGCGCCTACGACTTCTACCGCAAGCCGGTCGATATCGACGCGCTGGGCCTGATCGTGCGGCGCGCGCTGCAATTGCGCCGGCTGGAGCAGGAGAACCGCAAGCTGGCGGCGCGTGCCGAGGGCGGTGACCGCGTGCTCGGCAACCTCATCACCGCCGCGCCGGAGATGATCCGCGTCGCCCGCACCATCGAGCGTGTCGCCAATACCAGCGTCTCCGTGATGCTGCTGGGCGCGAGCGGCACCGGCAAGGAACTGCTGGCGCGCGGACTTCACGAGGCGAGTGATCGCGCAAACGGCGCGTTCGTGGCGATCAATTGCGCGGCGATCCCTGAAAATCTCCTCGAAAGCGAACTGTTCGGGCACGAGAAGGGGGCCTTCACCGGCGCGGTCAAGACCACCGAGGGCAAGATCGAACAGGCCGATGGCGGTACGCTGTTCCTCGACGAAGTCGGCGATATCCCGCTGCAACTGCAGGTCAAGCTGCTGCGCTTCCTGCAGGAGCGGTTGATCGAGCGGATCGGATCGCGTCGTTCGATCGCGGTCGATACGCGCATCGTCTGCGCCACGCACCAAAACCTGGAGGCGATGATAACCGATGGCCGGTTCCGCGAGGACCTGTTCTATCGCCTTGCGGAGATCGTCGTGAAGATTCCCTCGCTCGCCGAGCGTCCGGGAGATGCCGCCTTGCTTGCGAAGGCGTTCCTCACCCGTTTCGCGCGCGAGATGAACCCGAGGGTTCGCGGCTTTTCCGCCGATGCGCTCGCCGCCATCGATGCGTGGGGCTGGCCCGGCAATGTGCGCGAACTGGAGAACCGGGTGAAGCGCGCCGTCATTATGTCGGACGAGAAACTGGTCTCTGTCCGCGACCTCGACCTTGCCGACCCGGACGAGGAGGCGGTCAACGCGCTCAATCTCAAGGCGGCGCGCGAGCATTCCGACCGCAAGGTCATCCGTCATGCGCTGGCCCGCAGCGAGGGCAACATCTCCAATACCGCGCGCATGCTCGGCATCAGCCGCCCGACGCTTTATGACCTGCTCAAGCAGTACGATCTCCAGGCCTGAACGGCCGCATCGCCGGCTGTTCTCCATAGTGGCGACAGCGATGCTGCTGACCGTGCCCGGACCAGGCTCCGCCGCGCCCGACAAGAGTGCCGGCGACCTCATCCTCGCGGCGCGGCAGGACCTTGCTCGCGACGATGGCATCGCCGCACAAGTCCGGCTCAAGCAGGCGATGGCGCAAGGTGCGACCCGCAAGACGGTGGCCGCCTATATGGGCCAGGCATTGTTGGCGCAGGATGAGCCGGACGAGGCGCGCAAGTGGCTGGCCGGGGGTGAATTCTCACCCGCCAGCGCAGCTTACGGCTTCCGGGCGCTGGCGCGGCTCGAACGAGAGGAGGGCCATCTCCCCGCCGCGGGCAAGGCATTCGACCGTGCGATCGCGCTGACGCCCGACGACGCGGCGATGTGGGTGGAGATCGGGCGGTTGCGTTACGCCGGCGGGGAGCACCTGCTGGCGATCGAGGCGGCGGATCACGCCGTGCAGCTCGATCCCCGCAACGTCCGTGCGTTGGAGTTCAAAGGCCAGATCGTGCGGGATCGCCATGGGTTGGCCGGCGCGCTGCCCTGGTTCGAGGCGGCGCTGCTTCAGGCACCCGGCGATGTTTCCGTGCTCGGAGAATATGCCGCCACCCTGGGCGAACTGGACCGCGCCCGCGACATGCTGGTGGTGACGCGCAAGATGCTGGAAATCGAACCCGGCAACCCGCGCGCTTATTACTTGCAGGCTGTGATGGCGGCGCGTGCCGGCGAATACCGGCTGGCCCGCGTGCTGCTTGGCAAGACGCGCGACAAGCTGAAGGCCTTGCCCGGCGCCATTCTGCTGGAAGGGGTGCTTGAGCTGAAGGCGGACAATCCCGCGCTCGCGGTCGAGGCGTTCGAACGGCTGGTGCGGCTCCGTCCCGCCGACGCGCGCGCGCGCGATCTGCTGGCCCGCGCGATATTCGAGAGCGGGGAATACGACTACCTGGTTGAGCGGTTTGGCCGGGCGGCGTCCGATCCGGGCGCGTCCGTCTATCTCCAGACGCTGGTTGGAAGGACCTACGAGAACCTCGACCGCCGCGATTTGGCCGCGTCCTTGCTGGATTTCGCCGCGCGACGGCGGACGCCGCATATACGGCCGACCGGCAGCGGCTCGGCGGTGGCGGTGCTGATCGCGCAGCGGCGTGCGGGCGAGGCGCAAGCCATGGCGAGTGCGGCGGCATCGGCCGATCCCGGCTTCTACGACAACCTCTCGCTTGCCGGGGATGCGCAGCTCGCGGCCGGCAATGGGGAAAGCGCGGCCGCATATTACGCGCAGGCGTCGCGCATCCGCCTGCCCGAAAGCCTGCTGACGCGCCGTGTGGAGGCGCTGTTGGCGGCAAGGCGGCCGGCCGACGCGGCCGGTCTCGCCAATGCCTATCTTTATTACAATCCCACCAGCCGAACCGCGATCGGGCTTGTCGCGGGAATGGCGGCGCGGGCCGGGGACTGGAAGCGCGCCGCTGCTCTATACGGCCATCTCGTTGCGAGCGGAGGCGGGCAGGACGCTCGGCTCCTCGCCGATCTCGCCTACGCGCAGATGGGTGCCGGCAATGCGGCGCTGGCGGAAGGGACCGCGCAACGGGCCTATCGGCTGCAGCGGTCGAGCGCGGTCACTACTCAGGCCTGGGGCCTTGCTCTCGCCACGCTGGGCAAGCGCCGCGAGGCCGCGAGCGCCCTGCTTGCCAAGGCGCGCGCGATCTCAGGCGACAACCCCTCGCTCGCCAGGGCGCGCCTTCGGTTGGCCGGCCTGCCCGATAGCTAGGCGTCCGTGGTTCCTCGACATCCGCGCGATAGTGCGCCAAGCGGCGGCGATGTCCTGGCTTTCCCGCATCGATCCGATGGTTCGGCTGATCGTCGCCGCGATCGTGCTGGCGACGCTGCTGCCGGTGACCGGCGAGGGTCGCGCGGTGGCGCAAGGCGTGTCGAACGCAGCCGTCTTCGTGCTGTTCCTGCTCTACGGCATGCGGCTTTCGCGTGCCGAGGTGTGGGCGGGTCTTGGCAATCACCGTCTGCTGATACCGTTGTGCCTGTGGGTGTTCGGTGTGATGGGCATAGCCGGCTGGATGGCATGGCATGCCGCCGCGTCCTACGTTCCCGCCGCACTGGCGCTGGGTTTTCTCTATCTTGGCGTACTGCCCTCGACGGTCCAGTCGGCGACGGTCTACGCCTCGCTGGCGGGGGGCAACGTCGCCAGCTCGGTGGTCGCGGCCGCCTTGCTCAACATCCTGGCGGTGTTCGTCAGCGCGCCGCTGTTTTCCCTGCTCGCGGGCAGCCACGACACGGTGTTTTCCGGCGAGACGCTGGTCAAGGTCATGACGATGCTGCTGCTGCCGTTCGTCCTGGGACAGGGCGTGCAGCGCTTCACCCGCGAATGGGTCGACCGCAACCGGAAGTTTATTGCGAAACTCGATCGCGGCGTGATCGGGCTTGGCGTCTATGTCGCCTTCTCCGGCGCGGTCGAGCAGCATATCTGGAGCCGGCTCGATCTGGAGGTCTGGCCGGTCATCGCGCTGGCATGCGCCGCGCTGCTGCTGCTCGCATATGGCGGCGCTTGGCTGCTGGGCGGCATGTTGCGCCTGTCGCGCGGGGACAGAATCTCGCTGCTGTTCGCCGGCGGGCAGAAGAGCATCGCGATGGGCGCGCCGCTGGCAACGATCCTGTTCCCGTCGGCCGTGGCGGGGACCGTGCTGCTGCCGCTGCTGGTCTATCACCTGGCGCAGATGGTGGTCGCCGCGCCGGTTGCCGCGAAGCTGGGACGGTCCAGCGCGCCGGATCAGTCTTTCGGCTGATAAGTCTGGTCGGGAGTAGGGAACGTGCGGGCGCGCACTTCCTCGGCGTATTTCGCCGCAGTTTCCGAGATCATTCCGGCAATGTCGCCGTAGCGCTTCACGAAGCGGGGCACGCGCTCGAACATGCCGAGCATGTCTTCGGTAACGAGCACCTGGCCATCGCACAGGGATGACGCGCCTATGCCGATCGTCGGGATGTCGATGCTCTGCGTGAGAGCGACCGCGATCGGCTCGACCACGCCTTCGACAACGACTGCGAACGCCCCCGCCTCCGCCACGGCATGACCGTCAGCGATGATCTTATCATGTTCTTCCTGACTGCGACCACGCGCGCCGTAGCCGCCGAGCACGTTGACCGCTTGCGGGGTCAGGCCGACATGCGCCATCACCGGGATACCGCGTGCCGTGAGAAATTCGATGGTCTCGGCCATTGCGACGCCGCCTTCCAGCTTCACCGCCGCGCAGCCGGTTTCGGCCATGATCCGGCTGGCCGAAGCGAAGGCCTGCTGCGGGCTGGCCTCGTAGGTGCCAAACGGCATATCGACGATGACGACCGAATGATAGCTGCCGCGCACAACCGCAGCGCCGTGGGCGATCATCATGTCGAGCGTGACGGGCAGGGTGGAGGGCAGGCCATAGATCACTTGGCCGAGCGAATCCCCGACCAGCAGGATATCGCAATGCGGATCGAGCAATTGCGCCTGCCGGGCCGTGTAGGCGGTCAGCATCACCAGCGGCTCGGCGGTCTTGCCTTCGAACTTGCGGCGCTGGATCGCCGGCACGGTAAGCCGCCGCATCGGTTGGGGCGTGGGGTGCGCGCGGCTGGTCCCCGTATCGAGCTGGAAGGTCGTGGACATGACCGTGCGTTGTAACGCTGGAATTGCGCGACGCAATGCCGAGCGGCCGGCCGGGTGCCGGGACGGCCGGCACCCGCACGGCGTTGGGGAATACCCGCGTTTCCCGCTTGCCAAGGCCAAGCCAGCCGCTAGCTTCGCGCGCTTGCTGCCATGGTCGGGGGACCCTTTAATGTTCGGACGCGTCAAGCCGCTGGATGCCATCATGGCAACGGCGGAGAAGAAATCGCTGCACCGCTCGCTCGGCGCGTTCCAACTTACGATGCTCGGCGTGGGCGCGATCATCGGCACGGGTATCTTCGTGCTGACGGCGGAAGCTGCGCAGAAGGCCGGGCCGGGGATGCTGCTCAGCTTCGTGATCGCCGGCGTGGTCTGCGCCCTTGCGGCGCTCTGCTATTCCGAGATGGCATCGATGGTGCCGGTCTCGGGATCGGCCTATACTTACAGCTACGCCGTGATGGGCGAACTCATGGCCTGGATCGTGGGTTGGGCGCTGGTGCTCGAATATGCGATCGCCGCTGGCGCGGTCGCCGTGGGGTGGTCCGGCTATTTTGTCGGGATGCTGTCGCATCTGAACGACTACTGGTCGATCCTGCCCAATATCGTCATCCCCGCCGATCTCGCCAGCGGTCCCAGCGGCGGCGGCATCATCAATCTGCCCGCCATGATCATCGCCCTGCTGGTCACAGCGTTGCTCGTGATCGGCACCAAGGAGAGCGCGACGTTCAATGCCTGCCTCGTCGTGGTCAAGATCACCGCGCTTTCCGTCTTCATCGTGCTTGCGATACCGGCGCTCAAATCCGAGCAGTTCGTGCCTTTCGCACCGCTGGGCTTTTCCGGGATTTCGGCGGCGGCGGCGTCGATCTTCTTCGCCTATGTCGGCTTCGATGCGGTTTCCACCGCGGCCGAGGAGACCAAGAATCCCCAGCGCAACATGCCGATCGGCCTGATCGGCAGTCTCGGCATCTGCACCGTGTTCTATCTGCTGGTCGCTTCAGGCGTCATTGGAACGGTTGGCGCGCAGCCGCTACTGGGCTCCGACGGTAACGGCCTTGCGCCCGGTTCGTCGGAAATGACGGCCGCTTGCAAGTCGATTGGCGATCAGGCGGTGGTCTGCTCGAAGGAGGCGCTGGCCTGGACTCTCCGCCAGATCGGATGGCCGGGCGTCGGCAATCTGGTGGGGCTTGCGGCGATTCTGGCGTTGCCGTCGGTGGTGTTGATGATGATGTACGGGCAGACGCGCATCTTCTTCGTCATGAGCCGTGACGGGCTGCTGCCCGAAGTGCTCAGCCGGGTACACTCACGCTTTCACACGCCGCATGTGATCACCATGATCACTGGCGCCTTCGTCGCGCTTTTCGCCGCTTTCTTCCCGGTAGGTGCTCTGGCCGACATTTCGAACTCGGGCACGCTTTTTGCTTTCGCAATGGTGGCTATTGCGGTTTTTGTGCTGCGGCGAACCGATCCCGACCGTCACCGTCCGTTTCGTACTCCCGCGGTCGGGCTGGTCGTACCGCTGGCTGTCGTCGGCTCGATCTATCTGTTTTTCAGCCTGTCCTGGTATACGCTGTCGCTGTTCGCGGGCTGGGCGATCATCGGTTTGATCGTCTACTTCGGCTACAGCCGCCGGCACAGCCACGTCGGTCTGGGCCGGGTCGAGGTGCATGAGGACGATGCCGACGTGCCCCCTCAGCCCGTTCCTCCGATGCCCGGTGCGGCGCTCGACTGATACTGGAGAAAGCAGCCGGAAGGGTGGGAGGGCCACCGCTTCCGGCCGGGAGTGTCGGCGCCAGGTCGTGGCACCAAACGCTTAGCGCCGACGCTCCTGTCGTGAGTGGAGATCGCGATAGTACTGGATTCGCGTGGCACGAAGGCCCGGCAAGCCCTCGCGTTCGACCGCGCGCTGCCAGGACGCGAATTCCTCCAGCGTCAGGTCGTAGCGCTCGCACGCTTCCCGCACCGAAAGTAGCCCGCCATCGACCGCCGCGACGACCTCTGCTTTGCGCCGGGCCACCCAGCGCGATGTCGTAGGTGGCGGGAGATCCCGCACTGTCAGCCGCTCGCCCAGCGGACCTGTCACTTCGGACGGACGGATAACGGATGTTTCGAACGAAGTTTCGAGCGACGTTCCGGTATGTTCTTCTTCGAGCATGATAGCCTCGCAAACCAACCAAACCATGCCCCCTGCGAGACGGAGAGTGGTGGGCGGAAGCTAACCGGAACCTAATGGCGAAGGTTAACGGGCACCCGCTCGGTTGGCTTGCGATGGACCGACGCACCCGTCCGATGGGCCGTGGGATGATCGCGATCGGACGATAACGTCGGCGCGCTGCGAAAACACGCAGCGTCGCTGTTCGACGCCTGCGCCGCCCTGACGCGGCGCTAAGGCAGTTCGAGGCGGCAGGCCCCAGACTGTCGGCCAAACCCGGCCCGAAATGTCGAAGACCAGTGGATAGGGTAGAAGACCAGTGGATAGGGTAATCGCCACCGCTTCGACGCTGCGGGTGAGCCCCGAAAAAGCGGCATTGTCGAACCCCTCGCGGCCGTATCGGCCCGGAAAAACCCTGCGGCTCGGGGTTTTGTCTTTCAAATATCTCTTCCATCCAGACCGGACTGCGATGCAGTGAAGCAAGTATTCGGATCGATCCCGCCGGGGTGATCGCGAGTGCTACTGGCAAAGGGTATTCCCAGCGTGCCAGATGAACTTCGTGGGAAGTTGACGAACTTAGATATGGTCACATCCATAGTCACGGCATGGCCCTCCTTTTTTCGGCGTTCCAGACCCAAGGCGGGTTGTTTGCGCGACCGAGTAACGATAGCGTGTGATTCGCGGATCAATCTTCAAGGGGGAAATCGCATGAATACTCTTAAGCCGTACGGATCGATGGAACACGCGCACAATGTTGCGAAGGTCGGCAAAGGCAAGACGCCTGCCAGCCTGGCCGAGCGCATGCCGTCGGCCGAAGTCGCCGCCAAGGTCGGCATCGCGATCGTTATGGATGGCGTGGAGCGTCCGGCCGTCGTGCGGCTGAACGCCCTCGGCTAACCGTTCAAGGGGGCTGGGGCGAAGCGGTGGCAGGCGCGATCGGCGCCCGACCAGGGCTTCCCCTTCCGGCGCCACATGATCTTCCCGAAGGGGGAGGGGTCGTGCGAAGCATGATGGAGGGGGCACGTTGTGGTTGCACTCCTCCATCAGCGGCCAAGTGGCTGCCATCTCTCAATTTCCGTGAAGATGTGCTTTCGGAGATGGCTTTTCTTGGGTCTCCAAAGAAGCATCGCTTCGCCCTGCGGGCTGGCAGGTTGTATCGATCTCCGAAGTTGGATAGTCTGGACTTCTCAGTACAACCACCGTTGGGGATATTGCATGAACACGCTCAAGCCGTACGGTTCGTTCGAACACGCGCACAACGTCGCCAAAGTCGGAAAGGGCAAAACCCCCGGCAGTCTGGCTGAGCGCATGCCTTCGGCTGAAGTCGCCGCCAAGGTCGGTGTCATCAACATCAGCGCCGAGAGCGCGGACCGACCCACGGTCGTCCGTCTGAACGCGCGCGATTGACGGTATGAGTGCGGGGCCGGCGGTGCAATCGCATCCCGGTCCGCTTTAACCGTATTCGTCGGGACATCTCGCCGCCACAGGCAAGGCATTGCGGATGCCGGTCTGTCAGCACGGCTTTTGGCATGGCGGCGGCCCAACTCCACCGGCGTCATCTCGCCGCGTGGCCAATGCGGCTTGTGTCCCTGCATGAAGTTGGATAGTTTGGACTTCTCAGTACAACCACCGTTGGGGATATCGTATGAATACGCTCAAGCCGTACGGTTCGTTCGAACACGCACACAACGTCGCCAAAGTCGGAAAGGGCAAGACGCCCGGCAGCCTGGCTGAGCGCATGCCTTCGGCTGAAATCGCCGCCAAGGTCGGTGTGGTCGGGATTGTCGATGGCTCGGATGAGCGCCGCGTGGTGCGTCTGAACGCTAAGGGCTAATCTCGTATAGCGCGGGCTTACGGAGGCTTGCAGGTGAATCACTTCGAGCCTTCGGTCGCCCGCGCGCGGCATTGCCGCAAGGAAATGGACGGGGCGCTCTGGGCCAGCGTCCAAGCGATCGTTCCGGATCGTGATCGGAAGGGCCAGTCCGGCGGCGACCGGCCATTGGCAAGGCCGGCAAGTCCCGAGAGGGCGCCAGCGGAAACATATCCTAGCGCGGCACGACCCACCGATCTGCTCGATTACGGCGCCTATTTCGATCTTTCGCTCGTCCCTGCGTTCGGATCGGAAGTTCCCGAATACGCGAAGGCCGCC
Source organism: Novosphingobium sp. (assembly GCA_035281095.1). GTDB lineage: Bacteria > Pseudomonadota > Alphaproteobacteria > Sphingomonadales > Sphingomonadaceae > Novosphingobium. The sequence goes on along the minus strand of DATEEP010000095.1, from coordinate 7,286 downwards.
GCCGTCGGCGAACTTGCCCGCCGGTTGGTGCATATCGACGGTTCGGGCGACACGACGGTTTTTCCGCGCATTTCCAACTTTTCTTCCGACACTTATGCGCCGGAGCATCTGGACCGGATGCGCCGCTGGTGGGACATGGAGCCGGCGAACCGCATGGCGATGACAGGTGCGAGCGACGAGGAAGTCGTGCGTTCGCGCCGGCTCATCGGCATCGCGCTGGACCACTTGCACGATGCCTCCGCCGAACTTTGCGAGGAAGTGCGGACGATCGTTCGCGACATCGTCCTGTCCCGGCCCGATGGAAGCAATCGCATCAATTACGGCGGAGCCACTTCGTTCGCGTTGTGGGGCGCCTTCACGATAAATGTCGAGACCCATCTGGAATGGATCCAGTTCTATCGCCAGATCGTACATGAGGCCGCGCACAACCTGCTTTTCGGCATGGCGCGCGATGAGCCGCTGGTCAGGGACGATGCCTCGGTCCGGGTCCAGTCCCCGATACGGGCGGACCCGCGGCCACTGGATGGCGTGTACCACGCGGCTTTCGTTTCCGCCCGCGAGGCGCTGGCGATAGACCTGCTGCTGTGCCGGCACGAGGCGGTGGGTTGTCTCGAGAATGACGACCCCAAGGTGCTCGAAGACCTGCTGGGGATCAGTGTGCTGGCCTTCTGGGACTGCATCGAAACGCTGCGTCGGGACGCCCAGCTCACGGACCTCGGGGCCGACATCCTGGCGGATTGCGAAAAGTACATGGTCGAGAACTTCGCGCTCGAAAGTAGTTGAAGCTCATGCTTGAAGCGCGGTTTTTCGGCTATGATCACAGTCTGACACAACCCAGCGAAACGATCAGCCTGGACATGAACGCACGATCGGGCGCGGATTTCACCAACATCGATGCCTGGCTGAGCGACTATTTGGGGGTGGACCCGGCTCGTTTGGAACACGCCGGGATCGGTGCTTCCAAGCGGCCGTCCAGGTCGGTTCGTGGCCTCCTGGCGCGGGCGCTGGTCGTTTACGGCGAGCTGCTGCGCGCGCAGCATGTCCCGGTCTTCGAACACGGTCGCATCGTCATGGTGCAAGCGCTGGACAAGGCGGTGGGCAACTGCCGTGCGACGGTGGCGCTGCCGGTGCTCGACAATCTGCGACCGGGCGTGTTTCGCGAACTGTTTCGCCTCGCCGTCAACCTCGTGCTCGGTCACCTGTCACGGCGGCCATCGCGGGAAGCCGCGGACGCGCTGTTCCACGATCTGGAGAACGCGGTATTCGCAAAGCTCACCTTCAAGAAGACGTTCAAGCCGGTCACCGTCACGATCTGCGATTTGCTGTTCAAGCGCGGCGTGCCGTTCCGCCACATGGGCGAGGGCGTCATCCGGATCGGGCAGGGTTGCCGGTTGCAGGACATGCAAAGCTGCACGATCGCCAGCGATTCGTCGGTGGGCGCGCGGATCGCGCGTGACAAGCGTAAGACGGCCCGGCTGCTGCGAACCGCCGGCATGCCCGCGCCGATGCATCGCCATGCAGCCTCTCACGAGGAAGCAAGGGCCGCGGCGGGGGAGTTCGGCTGGCCGGTCGTGGTCAAGCCGGCCGACCTCGAGCGATCGGTTGGCGTGACGGTTGAAATCGAAACGGAAGCTGCCTTGATCGAGGCTTTCGATCGGGCGCGAGCGCTGAGCGAAAACATCCTCATCGAACGCCAGATCCCCGGCATCTGCCATCGCATCCTGGTGGCGAACAGCCAGGTGATCTACGCGGTGAAGCGGCGGCCGAAGTCCGTGTTGGGCAACGGTCGCGATACCGTCGCCACCCTGATCGCCAACTCCAACGAGCGCCTCTCGCGCATGCCCCCCTGGAAGCGGCTGATCCCATTTCCCGCGGATGAAATCGCGCAACAGTGCCTCGTGGCGCAAGGGCTGACGCTTGATGCGGTGCCGGACGAAAAGCAGTGGGTGAAGCTGCGGCCCTTCGTGAGCGAGGACTGGGGCGGTGTCGTCGAGGACCTGAGCGCGGATATCCATCCCGACAACGTGCGGCTGGCGATCGACGCGACCCGTGCGCTGGACCTGACCATAGCGGGGGTCGATCTCATGACGGTCGACATTTCCCGGCCATGGCACGAGAATGGCGCCGTCATCATCGAAATGAACTACAATCCGCAATTCGATATTCGCGGGCGCCAGGCTGAAGGCAACAGCTTCGTCTCCGCGCTGGTGGACGAGGACGGGCGGATACCGGTTCATCTCGTGGTGGGAGAGGGAGACCTGATCGGCCACGCAAGGAAGCTGCGCGACGCGCTGAACGCCCAGGGCAAGGCCTGCCACCTGACAACCGCAACCCATACCGAGGATCATGAAGGCAGGGAGCTGAAGCTGCTGCTGTCCACCCTGTTCGACCGCGGTCTTGCGCTGGCGATGCGGCCCGAGGTCCGCGAACTGATCCTGGTCGCCTCGCCGAACGAGATACTCGAACGCGGGATTGCGGTCGATCGGCTGGAAAGCGCCCATGTCGTAGACAGCGATACCAAGCGGGCGAGGGCGCTCACCGCCATTCTCTCGAACCGCTTTTTCATCAAGGCCGTGCAAACCGCGACCGGCGGCGCTGCGTTCAGTCGTCTCGGCCAAGCCCCAGTCGAGGACGCACCTGTGCGTCAGGACGGGGTCATCTGAAGGATCGGCCTCGCAAGCGGCCCGCCGGTCGACGACGACCGGCGGCGCTCAAGCGCCCGTTGCGTCTTTCGGAACGTCGAGCAGCCGGAGATTGAACGCGATCGATATCCGCGCGGCCTCCTCCTGGTTCGGGTAGACCCAATGCCGCAGATAGGAGGGGAAGATGATGATCGACCCCGGCTTGGGCCGCATGAACAAGGTCGGGTGCGTCATCTGGCCGCCGGAAGGAAGGCGCACCCACCCCACGCCGGACGGGTTCAGGAATTCCAGGCCCCCGCTCGACTTGTCGTCCGAATCCGGCATGGAGATGTAATAGCTGCCGGAAAGATGCGCGCCCTGATGGTCGTGCGGCGCGTTGAAAGCGCCCTTCTCGTTCACGTTCGCCCAGCCCTCGCAAACAACCGGATGCCGGGTTGGATCGAACTCGGCCCAGTAGCGCTTCACGCTGTGTGCCAGTCCCGCCCGGATATGACGCGCGAGCTTGACGATCGCCGGTTCCTTGCGATCGAAGAAGGTCCGGGTCGAGTGCCAGCCGAGATGGTTGGTGAAGGACACCCCTTCTTCGGCCTCGCTCCTCCAGGCGTCGATCACGCCGAGCAATTCGGCATTCAGTGCAACATGATCCGCAACGGCGTACTCGTCGACGTATGTGGCGAATGCGGCGATGGAATGCACCTGCCGCAGATCAGCGGTCGATCCCCCCGGTCGCTTCGCTTGATCCACTACAGCGTTCCCCGCCGCCGTCGGGTCATGAGCCGGCGGCGGCGACGGCGAGATGCGCCGGCTTGCGCCCGCCCTCGCCAACGTGGCGCTTGCCGGTCTCCCGCAATTGCAGGAGGTGTTCGTACCGGCCCTGCACGACCTTGTCGGGCTCGGACTCGTGCGAGGACGAGCGGAACATGAGCACCGGAGCATGACCGAGCTGGGCGAGCGACCGGTGCGCCACGTCGTCGCATTCATAAACGACGTCGAACTTGATCGACCCTTCTTCCAGGCCCTTGCGCACCAGCGGCGTCGTCATGGTGGGGGCGATGATGGTGGTGACGTCGATGTTGGATTCGGCGAGTTCGCCCCACAGCGCCTCGCCGAGCGCGAGATCGAATGCCTTGGTGGCGGAGTAGAGCGCCAGATATGGGTGGCCCACAAGCGCCGATCCGGACGACATGATCAGAATTCCGCCGCGACCCCTCTCGCGCATGCGATTGCCGAACCCGTGCGCGGCGACGGTGACGTTGGTGACATTCATCGTCACGAACCGCACCCAGCGTTCGGGCTTCTGGTTGAGGAAGCGCTTGGGTCCGCCGTCCACGCCCGCATTGGAGATGTAGAGGCCGACGTCGAGGTCCTCGGATGCCTCAAGGATATTGAACGCCGCGTCCGGCTCCATCAGGTCCTGGACCAGAGTGCGGGTCTCGATCGCGTGCTTCGCCCGCAAGTCCGCGGCCAGTGCCTCCATCACGTCGATACGGCGGGCGACGAACATGATGTTCAGCCCGATCTCGGCCAGTTGGCGAGCGAAGGATTCGCCGGTTCCTTCCGTGCCTCCCGCGATCACCGCCCAGGGACCGTACTTGTCCCGTATCGCCTCGGGATCGAGCTTCGGGGGTTGGTTCACGATGCGGGCCGCGGTGGTCATTTGCTTCCTCTCCTCAGGCCATCCCGGGCGAGCGCCCGTCGCCCGGCATTAGCGGGGCGCGCGCGAGCAATGTCAATAAGCGGCCGGTCCTACAGCGTTTCCGTACGTTGCGCGGAAACCGCGCCGTTGCCGGAAAATGTGCGAGAGATGGTGACCCCTACGGGAATCGAACCCGTGTTTCAGCCGTGAGAGGGCCGCGTCCTGACCGCTAGACGAAGGGGCCATAAGGTCGGGAATATCATGGAGGGGGAGCCGACCGCTCCCGTGACCGATGGTGACCCCTACGGGACTCGAACCCGTGTTTTCGCCGTGAAAGGGCGACGTCCTAGACCGCTAGACGAAGGGGCCGTCTGATCGGTGAGCGGGCGCCTTAGACGCGCGTTCCGGCGCGGTCAAGCACGGCGACGCGCGCCCGCGCAAAAATATTGCGCCGGGTCGTATCAGTCGGCCCAAGCGGCATCCTCCAGATGCAGCTCTGCCGCCGGCCGGCTGCCCCAGTCGTCGCGTTTCGCACGCCCGGCGAGCCACAATTTGCGGCCGCGCGCGTGCAGCAGGGCCTGCCCCAGCTCGGTCCCGGCGCTGCGGAACGCGACCGCCTTGAAGCGCGCGCCGTCGTCGCCCGACACGATCAGGCGAACATGGTCGGTTCCGACGATCCCCGATTCGACGATTCGTACCGGTCCCGTCGCAACGCGCGGCGCGGGCCAGCCGGCGCCATAAGGCCCCGCGCTCTCGATCGCGTCGCACCAGAGCGGGTTGATGCCACGCGGCGCGAGCACGGCATCGATCAGCAGCGACTTGTCGCCGCTCGCGCGCTCGACGTCGGCCGCAAGGCGGTCGTTGAGGAAGGCGCCCAGCGCATCGACCTTGTCCTTTTCGACGGTGAGCCCCGCCGCCATCGCATGACCGCCGCCTGCGACGAGCAGCCCCGTCTCCTTCGCGGCGAGGATCGCGGCGCCGAGGTCGACGCCCGAGATCGAGCGGCCCGACCCCTTGCCGAAACCATCCTCGTCGAGAGCGATCACGATCGCGGGACGATGGAGCCGCTCCTTCAGGCGGCCGGCGACGATGCCGATCACCCCGGGATGCCAGCCCTCGCCCGCAACGATGGCGACGGGGGCGTTGCCGCACGCGGCGCTCGCGTCGATCGCCTGTTCGAGCACCGCCGCCTCGATCGCGCGGCGCTCCTCGTTGAGCCGGTTGAGTTCCTGCGCGATCTCGGCGGCTTCCTGCGGGTCGCTCGTCGTGAGCAGCCGCACGCCGAGGTCCGATTTGCCGACGCGCCCGCCAGCATTGATCCGCGGGCCGAGCGCAAATCCCATGTCGCTCGCGCTCGGGGGCCTCGTCAGACGTGCGGCGTCCATGAGCGCCGAGAGCCCGATGTTGCCGCGTCGCGCCATGATCTTCAGCCCCTGCGTCACCAGCGCGCGGTTGAAACCGGTAAGCCGCGCGACATCGGCAACGGTACCCAATGCGACGAGGTCGAGCAGGTCGAGCAACGCGGGCTCGTCGCGGCTTGCAAAAAAGCCGCGCGCGCGGAGCGTGCGGAGCAGGGCGGCGCCGAGCAGGAACGCGACTCCGACCGCGGCGAGATTGCCGTGGATCGCGGCGTCGGGCTCCTCGTCGAGCCGGTTCGGGTTCACCAGCGCAAACGCCGCGGGCAGCGTCGTCGCGCATTGGTGATGATCGACGACGATCACCTCGACCCCTGCCGCCCTGGCCTCCGAAATCGCGTCGAACGCCTGCGCGCCGCAATCGACGGTGACGACGAGCTTCGATCCCGCCTCGCCGATTTTCACCAGCGCGGCGCCCGACGGGCCATAGCCTTCCATCAGCCGGTCGGGGATATACGCACCGACGGGAAGCCCGAGCCCGCGCAGCAGCCGCACGAGCAAGGCGGCCGAGGTCGCGCCGTCGACGTCATAGTCGCCGAAGATCGTCACCGCCTCATGTCTTTCGACGGCATCGGCGAGCCGCGCGGCGGCGGCGTCCATGTCACGGAACAGCGACGGGTCGGGCATGAAACCGCGCAGCGTCGGCGCGCGCTGGCGGTCGAGATCGTCGCGCGGGACCCCACGCGCGAGGAGCAACTGGGTGACGAGATCGTCGGGCGCGAGATTTTCGGAGGCCATGTCGGCGCTCGCGCGCCGCCAGTGCCACGGCTGGCCCCCGATCGAGCGGGTGACGCCGAGGGCCATGCCGCTCGCGGCTTCGCTCATCGCCGGGTCCTCGCGGCGAGAATGCGCGTGCGCAGGTCGTGTGCGGCGCCAAGGGGGATGGCGGGAATCTCATGGCTCGCGAGCGCGCTGCCGCCGGGCACGCCGAACACCAGGGTCGCGAGGCCGAGCGGGCGCTGGAGGAAATCGGTCTTGAGATCGACGCTCTGCACCGATGCATGCGGCAGCAGCGTGGTCTTCGGCTTCCACCAGCCGCGGCGGATCGCGACCTGCTCGCCGAGGTCGGCCCAGCGATGGAAGCGCGTCGCCCAGATGGCGATCAGCGCGATCAGCGGTGCGGCGACGAGCCCGAGCCAGCCGACCTCGTTGCCGAGCCAGAGGGCTATGCCGCCGCCGATCGTCGCGCATGCGGCGCCGATCATCGGGCCCAGCGCGACGATGCGGTGACTGTGCTGCCAGACTTGGCCGGCGTCGGGTTGCGCGACCCCGACTTCGTCCAGCACCGGATCGATCTCATCGAGCCTGCCGAAGGGCACGACCTGATGATCGCGTTCCTTCTCGCCGTCGCTCGCAAGGCTCTGGAGACGCAGCTCGTGCCAGCCGAAGCGCTGGCGCAACCAGCCGGTGACGAGGATCGCCGCCTGTACGCGCTTGACCGGCACCGCGACGTCGGTGCGCGTCGTGAGGCCGCGGGTGCGGCGGAGCGTGCGCGGCTCGCGCGTCAGGCGGAAATCCCAGTTGGCGAAAAACATCGTCGCGATCCCGCTCGCGAAACCGATGAAGAGAAGCGAGATGGCTGCGCCGACGCCC
>DATEEP010000094.1:0-4842 GCA_035281095.1 Novosphingobium sp. | reverse complement strand
CGCGCGTCACGATGCTGATCGCGCCGCCCGTCGAGTTGCGACCGAACAGCGTCCCCTGAGGCCCCCGCAGCACCTCGATCCGCTCCAGATCCGGCAACTCAAACGCAGACCCAGTCGAACTGCCGATGAATACTCCGTCGATGTAAAGCGAAACGGGCTTTTCAAGCCCACCTGTTGTCTGCAGACCGCGCATTGAAAAGCTTGGGATTGCGGCAGACCCGGCGACGTTGCGAACCGCGAGGTTCGGCACGATCGCGTTGAGATCGCGGACGTCGGTGATGTGGTTGGCCTGGATCGTCTCCTGCGTCACCGCCGTCACCGAAATCGGCACGTCCTGCAGGCTTTGCTCGCGCTTCTGCGCCGTCACGATGATTTCTTGAATTGTTGCGCTCTGGGGGCCGACGTCCGCGCGGGAAGGGCGAGGGTGTTCTGGCGGCGTGCGCTTGATCGTGCGGGTCGCGAGTGGACCCGACGAACGACAAGGCGTTCCTCTGCTTTCAATGATATAGCCGCCGCGTTCGCTACGAAGCGCGCGAAGTCTCGAACGGCGAAGCAGGACGCGGATCGCCTCATCCCGTGAAAAGGAGCCACGGAGCGCCGGAGCCCGGCAAGCGCGAGCGCCTCCCGGCGCGATTATGATCATCACACCGGACTGACGCGAGAATTCCAGGAGCGAAGAAGGCAAATCTTGTTCGGGAATATCGTAGAACGAGGCCGCTTCGCGCGCATGCCCGACCGAGGTTGAAAGCGTTTGGAAAACTCCTGCGGCGAGCAAGGCCAGCTGTCTGGCAAATCCGGTCATCGCTTCCCACCTGCGCGCGTTGCTTTGCAATCGCATTCATTTCCTGATCGAATTCGAATCAATAGTCGGAGAGACATGCAAATACCAGACAACCGCGAGCACCGGGCGGCGGCAATTCGTTGCCCTGCGAGGGAGCGCAGAAGGCGAAATATTATTTTGACAATCCCCGACGCCGCATGCTCCATTTAATGCGGGAAAATAATAGCCCGGGGGAGATCAATGGGCGATTTTATCGTGGCACGCTCCGCTGGCAGCGAGCCTAAAGAGCTTGACCGGATTTACCGCCGGTATGGCGAAGAGATCAGGCGTTACGTCTGGCGCACCTTCGGAGCCGGTCCGCCCGCGCCGGAAGACGTGGTCCAAGCGGTATTCGAGAAATGTGGCGTCTATGGCCACGACATCGTCAACTCCAAGGCATTCCTGAAGACAAGCGCACGCAACTACGTGATCGACCAGCATCGGCGGATGGCCGTCAGCGCTCAGTACGAGCGGGATCTGGAATACATGCAATTCCACAGTGACGATTTGGATGCTGAACGCGTCTTGTTATCGAAGGAGCGCTTGGCCCTGCTCGAGAAGGCTCTTGATCAGTTGGATGCCCGGGCCCGGGAAATGCTGCTTATGAATCGAATCGAAGGGCTGAGCTGTGCCGAAATTGCTCGACGCCGGGGCTGTTCGGCCACGCTCGTAAAATCCATCATCGCGCGCGCCCTGGTGGCGTGCCATCGCGCCGCCGGCGAGGAATAGGCGGCGGCGATGGCAGACGACTTGGACGACAGCCTGCTTCAGGCCGCCGGCGATTGGATCGTCAGGGCCAGCGAAGCTTCGTTTTCGGCAAGCGACAGGCGCGCCTTGCAGGCTTGGCGCTTGGAGGACCCTCGCAACGAACGCGCTTTCAGGGAACTGAACCGCCTTTGGCATGAATTGCCGCAGCTGGATTCGCTGCTTCCGACCGGAGATCCGGGTGAATTCCAGGTCGACGTTCCACGTCCGCGCGCGAGGCTGGCGTGGGGTTGGGGTGCCGCCGGTCTCACCGGAATCGCCGCCGCCTTCGCCTTGCTTCTCCTGCCGTCCCTCGAGCCGACGCCAGCGGAGCAGTTCTCAACGAAAGTGGGGCAGATCAGCGAAGTCACGCTGTCTGACGGATCGAAGATCACGCTGGCGCCGAACACTCGCCTCACGGTGGAGTTTTCTGATGAGATTCGCCGGATTCGCCTGACTCGGGGGGTGGCGTTCTTCGACGTCAGGCGCGACGCGGGCAGGCCGTTTCTTGTGGACACAGGTCATTCGGCCATCCGCGTCGTGGGCACGAGGTTCAATGTGGACCGTGAAGCACGAAGCGTCGAAGTGGGGGTCGTGCAAGGCATCGTGGAAGTGAAAGGCAAGGCAGGGGCAAATCAGCGGGTACGGGTGGCGACCTTGCGTCCGGGAGATCTGGTCAAAGTAGTGACGCGATCGGATGGCCATTCCGATTTCCAGACGGTGGCCACCGGCGGGCCGCTGTCGGAAAGAGACGCCAACCGGGGAGGGTGGCGCCGAGGGCAGCTTGTCTACGACAATGCGCAGCTGGGTGAAATCATTGACGATGTGAACCGGTTTTATGCTCCGGGCGTCACAGCGTCCGATCCGCGCCTGCGTGAACTCCGGGTGACCGCGTCGTTCGCGGTAAGTGATATTCCTGATTTCCTTCGGTCTATCGATCGGCTTTTCCCAGTGGTTGTGGATGAGCAGCCGAAAGGCGCCTTTCGTCTGGATCGGGCCCACTAACTATCCCCTTACGCCGCGCTCTCATGCGCGGTTGGAGCGCGGCGAGTGCCTGCGCGAAAATAATTTCTCTTTCATGTGACGATTGCGCCGACTTGTCCGTCTACGGGGTAGGAGGAGCGGTGCGCGCAAGGGCGCAGCGGGCGGGTGCCATCTTAAGGTTCCGCGACGGGCAGATTCTTCCAAGAGGAATAAGCGGCCATCGACAGGCCGGAGATGGAGAGGAACCGCATGGATATTACCAGGCGCGCCGCCGCCTTGGGTTTGGCTTCAGGCGCCATGTCCACGCTCCTGCCCATTTCCGTATTAGCGGCCACGGCCAGAACCGCGCCGGCCAATGGCTCAATTCCGAAAGTCACGGGGCCGATCTCGGGAGGAGCGAAGGGATGGCCGTTCGGCGCCGATCCCGGCGACTTGCCTTCCTACGACTACATCGAGGAAGAGTATTTCATCGAAGGTGTGGCCAACCGGTACAAGCCCGTTGGAGAACTACGGAGCGACGGTAACTGGGCCGTCGAGCCTGCCGATACCGCCCCATACAAGACTCGCATACTAATCCGTCGGCCACGCGATCCCGCGAAGTTCAACGGCACGGTACTGGTCGAATGGGCGAACGTCTCGTCGGGCTACGACATCACGTTCGGCGATCAGCCTGGGGTCTACAAGGACGGGTTCGTCCATGCAGCGGTATCGGCGCAACGAGTCGGCGTCCACGGCTTTTCAGAAAGCCCCAAGGGCCTCGTGCAGTGGGATCCCGAACGCTATGGAACGCTGTCGATCCCCGGCGACTCCCTGTCATTCGACATCTTTTCGCAAGGCGCTCGTGTCCTGGCTGCGGGCCGGCGCAAAGGCGTGGGAGATCCGCTTCGCGGGCTCAAGGTCCGCAAGCTGATCGCCATTGGGGGCTCGCAGTCAGCGGCGCGCCTCAACACGTACATCAACGCGATACAGCCGCGCGATCGCATCTTCGATGCTCTCATGCCGACCGTTTCGGCCGGCGCGGGCGTGGGGTTCGAGGATTTCGTCCTCAATCCTGCCGACATGGGATCGTTCGCCCGACATCGTATCCCGACACGGCTGCGCGATGTTTCGGTTCCGGTCATGGTGGTGAATTCGGAATCGGAGACCTTGTCGTTCTATCCGGCCCGGCAGCCGGACGGGCGGCGCTTCCGCTTCTGGGAAGTGGCCGGCTCTTCCCATGCACCGGCCCAATCGCCGCTCAATTGGCCCGAACAGCAGTCTTTCTACCGGAAGGTGCGGCGCGATGGGATACCGCCCTATTCTTCTTCTCCGACCGCCAGCAGAGTGCTGTGGCGACCTTGCTACGATGCTGCGATCCTTCACCTGAACAACTGGATCAACGGCGGCTCGCCGCCCCCGATCCAGCCCGTTATCGCAGTCGCAGGCGCCACGCCGGCGATCGTCCGCGACCAATACGGGAATGCGAAGGGAGGCGTGCGGCTGCCGGATGTCGAGGTGCCCATCGCTGCCAATCATGGCAGCGGAGAGGGCGCCGCCTGGCTTGCTGGACTGAACGTTCCCTTCACTCCTGAAGTTCTCAGGTCGCTTTATCCGACACACGACGATTACGTGGGCAAAGTCGTGGCGGCCGCTGAAGCGGCTCAACGCGCGGGGGTCATTCTTCCCTATCGCGTCGCCCAGTACCGGGCGGAGGCAGAGATCGCCAAGATATAGACCTTCGCAATCCGCGATCAAAGAATGCGCGAAGGTCGTGCGGATGGATTTCAAACAAACAGGGGAGGACAGAAAAATGAGCATCGACGTATCCACACGGAAGGAAATAAAGGCACTGTTGCTGAGCTGTTGCACTATTCTGGCAACGGTCGCGGCGACTCCGGCCGTGGCGCAGGAAGCCGAGGACAGCGGCTCCACGGTAGCGGACATCATCGTGACGGCGCAGAAGCGCGAGCAAAGCCTGCAGGACGTTCCGATTTCGGTGACGGCGGTGACGCAGGAGACGATCCAGGCCAACCGCATCACCGACGTCCGCGATCTTGGCTCAATGGTTCCCAATCTGGCCGTGCGCAACTTGGCGGGCGCGGCGGGCATACCCGGCTTTTCGATGCGCGGCCTGCAGACTGTCGGCGGGCTGGAAAAGTCGATCTCGCCGTATCTCGACGGAGTATTCATCGGCAGTTCGACTGGGTCTGCGTTTGAGTTGCCGGATCTGGAGCGGATCGAGGTGCTGCGGGGGCCTCAGGGGACGCTGTTCGGTCGCAACTCGACGGGCGGCGCGATCAGCATCGTGACGCGCG
>DATEEP010000093.1:0-20968 GCA_035281095.1 Novosphingobium sp. | reverse complement strand
CAGGGGATTGAGGCGGATCGTTGCCTAACAGCGGCAGGATGGTGGAACCGAAGGCCACAATCCGGCGCGGCTGGGCCAGACCGACCTGATGGCGAAGCGCCGCCCCGATGATGCCATCGCCGGTGCCGGTCCAGTCCGCCGCCGGAGTATGCCGGGTGAGCGCGCTCGCGAAATAGACCGCGTCCGCCTCCAGACCCATCGCCGTGAGTATAGCCTTGAGCAACCGGCCCTGCGGGCCTGACAGCAGGACATCGCGATCCTCGCGCTCCGGTTCGGGGACCACGATCATGAGGGCGGCGTTCGCCGGACCGCGCGGGGCGACGCGATCGGCGACGCGGCCATTGTCGAGCGCGGGCTCGGTCAGCCACCACTCGCCGAACGCCGTCAGCTCTCGCGGCCAGCCCGTCCGGTCGAGTTCGGGCGCGGGTTCCGGTTCCACTTCCCTCGAGGCGGAGGAGGGTGGCGCGGGTGCCGGACGTGAAGCATCGGTCCGGCTTGACGCTGCATCCTCCGGCGCCGGGGCGGCCCAGCTGGTCGGCTCGTCATGGAACAGGCAATCGACCCCGGCATTCCGCCACCAGGCGAGGGCGCCTTCGAATGCCTCCGCCAGAGTGCGGTCGGGCTCGCCATTTCGGCTGGAATGGGGCTCGCCGGTCATGCGTGCGGTCTTGACCTTGCGGGCTGCACCAATCAAGGCGGAATTGCACAGGATAAAAGACGGGATCGAAAGAGAACACCATGAGCGAACGCGAATCCATGCCGTATGACGTCGTCGTCGTCGGTGGCGGGCCGGCTGGCCTGGCGACCGCGATCCGGCTCAAACAGGTCAATCCCGAACTTGCGGTCTGCGTTCTCGAAAAGGGCTCGGAGATCGGCGCGCACATCCTTTCCGGCGCGGTGATCGATCCCCGCGCGCTGGACGAGCTGCTGCCCGAATGGCGCGACATGGATTGCCCGATGGCGGAGACGCCGGTCACCGACAACCTGCACTGGGTGATGACGAAGAAGAGCCACTTCGCCATGCCGCACCTGCTGATGCCGCCGTTCATGTCGAACGACGACACCTATACCGGATCGCTGGGCAACTTGTGCCGCTGGCTGGCGGAGCGCGCCGAAGAGCTGGAAGTGGAGATCTTCCCCGGATTCCCGGCGGCGGAGATTCTCTATGACGAGAAAGGCGCGGTCTACGGCGTCGCCACCGGCGACATGGGCGTCGCCCGCGACGGCAGCCACAAGGGCGACTACCAGCCGGGCATGGAGCTGCACGGCAAATACACGGTTTTCTGCGAGGGCGCGCGCGGGCACCTGACCAAGAAGCTCAAGTCCAGGTACGATCTCGAAGCGGATTGCCAGCCGCAGGTCTACGGCATCGGCATCAAGGAACTGTGGGACATCGATCCCGACAAGCACATGCCCGGCCGCGTCATCCACACGCAAGGCTGGCCGATGTCGGAGACCGACAGCTGGGGGGGCGGGTTCCTCTATCACCAGGCCAACAACCAGATCGCGATCGGCTTCGTCACGGCGCTCGACTACAAGAACCCCTACGTCTTCCCGTTCGAGGAATTCCAGCGGTGGAAGCAGCATCCGGATATCCGCTGCTATCTCGAAGGCGGCAAGCGCGTGGCCTATGGCGCCCGGGCGATCAACGAAGGCGGCTGGCAGTCGGTGCCCCGGCTCGCCTTCCCCGGCGGCGTGCTGGCCGGGTGCTCGGCGGGCTTCGTCAACGTCCCCCGGATCAAGGGCAGCCACACCGCGATGAAGAGCGGCATGCTGGCGGCCGAGGCCATCGCCGCCGCCATCGCCGCCGACCGCGAGCATGACGAGTTGGCCGAGTACGACACGGCGGTGAAGTCGAGCTGGATCGCCGACGAACTCAAGCTGGTCCAGAATGCCCAGCCCGCCATCGCCAAGTGGGGGGGCGAGCTGGGCACCGTCCTTGCCGGCACGGACATGTGGATGCGCTACCTCAGGCTGGGTCTGCCGATCTCGATGAAGCACCATCGCGATTCGGAATCGCTGCAGCGCGCCGACCTCTACACCCCGATCGAGTATCCCAGGCCGGACGGCGTCGTCACGTTCGACCGGCTGACGTCGGTGGCGTTCTCCTTCACCAATCACGAGGAGGACCAGCCTTGTCACCTCGTCCTGAAGGACCCGGACTATCCGAACCGGGTCGAGCTGCCGCTCTATGCCGGGCCTTCGACCCGCTATTGCCCGGCGGGGGTCTACGAATACGTGATCGAGGCGAACGGCGAGCCCAGGTTCCAGATCAATTCGCAGAACTGCGTCCACTGCAAGACTTGCGACATCAAGGACCCCGGCCAACAGATCGAATGGACCGCGCCCGAAGGCGGCGGCGGGCCGAACTATCCGAACATGTGATGGGCGGCGGCGCGGCATCCAGCTCTCTCCCCTTCAGGGGAGAGACACGGAGGCTTGGCGCGAAGCGCCTGGCTGCGGTTGAGAGGGGCCGGGTGCGCGCTGTATCCCCCTCTCCCAACCTTCTCCCCTGAAGGGGAGAGGGCCATCATGCATGAAACCGCCTACGCCAAGATCAATCTCGCGCTCCACGTTCGAGGCCGCCGCGCCGACGGCTACCACGAGATCGAGACGCTGTTCGCCTTCGTCGACGAGGGCGACCGGCTGACGGCATCGCCCGCCACGCGCGACGTGCTGCATGTGAAGGGCGAGTTCGCGGATCAACTGACCGATCCGTTCGGCAACATCGTCGCCAGGGCGCTCACCGCGTTCCGGCATGTTCCCGGCTGGTCGGTGCAACTGGAAAAGCGCCTGCCGGTAGCGGCGGGGCTGGGCGGAGGCTCGGCCGACGCGGCGGCGGTGATCCGCATGGTCCGGCGCTGGGGCAAGCTGCCGGACGACTGGCGCGAGCGGGCGGCGAAGCTGGGCGCGGACGTTCCCGCCTGTGTCGAGAGCGTGACCTGCATCGGCACCGGCACCGGCACCGATATCGCGCCGTTCGAGAACGATCTGACGGGCACGCCGGTCCTGCTGGTCAATCCGCGTCTGGCGCTGTCGACGGCGGAGGTGTTCAGGGCGTGGGGCGGGAAAGACCAGGGGCCGCTTCCCGCCGGGGATGCCCGCACGATCGCGCTCAACGGCCGCAACGACCTCGAAATCCCCGCCATCGCGTTGTGCCCGGTGATCGCCGAGGTGCTGGAGACCTTGCGCGGCTATGCCCCGATACTGGCGCGTATGTCGGGCTCCGGCGCGTCGTGCTTCGCGCTGTTCGAGGACCACGACAAGCTGCTCGATGCGATGGAGCGGCTGCGCTTCTCGCGTCCAGGGTGGTGGATGTGCGGCGGGCTGCTGCGGTGAGCGATCCCTATCGCATCGTTGGAACCCCGCGCTTCGGCGGTATCCTGGTGGTCTGCGATCACGCGTCCAATCGCGTCCCCGACCACATCGATCTCGCCATCGATCCGGCGCTGCTGACCCAGCACGTCGCCTTCGACATCGGCGTCGCGGCGGTTGCCGAGCGGATGGCGGCGCGAGAGGGCACCGCCGCGTTCCTTGCCGAGGTCAGCCGCCTCGTCTGCGATTTCAACCGCGACGAACACGCGCCCGGCATCATCCCCATCGCCAGCGACGGCCACGTCATTCGCGGTAACGACCTGAGCCACGAGGAGCGCGAGGCCCGACTCGATCGCCTGTTCCGGCCTTATCATGCCGCGCTGACCCGACTGCTCGTCGAAACGCCGCACTCGCTGATCCTGTCGGTCCACAGCTTCACGCCGCAACTGGCGAGCAAGCCCGAGGAACGGCGCCCGTGGCATGTCGGCGTGCTCTACAACGAGGACGACCGCGCCGCGCGCGTCGCTATCCCGCTGCTGGAGGCGGAGGGACTGTGCGTGGGCGACCAGTTGCCCTATTCGGGCAAGCTGCTCAACGCGACGATGAACCGCCATGCCGAGGCCGAAGGACGGCCCTATCTCGGGGTGGAGATCCGGCAGGACCAGATCGCCGACGAGGCTGGGCAGACGGAGTGGGCCGGGCGGTTGGCGCGCGTGGCCAATGCGGTGGCGTTGGCGATTGGCGACTAGGGCGGGTGGCGCGGGACCCACCCCGTGGCGGCTAGTGCGGCTAGAACGTGATGACTTTATGTTGCTTCGCCGCCCGCAATGACGAAGTGATTCAAACCGAAGTCATCATGCCCTAGCCTCACCTGCGGCTCGGCAAGTTCCCCCCTTCCGCTTGCGGGAGGGGTCGGGGGTGGGCAAGTGAAGTGCTTCCATTCGCCAACCCTATTTTCTTCTTCGACTGATTTCCTACATGGCGTAGGGCGACCCTCGATCGAACCGCCACTTGGAGCAATCCCATGCCTGCCTATCGTTCCCGCACCACTACTCACGGCCGAAACATGGCGGGCGCACGCGGATTGTGGCGTGCCACCGGGATGAAGGACAGCGATTTCGGCAAGCCGATCATCGCCGTGGTCAACTCCTTCACCCAGTTCGTGCCGGGGCATGTCCACCTCAAGGACCTCGGCCAGATGGTCGCGCGCGAGATCGAGGCGGCGGGCGGCGTCGCCAAGGAATTCAACACCATCGCGGTGGATGACGGCATCGCCATGGGCCACGACGGCATGCTCTATTCGCTGCCCAGCCGCGATCTGATCGCCGACAGCGTCGAATACATGGTCAATGCGCATTGCGCCGACGCGATGGTCTGCATCTCCAACTGCGACAAGATCACGCCGGGCATGCTGATGGCGGCGCTGCGGATCAATATCCCCGTCGTTTTCGTCTCGGGCGGGCCGATGGAAGCGGGCAAGGTGGTGCTCAAGGGCAAGGAAGTCGCGCTCGACCTCGTCGACGCGATGGTCGCCGCCGCCGATGAGAAATACACCGACGAGGAAGTCTCGACGATCGAGCGTTCGGCCTGCCCGACCTGTGGATCGTGCTCCGGCATGTTCACCGCCAATTCGATGAATTGCCTGACCGAGGCGCTCGGCCTTTCGCTGCCCGGCAACGGCTCGACCCTCGCGACCCACTCGGACCGCCAGCGTCTGTTCCTTGAGGCAGGGCGCCTCGTGGTCGATCTCTGCCACCGCTACTACGAGCAGGACGACGAGAGCGTGCTGCCGCGCAATGTCGCCAGCTTCGGCGCGTTCGAGAACGCGATGAGCCTCGACATCGCCATGGGCGGATCGACCAACACCGTGCTCCACCTGCTCGCCGCCGCGCATGAAGCGGGGGTGGATTTCACCATGACCGACATCGACCGGCTGTCACGCCGGGTGCCGTGCCTGTCCAAGGTCGCGCCCGCGAAGCAGGACGTCCACATGGAGGACGTCCACCGCGCCGGCGGAATCATGGCGATCCTGGGCGAGCTGGACCGTGCCGGGCTGATCCACGCCGACTTGCCGACCGTCCACAGCAAGACCATGGGCGATGCGCTCAACCGCTGGGACATCAAGCGGACGAACGAATCTTCCGTGCAGGAATTCTTCAAGGCCGCGCCGGGCGGCGTGCCGACGCAAGTCGCCTTCAGCCAGTCGCGTCGCTGGGACGATCTCGACACCGACCGCGAAAACGGCGTGATCCGCTCGGCCAAGCACGCCTTTTCCAAGGACGGCGGGCTGGCGGTGCTTTCGGGCAATCTCGCGCTCGACGGCTGCATCGTGAAGACGGCGGGGGTCGACGACAAGATCCTCAAGTTCACCGGCCCGGCGCGGGTCTACGAGAGCCAGGACGCCGCGGTGGCGGGCATCCTCGGCGGGCAGGTCGTCGCGGGCGACGTCGTCGTCATCCGCTACGAAGGGCCGAAGGGCGGTCCAGGCATGCAGGAAATGCTCTACCCCACCAGCTACCTCAAATCGAAGGGATTGGGCGCGGCTTGCGCGCTCATCACCGACGGCCGCTTTTCGGGGGGCACCTCGGGCCTGTCGATCGGCCACGTCTCGCCGGAAGCAGCCGAAGGCGGGACCATCGGGCTGGTCGAAAATGGCGACGTGATCGAGATCGACATCCCCGGCCGCACCATCCACCTCGCCATCTCGGACGCCGAACTGATGAAGCGCCGCGCCGCGATGGCGGAACGCGGCGACGATGCCTGGCGCCCGGTCCATCCCCGGCCGCGCAAGGTTTCGGTAGCACTTCAGGCTTATGCGGCGATGACCACCAGCGCCGCGCGCGGTGCGGTGAGGGACATAACACAGCTCGGAAGGGGATAGCGATGGGCAGGAATTCGTCATTGCGAGGGCCGATCGGCCCGCGGCAATCCAGGACATCCTTCGCAAGAACCCTGAATTGTTTCGCCGCGCTCGCGATGACGATCGTGCTTTCGGCCTGCAAGCCCGAACCGGACCAGCAGCCGGGCGCGGCGATGGGCGAGACCATCGCTTGCGCGGTGGGCGGATCGGCGGAATTCTCGGAGTCCTGCGCCGTCGAGCGCGTGGCGTCGAATGAAAGGCTGTTGTTGACCGTCCACCATCCCGACGGCGGCTTTCGCCGGTTCCAGGTGATGAAGGACGGCAGCGGCGTGGCGACTGCCGACGGTGCCGACCAGGCGGTCTCGAAGCTGTCGGGCAAAGTGCTCGAAGTCGCCATCGGCGCGGACCGTTACCGCTTCCCGGCGACGCAGAAGCGAGATGCGGCGCATCCCTGACCCGTCACCATCCGATCAGGTGCTGACCGTCGCCCAGATGCGCGCGGCGGAGCAGGCATCGATCGACGCGGGCAGCAGCGTCGATGCCCTGATGCAATTGGCTGGCCGCGGCGCCGCGGACTGGGTGTGGCGGGTGGCCGCGCACCACAAGGTTACGGTGTTGTGCGGGCCGGGCAACAACGGCGGCGATGGCTACGTCATCGCCGAGGCGCTGCGGGAGCGCGGCGGCAGCGTCACGGTCGTCGCGGTTGCCGACCCGGCGACCGAAGCGGCGCGGAAGGCGGCTGCGTCGTATGGCGGCCAAGTGCTGCCGCCCGAGGCGGACGCTCATGGCGACGTCCTGGTCGATTGCCTGTTCGGCAGCGGCCTGAAGCGTCCGCTTCATGACGAATATCTGGTGCTGCTCCGGCGGCTTTCGGCGGCCCATCGCCAGCGCATCGCCATCGACCTGCCGAGCGGGATCGAGGGCGATACGGGCCGGGCGCTGAATCAGGGGCTGCCGTCCTATGATTTCACGCTCGCACTGGGGGCCTGGAAGCCCGCCCATTTCCTGATGCCGGGACTTTCGCTGCTGGGTGATCGGCGTTTGGTGGATATCGGCGTCGGTCCCGTGGCCGACGCGGCGTACAGGATCGCGCGGCCTCGGTTCTCTGCTCCCGCCGTCGATGCGCACAAGTACCGGCGCGGTCTGCTCGCGGTCGTCGGCGGAGCGATGCCGGGCGCGGCGGTGCTGGCGGCGCGGGCGGCGCAGCATGCGGGGGCGGGCTATGTGAAGCTTTTCGCCGATCAGGGGTCACAGTCTCCCGCCGATCTCGTCGTCGATACCGGCCGTCTGTCGCGCGTGCTGACCGATCATCGCAACACCGCGATCCTCGTCGGGCCGGGGCTGGGCCGCGACCCCATCGCGCGCGAGCGGCTGGCGACCGCCATGGCCGATCCGGTGCCGGCCGTCCTCGATGCCGATGCGCTGCACTTGATGGGCGAGCGGCTGCTGGCGGAACGTCTCGCGCCTACCATTGCGACGCCGCACGAAGGCGAACTTGCGGCTGTCGAGGCGATCTTCGGTCTGGAAGGTGGCGGCTCCAAGGCCGACCGGGCGCAGGCGCTCGCCGAACGCAGCGGCATGGTGGTGGTGGCGAAAGGACCGGACACCGTGGTCGCCGCACCCGATGGACGATTTGGCTTCGCCGATCCGGCGACAAGCTGGCTCTCCACCGCCGGGACCGGCGATGTGCTCGCCGGGGTCATCGCCAGCCGGGTGGCGAGCGGGGCAGAGCCCTTTGCAGCCGCCTGCGAGGGCGTGTGGCTGCATGGCGAAGCCGCGCGACTGAGTGGGCCGGCGTTCGGTGCGGGCGATTTGGTCAAAGCCATTCCCCTCGCGCTTGCGTCCTGTCTGTAACCTTCCAATGGCGCCAAGGAAAATGCAGTCCTTCGACAGGCTCGGAACAGGCGGGAACGGGGGTGAAACCGTAGTCCGCATCGCCGCGAAAGGCGATGGCGTCACCGCGAGCGGCAGGTACGTCGCGGGCGCTGCTCCGGGCGACGTGCTGCATGCCGATGGCACGCTGGAACCGGGCCCGCACCGCGCCGTCCCGCCTTGCCGTCATTTCGGCACGTGCGGGGGCTGCCAGCTCCAGCAACTGGACGAGAAGTCGCTCTCCGATTTCGTTTTCGAGCGGGTGAGTTTCGCCGCGACCGGACAGGGCCTTGCGCCCGGAAAGGTTGCACCCGCCCACCTTTCGCCTTCGCGCACCCGCCGCCGCGCCACGCTTCACGGCGCGCGGATCGGCGGCAGGATCGCGCTGGGCTTTCGCGAGGCCGGATCGCATCGGATCGTCGACATGACGGAGTGCCATGTCCTTCGGCCCGAACTGTTCGCGCTGGTCGCGCCGCTGCGCAAGATGCTGGCGCGGCCCCATCAGACCTCAGGGGGCGGCAGGCTGGCGCTGGATGTAGAATTGGCGCTGACCGATCAAGGCGTCGATGTCGGACTGAAGGGGCTGACGGTGGAGGGCCTGCAAGCCACCGAGGCGATGCTCGATTTCGCGCGGGGCAATGCGCTGGCGCGGCTGACGCTCGACCAGGGCTATGGCGCCGAGGCGGTGTGGGAGCCCGATCCGGTGACGATCACGCTCTCGGGCGTGCCGGTGCCGTTTCCGTCGGGCGCCTTCCTGCAGGCGACGCAGGACGGGGAGGATGGGCTCGTCGCGGCCGCGCGCGAGTGGCTGGCCGGATCGCGAACCGTCGCCGATCTGTTCGCGGGGCTCGGCACCTTCTCCTTCGCGCTCGCCGGTCCATCGGCCAAAGTCCTCGCGGCCGAGGCCGCACGGGACGCGCATCTTGCTTGCAAGGCCGGTGCGGGGCGGTTGCAAAGGCCCGTTCATGCCTTGCATCGCGACCTGTTCCGCAATCCGGTGCGCGCCGAAGAGCTGGGAAAGTTCGACGCCGTCCTGCTCGATCCGCCGCGTGCCGGGGCGAAGGAACAGATTGCCCAGCTCGCCGCCAGCACCGTTTCGCGCGTGGTCTACATCAGCTGCAATCCTTCGAGCTGGGCGCGCGACGCCGCGACCCTCACCGCCGCCGGATACCGCCTGGCCGAACTGCGCCCGGTCGGCCAGTTCCGCTGGTCCACCCATGTCGAGCTGGCCAGCCTGTTCTTGCGCGACCCGCAATAGTTGAGTTGTCACGCAAGCGGCCTATATCGCGCGGCTTTGAAGTAGCTTGAGGAGAAGCGGCATGAGCAAGGTTCTGGTGATCGGCGCGGGCGGCGTTGGCTCGGTCGCGGTCCACAAGATGGCTCAAATTCCCTCCATTTTCAGCCACATACATCTTGCCAGCCGCACCGTCTCGAAGTGCGAGGCGATCGCGGCGTCTGTCAAGGAACGCACCGGCGTCGAGGTCGCGACTTACGCCGTCGACGCCGACGACGTGCCGCAGACCGTCGCGCTGATCGAGCGCATCCAGCCCGAGCTCGTGGTCAATCTGGCGCTGCCCTATCAGGACCTGACGATCATGGACGCCTGCCTGGCGACCGGCACCGACTACCTCGACACCGCCAACTACGAACCGCGCGACGAGGCCAAGTTCGAATACAAGTGGCAGTGGGCCTATCAGGAACGCTTCAAAGAGGCGGGGCTCATGGCCTTGCTCGGCTCCGGCTTCGATCCGGGCGTCACCAGCGTCTTCGCGATGTGGCTCAAGAAGCACAAGCTGCGCACCATCCGCACGCTCGACATCCTCGATTGCAACGGCGGCGATCACGGGCAGGCCTTTGCCACCAACTTCAACCCGGAGATCAACATCCGCGAAGTGACCGCGCCCGCCCGCCACTGGGAAAACGGCAAGTTCGTCGAAACCCCGGCGATGAGCGTGAAGCAGAGCTTCGACTTCGAGGCCGTCGGCCCCAAGAACATGTACCTGATGTACCACGAGGAACTCGAAAGCCTCGCGAAGTTCGTGCCCGAGATGGAGCGGGCGCGGTTCTGGATGACCTTCGGCGACGAGTACATCAAGCACCTGACCGTGCTCCAGAACGTGGGCATGACGCGGATCGACCCGGTGATCTACAACGGCGTGGAGATCATCCCGCTGCAGTTCCTCAAGGCGGTGCTGCCCGAGCCTGCCTCGCTCGGCCCCACGACCAGGGGCAAGACCAACATCGGCGACATCGCCACCGGGCAGGCGCTCGACGACAGCGGCGAGAAGACCTTCTACGTCAAGAACATCTGCGACCACGAAGCGGCCTACGACGAGACCGGCAATCAGGCGGTCAGCTACACTACCGGTGTCCCGGCGATGATCGGCGCGGCAATGATGCTTACCGGCAAGTGGCGCCCAGAGGATGGTAAGGGGGGTGTGTTCAACATCGAACAGTTCGATCCCGATCCCTTCATGGACATGCTCAACGACCACGGGTTGCCGTGGACTTGCGAGGAACTGAGCGAGCCGCTGCCGTTCTGAGGCGGCCGGAATGAGCTGGACGTATCTGACGCCGTTCGGATGACTTCCAGGCCTCTATCATACCACCGTCATGCCGAACTTGTTTCAGCATCCATCGTGCCGATAGAAAAGCGGTTCGCGGGAAAGATGGATCTGAACCAAGTTCAGGGTGACAGATAGACGCAAGCAAGAGGTTGCAGGAACACACCATGGAAACCAGAGCCGGCGATCCGGGCATGTTCGCCCATTTCGACCTCCACCGGGTCGAGAGCCCCGCTTTCGTCGTCGACGCGGCGAAGCTGCGGGAGAATTGCCGTGTGCTCGCCCAGATCGGCGAGGAGTCGGGCGCGAAGGTGCTGTCGGCGCTGAAGGCTTTCAGCATGTGGAAGGTCGCGCCGCTGATCGGGGAATACCTCGACGGAGTGTGCACCTCGGGCCTGTGGGAAGCGCGGCTCGCCAGCGAGTTCTACGACGGCGAGATCGCGACGTACTGCGCCGCCTACAAGCCGCACGAACTGGAGGAAATCTGCAGACTTTCCGATCACGTCATCTTCAATTCGCCAGCCCAGATGATGCGTGCATCGCAGATCATGGCTGCGGCGCGGGTGACGGGTGGGGACTTCGACGTGGGCCTGCGGATCAATCCGCTGCACGCGGAGGGCGAGGTGCCGCGTTACGATCCGGCGGCGGTGCATTCGCGCCTCGGCTTTCCCATCGACCAACTCGAGGACGAGCACATGGAACTGGTCGAGGGCATCCACATGCACACCTTGTGCGAGCAGGATTTTCCGCCGCTGCGCCGCACCTGGGACGCGGTCTTCGACCGGCTGGAGCCCTATTTCGACCAGCTCAAATGGATCAACTTCGGCGGCGGACACCACATCACCCGCGCCGATTACCAGCGCGATGACCTTATCGAGTTCCTGATCGAAGTGGCGGAGGATACTGGCGCGCAGGTCTATATCGAGCCGGGCGAAGCGGTGGCGCTCGATGCCGGGATACTGGTCGGCACGGTGCTGGACACCCAGTGGAACGGCATGCCGATCGCGGTGACCGATGTTTCCGCCACCTGTCACATGCCCGATGTGCTGGAAGCACCCTACCGCCCTGCGATGCTGGGCGAGGAGCCGCTGGATGACATGATCGATGTGGAGGAGGGCGGGGCGGTGCGCCTTGGCGGACCCTCTTGCCTCGCGGGAGACGTGATCGGCGACTATCGTCTGCCCGTGCCCTGCGAGCCCGGGCAGCGCTTCGCCTTCCTCGACCAGGCGCATTATTCGATGGTCAAGACCACCACTTTCAACGGCGTTCCGCTACCCTCGATCTGGCTGTGGGACTCGGAGACCGACGCGCTCGAATGCGTGCGCCGGTTCGACTACGAGGACTTCCGGGATCGTCTCAGCTGAGGACGATTATGACACTGATTTTTCATGAAATTGTCGTTCATGCTGCAACGGTGTCCCGCAACATGACATTTTTGTGAAAATGCCCCATTTTCACTTGCGATTCATCTCCGGGCCCCTATATCCGCCCCCGCTGCCCCATGGGGACTTCCAAACCGCAAGGCAGCTTATGTTGAACTTTGCCATTGGGGGTCCCTTGAGTTGCACAATCATCTTGATGCATTAGCGGTCGTCCGCGCTTTCCAGCCCGACGAACCGGTTATTCTCAATCGCCCGCACGCCGCGGCGCGCGCCGCTCGATTCTTCGCCACGAAGTTTCCGGGCAAGTCGCTCTATGCGGTGAAGGCCAATCCGTCGCCCGAGCTCCTTCAGGTGCTCGGGGACGAGGGGATCACGCATTTCGACGTCGCCTCGATCGCCGAGGTGCGGCTGGTGCGCGGTGTGTTGCCCGAAGCGACGCTGTGCTTCATGCACCCCGTCAAGACCGCGAGCGCTATTGCCGAGGCCTACTTTGAGCACGGCGTGCGCACCTTCAGCCTCGATACGCACGAGGAACTGGCGAAGATCGTCGCCGCGACCACGAACGAAGCCGGTGAGCGCGCCGCCGATCTGCGGCTGTGCGTTCGCCTGCGCGTCTCGTCCGAGTATGCGGAACTGAGCCTCGCCTCCAAGTTCGGGATCGATCTCGCCGACGCCGCCCCGCTGCTCCAGGCCACTCGGCAGGTGGCGGACTGGCTTGGCCTGTGCTTCCACGTCGGCAGCCAGGCGATGACGCCGTTCGCCTATGTCCAGGCGCTGGAGCGCGTGCGCGCGGCCATCGCCGATGCGGGCGTCGTCATCGACATGATCGACGTCGGCGGGGGCTTTCCCTCGGTCTATCCGGGCATGGAACCGCCGCCGCTGGAGGACTATTTCCAGATCATCAGCCGCCACTTCGAAGCACTGCCGATCGCCTATAACGCCGAGCTGTGGTGCGAGCCCGGCCGGGCGCTGTCCGCGGAATACAACTCGCTGATCGTCAAGGTCGAGAAGCGGCGCGGCAAGGAACTGTACATCAACGACGGCGCCTATGGCGCTCTCTACGATGCAGCCCATGTCGGTTGGCGCTTTCCGGTGCGCCGCCTGTCGGACACGCCCGGTGAAAGCTCGGAAGGCCTGGAGGAGGGCTTCTCCTTCTACGGACCCACTTGCGACGATGCCGACTTCATGGAAGGCCCGTTCATGTTGCCAGCCGGTATTCGGGCCGGCGAGCACATCGAGATCGGCATGCTCGGCGCCTATGGCGCGGCGATGCGCACGAAGTTCAATGGCTTCGGCGAAGCTGCCGCATTCGAAGTGGCCGACGAACCGATGGCAAGCCTCTACACCGGTTCTCGCAAGGTCACGGCCAAGGACAACGTCGTCTCGCTGCGGTGAAGTGCCGCTCCCGCTCCGGCGGGAGCTGCCCTTGAAGCGGCGTGGTCATCCCGCGCCCAGATCGAGGCGCTTCCGTCCACTCGATCTGGGCGCCGACCTCCACGAACCCGCATGCGCGGTAGAGCGCTTCGCCGACGGTGCTCTCGACGCCGAAGATGCAGACGCGCGGGTTGCCGGCGGCTTGCGCCATCGCGGCCGCGCCGAGGACCATGGCGCGGCCCATCGAACGGCGGCGGAAACGCGAATGAACGGCAATGTTCTTCAACCGCCAGGGTCCCCGCGACGGGATGATCCCGATCGGCAATGATTACTGTGTCCCCCGCCGTTCGCGAGTGGGCAAGGCGGACGCGTCAAGCCGCCTGGAGCAGCTCCAACTCCAGCCGCTCCCAAATCTCCACCAGGGCGGAGGTCAGTTCGCGCATCATCGCCTCGGTGTGCATCGGGCCGGGGGTGAAGCGCAGGCGCTCGGTTCCGCGCGGCACCGTCGGGTAGTTGATGGGCTGCACGTAGACGCCGTATTCGGCGAGCAGAATGTCGCTGATCTTCTTGGCGCGAACCGGATCGCCGACCATCAGCGGAACGATGTGGGTGACGGACGGCATGACCGGCAGCCCGGCTTCGGCGAACAGGCGCTTGAGCGTGGCGGCGGCGTGCTGCTGCCCCTCACGCTCCAGGTTCGAGCTCTTGAGGTGCCGCACCGATGCGAGCACGCCCGCCGCCAGCACCGGCGACAGCGAGGTGGTGAAGATGAATCCGGGCGCATAGGAACGGATGCAGTCGATGATCCGGCTGTCGGCGGCGATGTATCCGCCCATCACGCCGAACGCCTTGCCCAGCGTGCCCTCGATGATCGTCAGGCGGTGCGCGGCGCCGTCCCGATCGGCTATGCCGCCGCCACGCTCGCCGTACATGCCCACGGCATGGACCTCGTCGATGTAGGTCAGCGCGTTGTACTTGTCGGCAAGGTCGCAGATTGCGTGGATCGGGGCGACGTCGCCGTCCATCGAATAGACGCTTTCGAACGCGATCAGCTTGGGCAGGTTGGGATCGGTCGCCGCGAGGAGCTCTTCGAGATGCTCCAGATCGTTGTGCCGCCAGACGCGCTTTTCACAGCCCGAATTGCGGATGCCGGCGATCATGCTGGCATGGTTCAACTCGTCCGAGAAGATCACGCAGCCCGGCAGCAGCTTGCCCAGCGTCGAAAGCGTGGCGTCGTTCGAGACATAACCGCTGGTGAACAGCAGCGCGCCCTGTTTGCCGTGAAGGTCGGCCAGTTCGCGCTCAAGCTCGATGTGGTAGTGCGTGTTGCCGCCGATGTTGCGCGTGCCGCCAGCGCCCGCGCCGACATCGTGCAGCGCTTCCTCCATCGCCTCGATCACCTTGGGGTGCTGGCCCATCGAGAGATAGTCGTTCGAGCACCACACCGTGATCGGCTTGGGCCCGTTGTGGCCCGCGAAGCAGCGGGCGTTGGGATAAGCGCCCTTGTTGCGCAGGATGTCGATGAAAACGCGGTAACGTCCTTCGGAGTGCAGGCGATCGATAGCCTGGTCGAAGATCTGGTCGTAGTTCACGAAGGCGTTCAT
Source organism: Novosphingobium sp. (assembly GCA_035281095.1). GTDB lineage: Bacteria > Pseudomonadota > Alphaproteobacteria > Sphingomonadales > Sphingomonadaceae > Novosphingobium. Next base: position 5,997 of record DATEEP010000093.1, on the reverse strand, counting down.
CCCGTGCAGTGGTCGTTTGGGGCCGCCTCGATCGGCCCGCGACATTGCGCGCGCCTTACCGCAAGTCGGCCCCCAATTCCAGAGACTTGTCCTCTTGAAAGTGGTTCTCAAAAAGGCTCGATCCGCTCGATTCCGTAGGCCGCCAGCGCGGGCGCGTAGCGGGCGGCGTCGCTGCCGTCGCGCGTGAACAGCGCAAGGTCCGGCGCGGTGCGTTCGAACGCCTGGTCCTGCGTGAGGTGGACGATGCGCCGGGCGATCCCTTCCGCGCCGTGGACGAACCGCACGTGCTCGCCGAACCGCGCCGCGAGCGCGTCCTCCAGCAGCGGGAAGTGGGTGCAGGCGAGCACGACGGTGTCGATCGCTTCACCGTCAGGCATGGACCTGAGGCCCTCGACCGCGCGCGCAACCGCTCCGTCGTCAAATGCCTCGCCGCGCAAGCGCGCTTCCGCCGCTTCGACCAGCGCCGGCGCGGCGAAGCGAAGCAGGCGCTTGTCGCTCGCGAATTCGTGCTCAAGCCGGTCGACATAGCCCTGCCGGATCGTCGCCTCGGTGCCGAGCAGACCGATGACGCCGGTGCGGGTCAACGCGGCGGCGGGCTTGATCGCGGGCACGGTGCCGACGATCGGCACTTCCAGCACCTCGCGCACCATGCCGAGCGCGATGGTCGAGGCGGTATTGCAGGCGATGCAGACCAGCCGGGGCTTCAGCCGCTCGGTCATCCGGCCAAGCAGTCCCGCGACCCGCGCGGCGACTTGCGCCTCGGTCTTGGCGCCATAGGGCAGCCCGGCGTTGTCGGCCGCATAGATCACCGGCGCTTGCGGCAGAACCTTGCGCAGCTCCGCCAGCACCGACAGTCCGCCGACGCCGGAATCGAACAGGAGGATGGGGGCGTTGAGCTCTAAAGAAATCACCGTTTGTCCTGAGCTTGTCGAAGCATGTCCTGAGCGGCCGGCCTGCCGGCCAGCCGAAGGGGACCGCCCTTCTATCCGCAGCGGAGCAAAAAAGAAAAGCAGCCCTTCGACAAGCTCGGGGCAGGCGGATAAGGGAGGTGCATGAATGTCCTGACGGTCTTGCTCCTCGGCTATCTCCTCGGCTCGATCCCGTTCGGGCTGATCCTGACTCGGCTGACCGGTGCCGGGGATCTGCGCGCGATCGGATCGGGCAACATCGGCGCCACCAACGTGTTGCGCACCGGCCGCAAAGGACTGGCGGCGGCGACGCTGCTGCTCGATCTGGCGAAAGGGCTGGCGGCGGTGCTGATTGCCGGTCGTTTTTGGCCTGATGCCATGGGGTTTGCGGCGCTAGGCGCGGTACTGGGCCATTGCTTCCCGGTCTGGCTCGGCTTCAGGGGCGGCAAGGGGGCGGCGACGCTGATGGGCGTTTCGCTCGGCCTCGCCTGGCCCATTGCGCTGGTCTATGCGGTCATGTGGCTCGGTATGCTTGCGGTGACGCGCATTTCCTCGCTCGCGGGGATGAGCGCGGCGGTCAGCGCCCCGCTCGCGGCGCTGGCGATCGGCCATACGGAACATGCACCGGCGCTGGCCGTGGCCGCCTTCATCGTGCTGGTCCAGCACCGAGCGAACATCGCGCGGCTGCGCGCCGGGACCGAGCCGAAAATCGGAGGCTCGAAGCAGCCGTGAGCCTGACGCAGGATGAGGCTTTCGCCCGCATCCGGCTGCTGCGCTCGCCCAATGTCGGCCCGGTCAGCTATAGGCAGCTCCTGCGCCGGTTCGGCGATGCCGCGGCCGCGCTGGAGGCCTTGCCCGAACTCGCGGCGCGCGGCGGCAAGCCCTATCGCGCCGCGCCGGTCGACCGGATCGAAAAGGAGATCGCCGCCACGAAACGCGCCGCCTCGCGGTATCTGTTCCACGATTCGCCCGAATATCCCCCGTTGCTGGGCATGATCGAAAGCGCGCCGCCGATCCTGACCGTGCGCGGCGACCTCGCCATCGCCCACGCGCCCTGCGTCGCCATGGTCGGCGCGCGCAATTCCTCGGCGGCGGCGGTCAAACTCGCCCGCGATTTCGCCGCCGCGCTGGCGGAAGCGGGGTTCACCGTGGTTTCCGGGTTAGCGCGGGGGATCGACGGCGCGGCGCATCGAGGAGCGCTTTCGGCCCGAACCGATAGCGGCGCCACCATCGGCGTGATCGCCAGCGGCATCGACATCGCCTACCCGCCGGAGCACGCCGATCTGCAGGAGCAGGTCGCCAGCGAGGGCCTGCTGATCGCCGAGCAGCCGCCGGGCACCGAGCCCCTCGCGCGCCATTTCCCCTCGCGCAACCGCATCATCGCCGGTCTGGCGGCGGGAACGCTGGTGGTGGAGGCGGCGCCCAAGTCCGGCTCGCTCATCACCGCGCGGCTGGCGGGGGAGGTGGGGCGCGAGGTCATGGCGATTCCCGGCTCCCCGCTCGATTCGCGCAGCCACGGCTGCAACCAGCTGATCCGCGACGGCGCGGTGCTGGTGCAATCGCCGGACGACGTGATCGAGCTGCTCTCCGGTTTTGATGGTGCGCCTCGTTCCTCCTTCCGCGAGGCCGCGCCCGCTTATCTGCTCGACGACGAACCGCTGGCGCACGAGCCCGCCCAGATCGCCACGCTGCTCACCACCGCGCCGGTTGCCGTCGACGAGCTGATACGCCAGTCTGGAGGCGATGCCGGCGCCGTGCAGTTCGCCCTGCTCGAACTGGAGATCGCCGGCACGTTGGTCCGTCATGCCGGAGGGCGCGTTTCGCTCTGCTCTTGACGTTGCGGCCGCCTGCCTCTCTTCTCGCGCGTGAGAGCCGTGGCATCGCCCGGCAGGGGTGAGTTAGGGTCCGAATGCAGCTTGTCATCGTCGAATCGCCTGCCAAGGCGAAGACCATCGAGAAATACCTGGGCAAGGACTACAAGGTCCTCGCCTCCTATGGCCATGTCCGCGATCTGCCGCCCAAGGACGGATCGGTCCGCCCGGACGAGGAATTCGCGATGGACTGGGAACTTTACGGCGACAAGCAGCGCCAGGTGAAGGCGATCACCGACGCCGCGAAGACCGCCGACCGCCTGATCCTCGCCACCGACCCCGATCGCGAGGGCGAGGCGATATCGTGGCATGTGCAGGAACTTCTCGCCAAGCGCCGGGCGCTGCCCAAGGACGTCCAGCGCGTCACTTTCAACGCCATCACCAAGAAGGCGGTGACCGATGCGATGGCGGCGCCGCGCGCGCTCGATCAGGATCTGATCGACGCCTATCTCGCCCGCCGCGCGCTCGATTACCTGTTTGGTTTCACGCTCTCGCCAGTGCTGTGGCGCAAGCTGCCCGGCGCCAAGAGTGCGGGCCGCGTCCAGTCGGTGGCGCTGCGCCTGATCGTCGACCGCGAGCGTGAGGTCGAGGCGTTCAAGCCGCAGGAATACTGGTCGGTCGTGGCGCGGCTGGAGCAGGACGGCACCGAGTTCGACGCCCGTCTGGTGCGCTTCGATGGCGAGAAGCTCGACAAGCTCAGCCTTGGCGAAGAGGGTATAGCCCTGCGCGCCAAGGCGGCGGTGGAAAGTGGCGCGTTCAAGGTCGAGGAGGTCGAGACCAAGCCGCAGAAGCGCAATCCCTATCCGCCGTTCACCACCTCCACCTTGCAGCAGGAAGCCGCGCGCAAGCTGGGTTTCTCGGCCGCGCACACCATGCGCGTGGCGCAGACGCTCTACGAGGCGGGCGCGATCACCTACATGCGGACCGACGGCGTGCAGATGGACCCATCGGCCATCGCGGCGGCGCGCGCGGCGATAAACGATCGCTACAGCGGCCATTATCTGCCTGAAAAGCCGCGACATTACGAGACCAAGGCGAAGAACGCGCAGGAAGCGCACGAGGCGATTCGCCCGACCGATTTCACCGTCGACAAGTTCGGCGCCGCCGACGAAGCCCGCCTCTATTCGCTGATCTGGAAGCGCGCGCTGGCCAGCCAGATGGCCTCGGCGAGCCTCGAGCGCACCACCGTCACCTTGCGCGACGGCACCGGACGGCACGAACTGCGCGCCACCGGGCAAGTGGTCAAGTTCCCCGGCTTCCTCGCGGTCTACGAGGAAAGCCGCGACGCCAAACCGGGCGAGGACGAAGAGGCCGAGGGCCTGCTCCCCCTGATGGCGAAGGGCGATGCGCCCACCAAGAAGGGCGTCGAGGCCGCGCAGCACTTCACCCAGCCGCCGCCGCGTTATTCCGAGGCGAGCCTCGTCAAGCGGCTGGAGGAGCTGGGCATCGGCCGGCCTTCCACTTATGCCGCCACGATCCAGGTGCTGAAGGACCGCAATTACGTCCGCACGGAGAAAAACCGTTTCTTCGCCGAGGAATCGGGACGGCTTCTCACGGCGTTTCTCGAACGGTTCTTTCCGCGCTATGTCGGATACGACTTCACCGCCGAGATGGAGGACGAGCTTGACGACGTCTCCGGCGGCCGGGCCGAATGGAAGGCGGTGCTCGAAACCTTCTGGCGCGATTTCAAGCCGAAGACCGACGAGGTCATGGAGCGCAAGCCGTCCGAAGTCAGCGAAGTGCTCGACGAGTTCCTCGCCGATTACCTATTCCCGCCCAAGGAGGACGGATCGGATCCGCGCGCCTGTCCCAAGTGCCCGGTCGAGGGCCGGGGCAGCGGCAGGCTCGCCCTTCGCGGCGGCCGCTATGGCGCGTTCATCGCCTGCTCCAACTATCCCGACTGCAAGTTCACCCGCAAGTTCGCGCAGCCCGGCGGCAGCGCCGATCAGGACGGCGATGACGAGGTCCTGGGCAAGCACCCCGAAACCGGCGAGGACATCGCACGCAAGGCGGGGCGGTTCGGCCCCTACATCCAGCTCGGAGAGGGCAAGGAGGCCAAGCGCGCCTCGATCCCCAAGGACATTCCCGAACTCGATCTGGACTGGGCGGTAAAGCTGCTCAGCCTGCCGCGCACGGTCGGCACCCATCCCGAGAGCGGCAACGCGATTACCGCCAGCATTGGGCGTTACGGGCCATACCTCGCGCACGATGGCAAGTACGCGCGGCTGAAATCTACAACCGAGGTGTTCGAGACTGGCATGAACGCGGCGGTGTCATTGCTGGCCGAGGCGCAGAACCGCGGCCCGCGCGCCGGGGCCAAGGCCGAGCCGATCAAGACGTTCGGCAAGCACCCCAACAGCGAGGGCGAGATGAAGGTTCTCGCCGGTCGCTATGGTCCCTACGTCACCGACGGCACCACCAATGCCACTCTCCCGCGCGACAAGAAGCCCGAGGATCTGACCGAGGAAGAAGCAATCCGCCTGATCGACGAAAAGGCGGCCAAGGGCCCGGCAAAGAAGGCTTCCGGCAAGAAGGCGGCTGCCAAGAAGCCCGCCGCGAAGAAAGCGTCCGCCAAGAAAAAGGCTGCGGCGAAGAAGGTGGCGGACGCCTGACAGGGTGACACAGGGTTACACCGTGTCACCCTGGTGTCCGGGCCGGAAAATCGAACCAACATAGGCGGTTGCTTCCCGATCTGTGTCGGGTGACCCTTCTCCGGGAAAGTGACCGAGCGACAGGGAGAATGAGCGGAGGCGGTGGTGGCCCGGCTCCGATGATATGCTGGCGCGGTGATGTAGGACAGGGGGAATATTCCGGTTTTCGTCCGGATGACGCTCCCTCACTTCACCCAATCGAGCCCGATCTGCTCGTAGAGCTCGCGGCTTTCGGACCAATTCTCGTCTACCTTCACGTGCAGGAACAGGTGGACCTTCACGCCCAGCAGTTCGGCCAGTTCGGCCCTTGCCTTCGAACCGATCTCCTTGAGTCGCGCGCCGCCCTTGCCCAGCACGATGGCCTTCTGGCTGTCGCGCGCGATGACGATCTGCTGGTGGATCTCGATCGAGCCGTCCGGGCGGTTTTGGTAGCTTTCGGGCACCACCGCGCTGTCATAGGGCAGCTCGTCGTGGAGCTGGCGGTAGAGCTGTTCGCGCGTGATCTCGCAGGCGAGCAGGCGTTCGCTGGCATCGGAGACCTGATCCTCCGGGTAGTGCCACGCACTT